>NZ_JANKJL010000009.1:0-138117 GCF_041414805.1 Sporosarcina sp. OR05 | reverse complement strand
GAGAAAGTATGCGGCGTTTTGAAGGAATTTGCCGCGTTCGCTGACGTTATGCGGTTTTTGGATGAAGGATGGTCAGGGCAAGGAAGCATGGCCGGAAATAGTTTGTTCTGCGCCGAATGTATATGGCTCTACGCTTAGAGCAGTTTGCCACTTGACCGAAGCGAGCCATCCAGCGCCTTAAAATAAGCCATCCAACGCGCGGAACAAAAAAGAAGCCAGTCCAAATATGGCCGGCCACTCGCACCCCTCTTTCAATTCTCGTCAAACGGCAAGAGAATGTAAATATTGGCTCCGAGTCCCATTACGACGGGCTGGATGAAGTGGACTTTTTTAATAATGCCGAGTTTCACCAACTTGCGGATGCCGCGTCGGACGGTGGCGTTGGATTTGCCCGTTTCGTCTTGGAACGTTTTGTAATTCAGTTGGGCGACGCCGTTGTCGACTGCGTGGTGGCGAATGACGTCGAGTACTTTGCTGTCTGAAGTGGTGAGCGCTTTTGCGTGACGACTGGCGTGCAAAGAGGCGGCTGTGTCAATTTCCTCCGTTGTGGTGAATTTACTGTAGTGCTGTAAGCAGATTGTCATTTCGTATTCCTCCTTTACCCTCTATATAGCGAGGACTGATCAGAAAGGATACAGGTGGAAGGATTTTATTTTTCAGGCTTGCTCTTTCCGGTTTATTCACAAAAAGGAAAACGGGCCTAGACAGTTGTCTAAAGCCCGTTTACTAACCTATACTGGTTCGCAATTAGTCGCTCAACCCTTCTTCTTTCAAAAAGTCAATGGCGACGGTTTCGTATTGCTCATGGTTTTAGGGGAGGTGGATAGTGGTTAGATTGCCGGAGTTGTCGATCGAAAAGGCTGAGTTAGAATACACTAAGTAATCGCCATTTCGGGACCTTTATCCTACATGACAAACAAATTTTATTTCAATTTTTTCCACTAACAGTGGGGCGGCTTTTTATCTTAATAATAAAAATGTGGGAAACGCTATTTCAATGGAAATCCCCAGTTTTAATAGAGCTAAAGTCCTTAATCTAGCTAGTTTACAGTCTCTTAAATTAAGTTAGACTACTTCTGAGCTAACAGTTTTGTAAACGGATTGATGAAAAGAAAAGCTTGTCAATAAAGAGTTTGTGGTGAATCTTATTCTTACTTATGCTGATAAAATGCTGTACTATAGTATCCTATCAAAGGGTATTTAATCATTATTTTGTGCAGTAATACCATTCGCCCATAGTAAATGCACGTTAGCTGGGGGTACAATTAATTCCTAAATAGAAAAAACGTTTTAAGGTTTTTTGAAAGGAAAGTCATATATGAATAGATACAATAAGCTTGTAGCGTCGGCAGCTACAGCTTCATTAGTAAGATCGGCAGTCGTTCAAGAGGTATGTGAAGAAATAAGTAGCACTTCATTCAAGGACGTTAGTGAGCAGTATAAAGATGCAGTAAATTATTTGGTGAATAACAATATGACGGCTGGCATTTCACCAACGGAGTATGGAACGGGTTTGTACATTAAGCGTGTCGATGTGGCGGTCATTCTAGCAAAAGCGACATTGACGAAAGAGGAGATTGAAAGGGCACCTTCGTCGAATTTTATAGACGTGCCTGCTCGAGCAGTTCCATACATAAATGCATTAAAAGCGAAAGGCGTTGTAAAAGGTCTTACAACGACGTTTTTTGGCGCAAATCTTATGATGACTAGAGGAGAAGCGGCGTTAATGTTGGCAAGAGCCTATGGAATACACGGAAATGTAGCAAGTGTTCACTTCGTTGACGTTGCACCACTTTACAAAGAAGCTGTGGCGGCGTTTATTGAGTATGGAATCTTGTCTGGCGATCAAGGTAACAAGTTCCGAACGGCACAATTGATCAAACGCGGTGAACTAGCTATTTTCCTTTATAAACTAGAAACATTACATTCCGTTGAAACAAGGGATGAACTCTTTGAATGGTCAACGCTAAGACGACAGTATTTGGAGCTACAATGAAGAATACTTTATTTTAAGCTCAAGTATCGCCATTTCGTGACCTTTTGACTACGTTATTCTGTTGTTCACCTTTCATTTGTGTGAACCTTTCAATTTTCAATGAACCTGAACCTTCAGCTTTACAAGTACACAATCAATCCTTAAAACGGTCCCCGATTCATCATGACCCCATTAGCCAGGAAGATGATGCCGAGTACTGTCCAGATGAGGAGTAGCGGGAAGACGACATCGTGACACCTGAAATTACGATGGAAAACGGGATTATTCGTGTTCCGTCGGGCTTTGGGATTGGTTACGAAATAGATGAAGAAAAGTTGCGGAAAGTGCTTGTTCGTAGTGAGACGATTCGTACGGGAGAGTCAGCGCATCCGATACCGTCATAAATGAAGTGCCCCTGCATGGTTTTGTGCTGTGCGGGGGAGTTTGTCTGTAACTACTAGTGAAGCAATTTGAATTGTGTAATAGCTATTTATCACTTTTCTAACTATGCAAATGCATTAAATTAACAGGAATGTTTAATGAATCATTTAAATTTCGTATAATTTCGTCTTTTAATGGAGTTATGGTATAATTAATGTACCGATTACGAACACTTACACGTATACATATTCCAAAGGAAGTGATACGTTTGAGGGATAAGGAGGAAAATAAATTGGTTACAATTAAAAAAGAGAATCCTTTACTAGAAGCAAAAAAAATTATTCAAAAAGCAATGAAAGAAAACAAGAGAAGTTCTAAAGATGTGAAAAGAGACTTAGAACTAGATAAGTATAATGATTAAGGTTGTTTTTGATACAAATGTAATTATTGATGGTTTGTTGGGGCATAGATCAGACTGTGAAGAAATTATTGATTGTTTTAATGCCGGTATCTTTAGAGCGGCATTTTCCCAGGAAACAATCGGTGAGCTCATGTATATTACTAAGAAAATTGCTAATCAGGAGTTACAGCTGGAAGAAGAAAAGATTGCATTTCTACTGTACATCGCAGATATGTTTTTTTATTATAAATCTGTAAATACGTTAAAAATTAGAGGAAACCTTGAGGTGTATTGTAACGACAAGTTTGATGACATGTTTCTGGAGTGTAGTTATGCTGGGCACGTACATTATTTAGTTACCAATGATACTAAGTCTGGATTGCTAGATATAAACTGTTATGAATTTAAAATTGTACCCTCAATCGAGTTCTTGGAACAAATTAAAGGGTACAAGCATCCTCAATGATGTGTCTTTGTTGTTTAAGGATGCTTGTGAAAAATTTGATTTTTGAAGACAATGTGCTCTATGAGAACTTCCAAATTTCTTTTATAAACCTACCTCCCCAATCGCTCCCACTCTCTTACCAAATCACTCTCTAACGCTTGTAAATCAAGTCCCTTTTCTTTATACATACTTCGCACTTCCAACAACCCGCTAAACGCCAATCTTGACCAAGCGACCATGTTCATACGTGTTGCAAATAGAAGAGGATTGCCGCCTGCGCGCAACGCGGCATCTGCGCCGTCGACTACACAAAGTGTTCCATGACCAACGAGGATCATGCGTCGCAATTCGGGTTTATTGCCAATTGGAAGGGATTCTTTCCAGCTCCGTTTGTGATAAAATTTACTTTTTAGTGCCCATAGTAATCGAATGGCGATTTCATTGAAGGCGACAGGGATTGCCATCGTGATGCCGAAACGTGCGTCGTAACCGGATTCGAAGACGGCAGTGGAAAACTCTGCAAAGGTTTTGCTTTGTCCATTTACTTTGATGGACCCGAAGTCACATAGTTGGAATAATGAATAGAACGGGAGGGGAATGCCAGCTCCCCGCCGTCCATCATTATGTCCTCTTGTTCCACTCGATCCCGAGATATCCGATAGCAAATGCCCGAGCCAGTTGGCAAATCCGCAATACAGTTTTGCAAGAAAGTTCCCGCCTTGGAGCTTAAAGGCATTCGCTCCTTCAATGGGTTCCAGTCGGATGATGCGTCCATCGGCGACAAAACTCGCTTTGCCCGTGAACTGATCAAGTAATGAAAAGAATAGCCCGATGATATCCGGTGAATGGCCAAGGGATTTTAAATGGTGATCACTCGGTCGCATATTTAACGTTTCTTCTCCCATGACTAAATCCGCAGCGTACCGCGCATCATAATTCACTTTAAATTTCCGCTCTAAAAAGCCGATTGCCTGTGCGATGTTTTCCGGTTCCGTACGAAGTTGTGCACCGTTGCTTTTATCGGCACGCCAAATCGTTTGGGCAAATTTCACGACAACGTTATCGACTTGTTGGTCTGTCCATTTCCCTAATTTGCTATCACCAGGCATTCCGACGAAAAAACTATCGATGAGCCCGGCAACCGCACCGCACGTGGCGGCAATTGCATAATCGTAGCGATCACAGTTTGGCGTCGCCATTTTGTAATCATCGCGTATTTGACGCGTCAGTTCTGCACGTTCTTTGTCCGTAAAAAGTTTTGCAAACGGATCGCCTTGTAGGTCAATGTTGTGCGTTGACGCGAACGATTCGTTTTGTTGGAGAAAGTCGGTCCACGAATCTTCCTCGTTTGCTTGCAAGGTTTCCAGTTGTTCATATGGGGTTTCTTCCAATTTATTGAAGGTAGGCGTATCAACTGGATCGGAAATTATTGAACCATTTGTGAGCAGCTTAGCTCGCTGTAACAACTTATCCAATGCATCACTTTGCACGTCTTGTAGTTGGCTCAGTTGGTCCAAATTGTCGTGTAAGTGTCCAAGTCGTTGTTCGGCTTGTTGCACAATGTGTTGTTGGACGATGAGCGCTTTTCCGCTTTCATCCAGTACTTTTGAGGAAATCTGATGGGATTTTTTCATTTGATTCACCTAAACAAGTTTTTCGCTTTTGTCGTAGCGGTTGCGAACGCTGCTTGAGCTACTTTGTTGTAATCAATTTCCGAAAAACAATTATGCAGATTTTCCACTTCTGCCAACGATAATCCCTCTTTTAATTGCCACACAGGTTTGGCGTAAACTTCTTCCTCTGTCGCGTCTTTCATTTCATAACACGATTCAATGAACTGACGCACTTTTTCAAGTGTCGGCTTGTTCGTCAAGCCGATGAGTCGATCTCGGTCTAATGTCGCAGGCAACTTCGTCATGACTTGCTCGATTTGAGAGGCATTTTGCTTATCAGCACTCAACTGCGCACCTCTGCTCAACATGTCGAGCATGTTCGACAATTGTTGGATTTTCTCGGAATTCTCATTGCCCTTTTTCATTTCGACCATCAACTGCTGCGTAATTCCATTAATGTCTTCAATTAAATACGAAAGTGATTTTTGCGTGTTTCGAATGATTGCTTGCAGCATGTACTCGCGTTGCTTATTGTTTTCAATATCGCTAATGCCACTCACTTTTTTTAGGCCGTGATACGTGCCAACTCCTAATAGGACGAGCGTCCCAATTCCGGTAAACATGCTCGAGAATCCAAGGAGGCCACCCATACCCATCGCGGCTAAGCCTGAAGTGATGCCTGCTGCACTCAATCCGACGACGGAGCCGGAAAAATAAATCGCGGCCATCGGTAATCCAACCGCGACAGCTTTTGCGGATAAATCCTTCATCGACTTTTTAATTTGCGAGTCGTTTTTTCGGTGTTTCAAGATATCCTCATCATGTTGGATCGCAGCGATGATAAGGTCAATTTCTTCACGTGTAACCGATAAGGCATCTGCAAGTTCGCATAGAAAAGTATGTTGTGCCCAATCGTGGATGTTGTTTTTCTTCCCGAAAATGTACAACACATCTTTGAATAAAGACTTACTTAAAATATCAAAACTGCCTTCTTCAACCGTATTTTTTAGCGTTTTAAGCAATTCTTCTGTCGGTATGAGGTTGTCAACATTGCTCATATACCTCCGAATGTCGAGACGCATGGCAGCGCTAAGTTCGATGCGTGAAATTAACGAAATGATTTCTGTATACTCGAGTACATCAATCGTTTGATCATCCGAAAATGCAAAGTTGGCAACAAGTTTAATGTAGTGTTGCTTAACGGATTCCGACATCTCAGACAGTGGCGTAATTTGTGATGTATTTGTAAAATCCTTCCCTTGTTCAGCTTCAGCTAAAATACCATCAATGAGTGCAACAAACCCTTTCAAATTAACGTTTAGTAGTAGGGAAGTCACGTTATGAGAAGTGCCATCCTTCATGAACACTTCCACGTTTTCTACCGTTTTTGTCTTTCCGAAACTTGCAGCTTTTTCAAAAGACGTATGGACAATTGATTCAATTGCAGCGTATTCCAATCTTAACGGCTTTTCAAACGCAGTTTTCAAATACACTGCATCCCCTAAAAACAAGCATCCTTCTTTGCCGTTTGAAAGAATTGACGTATCTTTTAAGGCGACAACATATTCCAAATTCACATCTGGCGCATAGGAAGAAATAGCACCGTTCAGCTTTTTATCGGGAATGCCAGGAGCAGTGTACGTACTGTCTCCTAACAAAGTAATGTGCTCTTTTATGTATTTTTGAATAGACATATTATCCTCCTGAGGCATGTGGGTCTTTTTGGTTAATTATAGCATGTGGATAGGAAGGGGTGTTTGATTTTTAAAAATGTTGTTACATGTTGCGGAAACTAAAGTATCCCTAATGACACGGGGGTCTGCTAAAATGGTGCTATCGTGTAATTAAATGAGGTTTAACGACGCGCTAGGCTACAGAATCGACGCACGCGTGTGATTAAATGAGGTTTAATGACGCGCTAGGCCGTAAAATCAGAGCTCCCGTGTCATTAATTGAGTTTTAATGACGCGCTATGCTGTAAAATCGATGCACGCGTGTCATTAAGTGAGTTTTAACGACGATCAAGGCTACGAAATCGACTCACTCGTGTCAATAAAAGAAGTTAACGACGCGCTAGACTGCAAAAATGTTGCTGTTTAAAGTCTCAATGATGAACAAATCCAATCATCCAACCATATGATTGGATTTTTATTTTATTTAAAAAAGAAACTTTTCAGACAGTTAGCTCGTATATATTGATATGTAGGTGATAGAGGTTGCTTTTGTATGGCATTAAGTAAACTGGGGAGAGTGAATTAATTGAAAAAGAACATCTTGTTTGTGTTCCTTTTTCTCATCTTAGGTATAGCGGTTATAGGGGGAGCGACGTATTTCATTAACAATGGAAAGTTTGAGAAGAACAGCCATGTTACCTTGCCAAAGGAACATTTTGAAACAGGTGACGCGATGTATGTGGGCTATGAATTTTCGTGGAAAGGAAGCGGTTATCCGACATTGCAGCAAGTGGAATTTATCAAAAAGGATGGCAAGCCATTAACGCAAGAAGATGGCTTTCAAATCGTCGCTTTCATTGATGAGACAACTGATGGAAATGTGATTGGCTCTGCTGATGAAGAGACGGTTAACGCAAGCGGTTTGAAGGAGCGCTTAGTGCCAATTAACAATTACAAACTAACCAGTGATACATTCCGAATGGTGTTGCAGGTACATTACGATGGAGATCGTGCAACAGATGACATTTCGGATATGAAAATTACGTATAAGAAGTTCGGGGTAACGAAAACTGAAACGATTCCGTTTGAAGGGATCTTACATGAGAAGGAGTAAGTTGGAAGTATTTGAGTAAGATATTATTCATATAGATGAACTACTTGTACAGTAGTTGCTGTAGAATACCACATCTACTAGATGAGCTAGGGTATAAATGTTGTAGAATAATTCGAGGAGGTTATGTTTTTGATTATCAAATCATCTACAACACTTCGTAACGATTATGGGTCCATCTCAAAAGTTGCACATTAAACGTCTAAAAAATAGTGAAGGAGGTCTCGTAGTCATGAGCATTCCCGCTTATGAACGAAGAGAAGCTCTATTGGATTTAAAAGAAAAGTTGCTGTTGGCGGAAGAGCAACGTCTAACAGGAGAAAAAGGTATCTCATTAAGGGATGTAGAAGTAAATTTAAGGAATAAAATAAATGGAAAGTACCCAAATTGAACTCCTTCCTGCGGCATATGAAGATTTAAATGATAGCTTTGATTACATCTTGCTAGAAAATATGGATGCTACAGAACACATGCTTGCGAAAATCATAAACTCTCTACAACAGCTTGAGGTATTTCCTAAATTAGGTGTAAAACTAATGGAACAATCGCTTGCAGCTTATGAATTTCGTATGATGATTATCGACTCCTACATAGCCTTTTATCGGTTGATTGACAACAAGGTTGTAGTGTATAGAGTGCTGAATGGAGCAAGGGATTACGTCAATCTATTAGGGATCCATTAAAAATGAAAAGTGATGAACGGGTCTAGGCAGTTGTTAAAGGTCTGTTCTTTTTTATATCCCTTACTAAATGACCTTCACATAAGCGCATGCAAAAAATCCAGGTTCCTCCCAAACGGAGCTACCTGGATTTTTGTTTGTCTTGTGTCTGTGAATTTTTCTTTCTATAATCTCGCCAATAGATTCGCCCAACAAACACGGTAAGCGCGATAATGGAGAAATAGAGATAGGCTTGCCATGTCGACGCTAGCTGAAAGAGGTCCCAAAATGTCGTGTTTTGGATGAACACATCATACGGATTTGCATTGCGGAACGTGATGGGTACTGCGTCACCGGAGTTGTACTGATGGTACGTATTGCGTGTTACGTCTTTAATGACTTGAACAGATTGCCCTGCATCGTCTTGAAAGGAAAGGGTCAGTTCATACGAAGAATCTTCGTGTTTTCTGTATGTGACATATGAATCCCGATCGAGGACGAGCGCTTCGGTTTGGGTTTTGCCGAATGGTAGGAGCTTCATGAGCAGATTCCATAGTGGATGAATGAGGAACAGCAGAAAGAATGCAATGATGCCGCCTACAATGCCCCAGCCACTACCTTTTTTCTTGCGATTTAACTTCTTCCAACGTTTGCGTTCTCGTTTCTTTTGCTTGTTTGATAGCGTCTTTTGTTTTGATTGCTTACATGGAATGGTGAGGATTAGCGCGACCCAGCAACAGAAGGCCAATCCGCCGACAATTAAGATACCGGCCAAGTAAAAGATGCTGTCGAAAATGAAATCTCGCAGTGTGGAAAAATCGGATGGGCGCAATGAATAGCCTGAAACTTCATCACCCACTTGGAAGTCTTTCATTTGCTGCTTGGAAATTCGATTCAAGTAAGGAGCCTCTTCTCCATTTGGCAATTCCACACGAACATAATAGGAAGGGGGACCATATAAGCCTTTTGCGCCTACTTTCTCCACAGTTTTTACGGTTACGGGCTCTGCTTTGAATAAGTTGTATTCTTCTATGTACGCGGACACAAGTGCGATTGTGAAAAGGGTGAAGAGTACCGTTATGATCGCCATTCCTGCAAGTTCTTTCAGCTTTTCCACGTTTTTACCTCCTTTAAACGCACGGTATTTTCATGTAATGTATGCGTGAGTTGTCTGTCTATTATGTTCCATTGTACCTTGTACGGTGACGAATAAAAAATAGCCAGCTCTCTATAGCTGACTTCTGGACAGATCCTGTCTGAAGTAGCAAAGCGAGCTGGCTTTCCTTTGAATCGTTTATGGAGCAAAGAAATTAATTGTCGTAATAATGATTGGGGCGCTAAAAATAACGTCCATTAGAAACGCGCCGACAATCGGTACGACGAGAAATGCTGTACGGGAAGGTCCGAATTTATTAACAGTAGCGCCCATATTGGCCATCGCGTTTGGCGTCGCACCGAGGCCGTGGCCGAGGAAACCAGCAATCATCACCGCGGCATCATAGTCTTTGCCGAGTGCACGGAACATGACGAATACCGCGAAAACAACGATGAATGCCACTTGAATGATGATGATACCGACGAGTGGAAGTGCAAGACCTGCGACTTCCCAAAGTTTGATGCTCATGAGTGCCATGGATAAGAAGATGGCGAGTGAAACATCTCCGATTAGATTAATTTCCTTCATATTGACGGTACCTGGAAGGAAGCGGTCGACGATATTTCGAACAAGAACCGCGACGAACATGGCTCCGATGTACGCAGGTAATACAAAGCCAGTCGCTTCTGTGAAGAGATCACCGATCAACGTACCACCAGCCATCGACAACGTAATCATTGCGACTTGCACCATGAATGAATGCTGGCCGATCGGCTTTTCGTCTTGCTCGACATACTCTTCTACGTTGCCTTCTTTTGGCTTCAAATTGTACTTGCCAATTAAATGCCGAGAAATCGGACCACCAGAAAGGCTCCCGCAAATGAGTCCGAGCGTAGCAGCCGCCATCCCGATCGTCACAGCAGAAGAAATTCCGAGTTCTTCAATCGTTTGGCCGTACGCTGCAGCACCGCCGTGTCCGCCACTCATGGACACAGCGCCACTCATGACGCCGAGTAATGGGTCTATATGAAAGACTTTAGCGAGTGAGACGCCGATCACATTTTGCATGAAAACGGTTACGCCGCACAGTAACAAATAGATGACGAGCAGTTTTCCGCCGAGTTTAATCAGCTTGAAACTCGCGCCTAGTCCGACCGTCGTGAAAAAAGCAATCATGAACAAGGACTGTAACGACGTGTCCAAGGAAATTTCCACGATGCCTGTGGATTGTAAAACGAGCGCCAAAATGGCAAATAAAAGACCGCCGACAACGGGTGCAGGAATCAGAAATCGATCTAAAATCCCAATTCGATGAACGAGTGCAGTACCAAGCAAGTAGACTGCTGCGGCTAAAAATAACGTAGTAATTTGGTTAATTTCAATCATGCATATTCACCTTTCCTTTAAATAGAGAGCGACCTCTATTCTTATCTGCACGGCTACTAGGTTGTACATAGATCCAGTACTGTCAACGAAGCCGTATGAAAAGAACGTTCCTATGTATCGGTAATAGGAAGCTGTTAAAACGCATCTAAGTTGTCTTGAGTCTAAGTTCAAACAGAAATGGGAAAGACATGCGCATACAATAACAACAGTATCTACCTTAACAGATTTTCACCCAAAACGTGAGAAATTTGTCGAAAATAAAGATGAAGCACTAGTTTTTGTGGTGGGAAAGGGGAGTGGGGCTAAAGAGGGAGAAAAACGGTGCCTGTCCCCGGAACGATTTAGAATGATTTGAATCGTTCTGATGGTGCTTTTCCGATACCGACAATGAGGCGTGGTAGATTGCGGGGAGTAGTGCATAAGGTGGATGAAAACGGTGCCAGTCCCCAAAACAATTTGAAATGATTTGAAATGTAAAATAGTACGCATTTTTGCATGTGGTAAAAAGTGCTGTGCGCGTTGCAGTTGCAAGGTTTTTCAAGTTTTGGGTGTCAAAGATGTAGCTGGAGTTTTATGGGGATGTGGAAATGTGTGGCGGTTGTGGAGATGCAAAGTGCTGCAAAAAAGAGAGGATGGGACGATTTTTCGTCGCCATCCTCGCTTGTGCATTCAAGTAGTTTCTGTAATAACAGGGTATGTTAACGGACAGGTGTAGTTAAAACGCTGTCAAGGGCTAGTCATAGGGACTTTAAGAAACGAACATCAGCAGTGAACTCCAATGCACTCCATTTCTTTACGTGTTCGGGATGGAGCCCAACGACAAGCATTGTAAAACCTAGAAGCTGCATAATATGAACAAGTTTTTGGAAGCCGTTCAATCCACCTTGTTCAATCTCCCCGACAGCCGTGAAGTCGATGATGACGGTATCAGCATCGGATTTATATGCCCGGTTAGAAACGGTAGCGGCAATATTTTCAGACTTTTGTTCATCGAGAGGGCCGAAAATTGGAATGAGGCCAACTGTTTGAGTCAGTTCAATGAAAGGAGAAGAAAGTCTAATGTTTTCTTGTAACAATTCCTCTGCTGTTTCCTTCGCTTGCAACAATTCAAAGTTGGTTTCTGTCAGTCGATGACGTAGCCGCCCCAATTGCTCACTCACTTTCCGAACCGCTTCGTCCTTTGGAACAATAATGACTTCACCAATTGTCTCATCTGTCCAAGAAACATACAGATCCGCAAGTTGGATGTCGTTTGTTTTTGAAATGATATTCATTTCGAGCGCCTTAATCGTCTGGAATTGTTCGAGATGCTTCAAGAGTTTAGACCGGCTTTCCGGTTCAATAATGTCCAATAAGCTTGTCCCAATCGTCAACGTGTTAAGGGCAGCTTGATTCATTTGCACGATCTCTAAGTGTTGATTAATGGCGTACATGGGCAATGGAAAAGCGGAATTAGGAAATGACATTTTCAGTAACTGCTCCTTTACCTGTGTGCTGTAGCCACGCATGAAGATCCCGTAAGTTTTGTAGGACGACGACTTGTCCAGGAGCCGCTACATCTTCAAATTTTGCGTGTGGCGACATCCGACCGCCAATTAAAATAGTAGGCTTGTGTGCAACACTCGCAAGCACCTCAACGGATTTACGGAGCATTGGCAAGCGATATGAAAGTGCGGCTGACATGGCGACAACGTCAGGTTGCCACGCATTAACCGCCGTTTCTGCGTGGCGAAGCGGCAAGTTTGGCCCTAAATAACGAACTTTCCAGCCGAACTCCTGAAAGACAGACGTCGCCATCTTCAACCCAATGTAATGCTCTTCGCCTTCCACTCCGAATAGCATCACTTTTCGATTGCTGGCCGCATCCATCGCTGCCGATTTAAATTCAACATATGAAATAATATAATCACAGATCGCAGTTGCCAAGTGTTCATCCGCAACTGTAATTTCGTTGCGTTCCCATAGCTTGCCGATATGAATCATTGCAGGTGTAATCAAGTCTTCGTAAAGCGACAGTCGATCGTTGTTCGCTAAAACTGTATGGATGAAGGAGAGGGCATTTTGCTCATCTCCGTGTAAAAACTTTTGCGCGAGTTGGATGGCATGTTCCGTCATTCAATTCCTCCTCAAACGTCTAGTTGCCGTAGAATTGTAAGGGCTTCGGCTAGGTAATGCAAATAAGCTGTTTCCCGATCGCTATCCAATTTGCCAGGAAGAACGTGTTGCAGACGTTGAAAGTTATCGACAATTAAAGCCCTGCTTACATTTCTGCTCGTCAACACTCCGTCCAACCATTTCGTATAATCAATGAAAAATTGAGCGTCATTCATCTGAAAAGCGATTTCCAAATGGTCGAGGTGATGATAATTGTCCTCCGCTGTGCGTTTTCGCCCGTTCTCACCGAATTTCTCAACGAGCCAAGGATATGCTTCATAAATCTGGTGGACGATCTCCTCAACAACTTGGTCTTTCGAGTCTATATTCATCAGGTAGACACCACCTTGTATTGAGAAACTTTCGGAATGATCGATGCGAGCTCTTGGTCAGGGTATTTCTTCTCCAGTTCATGGATTTCCTTGAATTCCTCGCTTCGTGCCCATTGCAAATAGTGCTCCCTCGTCTCCCATTCCATATGGACAACGAGCTCACCGGGCCGCTTTTGATTTTGTAGCAATTGAAAAGAGAGAAACCCCTCCGCCCGATCCACCCGCTTCGAACGATTGTTATAAATGCGAATCACTTCGTCAGCCTTCTCAGGTGGAACCTGAAAAGTGGAATTAACGATATACATGGCAAGCTCCTTTAAGTGTCTACTAAAAATACAAAATTCCATAGATTCAGTGTACCATACTAATGGAAGAAAGTGGCGGAGAGGCGGATAGGACTAAAGGTATGAAAATGTGGTGACTGTCCCCGGAACAATTTCGAATGGTTTGAATTGTGTTGGTAGAAGTTACTCGGCTATACGAATGGAGAAAGGTGTGTTGTAGGAAGTAGTGCAAAAGGAACATAAAAACGGTGCCAGTCCCCAAAACAATTATGAATAAACTAAAATGTTTAGATGCCAGTACTCCGATAGTGAACTCTACATTACGAAAGAAGCATGAAGGAGGAGATGCCTTCATGCTTTCTAAGGTGTTTATTCGTGTATAGAGATTTAGGGAAGATAAGATTTTCTACGTACGAGTTAATTTCTATCGACTGTTAGAAGAGTTGCAGTTGCTCAGCTGTACTTGATTGGTCTGTTTCTCGTATGTAGCCTAATTGTTTATAGCCTTTCATACGTTTATGGGACATGTTGAGCAGCACGGGGACTTTCCGGTCAATGTAGTCGTACACCCGGACTTCCTGTTTTTCGTCATGTTGGCGGTGGAGCCGTCCAACGTATTGTGTGAGCATTTCCGTTGATGCGAAGGGCATTGTGAGAAACAGAGCGCTGAGTCTTGCACAGTCAAAACCTTCTCCGATGTATTTCCCTGTCGCGATTATGACAAGTTCCTCTTGAGGCGGCAGCTCGTTGATCTTTTGCAACGTTTCTGCTTGTTTCTTCTTCGAAAGGTTTCCTGAAAGCGCGACAACGTTCTTTGCAAATCCTTTAAACATGTCTGCCAATGTTTTTACATGACTCACTCGTTCCGTCAAAACTAACGGCGTGAATCCGTCTTCCAAAGCGAGCAGCACATCGTTGAAAATGATTTGATTGCGTCTTTCATTACCAGCTAACTCATTGTAAATTGAAGGCATCGTAGAAGAAGTTGTTTGATAGGAGGTGAAACGCTCTTTTAACACATGATGGAACGGACGGATGAGTGCTTGCGTTTTGGCATGTGTTTTATAGACAATTGGGCCGCATTGCATGTGAATGATCGGATGCAACCCATCTTTCCGGGAAGGGGTGGCCGTTAATCCGTACACATATTTTGCGCGTACCATCTTCAACAATTGCTCATTCGTATAGGCTGACACATGATGGCATTCGTCGATGATTACTTGTCCGTATTGTGTAATGAGTGGGCTTATGCCATTAGCTGTTAACGTTTGGACGGTTGCGACATCAAGCTTGCCAGTGCCCGTCTGCTTACCGCCACCAATTTGACCAATTGCCTTTTTGGGAATGCTTAATAAAGTGGCTAACTGTTCGATCCACTGGCTTTGTAGCTGTTTTCGATTCACGATGATGAGTGTGTTGACCTTCCGCTCCGCAATTAACGCCGCAGCCGTTACAGTTTTCCCGAAACCGGTCGTTGCCGCCAGTACGCCACATTCATTTTTCATGAATTGATCCATAGCATCTTGTTGTTGCGTTGTTAATTGGCCCATAAACTCTGTCTCAAAGAGCGTACCTGCATACCTTTCATCTTGCCAAACGATCGAATAATCCGTCGAAGCAATCCAATCACGAATTGCCCTTTCTGTCCCACGAGGAAGAATAAGGTGCTTTTCTGTTACATCAAAACATTCAATTCGTGCAGAAAGGTGTTGTGTGGACAACCGTTTTGCTTTCGCTTTATGGTATTCTGGATTGCCAAAAGTCGCCAACGATTTTAATTGGTTCAGCATCGCTTCGGATAAGTGGTCTAATGCAAAATGGATGCCATTCTTTCTGACAGCCGTAATGGTAACGGGTTGTTCATTCACAAAGAGTTCAGGCGCAGGTGCACCAAGTACATATAAAGCATTTCGTACTAGGTTATTATCGATTTTAATGACTGAGCATAAATAAGCCCATTGATCGTCTATCGGATCAAATGTAGAGGTGACAAATTCGCTGTTTCCCTGTATGCGTGCATGCTGTTGCAATGGGAGTGCAATTAAGTTCCCTAACCCTTCTGAGGCGGATAAATGGTCTTGACTGGGAAAAAAACGGTCGTACGAGGAAAGTGATGTTGAAGTGCGAGTCTGCGTCTTTTTCAATAACGCATTCCCGAGTTTGCGAGCAAGAACAGCTGGAAGCGCTTCGGCAAAAAACATCCATACGTGCGCGCCATTGCCGGAGCGTGATTTTTCAATATAGCATGGAAGGAACACTTCATTGCAAATAGCCACAAATGCCGAAACATCCTTTTGCCAATCCCCTTTATCAAAATCCACCACGAAAAAGCGGCATGTATCCCCTGACAGCATGGGATATACGCCAATGACATGTTCTCCTCGCAAATGATCGTAAATGACTTGATTCGTTAAAGGAACATATTTCCCATTCGACACGACAGGTGAGTAGCCTACTTTGCCGTCACTCGACGCCCATCTTCTCGCAAAGACATCCGTTCTTCCGATGAATAGCTCCTTAAACAAACGGATTTTTTCAGCCGGTTCGGATGCATTCGTCACGATTTCTTCAGGCGGTCGCAATTGAACTGTTGGCAATAAATGATGAATCATTTGCTTCAAATATGCATTTTCAAGAACTACTTTTTCATAGTCGTCAGAGAGTTGAGTATCGTTTTTCGTTGTATTCAAGGAATCACCTCATAAGTAGGGGAAGTCAAATGTATTGGAATAAAGCGCAAATAGACGCTTGTATACTAGTCGTTTTGTAATTTACTTGTATTTTCATATATTTTTGATTGCTTGTCAAAGGTGTTTGAATTTTATTAATCAAATACAAATAATGGTTGAATTGTGGTATTATAGATTTATGCATTAATATGAAATATTTCCTAATATTCTAGTCATCTTTGATATCATTAATGCCAAAAAAATGCAGGTAGAGAGGATGTTGATTGTTGAAAAATGGGAAGCGGTTGCTATTTGTAATTGTCATGGCTATGCTGTTGATGCTAACTATCCCCCCGGAAACGCAAGCGTCTGTAAATAAATCTCCATTTAAGGATGTTGGTGATTTTTTATATGAAGAACACTCTCCAATCCGTAAGTTAGTGGAGAGAGGCGTAATATCTGGCTACGGAGATGGTACATTTAAAATGCACAAGGAAGTGACGAGAGGGGAATTTGCAACATTTCTTGCACGAGCGCTTGATTTACCAGAAGCTGAAAGCTCATTTAAGGATTTAGCTAAAAGTTCAGCTCTCTATGACGGTGTCAGCAGAGCATATGCTGCAGGTATCATTAAAGGTTTTGATGATGGAACGATAAAGCCAACTGAACCCGTCCTAAGAGAAGAAATTGCGGTGATGTTAGATCGAGCTTTACAGTTAAATGGGGACTTCACAAAAGAATACGTTTTAGATTTTGCGGATCGATCTAGAATTGGCGCATATGCTCGAACGTCTGTTGCACGCGTCTACCATTATGATTTAATTGAATATTACACGGGTGGAGTATTTGCGCCGAAAGCTGAAGGAAGTCGTTGGACAACGGTAAAAGCTATTAGCAAATTTTTGGACGTGATTGAAGGGGAAAAGTGGGTATTCCGGAAATCATATACGGAAGACTATGGCTACCCAATACTCCAAGAAGAATATGTGAACATTAAAGGATTTGTATTCCTGAAAGGTTACGATGGAGCTTGGTATGATGAATTTGGTGCAAAACTCTTAGATGGACTACCGAGCTATAAACCATATCAAGCATTAAAAAAGGGATTTCCCGTTAATGTTAATTACTCTGATTTTGCAAATTCAGTTACACTGAGCGCTGAAAACGCAATAATCAGTAGCGGCATGAACATAACAAGGCAACAGTTTATAGACACGGTAAAAAAAGTGCGCCAAACCAAGAAGCCTGTCGTAATAAACGGCTATAAATTCTACATTAAACCAAACGGCAATCATCCTCTAGACATACTTTATGAATTACAATAATTGCATCTGAGAAGAACACACAAAAAAATAATAACAAAAATCCAATCGCACTTTTTATGATTGGATTTTTGTTATTAAAATGTTAGGTGGGGTGTTGTTGGTGAGAGATTTTCATTATTTGGAAGACATTCCTCCTCCTAGATACACCTTAACTTTTGGTCTGTAAAATTTATAACAAACTTCATCAGTTGCAACTTGGTAACTTTCTAAATAATCGGTGCCTGTCCCCGGAAAGATTTTGAATCTTTTTGGGGACAGGCACCAAATTAATTGCGTATATTCTGATAAAATAAATACACGTCCGCGTAAAAAAAAAGTACAAAAAAAGCACCGCGTGTGCGGTACTTCGTATAAATGACGAATTAGTACATAACTTTTGCAGGATCGATGGCAATGACAGATTGACCATCCACTTCCACCCAATAGTAATAGTGGTCGACTTCAAGTCCAGTAGACTCCGTCAATTGGTGATGGATTGCTTCTTGTAGTTCAAAAGATTCTTGTCCCAACGTAATTGGCAGTTGCAGATTAAGTCCTGTTGAAATTGAGATTTTCTTGTCAGAGCTTGCAAGGTAAGCTGCACTCGCAGCGCCCGAAAACAACGATTGACCGATTATCGCAAGACCGAGGACGATAGCTAATTTCTTCATGTGTTCATCACCTCCTTTAACGAGATGATGTCTTCTCTTAATGACAAAAATGTATCCACGACTAGCGGATTGAACATCGTTCCTTTATTGGAAATTAGCTCCTCAAAAGCTTCGTCAATGTCTAGTCCTTTCCGATATACACGATCTGACGTCATTGCGTCAAAAGCATCGACGACAGTAATAATGGCTGCTTCAATGCGGATTGCAGTATTTGCCAGACCGTTTGGATAGCCTTTCCCATCAAAACGTTCATGATGCTGTTCAACAATATCTGCAGCAAATTTCAAATCCTCTTGATTGGTTGCTAGTAAGATTTCTTTTCCCCACGTCGTATGCTTCTTAATCATCTCAAACTCTTCATCCGTTAACTTCGAGGGTTTATTCAACACTTCTATCGGCACCTTAATTTTACCTATATCATGGAGGAAAGCCGCTAAATTTAAGATGAAAAGCTCGTTTGCCGTCAAGCCCATCCGCTTTCCGATCATCATAGAAATTTCTTTTATACGATTGCAATGATCCGCTGTATAGCCATCTTTTTCTTCCACGCGTATCGCTAAATCCATCATGTCTTTAACCGAACTACTGTAAAAATGAAATTGCGGCTGTGATGTCACATAGATGAACTCAACATCTGTGGCAGCGGTGAAAAGAGCATGCTATTTCACTGGGCTCGCACTAACGGAATCGCCTTGTTGCAAGATGACATCGCCGTCAGACCCATGGTAAATAAGTGTTTCTGTAAGCATCGTCACATGCTCTAAGGCCGTCCATCCATCAGCTGGCGCCATCGCCCACCTCGCTCCTTCGTATAACTTGTGGTGAATGACTTCTGTGCCATCTCCCGAAGAAACTAATGAAACTTCTATATTCTTCATAATGACTGTATCACGATAGTTTCTTCGACTTATTTTCATAATGTCCTCCATTTCCGAGCGTGCCTATTTAGAAGAACGTAGTTGTATTTTTTCTAGAAATATATTATTTGAAGAATAGAATTATAAATTTATTTTACAACTGAATTCGAACTATTGTCAATACAATTCAGGGGAGTTAAGTACTATATTTATCTGATTGAAGAGAAAATCTATGGTGAAGAGATTTATGAATAGGTAGAAAGAATTACGCACGTAAATTGTTTGGGGGACAGGCACCCAGACAATTTCGAACATACTGAAATTAGATGGGTGCTTTGCTCATTTTCCTAGTGGATGTTTATTGTTTTGGGAATTCGTTTGCGATGGTTCCTACGATGGTGCCGAGGGTTTGGCCTTTAAAGGCGTCCGGGATGGATTCACCTGTTGGGTTGGCGTAGTAGTATGCGTTTGTTGACTCGTCATAAGTGAAGCCCATGCTTGCTAACTTTAAAATTAGCGATGCTGGAAGTTCAGTTGAGCCGGTTAGGGCAGTATAGTAGTCAGTCGGTGCGACGAACACTTCAACATCGTCCAGGCTGGAACGGAGGATGATTAAATCCTTATCGCTTTTTAAAATCCATTGACCCTTTGAATAGATTGCGACTTGAGCGTGTTCCAAATTTGCGATACCGTCCAAGTTTACCCCGTATATTTGATTGATTAAAACACGGTATTCAGGTCCAGAAAGCTTGTACCCAAACATTTTGCTGTAACGGTCCATCACGTGATTTTTTTTCATCGCCATAATGTCTTGATCACGTGAAATGTCATCTCTTTCTAATCCCAAGTCAAGACGAAGGATTTCCATGACAACAGCATCATACGAAGATACCGTTGTTCCAATTCCTTGTTTTGAAATGAAATCCAAATCGATGTTGAAAATTAAATCAACAGCTTTCCGCACCTCATTCCCTTTCAATTTCTTTCCTTGAGATGAAAGATACCGATCCATCACTTCTGCTTTGTTCATACTAGCAATCTCGTCATCTTTCACAGTAGAATGCTTGTCCACGCCAAGGCTGACACGTAAAACTTTCATCACCTTGTACGTGTATTTAGTTGTTTGTTCTACTTGTTGTTCTTCTTTTACACTCGCAGCTTCAGCGGTAAGTGGTTGGATACTACTGAAAAGTAATCCTGCTGACAACACGAAAGAAGAGACAAGCTTCGTTACACGAAATGGTTTTCTCAATTGAATTCCTCCTATTCAAATCGTCTTTGATAGTATAGCACTTTAGATGTTAAAAGTAATAAATATTATTGATTTTATAGTGGTAAGTACCTAAATATTTGTCCTATTTATCTCTAGCTCATCATTTAAAGATGAAGTATATACCATGAATTTGAACCGCATAGTCAGTTAGGAAGGATGTACGATTGCATACATATACTCGGTCAGATTACGAAGAAGGTATTTAATTTAAGAGGTGCCACGCTCGATATATTGTCAAACTAAAAGCAATCTAGCCCACGCGGCATCTATGCGTATAAAGGACCTCATTTTATTCGCAAAAATTGATAAAGAACGTAACTACCGGTAAATTGGTGAAATCAAAGCATTAGCAATGATTGATTTACATTAAACTTGAAAGTTGGCTTATTCACGGACTTAGAATGGATTGTTTCAATAATACCTGTACCTAACGGATTCCGTTCATTCTCATAAACACCAGTAGACTTACTGCCAAGGCGATTAAAGATGCATTGGCAGTATTTTTATTTTGCTAAGATGTAGGTAACAAGATCTATAACCTAAATCACCGCATAAAAATTCAAGCATACATCCGAAAAATGCCACTTATGAATGAAATGTGGTACGAAAGTGTAAGATGAATCGTATTCTTTTTGACAATGCGGCCTGAATGAAAGAGTGTTCTTAAGAGGGAAGTAGAGATCTTATGCTCTGTATATACTAAAAACAGTTCCACTTTCATAGTTCTACAAGCATAGTCAAGAGGGGGAGATGGTCTGTAAAAAGAAACGTATAAATTGGGAAAATGAACCTTTCGAAATATGTTGATTGTTTGCCTGGCTGCTCGTTAGAATGACCAATCTTCCAACTAAGTATTTTACAGACTAGAACTTTTACTGACTAAATACCCAAGATTACTGAAAAATCACCGTGAAACAGTCGCAGAACTATGAAATTGGTGCAAGGTAGCGAATTTACAAGCGTTGAAATTTGTAAACTTCGAAATGGTAGTGGAACGATGTGTTACAAACTAAATCACCTAATAGGAGGAAATAATCAATGATGAGTCTTAAAAAGAAATTAGCAATGGGAATCGCAACAGGTGCATTGGCAGTCAGTATGATTGGTGGCGGCACGTATGCCTATTTCAATGATGTGGAAGTGAACAACAGCAGTTTCGCAGCAGGTACACTTGATATTAACGTTAAGGGGAATGATACAGCTAATGCGATTATCGACGTCACGAACATTAAACCAGGCGATACAATGTTACGTAACTTCACCCTGAACAATGTTGGAAGCTTGGATGTGTCAAAAGTATTCTTAACGTCGAAGTATACAGTGACTGATGCAAATGGCAATAATGCGGGTGCGGACTTCGGGGAGCATATTAAAGTGCTGTTTATTATTAATAAAGATAAAAAGACAGAAGTTGTCCATGAAACCACGCTAAAAGATTTAAGTAAATCGGATGTTGTCGATAGAGATTTACTTGGCTGGATCTTGGGTGGAGAGCAGGACGGACTTAAGGCAAAAACGTCTGATAGCTTAACGGTTAAGTTCGAGTTTGTTGACAATGGGAAAGATCAAAACGTGTTCCAAGGAGATTCTTTACAACTTGAGTGGACGTTCGATGCGAAGCAAACAGCTGGAACAGCAAAATAAGCTTTTATTCCAAAGGAGGGGAGCACTTCTCCTCCTTTTTAGTAAATTTTATATCTATTTCTCTTGCTATAACGAGCGTATAGCTGGAGAAATAGCTGTAAACTAAATCACTTCAACAGCGTAAAAAGGTGGTGTGAGATTGAAAAGTAACCGAAGACGTAGGTATAAAAGAGATGCCAAAACGCTGCTTTTTAACTTGAAAATTGCATTCATTTGTTACTTATCCCTTTACCTTATCACTTATTTCTCATCTCATACGAATGCAGAATTCACAAGTCAATCTGTTGTTAGTCAATCCATTAACGCCGGCGTTTGGGAAATAGTAGACGAGTGTGGCAATGTTATTGAAGATGACGATGTGGAAACTAGTCTTGAAGGCGAAAGTGCGGAAGAAGCATCTACCGAAGAGGACGAATCGACTACCACTGGGTGCGAAGGTGATGGCCAAACGACTGAAGAGGTAGAAAGTGAAGAGTTGAGCGATGAGAGCACGGAAGATGTGAATGAAAATGATGAAGAAATGATGGCTGGGGAGGTCAAGGTGGAAGGTAGTGAGCAACAAGTTCAAGAAGAAACGCTTGATGAAGGATCTTCCAATGATCAAGGAAAACAAACAGATGAAACAGGTCAAGTTGTAGATCGCGTAGATTCACAAGATGAAAACGCTGAAATGGACATAGAAAATAAATCGGAGGTCGAGACAAATGAGAGCGAGAAAGACGTCGAAAACGAAAATAATGATGAAGTGGATCAATAATCTGCTTACAGGGATATTAATGGTGTTGTTACTAACAGTCGCTTCCGCGGTGGTCATTACGAAAATATCAGGTGGCGAGCCGCAGTTTTTCGGTTACCAATTAAAAACCGTGCTTTCCGGGTCGATGGAGCCAGGCATTCAAACAGGTTCGATTATTGCTGTAAATTTAGACGTGGATGCAACAAAGCTCCAAGTTGGTGACGTCATTACGTTCCGAGAGACTGAAGAAATGCTAATAACACACAGAATTACCGAGGTTGTGAATAGTGGGGATACGGTATTATTTCGGACAAAAGGTGACAATAATAACGCGGAAGATATGAATCCGGTACTGTCTGAAAACGTGGTCGCACAATATACAGGATTTACAATCCCGTACGTTGGCTACTTCGTCAACTTTGCACAGTCTAAAAATGGTGCTCTACTGTTATTAATTCCAGGGTTTTTGTTACTCATTCATTCTGTCGTGACGCTGTGGAGAGTGTTTGCCCAAATCGAGTTGCCTCAGAAAAAGCAAGCGACAGTAGTCGGCGAAGAAAGCGGAAATCGCTCGTCTTAACGCAGTCGCTCAAGGAGGCATAAGGTTGATGAAGTCAATTCGAATCTCGTTCGTTGTCATATTCATGATCGGGTTATTGTACTTTTCTTTACCAGTCATAGACGCAGAGGCTGAGGGAGCACCTGCGCAACAAGATGTTGATATTAACATCTCTCCAGGAGGGGCCCCCTTATTCCAAGTTGAGAATATGAAACCTGGTGATTGGGCACCTCGGACGGTGACCGTGCAAAACGTTGGTATCCAAGACTTTGACTATTCAGTGCGCGTTCAAAATACAGGGGATCCTAAACTGTTTAATGCGTTAGTACTTGAAATAAAAGCTGGAGATCATACTTTGTATGAAGGGAAAATGACTGATTTCGACGCAATTCCGTCTAGAAAGCTAGTAAGCGGAAGCGAAGAATCGCTCGAAATGGTCATTCGTTTTCCAGAGCACCTTGGAAACGATTATCAAGGACTCGAAGCAGCATTTACATTCCAATTTGTAGCAGAAGGGCAAGGCAATCTAGTAGTCCATACGATGACAGAAGGACTGATTGGGAGTAGTGGAATATCGCAAACACTACCTACGTTTCCTTTCTCTCTCACGAACACCATCTACCTTCTTATAACTGGGCTATGTCTACTCACTGCAACCCTTATTATCATGCGCCAATACAACCGAATGAAACCGGTATAAACACATTTATCAACGATCCAAGCTGCCAAAGCACCCACCTATGCCTTGGCAGCTTTCCTCTCTTTAGAGGGGTGGTGTCTGTTGGGATGTAAGACCTATAAAACCGGTGCCTGTCCCCGGAACAATTCTGAATGAACTGATTTATATTGTCGAATCTATAGGTGATTGTTTCGACTTTTGGTGACATGAAAAGGTAAGAAGTGTTAAAAATAGTATGTTGATTGCCGCGCGTTTTGACATTTTATTGCCAGAGTATGCTGTAGAATAGGAGTAGAAGTAAGTGAATACGAGGAGACTGTGAAGTGCGTTCCTTATGTGGGCACCTGGGACGTATGGAGTAATTGGTGCAACCGACCTGATTAATATCGGACCGTCATCCGATTTAGTTAGGTTTTTATTTTGTTGAGAGGAGGAAGTGTACAAGCTTTGGCATCGTAAGTAAACACTTATCATTGACACAGTAATATACTAGTAATCGCACGTTGAACCTACACAACTACGACATGAAAACTTAAATGAAACCAATAATGATAAGAGGGGTTGTCGGTGTATGAATGTTGTAATTGTAGATGATCATCCGTTAATAAGAGCGGGTTTAGCGTCCATTCTTGGTAACGAGCAATCTTTAAAGTTGGTCGGAGAGGCAGCCAATCGTCTGGAGGCCATTAATCTGTTAACTACGTTGCATCCCGACATTGTCATTGTCGATTTGGAATTAGGAATGGAATCAGGGTTAGATGTCATTGTTGAGGCGAGAAGGCAAGGAGTCGTTTGCGAATTTGTCGTTCTCTCTTCTTCATCTTCTGAAGAAGATTTTAAACAAGCGAAAAACTTAGGGATATCGGGGTACATTTTAAAAGAATCTTTGCCGGAAGAGTTGGTTCTTGCTTTACGCATGATCAGTAACGGCAGAAACTATTATGATCAAAAATTCTTTGACTTCCTATTGAAAACACGAAAGTCTCCAACGGCTTCCCGCCAAGTTGAAACATTAACACGAAAAGAAGTTGAAGTGTTAATTGAATTAGGCAAAGGACTCTCCAACAAAGAAATTTCAGAGATCCTATTTGTGACTGAGTACACAGTTAAAAAGCATGTCAGTCAGATTTTGGCGAAATTAAATCTTTCCGATCGGACGCAAGCTGCGCTTTATGCAAACGCGAAAGGGCTTGTCCGCTATGTTGTGAATTAAGATTCAGAAACCAAATCCGGAAATACTGGATTTGGTTTTTTTATTTAAAAGTTTTTAGCGATGAACCGGTTCATAAGTATACGTTGTTATTCAAAAGTAGTAGAAGAAAATACTCGAAAGGCTACGTATGAGTCTCCAATGGATAAGTGAAGAGTATCCTTACGAGGGAGGAATTGGGAATGAATAGATTTTATACTGGAAACAGGTGAAAAAAGCTCTTGTACAAGACTTGTGAATTGTAGTTCTAGGTGGGGGCTAACGTATTGTGAATTTCAATAGAAAATTGTCACATTACGGAATTAAGCGGGGGGATGGTGATTGTGAGAAAACTTGTAATTGCTCTATGTATTTGCAGCTTTCTGTTCGTAGGTACTTCAATTTATGCACATGCGACTGCAAATATGTCATTGCTAGATTGGTATAACCGACAATTTCAGCGCGTAGTTGGACAAGTGTCTGACGAAGTACAAACCGGTCTTATTTCATTAGAAGTGTCTATTGAGAACCGAAAAAAGCAGTACCTCGTTGGAATTGGAAAGGGAATTGAGGAAATCGTTCTGACGACTTCGACAACTGCTAAAGCAGACATTGAGAAGTATAAAGAAGATTACGTCACTCGACTTGCAGAAACTGAAGCAACACTCTTGGAAAAAGAATTACTGAACATTGAGCAAGAGATGATGAAGACAGAAAAAGAGATTGAAAACAGTGCATTCGCTATTTTAGAAGAGCTCTTACGTGAAAAGAGCGCTGAAGACACAACAAAACAGTAAAGTGAAAAAACCTAAACATTTAAGGAGGAAATGAATTTGAAAATGACAGTGAAAAAGAAAATGGCTGCTGGTGCCATCTCAGTAGGGTTACTATCTGGAATTGGGCTAGCATTTGCGAATACGGATGCAGGAGGAGCACTAAAAACTTGGTATAGCGGTATCTTTAACAATGCTTCCGCTGAAGTTACGGATTCAATCGATCAATACGTGATGGATCAACGGGATGATTTATTGGATGATTACAATGGGATGAAAGCGGGTGCTGGGGAGAGTATCGACTTTGCTAAAAACTTTGAAATCGGTGAATCTTCAGCTGCAATTAATAATGCTAAACAAAGCCATCTCGACAGTCTCGGTGCTGCCAAAGCTCAAATATTGGAAGGGATGGAACAACAGTTTGATGCTGTTCATCAACGAGAATACCTACGGATACAAGAAGCCGGTGATAGAGCACTTCAAGCTGCACGCGCTGACTTGACGAGCTATACAGGTACTAAAGGGACAGCGGCAATTGAAGAAGTAACGACACAACTAAATGCAGTAAAAGAGCAGGCGGTTGCAGATCTAGGGCAAGCGATTGCAAACGCGAAAAGTGCAATTACAGCTCAGGTGGAAACAGAAAAAGCAAGCACTGTCAACAGCTTGAAACTACATGTTGATCAAAAAATTGAAGATGTATTCGACGAAATTCATGGAATTATTGGAGATTTAGTAGCCGCTCAAGAAGCTTTAATTGAAGCAAAAGCAGCTGAACTCGAAGCTGCAGCTATAACAGCATTGGACGATGTCGTTTCAGGAATCAATGAATAATTAACAACTAAGTAGGGCCCGCCCCGTTGTGGGTCCTACTATTTACGTTTGGAGGGTGTGCTGTGGATAAAAGAGAGGCGCGTAAACGGAGAAGAAAGAAGAAAAGTCGTGTGGAAGTAGCAAAGTTCCTCATTGGAGCTGTTCTTTTAATCGGAATTATTGGCAGCAGTGTATCAATTACGTTTGCTAGTCAAGATGTTCAATCTCTATTGACAAGTTGGTTTGATACACAAAGAGGAAACGCGATTGAAGATATCAAAGGCACAATTGATACAGAACGTGAGTTTCAAATGGAACGCTTAAAAGAAGAGCTGCAATCGGAAATTCAATCGGCAAATGAACGACTTCAAACATTTACGGAAGATGAAAAGACAAAACGGACAGCAGCATTACGAAGCTATACCGATGCACTTATTCAACAGTTTTCGGTTGATAACACCGAAGAAGAAAACTACGTGGTACATGAATTGGAAAGTATTTTTCAAAATGCCGTCAGTAAGATGGAACAAGTGATGGCAAATAGCGCTTCAAAAGATGGTCCGATATCGGAAAGCCCGCCTGAAGCTGAAGGGCAACCAGTTGAAGACCCAGTCTCTGAAAAAGATCCTGTTTCTGAACCAAATCCTGAGCCAAGTCCCGAGCCCGACCCAAGTGAAGATGCTGAAAATGAAATCAGCGAAGCAAAGGATGGTGACCAATAATGCATATGATTGAAATGGAAGCGAAGACGACAGATCGTGCGAATGAACGAGGTACATCACGAGAAAGCGTCCTTAGTTGGTTGAAGTTTCTGCTTTTCATCGCGGCAATATTTTTTATCTTCCGCTTTGCAATCGGTATTACAGTCATAAGTGGAAATTCTATGGCACCCACAATTCAAGATCGGACGATTATTGTGACGAGTAACCTACTTTATTCACCTGAGCTAAACGACATTATTCAATTTGAAGATGTCAATGGCTTTGATGTCATCAAACGCATTATTGCTATGCCGAATGATACGGTGGAAATTAATAATGGTCATCTATACGTAAATGGACAAATGCTTGAAGAGGACTATGCAATGGGTGTTCCGAACGACATGGCGCTAGTGACTGTACCAGAAGGTGCGTATTTTGTCGTCGGGGATAATCGGACGCCAGGTGAAAGCTTGGACAGTCGAAATGTGGAGTTTGGTTTTATTCCAAAAGAGCGCATAAAAGGCGAAATGCTCTTCTCGCTATTCCCATTTGAGTTTTAGTGTGAAAAGGGAATGCTGGCATATAAGAAAACATAGTATTTTGTAGTTTTGCTCGTTAATATTTTCCGAAATGAATATCCCGACAAGTCCTGACATACAGTGGTTTTGTGTGTTTTAAGGGCTTGTTCAACTATAAACAATGAGTAGTCGGTATTTGCTAAACAACTCGAAGGTAAATGGTATTTACACATATTAGTAGACGCCATGGAGACGCCATTATACTACCTAAGCAATTTTGAAAGGGGTGATGGGGTTAGTTTTTGTGCAACATGCATCGTCTTTTACAAGAAAGGGAGGAATGGAAGTTGAGGAAAAAGCGCAGTAGAAGTAGGATTTTTAGCATTGCGATGACGTTCCTAATGGTGTTCTCGATACTTACACCTGGAATGGTAAGCGCAGAACAAACGAACAAATTGCACCAATCTTTCAAGGAATCTTCATCAGTTTCAAAGAATAAAGTGAGCAATACTTTACTAGACAGTTTTAAAGATGAAGAAATGGTAACGTTCTTAATCAAATTTAAAGAACAAGCTGATACAGAAAAAGTTGCGGCTCAAGCGAAAATGGATGCAGGAAAAGCGAGTCTATCAGCTGCAAAGACAGAGTTGATGGTTCGTTCTGCTGTTGTTTCTGAGTTGAAAGCAACTTCGCTTGAAACGCAGGAAGATGTGAAAGAATTCCTTGAAAAGCAAATGGAAGAAGGATTTGTAAAAGAAATTACTCCCTATTATATCGTCAATGGGATAGCTGTTACAGCTACGAAGGAAGTTGCTGAAAAGGTTGCTTCATTCTCTGAAGTTGCAAAAGTTCTTCCGAATGAAACACGTCAGCTATTCACAACGAAATCTGCAAATGCAACAGCGCCTACTTCTGGAATCGCAAACGTTGAATGGAACGTTGAGCGTGTGAAAGCCCCTCAAGCATGGGCGATGGGCTTTGATGGAACTGGTACTGTCGTTGCGAGTATCGATACGGGCGTTCAATGGGATCACCCTGCCTTAAAAGAGAAGTACCGTGGATACAATGCAGTAACTGGGCAAGTCGATCATAATTATAACTGGTTCGATGCGACTGCAGGTCGTTCTGCAGCGTATGACGATCATGGGCACGGGACACACGTTACGGGCACGATGGTCGGTAGTGAGCCGAATGGGTCAAACCAAGTCGGAGTAGCTCCTGGTGCGAAATGGATTGCAGTAAAAGCATTTACAGCCAATGGTGGAACAGACCGTGATTTACTAGCAGCAGCACAATGGATTCTAGCACCAACTGATGCAAATGGGAATGCGCGTGTCGATTTAGCACCTGACGTTGTTAACAACTCATGGGGTGGCGGCCGCGGTTTAGATGAGTGGTACCGTGACGTCGTTAGAAACTGGCGTGCAGCGGAAATTTTCCCTGAATTCTCTGCAGGGAATACGACGTTGTCAAACCCAGGTGGCCCAGGATCAGTTGCAAATCCAGCAAACTATCCAGAGTCTTTTGCTACGGGTGCAACAGACATTAACAATAAGGTAGGAAGCTTCTCATTACGGGGTCCATCACCTTATGGGGAGATTAAACCCGATATTTCAGCACCCGGCGTAAACATTCGTTCTTCTGTGCCGGGTGGCGGCTATGAAGGTGGATGGAATGGTACGTCGATGGCAGGACCAGCTGTATCGGCAGTAGCGGCGATGCTTCGCCAAGCAAATGCCAATATTACAGTAGATGAAATGGAGCAAATTTTGTTAGATACGGCAATTCCTTTAACGGATAGTCAATATCCTACGACACCTAACCATGGTTACGGTTACGGGCTTGTCGATGCACATGCAGCAGTTTCGGCAATTGCAAGTGGGCTTGGAAAACTCAGTGGTCAAGTAACGAAAGACGGTGAGGATTCTGAAGCTCCAGTATACGAACACACTGCACCTGCAGAGACATTTGCTGGTATGGATTTAGACTTATCAATTCAAGTGAGTGATAACATTAGCGTTTCTTCTGTCAACTTCCAGTATGTTGACGGTGAAGGTGCGTGGCAAACGGTTGAAGCTCCACGTAAATCCGGAGATTACAAATCTGGAGTATATGGCGTATCCATTTCAGGGGATCAAGTAGTCGGTCCTGAATTCAAATACAAATGGGTCATTAGCGATTTTGGTAACAATGAAGTGACAACTGATGAATACGTCGTTGCTGTGAATGAAGGCATTACCGTTGGGTATTTTGAGGATTTTGAAAATGCACCGGCTGGTTGGCAATCATTTGGAGACAATAACTCTTGGCAATGGGGTGTTCCAACTTCAGGCCCAGGAAATGCGGCTTCAGGTGAAAAAGTGTATGCAACGAATCTAGCAGGAAATTACGATAGCAGAATGAATGCAACGCTTGTCATGCCTCCGGTTGATTTGCCAGAAGGCAATTCATATTTACAATTCAAACACTGGCACAATTTTGAACAATCCAGTTCTGGAAGAGCGTGGGATTACGGTCATATTGTGATTTCTACAGATATGGTGAATTGGACACAGCTTCAAAAGGTGCAAGGTTTATCAAACGGATGGATTAATGGACAAATCGATTTGTCTGCTTATAGTGGGCAACGTGTCTATATTGGATTTAACGCATTCTCAGATGGTAGTGTTGTTAGACCTGGTTGGTACATTGACGATGTGGCGTTAAGTGATGTAGTGCAACCTGCAAGTCCTTCCGTAGGTAAAATCGAGTTACCAGAACTTACAGAAGAAGAACTTGAAATGGAGAAAGAAAAAGAAGCAACAGAAAAACCAATTGATCCAACAACAATTCAGCCAGTCATGACGAAAGAGGAAGTTGCTTCTCCTTCAGTTGACATGAAGAAAAATCAGCCATCGGTGTTGCCGTTAGGTGCTCAAGTTAGCATTCTCGAAGCAAATCGTTCCGTTAATACAAGCCCAGCTGACGGTTCGTATTCCCTAACGCTTGGAGCGGGAACATACACAGCGAAAGCAGAAGCTTATGGTTACCAATCACAAGAACAAACAGTAACGATTACCGAAGATGCAACAACAACAGCTAACTTTACGTTAGAAGAAACACCTATCTCAACAGTAAGTGGAACAATTACTTCTGATGGTATCCCAGTAGAAGGTGCAACAGTTCTGTTACTAGAAGATGCAAACGTTACGCCTGTGGTAACAGATGCAAACGGTAACTATTCATTGACTGCGTATGCAGGTAACTACACAATGAAGATTGTTGCAAGCGGTTTCCATAGTAAAGAAGAGAGTATAACACTTGGTTCTCAAGCACTTGTGAAAAACATTGTTCTCGAACCATTCTTTACGTATCCTGGTGGCGTAATTGCTTATGATGATGGTACGGCAGAAAATGCTCGTGCATTCTATGAAGCTGGAAATGGTTGGGGCGTGAAGATGTCTCTACCTGAAGGAAAGAGTTCTGGAATCGTATCTGAAGGGATTTTCCGATTCTGGGATACAGAATGGCCAGTACCAGGCGGAACAAATTTTGCAATTGAAGTATGGGATGCAAAAGGTGCAAATGGTGCTCCAGGTAAGAAAATTGCTGGGCCAATCCAAGCGCAAGCGAAGCGTGATGGCGGATGGACTCACGTAAACTTGCAAGAACACAACATTGCAGTCGATGGCGATTTCTACATGGTTTATATTCAAACACAAGTCAATACAGCTTCTCCAGGTCTTGCAACGGATGAAAATGGTCCGAATGCTAAGAGAAGTTACCAATATGTCGGATCGGCGTGGGCACCATCCCCTGCAGCTGAAGGGAACTACATGATCCGTGCACGTGTTGACTATGAAGTAGCTGGTCCGCAAATCACGACACCGGGTTCAATTACGAATAAAGCAAATGTTGTCGTTGAAGGTACTGCATCACCAACAACAACGATTACATTGAAAAACAATGGAAAGAATGTTAGTTCAGTAGTTGTTGGGGATAATGGGGCATTCTCATTCCCGACTGTTCTGACAGAAGGTGAAAACGTCTTTACAGCCGTTTCTACAATTAACGGCAGGGTAACAGGCGAGTCAGCACCTGTGGCATTTACGTTGGATACAAAGAAGCCGATTCTCACAATTACAAGCCCGAGAAATGGTTCCAAAACAAAAAACGAAGTAGTGACGGTAACAGGTAAAGTTGCAGATGCAAACTTGAAATCTGTAACGGTCAATGGCCAAAAAGCTACAGTTACGGATAAAGGAACTTACTCGAAGCGCATTCTTCTTGATGAAGGAGAAAACGTCATTAAAGTCGTTGCAAAAGATGAAGCAGGCAATCAAGAAACAAAAACTGTAACGGTCTCAGCTAAATTCTCAGAAGAACTGACAATTACCAATTTGACACCTGCAGAAGATGTGTACGTCTCAGTTGGTCAAACTGTGAAAATTGAGTTCGATAGCGAAGCGGGTCTTGCGGCAACGTTCTCTGTTCACATGCCACTTACAAATGTCGGCCTGAGCAGAGGCAACGCATTTGAACTTCCGATACGCGAAGTTCGCCCTGGCCACTACGTAGGCTACTGGACAATCCCGTTCGGTGTAGCAGCTGAAGGAGCACAAATTGAAGTCAAAGTCAGAGACATCTTCGGCAACGAAACGAAAAAAATCGCACCAGGCAAACTTTTCATCAACGTCCAATAACAAAGGTGCCAGTCCCCAACACAATTCGGAATTGTTTTGGTGCCTGTCCCCGACAAAATTCGAAATTGTTTAAATGCTGTCTAGAAAGCTCTGTGCAACGCAGCTGTTTGCACAGAGCTTTTTCTACTGTCTAACTGTTGGGAATTATGGATTTAGCTTGTTTTTGGGTATACTTGGTGAAAGGAGATGAATGAGATGGGTGTGAAAAATTCCGATCGTTTTATTGTGGCTTACAACCGGATTGAAAAAACTTTATCAATGAAAGTAGATGATAATGGTTATTTACCGTTTTATAGACTTATTGATAAAGCGAAAATAAAAAATTCCGTTGTTCGCAAGTACGAAGATGATTTAAGGGAGTTTGGCGATTTGCGGAATGCAATTGTTCATCATCGAACAGATATCGATTATGTAATTGCAGAACCTCATGATGACATTGTTGAACGAATCGAAGAAATTGAACAAAGACTAAGCAATCCACTAAGTGTTGGTGCATTATTTGGATGCAAAGTACATACATTGCAAGCGAGTGATCATTTGACCTTGGCTTTACGAATGATGCGTGACAATAAGTTCAGCCAAGTGCCGATTTATGAGGAGGGAAAGTTTAAAGGTCTGATTACTGCAGCAGGTATTACGTATTGGTTGGCGGGTCAATCGACAGAAGATTCGATTTCCCGGGAAATACCGACACTTTCTACAGTTTATAACTATGAAAAACGAAAGGAATCTTTCGAGTTTGTCGAGAAAGACCTTTCTGTGTATGAAGCGGATGATTATTTTAAGAGGGCCATTTCAAGGGGAACTCGATTGGAAGCGTTACTCATAACAGAAAATGCTGAACCTGACGAAGATTTGATTGGTATTATTACTCCATTTGATTTGTTAAGGATACGATAGGACAGAACAGTCTGTATATTAGGCAGAAGTATATTAATGAAACTACAAAGTTCGTCTGGCAGTCAAAAATTGCTATGCTATTCTATAAATCGATTGCGTGAAGCTGGGTGTAGATCTTGGGCTTCACGCGAACTTTTTATGAAGATTAATGCATTTTCTCATGTGACAGCTGGTTTTATGTAGCGGTTGTATATAATTATATGATCATCCATAAGCTTTTTGATGAGCCCTCTTTCTCCTCAAATAATCCTCGTCTGCACGTATCTTATCCCAGTATTCCTTAAAGATAGCAGCAGACTCTGCTTTACCTGCATCAATATCGCGTTCTTTCACCGAACCATCCTCGTTATACTTGCGCCCGCCCTTATAATTGGCGTAACGTCGTGCACGTGTATAACCCATTTGAATGAATTTCCGAGCCATATCCATCCCAACGAAATCATCCTTTTTTCGGTACGCTTCAAACATCGAATAAATCTTTTCGGCAGATTTTTGAGCAATTGCAGGCGTCTTAAAACGCCAGTGTGGCAAGATTTCGCTCTTGTAAGGTTCCACAAGCAAAACGCCTTGTTCTCCTCGTCCTACCCGATACAATTCAGGCTTCTCACGCAAATTGAGGCTACTGTAATCTAATTCATAATCAAAAGCCACCGACCTCACCCCTTTTTTTCCACCTATTCCCGAAAACCCACAAGTCAAACGAAGATGAAAATTGTGAAAAAACAATTCTGAATTGTGCGGGTGCCTGTCCCCAAAACAAATCAGAATTAAACGGGGGACAGGCACCTGATCAATTCATGCTATTCAGCCGATACGCATAATCAGTCAAGTGGGCTATTGATTTTTTCCAAGACTTTCTATATGCTTAGTGAGAATTGAATAGCATATTTTGGTTCTTTGCAGTTTTCGCAAAGATTAAAAAGGAATCAGGTGAGAATCCTGAACGGTCCGGCCACTGTAAATAGGGAGTGACTTCTACAATGCCACTGGTTAACTAACTGGGAAGGCGGAAGGAACGATGGATACCTATAAGTCAGGAGACTTGCCAAAATATAAATGCGATACGCCTTCCGGAGAAAGGTTGCATGATGTATTTTTACAATGGGTCCTTGCTTGTAAATACGTACGATACATATGCTCTTGCCTCTCATCTGGAGGCGAGGGCTTTTATATTTTCACTACAACTTAAATGAGAAGGGAAGTAGACATGTTGGGGAAAATAAGTAGAAAAATCTTTACATCCGTGATGAGTATGCTTTTAGTAATTTCACTTTTTGCGCCTAATGTACAAGCGGAAAGTGAAGCAGAATTGCAACAAAAAGAACTAGGAAAGGGAAATCAAGAACATGGATTAGCACAGCAAGTTGACGTTGAAGCGAACGACTTGTCTGAAGAACTTTTGACTGAACAAGTAGAACAGCCAGTTGCATCCGTTGATACTATTTTACAAAACGTCTTTTCGTTCTATGAAAATGGACGACAGAACAAAGAGTTTTTTCAATGGGGAATTCCAGAGTTAAACTGGACTGAAATTGTAGCATTGGATGCGGTAGGTAAGTACCTTCATGAAGAAACGACAGTATTGCCTGATTGGGTTGAAAATGAACCATACCTACCTGAGAATAATAGAGGGACAGAACATATCCGCTATATCTTCGGACTACTTGCGTTAGATAAGGACCCGTCCGCAGCTTGGGAAACGAAAAGAAATCTATTTGCAGAATTAGCAGCCCAACAAAAAGAGGTAGACGGTTCAATTGGTGCTGTCAATAAACATATGTGGGCGATGCTTGCACTTGATACTGGAGAGAGATTAGGGTATCCAGTTGGAACTTGGGATGAAAATGCAAAGACAAAAGCTTTACATTTTTTATTATCTCAAGAACTAGAAGGCGGTGGATTTGCCTTTTACGGTACGAAGGTAGATCCAGATATGACAGGAATGGCACTCCTCCCCCTTGCAAATTACCAAGATGAAAGTGCAGCAGTAGAAGCAATAAATCGTGCAAAGCAAGTTCTGCTTACTATTCAACTTGACACCGCGGGATGGGCTGCTTTCAATAAAGAAAATTCGAATAGTATTGCAACAGTCGTTTCAGGACTAGTCGCAATTGGTGAAGATATTTCTTCTGAAAAGTGGACTAAAAATGGATTGACGCCCCTAGATGCTTTAGGGACATTCCAGTTACCGAATGGGGCATTTACGTATACGAAAGACCATCTATTAACGAACATGATGGCGACTGAGCAATCCCTTATTGCATTACAGGAAATCAAAACAGGTAAATCAGTTTGGTATCAATTTACAAATCCCGCAAATCCACCTGAACCAGAAGATCCTACGCATGAACCTATTGTTGTAGGGGGTGAAGAGTATACATTACCTACTTATGAACATGTTGATGTGGAAAAGCCAATCGTTTTACAAATTAATCAAGCAACACTACCGAAAATAACAGCAGAGCGCGCAGGCGCTACATTAGAGATTGACGGTGAGACCGTTGTAACGTCGTCAGACTGGGATCGTTTACTTCAAGTTCCAACTAAGAAAGCTACAACTCAAGAAGAGCATGATAAAATTTCTAACGGCATTAACGGTACATTAGAATCCATACAAACACATATAAAAGTTGGCGGAGAAAAGTCGATCGTATTTGACAGACATGTCACCCTACGCATGGCGGGCTTTGGAAATAAAGAAGCAGGTTTTATTGATACAACTGGTCGGTTCGCAGAAATTCCAAAGATGTCTCCGGATTCTCAACACGATGTATTTTCATATAAAGAAGGCGACGATCTCGTTATAAAGACCAAACATTTCACACAGTTTTTAGTGTATGAGAAAAGTGAGCCTTCTCCTTCTGTACCTCCAACATCACCAAGTACTGTGACATTCTCAGTGGAGAAGAGAACGATGGGGCAAGGGGACATAATATCGTCAACAACAGCAGCCATTCAACCGGGAGATACGGCGTATACAGTGCTCAAACGCATTGCTGAGGAAAGATCCATTGCTATTCGTGCAACGGGTGATGGTCCTACGCTTTATGTTCAATCAATTGATGGCCTCGCTGAATTTGACGGGGGTCCTCAGAGCGGTTGGATGTATTCCGTCAATGGCATTTTCCCTGAGTTCAGTGCGGGCATCTACAAGTTAAAAGATGGCGATGTCCTTCGTTGGCAATATACGAAAAATCTCGGTGAAGACCTTGGCCATTCATGGAATCCACCAGATAACACTGAAACAAACAAACCGGGTGATAACACTATACCCCCTCAATTACCGGAAGACGCGGCAAAACAAATTTCAACATCCATAAAAGACACACAACAAAAGCTTTTGAAAGATGGCGTGAAAAGTGACTGGGAAGCAATTGGCCTCTTCCAATCTGGTATTAACGTACCGAAAAGTTATGTAAAGACATTCCATGAGCAAGTACAAGACCAGATTATCTCAAAATCTGGAAAAGGTCGTATGAAGATTACAGATGTTGAGCGCCTCGTCATGACGGCAGGTGTGTTAGGCATTGACCCAACGAATGTGGACGGGAAAGGCTTTAACTTGCTTGATAAAATTTACAACAGTGAACCACGAATTACGGGCGAAGATAGTTTGACGTTCCAAGGGAATAATGGTGTCATTTTCGCGTTGATTGCGTTGGATTCCAAAAACTACGAAGTACCGAAGAACGCAAAATGGACACGTGAAAAGTTAGTTGCGCAATTGCTGAAAACGCAGAAAGATGATGGTTCCTGGAGTTTGGAAACGTCAAAAGAAGGCTCGACAAGTATTGACATTACAGCGATGGCGTTGACGGCTTTGGCACCGTATCGTAAGCAACCAGAAGTCAAAAAGGCTATCGACAATTCCGTAGCCTTTCTGTCAAAAGCGCAAGGTTCGACAGGTGGCTATGATGAAGCGTTTGTTGGAGGCGTGACGAGCGAAGCAACAGCCCAAGTCATCATCGGTTTGACGGCCAATGGCATTGATCCAAGAAGTGAACAGTTCACCAAAGGCCACACAAACTTGATCGACCATCTGCTCAGTTTTAAAGCGACTGACGGTGGCTTTAAACATGTGGCAGGTGATAAAACGTCGAACGCCATTGCGACCGAACAAGCACTACAAGCATTGGTCGCTTACGATTTATTTAATAAAGGAAAAGGTCGTTTATACAACTTTGAGCAAGTAACCATTCAACCGACTCCGATGCCGTTTACAGATGTAAAAGGCCACTGGGCAGCAGACTACATTCAGCAAGCTAGTGGACTCGGCATCATTAACGGCTATAAAGATGGCACATTTAGACCAAGTGAAACATTAACGCGCACGCAAACCGTGTCAATTCTCGTCCGCGCACTCGACTTGAAAACCGATAAGAAAAGTCCATTTACAGACACTAAAAATTATGCGGATGAAGTACAAGCAGATATTGCTGCTGCATATCATCACGGGCTAATTAAAGGTGTCGGTGGCAAGTTCAAACCGACGGATGAAATTACACGTGCAGAAATGGCTCTCCTCTTCTACCGTGCATATGAAATCCAAAACGGAGAGACATACAAAAGAAACAGTAATGCACCATTTACAGATATGCAGTATTCAACCAATGAACTACAAGCAGCAGTCAGTATGCTGTACGACTTCAAAATGGCGGTAGGGGTCAATGGACAGTATATGCCTACCGATTATGCGAGTCGCGCACATGGAACGAAAATGCTCGTGCAATTTTTACAAGCTCAATAAGTACAATACGAATTCAATCATACGCCATGCATTCAGCACAGATGCATGGCGCACATCATGAGGAAAGGAGTCATCGTTGTGAAGCTTTGGAAATCATTTGCAAGTCTACTCATCATGGTAACGCTCGCAATTTTAGTAACGGCATGCGGAACATCTTTGCAAAAACCGACCGGCCTTGAAGATACAGACCGTGGTAGCGAAACGGTCGAGCTTGCTCAGCAAGAAGATGGTGAGCAACAAACGGCTAACACTGAAAATGAACGTCAGGACATTGCATCGGGCACAACCGAGTCAGTTGAAGAAAATGCGACTGAAATGAAAGATACCGAACCGAGTAAACAGCCTGAAAAAGCAGCTCAAAAGGATGGCAAATCCGATTCAACAACTGCTCATAAGACTGAAAAACCCGCTCAGCAGTCAACCGAAAAACCGGCAACGCAACCCGCAGAAAAGCCAGCGGAAAAACCGTCTGACAAGCCAGCAGCAAAACCCGCGGAAAAACCAGTGACTAATCCGTCAGACAAACCAACGTCCAAACCGACAGAAAAACCAACGACCAAACCGTCCGACAAGCCAGCAACAAAACCGACACCACCCGCACAACCTACAAGCAGCAAAGTCGTCTATTCCATCGTCATATCGTCCACCGAAGTCCCGCTCGCACCGACTGAAATGGACATCCAAGACGGCGACTCGGTATTGTCAGCACTTATCGCCATTACCAAAAGCAAAAAAATTCAAATGGACTATCGTGGCGGACAAGGAGCGACTGCATACGTCGAAGGCATCGATAACGTTTACGAATTCGACAGAGGCCAAGGCAGTGGTTGGATGTATCGAGTCAACGGCATTTTTCCTGATCGCGGCGCGGGCGTAGTGCCCTTACAGGATGGCGACCGCGTCGAATGGTTGTATACGACGAATCTCGGTGTGGATTTGAATGCAAACTTACAGCCGTTCCGTCGCTAGTGAAAGGGGATAACCAAATGGGGAACGGCATTCATACGATCCACCCTTTTGTACTGTTTTTCTATTATCTATGTGCCGGCTTCTTCGCCATGTTTTTCAATCATCCACTGTTTCTATTCGCCGGCTGCCTTGCACTCATTGCGGTCAATTTAACGCATGTCGGTGGCAGTCGGGCGATGAAACAATGGACGCGACTCATGATCAGCATGACTGTACTCATTGTCATGATCAACCCATTCCTCAACTCGGGCGGGTCACATATCCTTTTTTACTTCCGAGGTAAGCAAGTGACGCTGGAGGCGACATTGTACGGTGTCGTCACATCGATGTCACTGCTAATCATTTTATTGCTGTTCATCTCATTAAACATCGTGTTGAATGGCAATAAATTGCTGTACATTTTTTCAAGAATTCTACCGAAAACGGCATTCCTCATCATGCTGTCAATCCGTTTCGTACCGCTATTAAAGGCTCGTTTGATCGAAATCCAAGACGTCCAGCGAATGAAAGGCATGTCCACTAAACAAGGAACGGTCCGCCAGCGGGCGAAAAACGGAATGGCAATCATTCAAATCTTGCTCGCCTGGTCGCTCGAAGAAGCAATCGAAACAGCAGATTCAATGAAAGCGAGAGGATACGGCTCAGGCAAACGTACAACGTATATTCCCTATCGAATGACCCCAACAGATTGGAAATGGCTAGCTTATCTTGCAATGGCTTTCACCATTTCATTGCTAGGCGGATTACTCGGTTATGGAAAAATCGTCATCTATCCAATGCTTGGCACGCTCCATTTGTATCCGCTTGATTGGGTCGTATTGGGGAGTAGTATGGCCATGTGCGTGTTTCCGATTGTTGTAGAAGGGAGAGAACAGCTGAAATGGAATTATTCTGCATGAAGGACGTATCCTTTTCTTTCCCAGAAGCAGAGGAAAAGGCATTGCAACACGTAAACGTTACCATTCACACTGGCGAGTTTGTCGTCATCGGCGGCGCTAGTGGAAGCGGGAAATCGACATTATTAAAACTGTTGAAAAAGGAATTGGCGCCAGCTGGAACGCTTGAGGGTACGATTACTTACAAAGGAAAGCCAGTAGATGATTGGGAACCCAGAACACTCATCGAACAGATTGGCTACGTTTCCCAAGACCCGGACAACCAAATTGTCATGAATGAAGTCATGCAGGAAATCGTCTTCGGACTCGAAAACCTCGGCTACTCCAACTTTGAAATGCGTAAACGTGTCGCAGAAATGGTGCACTTTTTCGGCGTCGAAGATTTATTGCGCGCTAAACCATCCGAGCTATCTGGCGGTCAAAAGCAACTGTTAAACTTGCTCGCTGTGTTGTTAATGAAACCTCGTGTTTTAGTATTGGATGAACCTACTTCTCAACTCGATCCCGTCGCAGCAAAAGAATTACTCCTCATGCTGGAACGGTTGAACAACGAAACAGGCATGACGATTATCATCGTGGAACACCGATTGGAAGAATTGTATGCGATGGCAGACCGAGTCCTCTTCATGGAGCATGGACGACTGCTAGTAAACGGACCGAGTCGCCAAATCATTGAACAACTTTACCGAGACGGAGTGACGCACCTCTATCCATATTTGCCTGCATTCGTACGTCTTTATATGGAATTTGAGCCGGATCCACAGCGAAGTGCCATCCCGCTTACCGTGAAAGCGTGTAAGCAATGGATTGGCATGGATGAACAAGTTCCAATTGATTTGGTGAAGGTGGACTTGGCAAAAGAGCACCGGCATGTACTGTTGGAGATGAAAGATGTTCACGTCCAGTATAAGAAAAACAGTCCATTTATATTGAAAAACTTTCATTTGCAAGTGCGCAAAGGGGAATTTTTCGCATTAGTCGGTGGGAATGGCAGTGGCAAAACGACTGCGTTACGAGCAAGTCTAGGAAGCATACGCCCGCAACGTGGAAAGGTCATATGGGAAGGTCGTGAGTTACGGAAAATGAAAGATGACGAGTGGCTCGGCCAGATCGCTTATTTACCACAAAATCCGAGAACTTTTTTTGTCCAACAAACAATTAAAGATGAGTTACGCAGCATTGGTGAACGATTTAACGTTCAAGAAGTAGAAGCGAAAATGGACAAGTACTTGCAGGCCTTTGGAATCTCACATTTACAAGACAGACACCCGTACGACTGCTCAGGCGGTGAAGTACAAAAGGCAGCACTTGCTTGTTTACTGCTAAGTGAACCGTCCATGTTGTTCATTGACGAACCAACAAAAGGGATGGATCCGCTGTCAAAGCAACATTTGGGTGAATTGTTATCAAATCTCCAACAGCAAGGGTTGACGATTTTCATGGTAACCCATGATATTGGATTTGCAGCACAATACGCAGAGCGATGTGCCATGATGTTTGACGGTGAAATTGCTGCAAGCGGTACACCTGATGAGCTGTTCAAAGGCAATTACTTCTACACAACGGCCATCAATCGTGCGACGCGTGAAACAAGACAAGCGGAAGTGCTGACATACGAGGAGGCGATTGAAACATGGCGCGTTCCAACAACTATTTAGCAATCGTCTCGGTTGTCTTGCTTATTCTACTTGTCGCATCAATCGTCGTGTTCCACTATAAAGCGTATTTATTGCTCAGTTTATTCATGATTGCCTGCATTATGGTGCCATTCTTCATCCGATTTGAATGGCGAGAAGTCGCAGGACGCGAAATTGTCCTCCTCGCCATGTTGGCAGCAATCGCAGCGGTGAGCCGCGTTCCATTCGCTGGTTTGCCAAGCGTCCAGCCTACTTCTTTCATTATCATCATGGCGGGCCTCGTATTCGGTGCGGAATCGGGATTTATCGTCGGTGCAGTGGCGGCAATCGTCTCGAATTTTTTCCTTGGTCAAGGACCGTGGACACCATGGCAAATGTACGCGTGGGGTATGATGGGTATGTCTGCAGGACTCCTACGTAATCTGTGGTGGATGAAAACGCTGTGGGGAAAAAGTATTTTCGGATTTGTATGGGGCTACGTCTTCGGCTGGTTCATGAATCTATGGATCATTGTCGGCAACATCGAAGCCCTTTCATGGGAATATTTCATCGGCATCTATGTATCTAGCATCTACTTCGACTTGGCCCACGCATTGTCCAACGTCTTCTTCCTCGTCGTCTTCGGTGCGAGCTGGATAAAAATCCTACAACGCGTCCAACGCAAATACGGCCTACTCAGTACTGCATAGGTACGCGTAGCTAGAGGGAGTCCTTCGAATAGGGAGAGGACTCCTTTTTCATGCAATGAAAAAACATAGATGATTGGTCAAAGGCATGTAGCGCGATGAGTAAACCTGTCAGCATAACATCTGCCCGCGAAACTAAATTTTGTCTACAAACGCTGCAAATTTTATTAGATTCCCGCTAATCCCTTGAAACGCGGCATATCTCAACGAAACGCCGCTAGTTCTAATTCCTTTCCAGCAATTATTCAACGCGTCTTCTCAAAAGAACTTTAATGACGCGCAATGAACGAATCTCCGTCATCCCGCGTCATAAAAATTAAGTTAACGACGCGCGAGCATCGAAATTTCGTTATACCGCGTCACTAAAAGTAGTTTAACGACGCGCGAGCATCGAAAATCCGGCATAACGCGTCAATAAAAGTAGTTTAACGACGCGCGAGCACCGAAAATCCGGCATAACGCGTCAATAAAAGTGGTTTAACGACGCACGAGTATCGAAACTCCGTCATAACGTGTAAATAAAAAGTAATTTAGAGATACGCAAGCTTCTTTTAAGAAGAAAAACGTCTCGTATCCATAGCACATTTCTTAAATTAAACCCTTTATATGCTCAAAGGCATTCAGCGCGATGCGTAAACCAGTTAGCATCTGCCGCTCCCCGCGGACTAAACAATGTCTGCAAAATCCGCTTAATGCTCTAGGAATTCCGCATAAATCCTAGAAACGCCGCATATCAACCTAGAACGCCGCATACTTGACCCAAACGCGGCATATTTAAACAATTTCCTCATAATCCAAACTCATCAAATCAGCACAAATGCCAAGCTTGTGATACAGTAAAAAAACAAGAAACTCGAGCAAGGAGCGATTTTTTGAAAGCGTATATCGTTAACATAACATTTGAACAGATTGAACCGAAAATTTGGCGACGGGTGGCCATGCCAGCAGGCGCGACTTTTAACCGCTTGCATGAAATCATCCAGCGCGTGACGAACTTTCAGAGTTTTTTCATGGACGAGCCCTATCATTTTTTTGAGATGGAAGTCGATGGGATGCTTATAACAAACAATGAAGCGATGCATGAACAATATGGCAAGTCAAGGTTGAATGGCCTAGTGCTGAAGCGTCCATCTCGTTTGAAAATCGACAGCTACTTAGAAAAAAACCGACAACTTATGTATCGGTATGATAGCGGAGACGATTGGCGGATTCTCGTAGAACTGGAAGCTATCGTGGATGATTATTATTTCGGTTTTCCTACACTACTTGACGGGGAAGGGACTGCGCCTCCCGAAGATGTTGGTGGGCCACCGGGGTATGAGCAATTTCTGCTAACGTATCATAATCCGACAGATCCCGATTATGAAGAAATCCGTGCATGGGCAGAATCACAACAATATCGCCCGTACGATCCTCATTTCCTAAACGATATGCTGAAGTTTTCCAAGTATCAAAAGACAGAATGGGACAAAATTGATCATCGGAATTATGAAGTGTTGTCCGATAAATATCGCGGTCCCTCGACACAAAAGGCAGTAGAAGAAAAAGTCGTAGCAGAAAAGGAAGTTAATCAAAAGGACCAACAGTTGCTCGATTATATTGTCGCATGCACAAATTTATACGGTATTGTGCCGATGGAGCAAGTAGTGGCGATTTATAATGAGCAAAACAGTGATTCCATTACTTTAAATACACTAAACGAGCTTGTACGTGCTGACAGTGTTCAACAACAGTTGGAAGCGCGGTTTGCTTATACCGAACAAGATACATTTGTTGCAGAAGCATTAATCGATCCTACTGACCGTATAGCATTACGAAAGGCGGCGGAAGGAAAGCCTTTCTACATTCCTGATGCAATAGAGCTTTTGCGCTACGTCGATGATCATTATTACGAACGAACACCTGCTCAAAAGAAATTAGTAAAGATGTTAAAAGAAGACTTCGGAACAGCGATTGATATTGAAGAAGAAGTGCATGAGCTCGTCGTAAACTTGCAAATTAGTGGCGGTGCCTTCACAACGCCTCTCTCTGACTTCCTTCAAAGATTGGAACTCTCTGTAGAAAAAGCACAACGTTATATCGGCGTCATTATTGAAATCGCCAACACAACGAGGCTGTGGGAGAACCGTGGCTTCACACCCGAAGAGTTGCAACCCTATGAACAAGAGCGTATGATTGCAACAGCTAAACATGCTCAAGTGAAAGCTGGCCGCAATGAGCCGTGCCCATGTGGAAGCGGTAAAAAATATAAGAAGTGTTGTGGGTAAAACGTATAAGAAGTGCCTGTCCTTTTATGAATGAAGGGCAGGCACTTATTTGTTTATGCTTAATTTCTAATCTCCCATCGTCTCATCTTCTGAATGCACATTTATTGACGTGGCTGTTAATGTAGAACTGTCACTACCGAGTGCCTGAATGGAAATGTGATCATGGAAAATCCGATCTCCGAAATCCCAAGTGATGGACACCAACCATCGCTGCCATCAATGTCATAACCAATGAGTTCTCTTTCACGCCAAGTTCCTGTTCCCGTTGGCGCTATCCAAAACAGCATCGTATCCACATGTTCTGCTTCCACTGAAATGGTCATTGAATGTGCATCTTTCGGAACGATGACCCATCCATGTTTTTCTTCAAAATCTGTTCGAACCTCTAAAATTTTTGGTAATGGCAACTGGACTTCAGTTGGAACGGTGGACGCGTCTGCACGTTCAAGTGGTTCGTTCTCACTGGTACACGCAGAAAGGGTCAAAATAGCCCATGCAGTCAACAAGGCGAAATTCTTTTTCATTGGAACCTCCATGACGTTTGTGATTGGTTGTTTCGTTTGGAATTTTATTATGCGTCCAAATAAAGAGTTTGTGTCTAATTATTCCGATTATGTTCGATTGTAACATATATTAATAAAGGTAGCGCATGTTGTCCTAGTATAAGCTGTTTTAATTGAATACCACCTAAGTTTACTCTAAAGTATAAATTATTGAAATATTTAAGTCGGTTTTTACAAAAATAGGGGGATACTCGATGGTTGATCAAAAAGATATATTACTAGATTTATTAACAGTACATTCAGCTTACGACGTACAAGCGATACAAAGGACAGGTGATTTCACATTCCTCTCTAAATTATCGGGTCTTCCACAAGTGTGGAAACTGGATGAAAACGATGAGCCCATCCAATTTATTCATGCGCATGATCGCGTTCAAAGTGTCTATCATTCACCAAGTGGTGATAGAACCGTCGTTGGAATAGATCGTGAAGGAAATGAAAAGCAGCAACTTTATATTGTAGGAGCAGCAGGTGGGACGCCTGAAGTGCTTGTGGAGTCGTTGCAACACTTTCATCACTGTGGTGGGTGGTCACCAGATGGCAAATACATTTCCTATTCAAGCAATCGACGGTCTCCGGGCTATTTTGATGTATTTGTAATGGACGTCGATACAAAAGAAGTGAAGCAAGTTTTTACGCACAACGGAAATTGCATTCCGCTCGGATGGGTGGATGAACAGACTCTTTTCGTCAATGTGAAGGAAACGAATATTGATAGCACCATTCATGTTGTTTGTCTACAAACAGGGAATCATTATCAAATTGGCGATCATGATGTGCTAGCGCGTTATGAAGCTCCCGTTATGAAAAAAGATGGAGAAGTAGGTTATGTCCTTACAGATGAGAATGAAGAAATGTTGTATCTTAGCGCATTTTCAATAGATGAACCTGATGAACTTACAAAATTGCTCCATTGGGATTCTTGGGATATAGACGCAATCAGCTTAGCCCCAAAAGAGGATGTCCTAGCGTTTTGTCTGAATGAAGGAGGAATGACGAAGTTAGGCATGTATAATACGTCCACAGGTGAATGGGAATGGGTAGAAAATATACCGAATGGTGTCATCGGATCGATGTCTTGGCGATCAGAGAATGCTTTATTATTTACGCTGAAAACACCAACCGAGCCTGGAGATGTATGGGAATATGATCGATTGAGTGGAACAGTAACAAGGTTAACGTCTATCGGGAAATTTGAAACATCTAGAAATTTGGTGGAGCCGGGATTATATACTTATAGATCTTTTGACGGGCTCCAAATCCCTTATTTTATGTATCATCAAGGGCAGCCTGACAATAAACCTGCAATCATCTACGTACACGGAGGACCAGAAAGTCAGACAAAAGCAGAGTATAACCCGATTTTTCAATTTCTTGTGTACCAAGGTTTCACAGTCGTAGCACCAAACATTCGAGGTAGCAAAGGATATGGTAGAAGTTATATAAAGCTTGACGATGCAGATAAACGATTGGACGCTGTCGCCGACTTGGCGAGTTTAGCGAAGGAATTAACGGATGCTCATCAAGTTCTTCCGCATAAAATCGGCATTATGGGACGAAGTTACGGTGGATTCATGGTATTGGCTGCTTTGTCGCACTATCCAAATTTATGGGCTGCTGGCGTAGATATTGTTGGAATGTCTAATTTAAAAACGTTCTTACAAAATACAGGTGAGTGGAGAAGGGGGTTAAGAGAGTATGAGTATGGTTCTCTAGATGTGTACAGTGACTATTTTGATAAAATAGCACCTATGAATCTTTCTGAGAACATTACTGCTCCCTTACTCGTTTTCCATGGCAGAAATGACTCGCGTGTCCCAGTGAGTGAAGCCGAACAGCTTGTACAAGATCTTGAATCTAGGGACCGAGACGTAGAACTCATTGTATTTGAAGATGAAGGACACCAAACTTCCAAAATTGAAAATCACGTAGCATTACATATCAAAACGGTTCAATTTCTTAATCGCCACTTGAACCAAAACTGAAATTTGTGAGAGGAAGGCACTTGCTTCGCTGAACAAGTGCCATCTTTTTCGTCCTGCACCCTCAAAAACACCTTCCTATAAAACAAACAGGTCTACCTCTCCTCTCTCATTAATACAGTAGTAACAAAGCACTCACCACGGAATCTACTAAATAATGGAGGGGACAAATTGAAATGTGTTCATTGTGGGAATGAACAAGCGAACGCGGGTTATTGTTGGAAGTGTGGAACGCCACTGGGCAGGTCGAGCGCAACTACTTCCAGTCAACTCGCTGTACCACATGACGAACGGACAGGGGATGGCCAGATTGCAAAAGTGAACGCGACCATTCAATTCGATAAACTTAAAGAACAAGCCAGCCAATACAAAGCGTATTTCTTTGCACATGTGAAACACCCATCCATCAGCTTTTCAGGACACCAGCCTGAATTTATCAATGGCATCATCTCTCTTTTTCTATATGCGATTCTGTTTGGTGTAGCGACGTTCATGGCCATTCAAGAGAAGTTGCAACAATCTTACGGCAACATGGAAGTGCTAGGTATGAACGAATATGGCAGCCCATCCGCATTTTCAGTCTTCTTTACCGTCTTTCTCTTCGTTGTCGTTTGCATGGCAGTCGTAATCCTTGCATTGTTCATTGCCAATAAATTGTTCGGTCCGGATGATTCAGGTAAAAAGATGTTGATCGTCTATAGCGCTCACACACTTCCCGCAATCATCATAAATCTTGTTGCTTGCGGCTTGCTACTCGTAAATTCAGGGTATTATGGCAGCCTCCTGCTAGTTGCTAGTCTTTTCTATGTGGTCATGCTGGCGCCAAGTTATGTCGTAAGTGTTCTCTTATCGAAGCGCCCTAAAGCTGTAGATCCCGTATATGGATTTACCGTTTTTGCCCTGTTACTTGTTATCGCATGTAACGTGCTCTACCGTGTGTTGGAAGATGCAGCCATTTATAGCTACTTGGCAAGTTTATGGCAACAAGTATAGTAAATCAAAAATACAGGAAGGGTAGACGCCTTCTTGTATTTTTTATTGTGCTTCTTTAAGATCTTTAATTCGCATAAAATGTCTATTAATCGTTTAACGAACTACACCTAATTATCGAACTTTTTACACATTCTTTACACCACCTCCATACGCCGTTGACAATCAATCTATACAATTGGGTTGATTGTTTAATAGAGGAGGAGTTGTGGTGGTATTGAAAAAGAAGTCCATGCTTTCGGCCGTCTTGGCAAGTAGTTTAGTATTCTCTGGGCTAGCGCCTTATGCGGTCATTCAAGCGGAGTCTTTCTCAGATGTTGGAAGTAGTCAAGTTGCGCAAGCAAGTTACCCACAAGTACTTATAACGGAGCTTTTGCCGAATAGTGTCAATGTACCCGGTAAGTCGGCAGATGCTTTTGAGTTCATTGAGCTGTATAACAATCGAAGTGAAGCGATTCAGCTGAGCGACATTAAGCTGGTGTACGGCTATCCGGACGGTCGTGCCACGGATTGGCAATTCGTTGAGAACAAAGAGATCCTTCCGGGTGAGACGATGGTCGTATGGGTGAAAAATGACAACAATGCTCATCTTACGAATGCGGATTTCAATGAGGCGTTCGGCACAACAATACCCGATGCTCAACTAACGTATGTAGAAACAGCTGGTATGGCGAATACGGCAGAGCGGACAATGTCAGTTGCAGACCAATCCGGTATGATTTTTACGACGGTCCGATACACGAAGGATCAAGTAGTGGAAGATAAAAGTATTCGTTACCGATTAACGGCAGACGGGACAGGGACAGAAGCATATCCGGAACTAACTGCTCCGAATCCAGGAACTGTACAGGCGGAACAGCTTCCTGAGGCCCCGGTCGAAGTGGATGGAGAACTTCCTGTCATTACGCATACACCTGTCCAAACAGCGGATAGCGCTCAACCATTGTCGATTGAAGCAGAGGTAACGGATAACATCCATGTACAAGCTGTTAAATTGTTTTATCGATCTGTCAATGAAGGCGTTTGGCTGGAGAGAGAGATGAACCGTACAGCTGGTGATAATTTTGCGGTGGAAATCCCTGCTGAGGAACTGTATACAAAACAACTGACGTATCGGATAGAAGCGTTTGACGGGCAGAATACAGCTTCCACAAGTGAATACACAATCCAGATTGAAGGACAGCCATTTGATCCTCAAGAAGTTCCTACACTATTAGTGACCGAGCTCGTGCCTGATTCGACGAATGTCGGAAGTTTGGATGGGTATGAGTTCATCGAAGTCTATAATAACTCCTCACAGGCTATCAATTTGAATGATTATACAATTCGATACCGTTATACAATGGAAGGTCCTCAAGCAGACTTGCTTTGGAAGCCTGAAGTGAAAGACCTCATCCTTCCATCTGGTGAAACGATGGTATTTTGGGTCATCAACAGTGCCAATGGGGCAAAAACAGTAGAAGATTTCAATGCGAACTATGGTGTGCAATTGACGGAAAACGTGGATATCGTCAAGTTGCATGTCGGAGGAATGGCGAACAGTAGCCCGCGTGGATTAGCCATTGCTACAAATGCAGGAGAAGACATTTCGGTTGCTTCTTATTTCGATGATCCGAAAGTCGATGACACGCAACCGGATAAAGGAATTCAATACACATTCCCGCGAGAACCTGGGAATAAGGAAATGAAAAAATATAGCCCTGGGTTGGAGCCTGCAACACCGGGTTCGGTCGCGACGGTTCAAGTCCCTACAGTGAAGGTGCAATTGCCGGTTGATACACAACCCCCTACGATGGAGGATTTGACAGCAAAAGGGACTGTGTCAGACAAGCAGAATGTGACATTGACGTTTGACGCGCAAGACGATCATTCTGTGAAGACTGTCCAATTGTTTTACAAGACAAAAGAAGAAGATGCATTTCGATCTGTGTACTTAACGAAAAACTACGACACGAAGTTGTTTACACATAAAATTTTCTCTCCTGAGTTGCTTGGAAAGAAAAGTTTGCACTATTATGTGTCCGTATCGGACGGGACGAATGTAGTGGACTCCCCACTTACGACGATTGCGATTGAGAATGAATCATATGATGATATCGGTTTGAATATCGGAGAGGGAGCATTTATTCGAGAGCAAGTGTTGTTAAAAGCATACGGGCATGATGCATCGCTATTGATTGACAATGAAGACGTGACAGCAGAAACATTCGCTGCATTACCAGGACAAGCGTATTTCGCGTTTGACGTGAAGAAAGTGAACTTATATTTTAAAAACGGCGTGACAATTGGAGACGAAATACTCCATATTTTCGACGATACGATTAATACGTATCAAACACTTACGATACCTGTTGACCCAAAATATTTTACACCTGAAGAGGCGACGAAAATTGCCATTCGATCAGGTACGAAAGTGTCACCGTTCGATCCAGAATCAGAGGAAAACCGAGATGACTTTTATGTGAAAAATGTACGGCTTGTATTGGAAGACGGAACTACTTTATATGATCCGGTCTATGCTAATACTGAAAAAGAACTGTTAGTTGGAGATGGAAGCGGTGCGAAAGAGGCGTTCGAATTTGCATTTACGATTCCGACTGAGAAGTATACGGCAAAAGCGTACCGTTGGGATACGACCGCAGTACAAGATGGGGCGCATGTCATCGAAGCGAAAGGATCAATTCCTGCAGTTGCAAATGTTATCGTCGATAATGTTGCGCCGACCATAACGCCTTCCATTGAAGAAGGCAAAACGTACAAAGGTGAATTTACCATACATGCAGAAGTGACGGATGAGCATTCTGGTGTCTCTTCATTAACGGCAACACTAGATGAACAAGAAATCACGTTGCCATACGAAACATCTTCTGCAAAACTAGCAGCTGGTGCGCATAGCGTTACGTACAAAGCTGTCGATACAGCAGGGAACGAAGCGGAAAAAACTATTCATTTTACAGTCGTTGAGGAAAAACCTTACGTGCCAGAACCGATTGCCCCAAAAGATGGAGCAATTGAAGTAAACCCTGATGGCGTGACATTGAAAGTACAAGTAGCCGATCCGACAGAAGATACGCTTAACGTCGCATTTTTCGAAGGCTTTGAGATCAGTGCAACGGATGAACAAATGCTTGTATTTGAAAATAGTAGTGATACGGAACCACCGAAAACGATGATTCCGGCAGGAGAGGTTGTTGTTTCGGACAAAGAAAAGCTTGCAAAAGTAGACGGTGAATACATCGAAACCTCTTCAATGGACCAATTCCCGTACCACAGATTTGAAGTGGAACTCGATGAGCAAGTGTCCGAGAATGATGAAATTGTCCTGAACTGGGAAGGAAAGTCCCATATTGGTCGGAAAGTGTCCATGTATGTTTGGAACAACGTTATCGACAAATGGGAACTGCGGGATTGGAAGATTGCTAAAGATGCATCCAATTTTAAGTTGACAGGCAGTGTTGTGGGGAATGATTATATCATAGATGGGAAAGTGCAAGTCCTCGTTCAAGACGAAATTGCTGCAACTACGGAATTCGATTATTCATTCATCTGGATGTCGGATACACAATATTATGCTGAGAGCTATCCGTACATCTTTGATCGAATGACAAAATGGATTGCGGAAATAAAAGATGAATTGAACGTAAAGTACGTGTTCCATACAGGTGATCTTGTCGATAAAGCACACGAACCCATTCAATGGCAACGTGCCGATGAGTATATGGGAACGCTTGAACAAGCGAATATTCCATACGGCGTGTTGGCAGGAAACCACGATGTCGGCCACAAGACAGGTGATTACGATGAGTATGGTAAATATTTTGGGGAGCAACGGTTTAACGGCAAAGACTATTACGGTGAGTCGTATAAAAACAACCGTGGACATTATGATTTAATTAGCGCAAATGGCAATGACTTCATCATGGTATACATGGGATGGGGTGTGAATGATGAGGACATCGCGTGGATTAATAAAGTATTAGCGGAAAATCCGCATCGGAAAGCGATTCTATCTTTCCATGAATACTTGCTCGTTTCAGGGAATCGTAGCCCAATTGGCGATCAAGTGTACGAAGAAGTTGTGATGGGTAATCCGAATGTTATTGCTGTATTATCTGGACACTATCATGATAGTGAAACATTAATCGATGAAATTGACGATGACGGCGACGGCATTGCGGATCGGAAAGTGTACCAAATGCTGGCGGACTACCAAGGGGGACCTGAAGGCGGGCAAGGCTTCATGCGTCTGTTGAAAGTGAATCCGCTTGAAAATCAAATCCATGTTCAAACGTATTCTCCATATTTGGATCAATACAATTACTACAATCCGGTTGATTACCCAGGGAAAGATGAATTTACAATCGACGTAGATTTGACACCCGTTGAGAAGTTGGTCGCTACGGATTTCTTCGAAGTGGAAGTGTTTACAAATACGGAAATTGGCACAGATACAGGAATTGAAAACGGAGAAGTGGCACAGGCAAATTGGACGAACCTCCTCCCAACAAGTAAGCATGGCTGGTATACGAAAGTGTCAGACGCATTTGGCGGAGAAGTCCGTTCAGGTGTTTGGTCGTTTGTGACGGGACAGAAGGAAGTTGACAATGGCGACGATAACGGGAATGTGATTGTTCCAGAATTGCCGCCAACTGATGGGGAAACCGTGCAAGTGACAATGGATAGCGTGCAAAAAAGTGAAAAAGCGTGGAAAGTGACTGCTTCAAAAGAGGCAGATATGAAATGGCAGATGACGGATGAAGTCGTCAAGGCGGCACGTGAAGCGAATGTTCCAGTCGTTTTTGAAATGAAAAAAGGCCATGCAGTGACGTTGCCAGTAGATGTGTTGCAAGCTGTAACAGATGAAAAAGTGACTGTAGAGCTGGCCGTTAAAGAAAAAATGGATGACACTGCAAATGATGGGCAAGCAACAATTGTAAAAACAGCTGGTAACAAAGCAATTTCTGTACAAACTTCTGGCGACTTCTCTAGTACTGGGAAGGCTACAAGCATACAAGCCGCGGAAAAGTCTGATGAGGTAAAATTGCTGAGTGACGTGCTAGATGTTCGTGTAACAATTGGCAATAAACCGGTGAACCTCGCTTTACCGATTCAGCTAAAAGTAGAAGGTGCGTTGGATCGTAATCAGGCAACGGGAGCGAGTTGGAGAGATGGCAAATGGGCATATGCTGGCGGAACAGAGAAAGCTGGAATGTGGACGATGCATACTTCACCATCAACAGTAGCAGTCGTATCGAAAACGCCAAACTTCAAAGATACGCAAGCACATTGGGCAAAAGAAGAGATCGATTCGTTATATGCCCGTCTCCTTACGCAAGGTAAAACGGAATCGGTGTTTGCCCCTGACGCACAAGTGAGTCGAGCTGAGTTTGCTGTCCTCTTAGCAAGAGTTTTCCAGCTTCCATTAGAAGCGTACGAAGGGAAGTTTACGGACGTACCAGCTTCCAAACAATGGGCGGCACAATCCATTGAGGCGGTACATCGAGCAGGAATTACACTTGGAAAACATGACGGTACATTCGATCCAGATGCAAACATTACACGTGAACAAATGGCCGCAATGCTCGTCCGTGCGATCAAAAGCGAGCGACCTGAATTGTTGAAGGGTGATGCTGCTAACATTTCCTTCAAAGATGAGCATTTGTTTGGTCATTACGCAAAAGATGCTATTCAACAAGCGGCAGCAGTTGGTTTGATTAACGGTCGTTCCAATGGCAAGTTTGATCCGAAACATACGGCGACACGTGCAGAGACCGCGGTTGTTCTATATCGGATGCTAGATTTATAAGTAGCAAACAAGCCTCTGTGGAGAATTTTCCGCAGAGGTTTTTAGGTATGGAGGAGACGAGCAGTTTCGTAGGGATAGGGCAATGTATTGAATCAGTACGTTTTATTCAATGAAAAGTGGTCCGTGGGTAACTGGCCTTCTGAGAATTTGTTTGACGCGCTACATGCATTTTACAAACTTGCGGTTGGGTGTGGAGGGATATGCGGTGTTATTGAGAAGTTTGCTGTTTTCGAGGTGGTTATGCGGCGATTGGGAGAAGTATGCTGTGTTTTTGGTGGTTATGCGGCGTTTGGGAGGAGTATGCTGTGTTTTTGTTTGTTATGCGGCGTTTGAGAGGAGTATGCTGATTTCTCGGTGATTATGCGCCGTTCGTGAGAAATATGCTGTGTTTGAGGTGGATGAATTGAATGATTAGATAGGCATATGCATGAGTTCACTCAATTCTATAAAAGACCTATCTATTCTGCAGTGAGTAGACTATAATTTTACTGGTTGTTTGGTTTAATTTTCCTTATCTAAAAGGTTGTAGGAATAGAGGTGAGACGTTTATACAAGCGATTAGGATTGTTTGTAGCTTTTCTTACTAATAATGTTCGAACACATTAGGTAGACGACCTCTTTGTGAAGAGGCATCGTGAAATTTAGTTGAATATAAAGGAGCGTATTATGAAGATACTTAAATCATTGTTTGTCCTATTGATAGGAAGTTGTTTATTTGTAAATTCGGCTGGAGCACAGTCGTTCAGGGATGTGCCAAGAGATCATTGGGCAAAAGATGAGATTCGTTTTCTAACGGACAAGCGTGTCATCAAAGGGTTTTCTGATGGTTCATTCCAACCGATGAAGGTTTTGACGAGGAAAGATGCATCGGTTATGTTAGTGCGTGCACTTCAACTGCCAGCAGAAAAACAACCTTCTGTGAAGCCGTCGGATTTGAAGTCAACGATGGGTGGATATGCTGAAATGATGGTTGTTGCGAATCGAGGCATGTTGACGATTGAGGGTGGTCGTTTTCATCCGGATCGGCCTTTGACACGCGGAGAAATGGCGAAAGCTCTTGCGGTTGCTTACAAGTATAAAGGGGCTGGAAAATCGATCTTTAAAGACGTGTCAAAAAGTAATGCCTACTATACATACATTGATGCCATTGCTGAAAATAAAATTACAACGGGTTATGTGGATGGCAGTTTTAAACCGACTGTTGCTGTCAACAGAGCACAATTTTCTACGTTCTTGAAACGTGTTTACGATCAACCGCATGCATTTACCGTTAAAAAGGCCGGCAAAGTTGTAAAGACTTTTACCTCTTCGGATGAAGCCATTCGTTATGCTGTTGGAATCGAAAATGCTACTGTGCATCCAGTGAGCAATTCATTAATGCGTTATGAGCAGAAACCTGCTGATTTAAAAACGGCTACTAGTATGAAAAATGGAGTGCTCATCTATAGTGGAGCTGAGAAAGAAAATTTTGCCCCTGAATTTTTTAATCCGTATTTCTACAACGGTAAATCCAACTTGTTCGATACGTTTGTTGTTCTCGGTAGAATGTATCCGGGAGGCGAGTTTCAAGAGACGTCTAAAAATCAAGCGAATTATAAAGAGTGGAAATGGTTTGCCGACAAGCTCTTCTCAAAAGAAGGACCACTACATGCTCTGAATGAGGCGGCACGTTCAGCAAATCAGAAAGCGAATGTCTATATTGCTATTCCTTATCCAAAGCGTAATGGAGCGATTGTTGACTTGAATGGCAAGAAGGTGTCAAATACATTGGCGGCTCGACAGCAGCTCGTGAATTGGTACATGACGAAAGTTGAGAAACAGTGGCAGCAGGCGGGCTATAAGCATCTTTCGTTCACGGGTTACTATTGGTTAAATGAAACCGTCATACACGCAGAAGATGAGCAGCTTGTAACAGATACGGCTGCTGCGATTCATAAAAAGAAAAAGAAGTTCATTTATGCACCACATGCACGCACCACAAATTTTGAGAAGTGGAAGTTGTATGGTTTTGACGGTGCGTATTTGCAGCCGAATACATTTCGATTGAATTTAGGCGATCCGAAGGCGCGGTTGCATAAGGCTTTCTTGGAGGCGCAAATAAAAGGAAGTAGTATAACACTTGAGATTGATACGTATTCCCCTCATCAAATGGGTGCCGGGTTAAAGAATTTCGAGACGTATTTAGCGTTTGCGGAACTTTATGGATTAAAGGGGCAAAGTTTGTTGTTGTATCAAGGGGTTGATATGGTGTACAGAATGAATCATTATAAACAGGAACCTTATAAAAAGGCGTATGATCAATTGAGTGCTCTTTTAGAAAAGTAACGTTTAATGCAAAGCGATTTGAAGAGTTTCTTTGCTCGTTATGGACTCTTCATTTTTTTTATTAGTAATGCTAGCAACTGCCACTGCCAATAAAATTCCTCCATACCCCTTTCAAATAAAATTCAATACGTTATACTTAAATGCGTAAACAACGATTATTGTAAATGACCTTTGAAAGGAACGTTAACATGAAAACTTATGCTGGACGGATAGAGAAAGATTTTATCGGGGAGAAACAAGTACCCGATGACGTGTACTATGGTATTCAAACGCTACGTGCAACGGAGAATTTCCCGATTACGAATGAGCGCATTCATCCACAAATGATTCGTGCCATCGGTATGGTGAAAAAGGCTGCTGCCATTGCAAATTGCTCGGCGAATGGATTGGTTGAACAAATCGGTCATGCGTTAGTTTGCGCGGCACAAGAAGTGATTGACGGGAAGTTAAATGACCAGTTCATCGTGGATCCGATTCAAGGCGGGGCAGGTACGTCTGTCAATATGAATGCAAATGAAGTTATTGCCAATCGTGCACTTGAAATGATGGGGCACGCAAAAGGGGATTATGCGTTCATTAGCCCAAACAATCACGTTAATATGTCCCAGTCAACGAACGATGCATTTCCAACAGCCATTAAAATAGCTGTACATACGCTTGTGAATGAACTTCTCGATACAATGGAGGAGATGGTAGGCGAACTGCGTGTAAAAGAGCAGCAATTCGATTTAATCATTAAGATGGGCAGAACGCATTTACAAGATGCTGTTCCGATTCGTCTAGGACAAGAATTTGGAGCTTACCGCCGAGTCGTTGAACGAGATATTGAGCGAATTGCACGGACGCGTATTCATCTTTCAGAAATTAATATGGGCGCAACCGCAGTCGGAACTGGACTTAATGCCAACATGGCGTATATTGAGAAAGTCGTTGAGCAACTGCGTGACATAAGCGGGTTGCCATTACAATCCGCAGAGCATCTCGTGGACTCTACCCAAAACACGGACGTCTACACAGAAATTTCAAGTGCATTGAAAATTTGCATGCTCAATATGTCCAAGATGGCGAACGATTTACGTCTTATGGCTTCAGGCCCACGTGCAGGCTTCAATGAACTCAACTTGCCTGCAAGACAACCAGGCTCATCGATTATGCCGGGTAAAGTGAACCCTGTCATGGCGGAAGTCATTAATCAGATTGCCTTCCAAGTAATCGGCAATGACCATACAATCAGTTTAGCGTCTGAAGCTGGCCAATTTGAATTAAATGTCATGGAACCAGTGCTTGTCTACAACTTACTGCAATCCTTGACAATCATGCGGAACGGATTCAACGTTTTCCGTGAGTATTGCTTAGTCGGTTTAACAGCAAATGAAGCGCAGATGCAAGAATACGTTGAACGGAGTATCGGGACAATTACAGCGTTAATGCCGTATATCGGTTACGAAAAGTCGTCCCAACTCGCACGCGAGGCGTTTATTACAGGAGCACCAATACGTGAACTATGCTTGCGTTACGAAGTGCTAACGGTTGAGGAGCTCGATAAACTACTCGATCCCCATCGGATGACGGAAATTCAACGTGAGAGAGAAAAAGTAAGTCAATAAATAAAAGAAGCACCAGACTCTCTTCGTTAAAAGAGGTCTGGTGCTTTTCGTTAGTTCGTTTTTCCAGCTACTTTAAATGGTTCAATCGGCATTTCTAGTACTGGAATGGGTTCTTTCGCATTCACGGATGACAAAAACCCTTCCGCTTGCATTCTACGTACAAATTTCTTCAATTCAATTTTCATCATGATGATTTCCATGTCCCTGAAGTCGATCGCATTTCGATGATCTAGTGCCATCCTCACACACTTCCCTTCTCCTATTTTTGATGTAGTCCATTTATCGTGAAAAAATATTGTGTAATTTATATCTTTTGTTCCTTGTGTAAAGTATAACATGTTTGATTCTGAAGCGGTTTACAAGCAAGTTGGGACATTTTTTTTCGAAAAGGGCATTTTTTATCGTTTTTTCTAATATATTTCCCAACATTTCATGGTATGATAGATGCAACCGATGATTTATGATAATGAAGAGAGGGAAGGGCGATGAAAGTAGGACATGTGATTCGTGCCGAACGGGTGCGGCAAAACATGAAACAAATTGTTCTTGCAAAAGGAATTTGCACGCCTTCTTACTTATCAAAAATCGAGCGCAACATGATCAATCCAAGTGAAGAAGTCGTCGAGCTGCTAATGGAACGGCTTGGAATGGATTCTACCAAGTTTCGCTCATCTGTTGAAAGCGATTTCGAGCAGAAGTTTGCAAAACTATTAAAAGACACGTATCGTTCAGTCATTACAAAACGTGATAAAACCTACACAAGAGAACAACTAGATCTATTAGTTAATGAAAACCCTGTATTTTATGATCAATCACTCTATTATACTTACCTACTCATCGTTTTTCGTTTTCGATTGATTCTTGGGCAAAATATTGAACAAAGGTGGAGCGACTTAGAAGTTATAGACGAATTTACATCTAATTTCGATGATCATCAAATGTACTTGTACACATTGAATAAGGCATTGCTATACTACTCGTCTGGGAAAATGAGAGAAGCTATTGAGAATTTTGAGCATGTTGTAGAAATGATAAATTTAATTCACTTGGAAGAATGGGAGAAAGCAGAGTTAGACTATATTTTAGGTGTAGCGTATACAGCCGATATTCGTCTTTTTCATTCCATTGAATATATTCGAAAAGCACTTACTTATTTTAGAGAACAGTTTTCAATGAAAAGAGTATTAGAATGCTATATACTTCTTGGAATTACGTACAAAAAATCAGAGCAATACCAAGAAGCTTTTGAAGCATATACAAAAGCGCAACAAATTTGTGAAGATTTTAACCTGGAAGACGAGATGGGTTTGATTTATCATAATTTAGGTAGTCTTAACTCTATTTTAGGAAACCGAGAAGAAGCAATAGACTATTACTTGAAAAGTATCAACAGTCAAGAATATACTAAAAATCCCTATATAACAATTTATTGCCTGATAATTGAATATTCAAAGATAGCACAAAAGAATAAAGTTATAACATGGGTAAAAAAAGGTATTCAACTTTATGAAGAACAGCCAGATTCACGTTTCATTACTTATTATTATCATTTTAGATTTTATCAATTTATTTATATAGAAAAATTCATGGATGAAAAGAGAGCAATTGAAGTTATTGAGTACTTTAAAAAACTCTCTGATTATCGATACGTACAAAAGTATTATACTGCATTAGCGGAATGGTATTATGATAACCGGAAATATAAATTAGCGGCAAATTATTATAGAGAGGCTAACCGCTATAGTTATATTAATAAAAAGATTGAAAGCTGGGAGGATTTAGGATGAAAAAAATTTTAATTGCACTTTGTCTGTTATCGGTTTTTCTGTTTAGTGTTGGTGATCATCAAGCACATGCAAATAAAGATAGAGAACCTGATATCATGAGCATCAAAACAACTTCCGTTTCAAAGTAAGTCACTCACAAAAAACGCCTTTTTAGGCGTTTTTTTTTTATTTTTCAACACTTAATTATTTTAGAACTCTATTTTCTGTATAATAGATCATATGAGTGGTAATCTATACTAATTGTAATTGTTACAATATAATAGTAGATATTGCATTATACATAGTCTTGTACCATTTCGATCAGTATATCATAAACAGTATTTGGTAATGTATTGAGAGTTTCTCTCCTTCATTTGCCTTATTATACGCTCTACTCTTCTTCTGTAAATATGTATCGTTTTAGTAACATCTACTAGGAAGTTCAATAGTTTTATAGACCTACTCGAAATATGGTGGTAGGATTTAATGACAAACCATTGATTGCTAGAGGAGAGATGAGTAGATGATCTGTATGGAGAATACGCCGAATTTTGCAGGTGTACACCTTGCTGGTGATCGAAATGACTTTGAGTGTCTGAGTAAAGCGATACATGCAATTGTTGGGGAGGAAGGGGAACATTTAGGGTACGAGCAAGTTCGGCAGCGTGTGTTGGATTTTAATGAAGAGATCGAGTACACTTTGAATGGCCATCGAGGTATTGCTTTTGTACCAAATGGAGTGGACAAACTCGTACAAAATGGTATTTCTGTTGCACCTATTTCGGAAAAAAACGCTTATTATCACTTTAAAGTGCTCTGGCCGGAAATGTTGTTTATCGGCTTTGTGATGAATGAATTCGTTGAACTGTCCGCTAAACACCGAAAGCATTTCTGGGATATGAATCCTGCAGTCATCCGACAATTCCAAGCAGTTCTTGGATGTTGTCTTGAACGAACGATAGGGGACAAAAAGTTTCGTTTATTAAAGAGTGCGCTCACGCCAACTTTTATTGGTTATTACCAAAATTATTATCCTCAGTATATTGATTACTTAAATGTTGAATTAGTTAAAATGCCAAAAGACAAACGCTTAGCGAATATCAGTATCGTTGCCAAGCGTATTGCGAACAAAGATAAAAATTATATCGATTTGAAACGTAAAATAGAAAATGAGGCGTTGTTGGAAAAAACTTGCCCGACAAAAATTGCACCATTTGAATTATGCCCTAAGGAAATTGTGTGGTAAGCTAAATGTTATTTTAGTATATCTTAAGTTAGAATAATCTTCGTGGTTCAGGTATTCTAACGATTTTGTAAAGGATCTTTACATAGGTCATTAAACTAAATAGAAGCTTTAATCATTTGGTTAAGCTCTATTCATCATGTGATGTGAATTGCTTGTGCAGATGAATAGTGAATTTAATATAATACAATTGTGAATAAAACGGCTATTATCGTTGGGTCGTTTTATTTTTGGTTTTTATTTAAGATGTAGAATATATGAAATTTTAAAGATCAATGGATATTTGAGGATAGCTGTCAACACGAGCTGTCAGTTAACAAGCTGTTTACCAAAGCTGATTTTTACTGTATTCTTTACTTTTAAGCAATAGTAATGAAGAAAAGATTATATATTTCGATAAATGCGAAAAGGAATTGAATGGGAATGGGGAATGGTTTGCGATTGTCAAAGAGGAAAATCTTTTTGACAATTGTGTTGTTTTTACTGGGTTTGACGTTGTTTAGGATAGCTTGGATTGTAAGCCACCAAGTTCCAGAACATCCACAAGCAAAACGGGGAATCGTCGATTTACAAGATTGGCGTTTTGGGGAAAATGATGCAATTACACTAGATGGTGAGTGGATGTTTTATCCAAATGAGTTTGTAATACCTGCTAGTAGAAGTTTAAAGGGCGGTCAATTCATTGACGTGCCAAGCAGCTGGGAGAAGACAGTACAGCTTTCTGAAACGATGCCTACATTTGGCTATGGAACGTACAAGTTAACCATTCTTCTTCCGCCGACAAATGAGAAGTTATATGGTCTGCGTTTTAAAAAAATGATATCTGCGTCAAAAGTGTTCATAAATGGCGAACTTGTTGCTTGGCAAAATGAGCCGGTTCAATTGGATAAAGGCTATGCAACAGAACGAGGGCCATTTATGGTTCTATTTCCGACCGATCAGCAAGAAGTTGAATTAGTCATCCATGTTTCAAATTATGACGTCCCATTTTTTGGTGGAATTGTTGACAGTATTAAAATAGGATCATCCTATTCGATTCTTAATGAATCGAAGAAATCCATTACGTTGCAAATTGTTGTTTGTATGATTTATTTACTGCATAGTCTATATGCTTTTTGTATTTATTTCTTTGGGAAAGGAAAATACAAAAGAGAGGTTTTTTATTACGGTTTACTTCTTATTATTAGCGGATTTGCAATACTGATTGATGATGATATTGTACTGCAACTCCCTACTCCGGTTGAATGGGATTATAAACTATTATTAATGTTGTTTCTAGCTACGTTATTCGTTACGGTTACTTTTATTAAGCATTTATTTGAGTTGTCATCACGTATGTATAATGCTTTAGTTGGTTTATTTGTGTTGCTTATTGTTGGAACGTTGATATTACCGTTCCATCTATACACATATTTGGGCGTGGGGATTGCATTGTTTTACGGAGTCGGTTTGTTTTTTCTATTTATCCAGACAATTAAAGCTGTGTCAACAGGTTTTCCAGATGCGATTTTTATTTTACTATTCATCACGAGTTATACATCTAATATTTTATGGGGGACTGCCATCAAGTTAGGATTTTCAAACATACCCTATTATCCTTTTGATTTTATTATTGCAATAATAATGATTGGTTTGCTTTTGGTGAATCGTCATATCCGAGTTGCGAAACTGAATGATTTGCAAACGTTGGAGCTCCAAAAGGCTGATAAGATGAAAGACGATTTTCTGATTAATACGTCACACGAGTTACGAAATCCACTTCATGGCATACTAAATATTACGCATTCACTTTTAATGGACGAAAGAGAGCAGTTGTCTGCTGAACAAAGGAAAAGTTTACAATTACTGCTGCGTGTAGGGAAGCAAATGTCGTTTACAATTAATGACTTGATGGATAGTACCCGTATTAAAGAACAGAAGTTGCAACTGAATATTCAGCCGGTACGTCTTCAGTCTATTGCTTCAGCGGTGCTGGACATGATGGAGTTTGTCATTTACGATAAAAAGCTTGAACTACAGATGGATATTCCGAATGACTTTCCAGCTATACAGGCGGATGAAAATCGATTACTCCAAATACTGTTTAATTTATTACACAATGCAGTAAAGTTTACTGATGAAGGGACAATCACGTTGTATGCAAAACATGATGGACAGATGGCTACCATAAGTATTCATGATACGGGCATTGGCATTGATGATGAATTCCAGAAGAAGATTTTTAACCGATACGTTCAAGATAATACGAACACTGCGGCAATTGGTGGTATAGGCGTTGGACTATCGATCTGTAAAGAGCTTGTTGAGTTGCAAGGAGGAAAAATCTCTCTCACTTCAAAGAGTGGGGTAGGTTCTACATTTTCTATTACATTACCACTTTCGGAAAATGTGAATGAAAACAATGTACAAGGCCAATTTCTTCTGGACAATGAAATGCTTATCGATCCAAGGTGGCAATCGGATGAGGAGTCAGTACTAGTAAACAAACCACGTGTTTTAGTGGTGGATGATGATGCTGTAAATTTACACGTTTTACGACGCTTATTCCAACCCTTGTATTTTGTAACTACTGCTATGAATGGTAAAGAAGCCCTTCAATTAGTAGATGAGTTTGTATTCGACATCGCAATAATTGACGTGATGATGCCACATCTATCAGGTTATGAATTGACAAAGTTAATACGAAAGCGATTTTCCCTTTCCGAATTGCCAATCATTCTGTTAACAGCTCGAAGTCAGCCAGAAGATATACTTACAGGTTATTTGGCAGGAGCGAATGATTATGTAGCCAAGCCGATGAATGCACTTTCAATGCAATCACGTGTTCAAGTGTGGACGAGTTTGCGACAAGCAGTGAAAGAGCAGAGTCGTATGGAAGCTGCGTGGCTCCAAGCGCAAATACAGCCGCATTTTCTGTATAATACGTTGAATACAATTGCTTCGTTAGCAGACATTGATGCAACGAGGATGACGCGCTTATTAAATGAGTTCGGCAATTATTTACGTAAAAGCTTTCATACCCAAAATATTGACGATGTTATTCCACTTACAGATGAATTGTCATTGACTAAATCGTATGTATATATTGAGCAAGAACGATTTGGTGAACGTTTGAAAGTTCGTTGGGAAATTGATGAGAAAGAAGGATTATTCATACCTCCATTAGCACTTCAAACAATCGTGGAAAATGCAGTGAGTCATGGTGTGCTTAAGCGTGTAGAAGGTGGCACTGTCGTCATTCGGATTAAAAGAGCAGACACATACTATGATGTAATTGTTGAAGATGACGGAATAGGGATGTCAATTGAACAAGTGCAACAACTGATGAGTGATGCGACGAAGGAAGAGAAAGGGATTGGGGTAGCAAATACACAACGCCGTTTAAGAAGATTATACGGTAAGGGATTAGTGATTGAAAGTGAACGTGGAATAGGGACAACTGTCAAATTTCAAATTCCATACATCGAGTCATAACGGGTTTGTAAGTGGCTAGTCTAAGATAAATATACCGCATGAAGCAAGAGAATCATATCTTTGCTTCATGCGGTTTTTTGTATGGATTTTCATTGTTTAAGAGAAGTTTAAGAATAAGGTAAGAAGACTTTAAGGGCTATTGCATAGAGTATATATGGTGGTAGAAGTTCTGTTTGATAAGGAGTGTGATGTACATTCGTAGAGTAGTAGGTAGTTTGCTACTGGTTGTTGGCCTTGGCATTCTTTTTTATCCTCAAATCGAAAAAAAAGCATATCACAAAGAACAACAAGATCTACTAGACGCTTTTGAAAGACTAGGGACAATTGAAGAATCTGAGCAACCTGTGGTAGATGGTGAGATGAAAGATGAGGTTGGAAGCACGGCGGATTCCGAGGAAGCCGATTTGTTGGAAGGGGTGACGGGACTATTACAAATTGAAAAGATTGATCTGAAAATCGCGATTTTTGATAGTTCCTCAGTTGAAGCGCTGACAAAAGGTGTTGGCATGATAGAGCCTGAAAAACAGTTTGGCATGAACAATATCGGAATAGCAGGTCATCGATCCGTCACACACGGAAAGCAGTTCAATCGATTGCGGGAAGTGGAACCAGGTGATACGGCGACTGTCGTAACGACTGATGGAACGTTTGAATATGTCATCACCGATTCATTCGTCGTCCACCAATCGGAAGTGTCTGTTCTAGATGATCAGGAAGATCCGCTATTGACGCTCGTTACGTGCACACCCTTAGGAAGTCACAATCCACCTTATCGATTAATAGTCCAAGGCAAACTTGTAAATGGTCAAGGTGAGAAATGACATTGGCCATACAGGATGGATACTGGTACAGGAAAGAGGGAGAATGGATGAAATGAAGAAACTATCAATTTTTGCATTATTTCTACTGCTCATCGGTCAAACGATTTTAGGACCAATTTCGATGGTGCATGCAAGTGAAGCTGGCACTTCCACACAGTCATTTATGGTTATGGAACGTAAGGCAACGACAGCAGGTGACAGTTTTACACACGATTCCACAATACAACTTCACTATGAATGGAAAGTTGAAGGAGAGGTTACTGAAGGACAGTCGTTCTCATTGCCGTTTCCTCAACAAGTACAGGTGGATCAAGCAGCTGGCGTATGGCAAGATGGAGATATTTCGATTGCCTATACCATTGCGGATGGATTTATAACAGCAAGTATTAATGAGCAACACCCACAGCAATCGGGTTCGTTCAGTGTTTCTGGTAAATTAATAGAAGAGGCAACAAACTTTATGTTTGCTGGGGAAACGTATGAAGTGGATGGTCAGCAAACAAGTGATTGGGAAACAAATACTGAAAATCCAATAGAGTCGGGTGAAGAGGCTACGGTGGAAAACGAACAACCTGAAGCTGATGGAGATGAAAGTGGGAACACTAAAGAAGAATCTCCTGGAGAAGAAGAGAATCTACCTGTTGGCGAAGGTGAGGAGCTGACAGAAAATGGCAATCCAACCGAAGCGGAGACTACAGCTACAACAATTCCTACAAATGCAGGATCAATTACGGAGAATATCTTAACGGATGTTGAGCTGACGTTTGAGAAGGAAAGCGATGGCACACCAGTTGATGAAGTCGATCAAGATACCATTATTGGTGTTCAATACAAGTGGGCATTAGAAAATGGTCATGGGTATACATCCGGAGCGACGTTTACGTTTCAGTTACCGTCTGAATTAAAGGTATACGAGCAAATAGTATCTGCAGAAATGCTATTTGAAGAGGAGGTTGTCGGCTATTTTTCAGTAGCTACAGATGGTACAGCAACCATTCAATTTACAGATGTAATCGGGCAATATTCCAATGTGAACGGCTATGTCAAAGTTTGGACTGAAATCAGTGAAGAAACAATCATTACAGGGGACGAACTAATTATCACGCCAATTGAAGGCAAGACTTCTATTCGTATCCCACTAAACTTCGAACCAGGCGGAGCTGCGATTGAGAAGCGAGGGACGCCAAATCGTGTGTACAATGGTGAATTTATCACGTGGACGATTGACGTGAATAAAAACTTGGCTTCTTTGACGAACGCTCAAATCGTCGATCCCATTCAAACCGGACAAGAACTGAAAGAGGGATCGATAAAGCTTTATAAGCTGCATACAAAATGGAATGGATCTGTCGAGGTTGGAGATGGGATTGAATTAGCTTCCCAATCGTTCCCAGTATCACTGGGCGATATTGACACAGCCTACCGACTGGTGTTTGAAACTACCGTAATCGACGAAGAAGCAACAACTTTCTCAAACACCGCGACTTTGACAGCAGATGGAAAGGAAGACCAGCAAGCAACAGCTTCCGTTTCCATTCAACGCGGCAAACCGCTTGCAAAACGTGCTAAGCAATATAACAGCGCGGAGCAGTCCATCGAGTGGGAAATTCTCTACAATTACAATGAGAAGAAAATTCCACAGTCCGAAGCGAAGTTAACAGACTTTTTTACGAACAGCCAAGAATTGCTTGGTGAGTCATTCACAGTTGAGCAAGTGACGATTAATCCGGAAACGGGTAAAGAATCCGGTTCGGTGCCATTTACCAAATTCACTGTTACCAATCAATCAAAAGAAGGTAAGAACGGGTTCGTTTTAAGTTTTAATCAGGATATCAATAAAGCCTACAAAATTACGTACAAAACAAAGTCGATCGATCGTGTGTATGAAGATGCGACAATTGTGAATGAAGTAGCGGCGGGTTCTTACGTTGTAGGAGATGTCGGTCAAAAGATTAGTCCACAAATACTGTTCAAGAGCCACGGAACGCCTAACTACAAAACGAAGGAAATTGGCTGGACGATTCGCGTGAACAGAGACCACCATACAATGAAAAATGTTGTTGTAACAGACACGTTTACAAACGGTGGCCTGACGTTCAAGGCGGATACTGTTGTTGTAAAAGAGGCAGGGGTTACGGTACCTGAAGACGAGTATACAGTCGTTGAAACAGGTGATGGCTTCACTCTCACTTTTCATAGAACGATCGAAAAAGAGGTTGTTATTACGTACAACACTCGTTTTGATTATGAATCGAGAACGGATAAAGATTCGGACTTTCTTGAAAATCAGGTGAAGCTTGACTGGAAAGACTCTTCCAATAGAGATCGTACTCTTACTGTGTCAAGAAAATTCACACCAGATGTCTATACACAGGCAAACGGTTTCAAAAATGGTTCCTACAACGCGGTCACAAAAGAAATTACGTGGGAAATCGGTGTAAACTATAACTTACAAACGTTAGAAAATGCGGTCATTGAAGACACGTATGACGGGAATCAAAAGCTGTTAAAAGAATCGATTACTGTCTATAAAATGTCGCTTACTGGCGGATCAAATGGAGTAGAAATAGGTGAAGCGGTCGAAGGAATCGATTACTCCATTTCCTATCCATCTGAGAAACAGTTCAAAATTAACTTTACCAGAGCGATTAGTGAACCATATAAAGTCGTTTACAATACGTCAGTGGATGAAGTATCCCTTGTAGCTGCATCCTATAACAACACGGCGATCTTAAAGAATAACGGTTCGCAACAATGGGAATTGAATGCAACTGTTCCGATCCCGAACGGTGGATCGTACATCAAAAAATCAGGTGTTCAAAAAGGTATGGTCATTGATTGGAAACTAGATATTAACTTCGCACAGTCTAATGTCCATAATACAGAAATTTATGATGTACCGGATGGCAAGCAAGTTATTATGCAGGATACTTTCAAACTTTACAAGACCGTAGTTTCTCAGGATGGATCTGTTGAGAAACAAGCATTGATGGAGAAAGATGTGGATTACACCCTTTCGTTTACAGAAGATCCTGATTCGTTTACGCTTAACTTTCTCCGTGTCATTAATGAGCCATATATTCTTGAATACCAAACTCGTATTCTTGCTGCGGTAGGAGAAGACATTAATAATGATGTAACGTTTAGTGGTAGTAACATTACTACTGAAACGGGTTCAAGTGATACGTTTAAAGTGAAGCGAACTAATGGCATGGGCGCAGGAACTGGTGAAATTGGTAGATTGACTGTAATTAAAAGAGATGGCAGTACTGGGGAGCTTCTAAAAGGTGCAAAATTTGCACTGATTGATAACGACAGCGGAGCAACACTAGCGACCGCGGAGACGAATGAGGATGGCGAAGCCTTCTTTAATAGACTCCTATATGGAAACTATCTTCTAAAAGAAATTCAAGCCCCTGTAGGCTATCTTGCTGGTGCAGATCAATCGATTACGATTGACTCGCCTTATGAGAAGGAAAATGCAGATAAGCCAGGAAACAAAGTAACCGTCAATAATACGAAGCTTGTCTATGAAGTTCAGCTTCAGAAGTTTGGTGAAGAGGGGAACGTACTTGCTGGCGCAGTATTTATGCTGCAAAAAGCGACAGAAAACGGTTTCGTAATTAAAGGAGAAAATTTAATCACGGATGAAAATGGATTAATTATCGTAACAGGCTTGGATCCGGGTAGTTATCGTTTTGTCGAAACGAAGGCACCACTTGGCTATCAACTTCTTCAAGGTTCTATTGGATTTGAAATTGAAGAAGATGCAACTGTTCGCAAAGAAGTCACTGCTACAAACATTAAAAAAGGCTCAGCATTATTGAAAAAAGTGGATAGTGTTGACAACACAATTACTCTAACAGGTGCAGAATTTAGGGTGGAAGATGAAAACGGCAATATCGTTAGAGAACTTGTCAGAACAAATGAACAGGGTGAAGCGATTGTTCAGAATCTTGATCCGGGCACATATTATTTCATTGAAACAAAAGCACCTGAGTTTTATCAACTAGACAATACACCGATAAAGTTTATTCTGAAAACTGGCCCGTCGAAAAACGTCCAAGTTGAAGTGGAAAACACGCTCATTCCACGTAACGTTCAGTTAGAGAAAGTGGATGCTAGCAATCCATTGAACAAGTTGAGTGGAGCAACATTCGAGTTGCAATACGAAGATGGAACCGTCATTTCAGAGCATACGACAAATGATGATGGTTTGGTTGTCGTGAAGAACCTTGCGCCAGGAAGCTATCAGTTTGTTGAAACGGTTGCTCCGAAAGGGTATGTGCTCGATACGACACCACTTCCATTCACTGTTGAGAAGAGCAGCGTTTCTCCAGCAGAAATGATGAAATTAGTGAAGTCGAATACAGCACGTCCTGGAAGTGTTGTCATTCAAAAAGTTGACAGCGTAACGGACGAACCGTTGGCAGGCGTAGAATTCCAAATTGAAACGTCTAGTGGGGATGTGCTGAGAACGGAGTTAGTCACGAATAAAGAAGGACAAATTAATGTGACAGGACTTGCGCCTGGGAACTATCAACTCGTTGAAACGAAAGCGCTTGAAACGTACAAAGCATTAAAAGAACCGATTCCTTTTACAATTATTTTCAATCAACAGGAACCACTCGTCTTGAAGGTTGAGAACACTCTCATCCCACGAGATGTTCAACTCTTGAAGATTGACGCAAAAGATGAAACAAAGACATTAAGTGGAGCGACGTTCGAATTACAACACGACGATGGAACAGTTATCTCGACACATACAACGAATGCTGACGGGATTATCCTAGTGGAAAATCTAGCGCCGGGCACTTATCAATTTGTTGAAACCGAAGCTCCAAATGGCTATGAACTTAATGCTGAACCATTAAAGTTCACAGTGGAAACAAGTGAAGTGGACCCTGCAGAACTGTTAGAATTACGTATGGAGAACAGTGCTGTACCTGGAGATGTACGTGTCAAAAAAGTGGACCGAGCAAATGGGAATCCTTTAGCAGGAGCGAAGTTTAGGGTGGAAGATGCATCCGGTACTATTCTCGATGACACCCTTGTATCGGATGAGAATGGTTTATTTGAAATAAAGGATCTATATCCAGGCAGTTACAAACTTGTTGAAACAGCGGCACCTTCAGGTTATGTGAAGCTGCGTGCGCCAATCGAGTTTACAATCGAGGTCGGCCAAACAGAGATTTTAGAATTGACGGTCGAAAATACGAAAGAAAGTCCTGGCGGATGGTTCCCCCCACCGGTAGATCCACCGACTGATCCGGAAGAGCCAGAAGAACCGGGTAAACCAGGTGAACCAGGTGAAGATCCTGAAGAACCAGGCGAACCAGAAACACCAGGTGAACCAGGAAAACCAGGTGAACCAGGAAAACCAGGAGAGCCAGAGGAGCCAGGAAAACCTGGTCAGCCGGGAACGCCTGAACAACCGACTCAACCAGATGATTCAGAAGTGGAGGGGGATTCAGGAGATAAAGGGCAACAAGAAAAACCAGGAAAGCCCATGCCAAAACCTCCTAATTCCGGTGTATTAGGAGATGGAGGGAAGAAGCTTCCACAAACAGGAGAAGCGTACCCAATTGGGTCAATCGCGTTAGGAATTCTGTTTATTCTATTGGGAAGTTGGTTAGTAGGGACGAAAAAAATACGTAATAGAAAGCTATAAAGTAAAACGTGAGAAACCACTTATTTTGTGGTTTCTCACGTTTTTTGTGTTGCCCTTATGAAGTGCATCGGCTATTTATAAAATTATAAAAGGTAGAAGTGCTGTAAATAACCACCACTCTTAGAAGAATGCAAGAACAATATTCTAGCGGAATTAACGCGTGATAATTGATTCGTATAGTTTGGTTGTTGCTTCATCAGGGGGGATGCCGAAATCGGTGATGAGCAGATTCTTCATGTCGTGATAGACTCGGACTGCTTCGCCACGATTTCCAACAGTAACATAATGGCGCATTAATTGCTGAATGACATTTTCTGAATAGGGGTTGTGCAACACGAGAAGTTGTAAGTACTTTTCCGTTTTTGTAAGATTACCGTTTTCATTGAAAAAGTCAACGAGTCGTTGCACTAGTTGTAAAAATTTTTGTCGAATTTCACTCGCTATCGGAATAGCCCAATTATAACCAGTTGTTTCTAAATAACCTCCACTATATTGGTCAACAATTTCTTCAAAGACATAGAACGTATCCTTAGTTATAAGATGTTGATCACTAATTAGTCTTTCAAATTGGTGTGCATCACATTGAAACCGGTTTAACGATAAAGTATAACCACTATTCGAAAACGTGATGGCATTGCTGAAGCCCATGGACGTTAACATTTTTCGTAAATAAGACATCGTCGTATGCATTTGAATTTTTGCTCTCTCAAATTCAACTTCAGGCCAAAGATTATCAATTAGTGTATCACGGTGTATGTGCTCACCTAAATGTGTAAAGAGGTAGGCGAAAAGTTCTTTTACTTTTGCTGTCTTCCATTTCACCGGCACATTGTGATGATACACCGTAAATTCATTGAAACAAATGATTTTTAGGGTATATGTTTCATTAAGTAAAACGGTTTTTTCACTCGTCTGTTGTTGGTCTACAATGCGATTCACAGTTTTGTGAAGACGATCAAATGTGATGGGTTTCAGTAAATAATCAATGGACTGCAATTCAAATGCTTCAATGGCATAATCTCGATACGCACTAACAAAGACAATTTTGATAGCACTATTCCAATCTCTGATTAGTTCGGCAAACTCGATGCCATTTAATTTTGGCATTTCAATATCTAAAAAAACCACATCGAAGTTTAATGTTTTCATTACTTTTAACAGATCAATTGCATTTGTATACTTCCCGATGATTTCGACCTGGTCTGTCTTTAAAAGTAATTTTTCTAAATGTTGCAATGCTAAAATCTCATCATCTACAATGACCGCTCGTATCAAAACCTATCACCTACTTCCATCACTTTCATATAAAAAGTTATATATTACCAATGATTATCCCAGTAAACTATTATGCACGCAACAGATAGAGTGAACAGGGAAGTATAATGATTCATTCGATAGGGAAGTGATTTTTAAAGAATTAATCAATAGTCATATTTTGAAGGAATGATTTACATTATCTTCTAGAATAATAGTCTTACAGGTCTGAATCTAAAGTTCGGTTATTGTATTTCAAAACAACAAGTGTTTTATCTACTGTCAAAAGGGTAGAGTGCGAATAAGTTTGACTTTACTGTCTATTCGAGAGGGGGTGATGTTGTTGAGTCTTAGAATAATAGGTATAGTCATTTTTGCAATATGTATGGGATTTCCGTTTACAATCGTAAAAGCTACAGAGCTGGATGACAAGGATGAGAGAAGTTTGTCGTCGGTTTTTGAAAAGGTCGGTACTACGGTAAAGAACTCTGTTGAATCGGTCGGAAAAGTTACGGATTCCACAGTTCGTAGTGTGGACGAGACACTTCGAGATACCCATTCCTTCACGCAAGATACGTTGAGAACAGTAACGAGCATTGATGAGGAAAAGCCGGTCTCTAAGGTGTTCAATCAAACGATTGACTACGTGGAATCAACCGTTTCCAATCTACCACAAGTCGTTGAGGAGACGACAAAAACGATTGACCGTACCGTGTCAGACGTAAAGGACGTTACGGAAGCATTACCTGAGTTGCCTGTAGTAACTCCTGTAGGAAAAGAAGTCGGGAAAACTGTTGAAAAAACGACATCTGCAGTTACCACGACGGTCAATCAGAAAGTGGAAGAAGTAGCGCAAGTGCCTGCTGTTTTGAAACGTAAGGAACCAGTCATTGAGGAACGTCCTGAAGCTGTTGAAGTACAAGATGAAGTCCAAGATGAAGTCCAAGATGAAGTCCAATCTGAAGGAGGTATAAATCCAGATCTATCTACAGAACCGTTTACTCCTAAGGATGATGGAGAGGATGAAATAAATCCATCTGAGGAGCATGTTCAAAAAATGGAGATGGTTGAACTGCAAAGCGCTATGCATATAGCGGACCATTCTAGTGAACAACTTGGAGAAACATTATTTAGGGATATACCCGCTTATGATGGTGGTGAAACCAGCTTTGTTGTTGGAGTGAGCAAGAGTGGAGTAAAAGAAGCAATTGAGAATGAAAATAACCGGGGATCTATGCAAAAAGAATTACCTTTGCAACTTATTACAAGTGGACATGACGCTCAGAACTTCGTTATTACAGCAAATTCTACATCTGCTCTCTCTTCTCCTTCAACGAGCGGACATGCAGATGTACTTGCAAACATTTTGCGTCCTATGTCGTTAAGTAAAGATGCTATCTATCATGTAGGCCGTCATTTTAGTCAGAATGTAAAAAGTCAGTGGTCAAACGCTCCGCCTGGGCAACCGCCTCGATTTATTCCTTTTTTAGTAAACAAACTGACTAACTAAAAAAGGAGAGAATGATAATGAGGCTAAACGTAAAAAAGGTAGTAGCAGGTGTCGGGTTATGTGCAGGATTTGTATGGGCGCCATCGTTCATGGAAGCGTCCACAGACGAGACGATGGTGAAGGTGAATTTACTAAATGACAAACAGGGTGAATCATCGTTGGTCGATGTGGAGGTCACGGGGCTTCCCGTCATTGAGGAATTACAAGTGAACATTCCTTCAAATAGGTCTACAGAGAGTGACGATCACGAAGAGGCGTCTTCAGAAGAAGAGCCAACGGAGGAAAGAGAGAGTACATCTCTCGTAAACCTAGAGTTGTCCACTTCATTAACGGGAGATGTGGAAGCTGACGTTGCAACAAGTGACGTGAAATCCGACACAGCTACAAAAGGCCTTGTCGAAGTGCAAGCTGAAGATTTGCCAGTCGTAGGCGATGTACATGCAGGTGTGTTGGATCAACATGTTGAAAAAGATGCGGAAGGCTTATCCGGTTCAACAGGAGTTGTCCAAGCAGATGTAGATGGTGAGTTGCTAGAGGATACTTCCGTTAACGTCCTTGCACGGGAGCACGAATCATCAACAACAAGTGAAGCGAACAGTGCTGCAGTAGCGGATATTCATGTCGGCGGAGGCCTTGTCGAAAGTGTGGTAGATGATGTTACGGTTTCTGTCCTCAAAGAAGAATCGTCTGCTACAGAGAATTCAACTTCTGCAAAGCATTCTTTAGCATCGATCGCAGTCACAACACCTTTGACTAAGGATGTAGCAGTCGATGTTGCGTCAAAAGAGGTAGCAATTGACAAAGAAGGCACTTCGTTTGACGGTGGTCTTGTAGAAGTGAATGTAGAAGAATTGCCACTTGTTGGTGAAACGCATATCGGTGTGTTGGATCAACATCTGGAAACAACTAAAGAAGGTTTGACGAGTTCATCCGGCGTGTTGCAAGTCGATGTAGATGGTGAACTGCTTGAAGAGACATCGATTGGTGTGCTCGATCAAGACGTCAACATGGATGAAGAAGGTTTCACAAGTTCGTCAGGCGTTTTACAAGTAGACGTTGGTGGTGGATTGTTGGAGGATACATCAGTCGGTCTGCTTGAAAATAATCTTTCACTGAGTGAAGAAGGAAATCTCAGTTCATCGGCTGTGCTAGATGTAAATGTAGGAGGCAATGTGCTGGATGAAACATCACTCAGTTTGGTGGATAAACAGCTTATAGGGACAAATGATGGCTATGTATCGCTAGGCAAAGTTGTCGGCATTCAACTCGGTTCATCACAAGTAGGAAGTATTTCCGTAGATCTCCTTCCTTCATTTGGATTCATTGGATCAAATGATGCACCCCAACCTGACGATGAAGAGGATACGAGTGGGGGTACGGATGAAGAAAATGGTGACACATCTGTAGATGGTAATGACAACGATGATGTGGGAACTGAAATGCCAGGTGATTCATCAGATTCAACGAATGGCAATGGGGATACGAATACAAACGGCAATGGCAATGGAAATACGACGACTGACGGAACAACAAACGATGACACAGGTATCAATGGTGGCGTAAACAATGCTGGGCCAACGGAAGACGGAACAACGACACCTCCGACGAACGGGAACGTGAACGGTTCTACAGAAGGGGGCGTAGCAGGTGCGCATGGGAATACATCCACGCAAACACCATGGAGCAATGCGGATGAACGTTCGGCATTGCCTACAACTGGTGGACTTTTAGATGGTAAACGAATCATTGTCATCGCATTGTTGTTACTGACAATGGGCGTTGGCTTGAGACATGTTGGAAAAACGTCCCCGCTAGGGCAGCGAGCATAAGTAGATGCGAAAAGCCATGAAGTGGATGGGTACGTTATTCATTGGATGTGGGTGTGGATTGCTCATCTGGTTATATGCCGGCAATGCGAAAGCGGACAATGAACAGCAAGAGGTAATAGAAGCATTCAAATCGATTCAAGTTACGGAACCGCTGAATGAAACCGCCGAGTCCACGAGCGATGGACAAGCAGGAAGTCGAGACGTAAGTGAAGTGGAAGGGATTTTATCCATTCCGCAAATCGACTTGAAAGCGCCCGTTGCTAAAGGAGCAGATGCGCAAACGTTGAATCGATCGCTTGGTGCAATCGAACAAATGGATCCCATAGGTGAAGTCGGAGGGAGTTACGCAATTGCAGGTCACCAAGCACGTGTCTTTGGTCAGTTCTTCAATCGGTTGCATGAAGTTGAAATCGGTCAGGAATTGTCATTTGAAACGTTGGAGAAAAATCTTACGTTCGAAGTGTTCAACATTAAAATTGTCCGTCCTCATGAAGTAGACGTGCTTAAAGCGCGTGACGGTATAGCAATGTTATCGCTCGTAACGTGCTATCCAGCTTATTCAAATGATTATCGGTTAGTTGTTCAGGCTAAAAAAATTGAAGAGTAAACAAGAACGGCTGTACTTCCAATGGGAGGTGCAGCTTTTTTACGTTTACAACTAATGAATTTTGCAGGCGTTTATCGACAGGTATTGTAAGTATATGTTGGAAAATACTGTTTTTAGTGGTATAGTAGATTGGCAGTTTGATTTTTCTGTTTTTAAATGAATGCTTGTGTGTCTAGTAAGCTGGATGTATGTAATTGGTAAATCGCTTTGTGCAATTTATTGGTACCTACACATACGTGCAAATGAACAAAGGGGAAGCTCGGATGAATCGTACATATTTGAAACATGAGTTTTTGATTACCGCGAGAAGTATGAAGAACATTCCGTTCGTCGTGTTTATCGGTGTGCTATTGCTCTGTTACTGTTTTCTTTTATTGCCAAACGAACAGGTGAAGGAAACTTTCTATCCTGAAAAGACGAAAGAGTATTTGACGATGTTGGATGCTGAGCAACAATTCCGTTTAAAAAAAGGGAATACCGGAATCGTGTTGTTTTCGGGGATGCCCGTCTATGCGAATAACGCCTACTATTACAGTTTATACAGTGCGTTGTTGACAGCTTATGAGGATAAAAACTATGATCGATTCTTGCACTTGCGTGCGAGTTACTTAGAGAATAATGTCTGGGAATATAAAAACGACAAAGAATTCTTTAAAGACTCTCCTTTTCCAGGAAAGGATCGAGAACATGCTTATCACCAAACGATGATCCGATTTGAGGATTATTTGTCAAACAATCGTCCGATTACATATGGATTGCTCATGGAAAAGACCGGTTTGCAAGCGTTGCAAAAGTTCTTGCTCAACTATGGCATGTACTTTTTCTTATTTTGTGCCATTTTCTTCAGTAGCGATGTGTTGACACGTAACCGGAAAAATCGATCAGTGTTGCAAGGGCTCCCGTTAACGTGGTATCGCCAGCTGAATTTGAAAACGTTCTCAACGTTTTTGTATACAAGCTTATTTGCATTCGTGACGATTGTAATAGCAGTGGGTCTCATCTCCATTCAATATGGATTTGGGTACTTGAACTTGGACGTGCCCATCATGATCGCGCAACAAACCTTTACGAGGGAAGAATATGACGTGTTATCAATGGGGACATTTATCGGTATCATGGCGGTTGCGATGCTCGTTCTTGTTTACTTGTTCACCCGTTTAACCATTGCGATCGGGTTGCTCGTTAAAAATGAGTGGGTTGTATTGATTATTTGTAGTGCATTGTTGTTTCTGGAGCAATTTTACTTTACGCGAACGACGCGCACGTTAGGTGGCATTGATATCAGCTTGTTCCCTCAAACGTATATCGATTTTGGAAAAGTCGTCACTGGGGAGAAGAATTTCTTGCTCAACGTGGAAACGATTACGATGACAAAGGGAATTGTAGTCTTGCTCATTACGGTACTACTCCTCGAAGTATGCGTATGGGTCTTGTCACGTATTGTCAATAAACGTCGTTTTTATAAAATCGGCTAAAGAAAGGACACTCAAATGTATCGGAACTATTTGTTATTTGAACTCAAATTAGTAATGCGGAATAAGAAAAATTGGTTGCTAGGTTGTGCATTGCTCCTCTTTTTCCCATTCTATTACATGCATTATAGTGATACGGAAGTACAAGATCTGCAAACATTGAAAAATGAAGAAGCAAACACGTATCAAGCGATTTTTTTCTACTTGCCTGAAGAATACCGGGAGACGTCAGTTGGAGATGAAATTTATACAAATCTTACTGAACAGTCATCATTCGTAAATAATCAGCGTTTTGCACTTTGGCAGAAAAACGTCGATCATGATGCATTCATCGAAAGTGGTTTACGTGTGAATGAACTGCGCCTTCGGTTACATGAGCTTAATAATGAAGGGATTCATCCTTCATTCGTCATACCGAAAGAAGAGATTTACAAGGAAATGGCATTGTTGCGCTACTATAAAGAGCATAGCTTGCCGCTCGTTCCGGATCCATTTGTGGCAAGCAATTATTTGCCTGTCGCGTTAGAATCGTTAAGCGGACTGGTGTTTTGTTTACTCGTATTACTTATAGGTAGCAGTATGTATGTACATGACTTGCAAAGAAAGACGATTATCGGCATCTTTCCTGTATCGTTTATGCAAAAACTGCTTAGTAAAGTGGGGATTCATGCGATGCAGATTTTACTGTTCCTCGTGATTGGACTCGTAGCAGGTGGTTTATATGTATCATTCCAAACAGGATGGGGAAGTGTTCAATCACCGATGCTGCTTTATACGGGTGGAGACTATATCGCTGTGTCGACAATTCGTTATGTACTGTATATGCTTTTGGCATTCATGCTCACTGCATTGCTGCTTTTATTTGCGCTTGCATTGTTAACGCTTGTCACAAAAAATGTGTATGCGAGTCTCTTTATCGTCATTCTCATTTTACTCGTACCAGCTGGCCTTCAGTTTGCGGATATGCACGTGGAGTGGTTATACCCGCTATACATGCTAGATATTGAAGCCATTTTAAATGGGAATGCTGCCCTTGCGCTAGGAAGTGAAACGCTCGATTATCGGCGTGCGCTTATTTGGCTCGTCGGGATGAATATAGTCCTGTTTGTAGGCTTATTCCTGAAAAATAAATGGTCTTACCGGAACGCAAGGTTGCCTGTGACCGAAAGCGGGGGGAGCGCGAATTGAGTATGCGATTGAAAAAGAGGACGCTATTGCTCATCGGTTATGGTATCGGTCTATCGTTACTCGTAGGTTGTAACGCAATGAACGCCTCCCCTACTGAAAAATTGATAGCTTATGAAGAAAACTTTGAGATTAAAGGACAAGAAAAAGAACAAATGATTGGAACAGTTTCTCCTGCAATTTACAAGCAAGTAGATCGGGGCAATGAAAACGCTGAACAAATATCCATTCCTGTCGTCCCGAAAGAAGGCGTGGACGTGCAGCTTGCGACAGGCAGGTATGTGATGACGGGGGATCCCGTTGGCAATATTTTTGTGTATGATAAAGAGGGGCGTCTCATTCTAACGGAGATTGTCGGCAGTTATGCAGGAGCGGGCAGTTTAACAATTGACGTCGACGCATCGTATACGGTCCGAGCAGATGGAGGCTATGATACTGTATCGTTCACACCTATTTCGACTTCTATCCAAACTGAATCATTATCGACAGGACTATGGGTAGTGGGAACCGATATTGAAGCAGGAACGTATACAGTTTCAATTGACTCCGGTTATGGCTATTTGCACGTTTTAGAGGAAGGCGAGGAGCCATTGGTCTATGAAATGATTGGTGGTTCGGTAGCGAAGTCGGAAAGCCGCATCGATTTACACGATGGACAAATTGTTCGCGTGAAGAATGCTTCTTTCATTTCCTTTAAGAAAGTTGATTGAAACGGCAGTTCAATAAGATGACTCTTTTTTCATAAAAAAATACGTAAAAACCACACGTAGTTGCTCTCATTACGTGTGGTTTTTGTGTATTTCAGATTGTCGACGCTTCTTAATTTTTTCTCTAGTCAATTGGATGATGTGCAGGAAGACGATAAAGGTAATTGCTCCTGACATGTCGAGGTATACGTCATTTATCGTTGGAGTGCGTCCACCTGTAAGGGATTGATGGTACTCATCTGCAATCGCGAGTAAAAACGTAATGCCGAGTGCAAAAACAGAACGTAAGCGCATTTTTGGCAAAACACTGTACACAGCAATGGCTAACAGGCCGAAGATGAAAAAGTGGGCCGATTTGCGCAGTAAAAACTCCACGAAGTAGTAGTAGCCCCGTTCTTCCACAGAGATAATTTTGCCCCAATAAGGAATTTGCAAAGTCGATAAAAGCCCTTCAAACGGTTTGCCAGGTAGCCATTTATGTAATGAAGGTACGAGTGATTGTTGTTCATATGTTTGGCCTGATGAAATGAAGAGTACACCAACGATCGCCAGTAAAAATAGGATTTTTTTCATAAGGTGAATGTACCACATAATGGTATTCGCGTCTAGTGAACATGCCAGAGACGTGTACGTTTCTAGCAAGTATTTATCAAGATTTATTCAAATAATACCTATTACTTTTACTGTTTTTACGATAGAATAAAAACGGATTCTATGGAATTAATAGAATTCAACTAGTAGATTACAATAGGAAAGAAGGAAATACTTGTTGAATAAATTTCGTACGTGGTTATATCGTTTTGTCCTAGTCGCTATCCTGTTTTCATTGTGTTTTAGTGCTCTTCCGTTAGCTGTTTTTGCGCAAGCTGGTAGCAGTAATGAAGTGGAAACGAATGAGTTGCTTGTGAAATATGCAGAAGGCGTTTCTTCCATTAAGGAGTTGCCGGTTGCAACAAAAGAAATTGAAAAGCTGGAATTCATTGCACCTGATACGCAATTAGTAACACTTGAAGAAGGTGCAAATGTAAAAGAGATTAGCAAGAAGTTAGCGGCAAGCCGGCGTGTTGAGCAAGTGGAAGTGAATGCAGAACGGAATCTTCTTGGGCCTGTCAATGACCGTTATTATGCTGAAGAATGGTGGTTAGAACGTGTGCATGCTCCAGCATTATGGAAACTTTCGGCTCATCAGCAACGGAAGCTCGTTGTGGCGGTTATTGATTCGGGAATTGACCGCAATCATGTGGAGTTATCAAATCGAATTGCCCCGGGTGGCTACAATTTCCTGGATGGAACGACAGACGTCACTGACCAACACGGTCATGGTACGAATGTTGCGGGTGTGATTGCCGCTGAAGCAAATAATGGCATAGGCATTGCCGGCATCACAGGCGATTATGACGTTGCAATCCTCCCACTAAAAACAGTTGGTAAAGATGGAAAAGGAACTGTGGCGATGAATGTTCAAGCAATAGACTATGCAATAAGTCGAAAAGTGGACGTCATTAATATTAGTCAAGGGGGTACAACTCCGTCTGTCTTTGAACAAGAAGCGATACAGCGTGCAATCGATGCTGGCATCATCATTGTCGCCTCGTCTGGTAATGAAGCTGAAAAAGGAAATCCGCTCACGTACCCTGCTGCCTATGATAGTGTACTTTCAGTCGGTTCAATTGCTCAGAACAATCATCGTTCCGCTTTTTCTAACTACAACCGTTTTGTCGATGTCGTTGCGCCTGGTGAGCAAATTTTGACGACAGCACCCGCAAATCGCTTAGTGTACGCAAGTGGAACGTCATTTTCCGCACCCATTGTTGCAGGAACAATTGCAATGATGAAAGCAAGTTTGCCAGATTTAACGGTTCAGGAACTAACTGAGCTTGTAAAAAAGACCGCGACAGATTTAGGTGCCCCAGGAGTAGATGATGAATATGGGGCGGGTTTATTAAATCACGAACGATTGGCGATTGAACTAAACAGCTTACGTACAAGTAGATCCGCTGAACTTGGACAAGTAACAGGCGTTGAATTGAAACGTCAGGCGGACAGTCTTTTAGTGACATGGGCAAGTGTTTCAAATGCACATTCCTATACTGTTGAGCTTGCAATAGGGAAAGGGCCATTTACTGTTGTACCGAGTTCAGGGTATTCAGCAGAAATTCGCCCAATCACTCCTGGTGAGACGTATCATGTACGTGTAAGAGCGCGCAGTGCAATTGGAGAAGAACGAGTATCCGATAGTCTTTCGTATACAGAACCTGTTGCTGGAGTGGAACAACCGTTGAGCCCTCCTACGTCAACCGTTCAACCGGTGGACCCAATGCACCAATCGATTGAAAACCAGTTGAATGATAAGACGTTGAAAGACATCCGCTTGGAAACGTCATCGCTTAGCTTGCCGAAATTGCTTATGGATAAGATTGTTGCAAGTAATAAAACGTTGACGCTTTCTGCAGAAAGGGCATCTTTGTCAATTGACGGGCAATTGATGGCAGAGTTGTTGAATAAAAATCCAGAGCAACTGAACATCGCGATTGAGCGGTTAAAGATGCCTGCAACAGTTCCGGCAATCTCCACGCGCCAGCGCGTATTGTCCGACTATTATTCGGTTACATTTACGATTCAGCGGAACGATCGTAAAGAAACAATTTCGACTGTTGAATCGCCTGTGAACTTGTCGTTTACGATTGGCGCAGTGATGAATGCGAAGAAAGTGGCGGCTTTTAAGTTAGAGGCGAATAGATGGCATTATGTAGGTGGTCATGTGAAAGAAAACCAATTTACAGTAAAAACCCGTCAACTTTCAAACCTTGCAGTACTAGAGAACGCAAAGACGTTTACCGATGTTTCCGGCTGGTCAAAGGAATACATTGAAGTGCTCGCATCAAAAAACATCATACAAGGAATATCCAACACAACATTTGGCCCAACTGAAGAAATTACGCGTGCGCAATTTGCCGCTCTGCTTTCTAGAGCTTTGAATCTACCAAAAAAGCCGTATACAGGACAGTTCAGTGATGTGCAAAAAGGAAACTGGGCAGCACTCGATATCGAAGCGGCAAATCGTGCCGGCATTGTATTTGGCAATAGCAATGGATTTTTTAACCCGACCGACAACATTAATCGTGAGCAGATGGCCGCAATGATTATCCGGGCAGTCGAATCAGCCAATCCAGAAGTGCTTGCCGGGTTGAATAAGGCAGTACCATTTAAGGATGAAGCAGCCATCAGCACATTTGCCAAGCCATACGTCGGTGCAGCAGCAAGTTTAGGCATCATCAACGGTAAACCGGTTAATGGAGGGTATGACTTTTCACCAAAAGAAAACGCCACCCGTGCCCACGCTGCGAAGATGTTGTACCAGTTTTTGGAGGTTTGTGAAGGACTGGAGTAGGTGTTGTTACTTTAAAGGAAGGGCTGTCTAGGAAGTCGATGAAAACTGATTTTTCTTTGACAGTCCTTATTTCATGAAACAAATGAGGGAAATGGTCTCTTTCCATCGTTCTTTTCCTTCTAGGCGGGCGCGTTCCGGAGGGCGGGCGGTAAACCATATCCCTTCGCTTCGCTGGTTGTTTCAACTGTCCCGCTGATCCTCCCGGAGACGCTGCTTTTCACTGCAATTCACTTTTTGCAGTTCGGCGTAAAAAAGTTGTTCAATTCTTCAATTCGCCTAAGTAGCGGATAATTCACTTCCACTTTCAAAGTCAGGGCTCTCCATATTACAGGCTGCTGAGGAACAAACAATTGTTCCGCTGCAGCCTGTTTCATTATAGGTACTATTTGAAAAACCTCTTCTCTAAAATAAGTTTATTTACTTAACCGAGCAATTAGTTCAGCTAATAAATTCGTTCGTTCTACTAAAGAAGGCACTTCTAAGTACTCCTCAACACTATGAGCGTTTCCACCAATCGGTCCCAACCCATCAATTGTTGGAACGCCTGCTGCAGATGTAAAGGAAGCGTCGGAGCCGCCGCCGGTAGCAATGTCTGTAATTTCTATACCAAGGTCATTGCCCACTTCTCGTATGATGTTTAATAGGGCGATTGTCTGTTCATTTTTAACCATTGGTGGCCGGTTAATGCCACCTTCTAAAGTGATCGTTGTACCTGCTATATCAGGAGTGGAACAAATTTCCTTAATACGCCTATCTAGCCATTCCGCCTGCTCCAATTTACTAATTCGTACATCTACGTGACCAACTGCAGAAGGTGCAATTGTATTGACGGATTCACCGCCTTCGATGAGTCCGACACTTACACTAATCCCTTCTTCATGATTCGTTAAGGCATGAAGTTTAATGATTTTATGCGCCAACTCTGCAATTGCAGAAATACCGTTTTGCGGTTCAATACCAGAGTGGGCTCCTTTGCCTTGTACGTATAATGAATACCTGCCACCCCCTCGACGTACAGTTACGAGGGAGCCATCTTTTCGAGCTGGTTCCATAATGAGTGCATAGTCTTTTCCAATCGCATGTTTTTCAATTAATGCCCGAGATGTTGGTGAGCCAATTTCCTCATCACTGTTTAATACAATTTGAACATTTTCATAGCCATTCCGCTGACTGTTTAGTAATGCTTTTAACGCGTAAATGAGGGCAACGTGGCTACCTTTCATATCGATGACTCCAGGGCCATAGGCAATGCCATTTTGTTGAGTGAACGGTCGTTCTTTTGCAGTTCCTAGTTTAAAGACGGTGTCCATATGTGCAACGACAATTATTTTAGGATCTATTGCCGTCTTATGTTTAATTATGAGATGATTCCCATGATCGGTCTCATGTATCGTTTCAATGAGAAACCCTAGTTCTTCATAGATCGCTTTTAACTCCTTACCAATTGCATCAATCCCTGCTTTATTTGTTGAGCCGGAGTCGATATTTACGAGTTTTTCTAAGAGTGTTAACATATTTTCTTCATTAGACTGTAGAAACGCCTTCACTATTTTTCATCCTCTCAGTATCCAAGTGATGTAGTTGTTGAGTAATAGGAAAATGACAAGACACATAGTGCCCATTCTCAAGTTCGGCTAACAGTGGTTCGTCAGTTTTACAAACTTCTTGTGCATACGGACAGCGAGTTCGAAATCTGCATCCGGAAGGGATATCGACGTTGCTTGGAATATCACCTTCTAAAATGACGCGTTCTCTTTTGTCGCGAATAAACGGATCTGGAAGTGGAACAGCGGAAACTAAACTAACTGTATACGGATGCATCGGTTGTGCAAATAATTGTTGCTTCGTCGTAATTTCAACAATTTTACCGAGATACATAACCGCTATTCGATCACTAATATATTTCACAGCTGGTAGACCGTGAGCAATGAAAATAAACGTCAATTGAAATTCTTTTTGAAGTCCCATTAATAAATTCAATATTTGAGCCTGAATGGATACATCTAAAGCGGATACGGGTTCATCACAAATTATTAGTTTCGGACGCAATGCAATGGCCCGGGCGATTCCAATTCTTTGTCGTTGACCTCCACTAAACTCGTGAGGAAACCTTTTACCGTAAGACCGATCTAAACCGACTGCATCCATTAATTTGAACACTTCTTCTCGGATTTCAGCTTTACTTTTGTTTGTATGTGTCAACAATGGTTCGCCAATAATGTCCACAACACGCATACGAGGATTTAACGATGAAAAAGGATCTTGAAAAATCATTTGAATATCTGCGCGAGCTCGTCGTATTTCTTCCTTTGAAAGAGCGTCCATATTTTGCCCGTTAAAAATAACGGTTCCTTCTGTTTTCTCTAACAGCTGTACGAGTAAATTACCTGTCGTTGACTTTCCACAACCTGATTCCCCAACAATTCCGAGCGTTTCACCTTCATAAACTGTAAAATCAATTCCATCAACTGCTTTCAGCAATTTTTTCTTACGGAATCCCTCGGAAATCTCAAAGTGTTTCTTTAAGCCTTTCACCTCCAATAAAACATGTTGTGTTGCAGAGGAAGTAGCTATGTTGTTTGTCATTTAGATAACATCCTCCTTCTCTTCATAAAGCCAACATCTCACTTTGTGTGCTTGTTCTACGTCCTGTAAAGTAGGTTCTTTCATTACGCATATATCCATTGCATGAGGACAACGCGGATGAAATTTACAGCCAGCTGGCATTGTTGAAGGTGTGGGGACGGTTCCTTTTATGGACTCCAACACTTCTTCGGATTCGTGGAATTTTGGTGTGCTTGCGAGTAAACCTTGCGTATATGGATGTAAAGGTTTGCTGAAAAGACTGTAGACGTCTGTATGTTCCACTACTTGTCCTGCATACATAACAACAACATTATCAGCCATTTCAGCAACGACACCTAAATCGTGTGTAATGAGAAGAATAGCAGTCTGATGCTCTTTCGCAAGCTTCTTCATCAACTCCAGAATTTGTGCCTGTATTGTTACATCTAGGGCGGTTGTTGGTTCGTCTGCAATGAGTAGTTTTGGGTTGCAGGATAGAGCCATTGCAATCATTACTCTCTGGCGCATCCCCCCGCTTAACACGTGGGGATATGAACTATACACTTTTTCTGGGCGTGGAATTCCTACGTGTGCAAGCATCTCTATACTTTTGACTTTCGCAGTAGGTTTATCCACTTGTTGGTGGAGTTTGATTGATTCTGATAATTGATTGCCAACCGTAAAGAGTGGGTTTAACGACGTAAGTGGTTCTTGAAAAATCATTGCAAGTTCGTTACCTCTTAATTTTCGATAAGCCTTTTTCCCAAGTGATGTTAGATCGTTACCTGCGAATAAGATATTCCCTTCTTCTACTTTTCCAGGTGAGTCAATTAGCCCCATTATCGAGAGAGATGTAACACTCTTACCAGAACCTGATTCACCAACAATCGCTAATGTTTCACCTTCCTTCACGTCAAAAGACACACCATTTACAGATGGAACTACACCGTGTTCAGTTCTGAAATACGTATGTAGATTATTCACATGTAAGATTGTTTCAGTTGTCATTTTTTCCCCTCCCTTAACTTCGACTTTGTGAGCGCGGATCGAGTACGTCACGTAACCAATCACCTAAAAAGATTATCCCTAGTACAGTTACAGTAATGGCTACGCCAGGAAAAGTCGCTAACCACCAACTTGTAGCAAGGTAATCACGCCCATCACTTAATATCCCTCCCCATGAGACTGTTGGAGGCTGGACGCCTAGCCCAAGAAAACTAAGTGACGCTTCTAAAATGATGGTTGTAGCAACACTTAATGTAGAAATTACGATGAAAGAAGAGATAACGTTAGGCAGTACGTGTCGACGGATAATTTTACTGTTTTTTACACCTAAAGAACGAGCCGCTCTGACAAATTCACGTTCTTTAATAGATAATGTCTCACCCCGCACGATTCGTGCATACCCAACCCAATTTGTAACGCCTAATACGATAATAAGGGTGGGAACGCTTGGTCCAAAAACGGCTAAGAAAACGAGTGCAAAAAGGATGTTCGGAATGGATAAAAATGAGTCGACAATACGCATTAAAATCGTATCTAACCAGCCACCGTAATAGCCTGCTGTCAAACCAACTATTACGCCAATGATTCCTGCTAAAATAACAGAAGCGATGCCAACTAACAACGAAACGCGGGAACCATATAAAATTCTACTTAGAATGTCTCTTCCAAGATTATCGGTTCCTAAAAAATATGCAGATTCTCCACCTTCCATCCAAGATGGCGGTTTAAGCATCATAGCAGGATTTATTTCCGCGGGGTCATGTGGAGCTAATACATTTGCAAATATAGCGATAAAAAAGACGAAAACAACGATTAGAAATCCAAGTGTACCTGTCTTGCTTTTCAGTAGCATCTTCGTCCATCGGTTAATAGCATTGGACTTCGATTGATTAATCGTATTAGCACTACCAGTAAGCGTAGGAGAATGAGAATTCGTAGACATGCAGTTGTTCCCTCCCTTTAGTTGTATTTAATTCGTGGATCTAGAATGCGATAAATGATATCGGCGAGTAAATTCATGGAAATGACGAGTATGGCAATTACGAATACACTTGCTTGAACGATCGCCATGTCACGTGTGTTAACTGCTTGTATTAGCAGCTGTCCTAAGCCAGGCCATGAAAATACAGTCTCGGTTATTAATGCACCTCCGACTAAAGTGGAAGTTTGAAGGGCTGTAATTGTTACAACCGGTATTAATGAATTTCGAAAAGCATGTTTATACACGACGAAAAAATCTCGTAAACCTTTACTTTTTGCTGTACGTACATAATCTTGACTTAAGATTTCAACCATATTTGATCGGATTAGCCGCGTCATTTCAGCTGCTATACCAGTTCCGAGCGTGAGAGCTGGTAATACCAGGTGGGCAAGGGTGCCTCTTCCTGAAACTGGGAACCATCCGAGTGTAACAGAGAATAACAAAATCAACATAATACCTAACCAAAAGTTAGGCATTGCTTTTCCAATAACAGCTCCGCCTGTTGCAAGTAAATCCATAGAAGTATTCTTTCGAGTAGCTGACCAAACACCAAGTGGAATAGCAATAATAATCGCGATAAACATTGAGGCTGCAGCTAGCTCTAAAGTTGCCGGTAATCTCTCTAAAACGAGTGGAAGTGCGTCAGTATTGTAGCGAAAGGAAGTTCCAAAATTACCTTGGACCAAATCGGCCATGTATTTTCCGTATTGAACAATGAAAGGTTTGTCCAACCCAAGCGCTATTGTTAGTTGTTCAATGTCCTCTTGACTCGCATCTTCTGGTAACATGAGAGCAACAGGATTTCCCGCAATAAAGACAAGCGAAAAAACAATAAATGAGATGATTATTAATACCGGAATGAATTCTAGTATTCTTTTAAGTAGGAACTTTGCCATAGAGACCTCCCTCGTTGAAGTAATCGAATTGTAAACGGTAGCATGAAAGGCCAGGGTTGACTCCCTGGCCCCTCACAGTTACATTATTTTCGTTTAATTTTTGGTACATAAATCATTTCGTCTTGAGATGGGTTAAAGTCAATTCGGTCACTTACACCTGTATTAATGGTTTCTTGGTAAAGTTGGACGTGTGGAACATCCTCAGCAGCAATCTCTTCTATTTTTTGAATTTGTTTTTCACGCTCATCGGGATTCATGTTAGAAGCTGATGCTTGTAATAAAGCTTCAATTTCATCGTTCTTATAATCTGTTTCACCAGTGAACCTTTCAGCTCTATACCAATCTACTGAATAAGCTCCGTCAAACATGGAGTTACCTAAGCCAAGCAAGTAAGCATCCTTGTTCTTTTTTGCTGTCCGCATTTCTACAAAGTTACTCCATTCCATAAATTCGATATTCACTTTAATGCCTACTTGTGAAAGCATCCCTGCAATCATCTCTGTAACTTCGGCATCTTGTAAGTAACGACCTTTAGGGGAGTGTAACGTCATCTCAAATCCATCAGGATAACCAGCTTCTGCAAGCAATTGCTTTGATTTTTCTAAATCGTAATTGTACGTGTCATAAAGGCTAGGATTATGACCGAAGTTACCAGGACCTACTCTTGTACGTGTAGGGATTCCGCCACCTTTAAGGGCATGTTCGGCGATAGAGCCATCATCAATTGCAAAGTCAATTGCTTGTCGCACTCTCACATCAGAAGTTGGGTATCCTTCTGTAGAACGTAAGATGAGCATGATCGTTCTATTGGATGTTTCTTTCTTCATGGAAGTCCCTTCATTCTTATCAACGCGATCCCAATCACTTGGAGGCACGTTTACTGCTATATCCACACCGCCAGTTAGAAGCTCTGATACACGAGTAGAATTTTCAGGTATTACACGGAATACCACTTCATCCCATTCATCTACTTTGCCTTCAAAGTACTCATCAAATGGAACGAGGACGATTCTGTCATCTCGGACCCACTCTTTAAATTGATAAGGTCCAGTACCTACAGGATTTGAAAGAAAATGTTCCCAACCGTTCTCTTCAATATAATTTTTCGGCAACATGCCAGATCCCAATCTTGATAATCTGTGAAATAGAGATGGTTCTGGAGCGTGCGTGATCACCTTAAATGTCTTTTCATCAACAATTTCTACCTCTTTAATTTGTTTATAGTTTGCGTATTCTTTTAATGTCTCGTCAGTTGCGACACGTTCAAGTGTAAACTTCACATCTTCTGAAGTTAAAGGATCTCCATTATGAAATTTCACGCCATCTTTAAGTGTCATTTGGACAGTTAGTTCATCTAATTGTTCAAACGTATCGACAAGTTCAGGTTGTATTTCATTGTTTGCATCTCGTTTAAAGAGATAGTTGAACATATTATCGTGAACTGCTTCTGTTGATGTATTGTTATGATTATGAATATCAAAGCTCACGATGTCCGATCCCATAGCGATTGTTAACGTGCGATTTTCTGCATCATCAGTGTTACCTGTTCCTTCAGATGATCCAGCCTTTTCCTCGTTACAAGCTGCCAATGCAAAAACAGCAAAAAGTGTAACTAGAAACAAACCAAATTTCTTCCTCATGCTTTTTCCCCCAATTCAACATGTAGTTTGGTGCATATTTATACCATTAATGTTAATTGAATTAACGGAAATACGCAATAACTTTTTGTTTTCACTCCTTTTAGACGGTTCTTACTCCTATTTGTGCATTATTTCCCTAAACTTAAAAGCCGCTCCTCTTAAAAAAGGACGCGGCTTTTTGATAACCTGTTGGGAAGTTAGATTAGTTGTGGAGAAGTGAGCAGGGGGTCTGTCCCTGTTCAATTAATTGATTTAGTAGAATTAGTGTGAGAAAGATTATCGAGATATGTTACGTGAGTGTGTTAATCTCGACGGCTTTGATGACTAACGGAGTACCTGCGGAAATGGTGCCAGTGACATTGTTGAAGGTAATCTCTGTTGCAGAGATCGTATAAGACGCCCCTTCTTGTAAGACACCATTGATATAGAAGTTGTAATAGCCATTTGTAACGACTGGGAATGCAGTAGCTGCCGTACCTGTGTCATCTTGGAAACTAGTTGCCGGGATGGTTGTCCCGTCTGCAACCGTTAAATCACTCGCTAACACGTTGAAGAATCGATCAGCAGAAGCTGCGACGTTGACGTGGATATTCATTAATGATAGTGCCATTTCGTTCACCTCCTTTCTTTTCTTTTACAGTACATGCAAGCGTGCTTGAACTTGTCAGGGCTGTCCAATCAATTGTAGGTTCATTTGATTAGCGATTACGTTGTTGTAAAGCCAACAGTTTCAATGATAATTGGCGTACCCTGGGCAATCGTTGTGTTATCAGGCATTATGGTCAAGGAGTTAGTATCTAATGTATACATATTTCCTTGCTGCATGACGCCATTCACGTACAAATTTACATAGCCGTTAGGGGAGAATAAAGTGAAAGAATTTACTTGGTTTCCTGCATCATCTGTAAAATTATTAGCGGACAATGTAGCGCCATTCGTCAAGTCGATCGTGGATTCGGCCACATAGAAATAGCGATTGACGATTGGTGTTACCGTAGAAGCGGGTGGACTTCCTCCGTTTTCTTCTTCGAGTGGAGGAAATGGTGGAAGTACATACGTATATCTTCTTTGTTGTCGATCGCAAGCTATGATGGTTTTGGATTGATCATCGCACCTGTACATCATGTATCACCTCCAATGTAGTAGCATATGCAATAAAAGTGCGAGTTCATTGGTCTTTCAGCTACGGTTTTATCCCCCCTAGAAAAAGGAAGTTACGATTTGTTAGAAACTTCTGTTGCACAATTCATTTACATGTAATAAAATACTTACATATGATACGTTTTGGTGATGGTGATCATTTATTACTTGTGCTAGAAGCATTGTCGAACCCGCATCGGCTGAAAATTATTGCCGTTTTGTCGGAGGGAAGGCAATATGTCAGTGAGCTGGCGAGGGCGTTGGAAATGAGTCGTCCGTTGTTGTACTTGCATCTTCAAAAGTTGGAGGAGGCGAACTTGGTTACAAGCAATTTGGAAATTCTGGAGAGTGGCAAGTCTGCAAAGTTTTACATGTTACATCCATTTCAGTTTGAAATGAGTGAGCGGCTCATTCGCGAGCTCGCACCGACATTGACGATGAAGAAAAAGAAGTAGAGGGGAAGTTGAAGATGCTAACAGAATTGTTTGTTTTTACAAGCTTATTTAGTTTTGTCTTACCGATACTCGCGATTATCATTGCGGTCGTTTTTATTGTGAAAACCGTGAAGAGATTTGAGAAGCGTGCGGATGAAAGACTTGCGATAGAACGCGAAAACAGCAATATGCTACAAGAGCGGTTGAAGGAGATGGATAACCGTTTGATTGATATTGAAAGATTGTTGAAGGAAGTAGAGTGAGGGAATGATAGAAAAAGACCCGATGCAACCAAGATGGATATTGGTTGCATCGGGTTGTTTACTCAATCGATTCAATTTCGGAAGTGACTTCAAATGGATTGTCTCCATCTTGAGCACTGTAGGATCGTTTAATTTCCCCAAAACCGATCGCGAAATAGCTCCTAGAGACGGCACCATCTTCAAACGTTTCTTCGAGTACGATGACTTGTTCAAACTGTTGCATCGGTGTTTCCACCGTTTCGTCAACTGAGACGACTGTCCATGAACCGATCTCATCTCCAACTTCCAAAGGGGAAATAAGATAGGGTCGAATGGATTTTAATTCTTTTATCTCCTCAATTGATACGGTTTCATTTTCAGTTTGTAACGGTTCTTCGCGCAATAAAACGATACGGTCATCATCAATCCGGTACGACTTAGCCAGCTCAACTCCTCCGTTATTTTCATACACATTGACATGTCGTTCATCGAGCCATTCCATGCGGGTTGTATAAGTGGCAAACTCATTCCCCTCACCATGAAAGTGTGCAGTTGCTCCATCTTCCAAGAAAAATGCCGCCATATCCGCTCCTTCAAGAATCGCTTCATGTGTAAATGAACCTTCTCTATCCACATCCTTAGTACCATCTTGCTCATCAGGAGGAGAATCGATCGGCGATTCCTCTTGTTTTTCATTACATCCAACAAGTACAATTAGCATGCTTAATAGGACAATCCATTTTTTCAATGCTTCCACCCACTTTCTTAGTCTTTTTATCAGTATGACCTATTGATGTATGCGTGATTGGTATAGAATATACTATTTTCTCAACGCACATGCAGCTCCATCTCATCATTTCCTAATTGGTGAAGTGCATGTAGCGCGACAGTGGCAAGAATGGCATTGAGCTTCCCGCGAATAGACTAAATCCGCATACATTATCAGAACGACGCATAATATCCTCGATCACGGCATATGTCATGAAAATGCAGCAAAAGTATTCATGAAGCGGCATATGAGCTGAAAATGCGGAAAAAGTAAATTACCTTTGGTAGAAAAATAGTTTCCACTTGTAATCCACTTGCCCATTGAAACTGTTTTGAAACTAATTTGGTATTACCATCGTAAATTAAGGGTAACTAGTTTTGTAGAACAGAATTGTATGAATTTTAATCGTATAAGTTTGCTATGTCAACGGAAGTTTCGTTTGCAGTCAAAAGAGGGAGTGGGTAGAATGGCTGGAGTTACAGGTTTAGGTGGGGTTTTTATTCAATTGAGCAGTGATGTGAAAAAACGTTTACAGTGGTATCATGATGTCCTCGGTGTGGACGTCAGTGCATACGGGGTTAATTTCCTGAAGCCAAATGAGTTCACGTTGTTAACATTTACAGATGCAGAGGAACAGTCTGTTATATTGAATTTTACGGTTGATCATTTGGAAGCGTTTGTTCATGATTTGAGGAAGAAAGACGTAAAGTTTTTAACGGAGATTGAAGAATTTGATTACGGAAAATTTGTTCGAATTGAAGATGTGGATGGGTATCCAGTGGAATTATGGGAACCGTATCATGAAAATTATGCGGAAATGGTGGAAACGGAAATACGAGCGTACGTCGCGGGACAACTACGGAAAAATGTTCGCGAAGATTGAATGGAATACTAGTTTAGTTTGTAAACGAATCAATTGTAAAAGGAATGCGCCGTTTTGGCTGGATATGCTGCGTTTGGAAGAGGAATGCTGCGTTTGGCCAAGATATGCTGTGTTTGGAAGAGGAATGCGGCGTTTTTGCTGGATATGCTGAGTTTGGCCGAGATATGCCGCGTTTGGAAAAGGAATGCTGCGTTTGGCCAAGATATGCTGTGTTTGGAAGAGGAATGCGGCATTTTTGCTGGAAATGCTGGGATTGGCCGAGATATGCCGTGTTTGGAAGAGAAATGCGGCATTCGGCCTGTGCTGTAGCTTATTTTTGTTGCAACAGAAATTGTTGACTGTTGCTAAAGAAGAGTCCGCGTGTGATTTCCATTTCGGGTTGTCCAGAAAGTACAGCTTCACTGTTCATCTTAAAAGTGACTGTAACAGTGGTCTTCATTCCCGGATTCAATCGCTCCTGATCAAAGTCGACGGTATCACTTGCATAGGTTTTATCTTGATTATGGATTTTGAATGAAGTGCTTGATACAGACAACGGTGTATTGCGTGTGTTCTCAATTGTAAAATGAAACGTTTGATCTTTTTCGGTATGCGATGAATCGAGCAATTGGATGGCCACATCATCAAATTGTAACACCTCAGATGTGAAGCCGTTTTGTTTATTGACGGGTAGTTTTGAAATGATGGACGAGCTTGGTTTCAGTGTTAAGAAAACGGCAATTGCAAGTGTAACAATTGCCCCAATGCCAAGTAATTTGATTCGCCAAGAAAGTTTTGTCATAAAGAGTACCTCCGAATGGTAGTTGCATGAACTCTAGTTCGTACAAGTCTGTAGGTGTGTAAGATGCCGACGTTCAATTACGAAAATTCATTTTTTATTTCGAGTGAGATTTGCGTGAGTCACCCATACGGCTTACCGCTCATGCTGGTGTCACTAGTCTAGCCAACTTGTCATTCGTACAACCTCATCATTCGTGATAAATCGTTAAGGAGGCGTCTATGAAGAAAATAGTAGGACTTATGGTAACCATTTTATTTCTTACAGGATGTGTTGACGAAGAAGCACAGGAGTTCATTGAGCAAGCTGAAACAATTGAAGCTGTCGAGGAATTAGTTGTTGGTGCGATGGAGCAGATAGGATTGAACGTTTCCATACAACAAATTGATTATGAACATCATGGGAAACAGATCGATACAAGTGTCATCGTTGTTGATTATCAAACGTTGCATGAACCGACGTATGTGGGAAGGGCGTTTGTAGACGTCGATATAGAAGCTAGCCCTCGTAAACTCGATGGGATCAACCGACTTGGGTTAGATGATCGTTACGGCAACTTTCCGATTGGCCGAGTCCTCATTGAACAATTAAAGCAAGCAGCTAACCAATCGCTCATTCCGAATGTAGAAAAAGTGAGCACATTGTATCCTGGGGTGACATGGGAAGAAGGGGAAGAAAAGATCGGTTTTAAGGGTGTTGATTATCAAAAAGACAAGCTCGATGAATTGTTAAAGTTGTACGGAGACGAGCAATTTGCCAATCCATCTGAAGAACAAGCGAAGCAATGGCTTGTGGAATTCGAACAACCGATGGATGATGAAGAGGAGCTAGTTACTTGGTTGTACTTGCAATACGATGGTGAAATGACAAACAGTAAATTTAAAGAAATCGTGCAGCACATTGCCAGCATTGACGCACTTCCGAAAGGGAATTATACGGTACGCATCATTGCTGATCGATACGATGAATCAGAAGAACCTCAATACAACGGACGTTCGGACGGCGAAGCTAGCAACGTCTTCATCGCATCTTTTTAAGGGGACAGGCACCGGAACAATTCTGAATTGTCCTGGTGCCTGTCCCCATTCAAAATTCTTTGTTCCAGAGGGGGGCGAACCATTTGACGCCTCGACGGTTCATTGGTAGGAGCTTCATGTCAGCGATAAGGTGGCTTGCATAGCCGGCAATTCCGGCAGCCAACATTCCGTCAATCGGCCACTGTTCATGCAAATGATGCAAAACGAATGCGAAAAACGCGAGACCAACGAGTGAGTGGGTATACGACCGATGTGGTAAAAACGAAGCGATGATCATGTAGCTACCTGCTAACATGATACCAATCGATTGGTGCAAGACGAATCCTACGAGCATAACGAGCAACCCGGTCATCGTTAACATCCACTTCTGCTTCAAAAATCTTGAAACAACGAAAAGTAGCATGGCGATACCGCCATACAACAAAATGTCAGGTGTCATCCCTGTTTGGAAAAAACGATAGGTAATTGCGATGAACAACAATGTCCCGATTGCGTGCATGAGCCATTTCGCCACTTGTTTAGAAAGGGTAATCCCGTTTCGTGCGAGCCCATTCGTATCTAAATCTGGGACGAGCGCAGAAATAGCGCCGATAGCTGAACAAAAGGAAACCGTCATGAAATCACTTTCTATTTGTAAGCCTGCGATTGCCCCGGCACCAACGCCGATTAACGCATGTGAACTTCCTTTCATGTGAAAACCTCTTTCGTCTGTGAAATCTAAGATGTTGTCCAATTATCGCTGATTCCAATGGATCATTGCAATGGGCTAATATTGTTACGAACAGAAGTAGGTAACATGTGCTAACATAATCTTCAAAGTAAAGATGTTCATTAGATGGAAATGTGTTACAATTAATGAATATTAATGATGATCATGGAGGAATGAAAATGAACAAACGGCTGAAGGCATTCGCAGCACTCGCACTTGCAAGTACAATCGTTGCAGCACCGATGTATACAGCTGACGCGGCACCTGTCAAATTCAAAAACTGTAAGGAACTGAACAAAACGTATGCAGGCGGGATCGCGAAAGACGCAAAAGTACGAAACAAAGGTGGCAAAACAAAATACACACCTACTGTTTCGTCGGAAATCTATAAAAATCATACAAAGCTTGACCGTGACAAAGACGGCATTGCGTGTGAACGCTAACAATCACCGAAACCGACAATGGAAAGCGGACTGCAATTTCATGTATCGATACAAAATCCGCGCGTGACGACTCTCGGGCTTAGTTGAATCGATTTCCCGTTCCAACCGATGCATGAACTCCCGGTCGCACGCACAACGCGATCTGCCCGAAAGATAACATTCGTCGTGCGCCTTACACGCAGCATCCACACGATTTACAGGCGCACCCGGTCCACTACACCCCGGCCCACACCAGTTATAACCGGGAAACACACAAAACCGCGGTCGCCGAAAACCTCTCCGTTGCATGGCAAAAACCTCCTGAAAAAAGTCTTTACTCTACCTTATGCAACGAGTGGCCATGCAGCTGTACAGATGCATACGCCAACAAAAAAAGAAGTCCAACCGAACGAACCGGCGGACTTCCTTTTCATTTTATTAAAACCCTTTTTTTTGAATCGCGCCCTAAAGTTTTCTTTATTGTACAACTTCTCGCAAAATCAGGAAGATCATAAAGCAAGTTGCAAGGTCATGCTTTCTAACAGCGAGTTCTCCTACAAAACTTTACTTAATCATTCATCAACTTCAACGCTTTCATTTCCTCAGTCACATCGAGAATCATACTCGCAACCATCCGATCCTCGATGCGAGGCATCACATGAATATGTGCATCCAATGCATGAGCAGTCTTGCTTAACACATCCGCATTCGCTGAGCGATCCATCAATAAAGTAAGTCTCGAAGAAACAACTTCCACATTCGATTCCGTAATGCCGTTTCGTACAATCCACCCATACAATTCATAGAGTGTACACGCAATTCTTCGTTGATGTTTTAACCAGGTTATGCCTTCTTCTGAATGGTTTTCTTGATTGTTCAGTTTCAAACGGTCTTCAATCATCGTTGTAATGAGCAACAAGTTTTTAATGCCGTGTTCATTGCCTTTCCGATGCACTTTGTCATGTACTTCTTTCAGCATTTCATGGATCGTATCTTCATACATCGATTGCAAATCACGATTGGCATCCTCCAGTTTGTATGGCAAGATGAATTTGTTAATAAGCAAAGCGAGAGCGACTCCTGAAATGACGAGTAAAATCCGGTTCAACGTCAAGATTTCTGTTGTCCCGGTGACGAGCGCTGCTGCACCAATTGCCGAGAATGTCACGAGAATCGTACTGTAGCGATACACTTTAATGTAATTCATCAAATAACCCGCAGTCATGATCAAGATCGAACGCATGACATCTCCTTGGAAGAGCATGAAGAATCCCGTAACAAGAATTGCACCGATAATGGTAGCAAATATCCGGTCACGCATTTTCTGGCGAGATTGCTCATAAAGCGGAATGATGACCGATAACACCGTAAACATCATCCAGCGACCTTCATGGATTTCAAAAAAGTCGACGATGAATCCACTAAGTGTAATCCCAACAGCCATTCGAACAGCATACGACAATTTAATGGAGTTCGTATGACTGGGTGCTGTAGAAATCGTCATCTTTTGGAACTTTTTCGGTATCTGTTCCAAGTTTTTTACGACGTTTGTCTGTTTTTTGCTTAGGTCTTGGATATCAGCAAGGCTACTTCTTAAAAAGTCGACATTGTTCAACATGCGCAAGACGATAAGCGAGTGATTATGCTCCTCTTTATACTTCGCTAACATACTTGAATAGTACGTATCGAATTTGTCGACTGCATTCTTATCTTGAACTGCTTCGCTCGCCAACTGCAAGCATTGATGCACGTCTTCCAAAATAACCGCTTGCGCTTCGTCTTTTGAGAGGGTGTCGAGTAACATATTCATCTTTTCTAAAGCGGCCGAAATGTTTAACTTTAAACGTCCTTCTTCCGTCAAATAGTAGTTCTCTTCGCGCTTGTCATAAATAATACTTCGTAAGCCCGCGATATCCTCTACAATTTTTTCATCAACTTTAACGTGATCTTCACCTTTTTTCAGTAAATCAATCTTGTCAATTAACGATGTACAAATTGCTTTGATTTTCTTATCTCCGCTTTTCGTTATTTTGTTTTTATTCGCAAGCATTTGAATGCCAATGATCGCCAACGCCCCAACTACGAGGGCAGCGATACGCGTCGGCATTAAATCCAACGGGACAGGGGACGCTAAAATAAACAAATATTGTAACGAAAAGGGTAAATAAAGAGGGTTCTTCAAGTTGAAAAGTAACGAATAACTCACGACAAACATGACGATAAAATGAATGGGAATGGCTAACCAAACGTTAAATCCCGCAAGAAACGCTCCAATCCCGATGAACAAATTCAGCACAATAAATTTCAACGTATTGCCAACTGGACGGCTCGTTAAATCGCGTTCCAGCAACATGAGCATTGCAGTAATCGTTGAGACACCGATAAGGATATTCTCATTCCCAAAAATCGCTCCAAAGCCCATAATGAATCCGACAATCAAAACAAATAAAACTGTATTTGTAATAATTGTTTTTTTGTTCACAGTAAACTCCTCACTTCGTGTTAATAAAAATGTCTTCATTCGTAAGAAAGTCGACGCATAATTATCGATTATCTTCTAAGTTGCGAAAAGAAGTTTAACATCAAATTAATTTCCGGTAAAACAATTTGAAGAGAAAAGTAGTGAAAAGTCTTGGAGAAGTGACAGCTTTGTTGCAAGAGGAAATCGAATCCTTCAGATGAAGCATTCCCTGCAAAACCTTGTTTAATCGATATGACGGTTGGGCGAAAGTAATAAAAAGGATGTAAATGCTTATCACTTTAAAAAGACGCGGCAACGGGCAGTGCTTCTGAAATGCCAATTTTAAAGCGAAAGAGAAAAGGCTTGATTTGTCAAAACCCATTCGGCGCGACAATGCGTGAGAATCGTAGGTAGCAAACCGCGAAATGAAGCAAACTTCTGCGAACGAGGCGTAGTTTCAGGGAACACCGCATACTTCTTCAGAACGCGGCATATCTCCTTGAAACGCGGCAAACTCCTGCAAAACGCGGCATAACTCCTCGGAAAGGCGCATACTTCTGCAGATATCGGCATATCACTCGGGAACGCCGCAAACTCAGAAGATAAAAGAAAAAAGCTTTAATATGTAAAAACACATTTAGCGCGACTATGCTTAGTCTCATATCCCAGTCACCCGCGATAGAATGTACCGTAAACGAATTGCTGCGAAAAAACCATAAAAAAAACGAGTGGCATTCAAGTTATTGGTACTTGGATGCCACTCGTTTGCGGATATATAAATTATTTTTGCGGAGCAATCAACGATAGATTAACAACACAGTGTCGCGATTCCACTAAGCTTGCAACGAAGTTTCTTTCTCTGATTTGTCGACGACGGCAGCACCGACGATGTCTCCGACGACGTTTGAGGCAGTTCCACCCATGCCGATGATGGCGTCAACGCCTGCAATGAGTGCAACAATTTCAAGCGGCAAGCCGAACATTGTCAACACCGCAGACAATGTGACGAGTCCGGCCGCTGGCACGCCGGCAGTCCCAATCGATAGTAATGTGCCGATGAGGACGATGACGAAAAGATCAGATGCAGAGAGTTGTAGGCTTGTAATGTTGGCCGCAAACACAATCGAAATTCCCATCCGCAATGCGCCGCCATCTGAATTGAAAATTGCACCAAGTGGCAATGCGAAATTCGCTGTCTTCTCTGAGATGCCTGCATTTTTGGCAGCTTTGATGGCAATCGGTAAGGATGCAATACTGCTTGATGTGAAAAATGCGGTTGTATACGCTTCTTTCGTCCGACGGAAAAAATGGATAACGGGTGTGCCTGAAAAACGGAGAAAGCCTGTGTAAACGAATACCCACAATAGAACGATCCCTAAATAAAATACACCTGTAAAAGTCAACAGTGATTTGAACGTTTCCCATCCTTGACTTCCGAAAGCAACTGCGCTGATGGCAAACACGCCGATTGGTGCGTATAAGAGAATGCCATTCAACAGTTTGTAGAACAAATCATTCAGAGCGACGACGACTTGGTCAAGCAGCTCTGCATTTCGTTGCATCCGTTGATCCGTCGAAAACTTCATGGAGGACATCGCCATCCCGATGATGACGGCTAAAAAGATGATGGCCATCAGGTCACCGCTTGCAAATGCTTGGAACAAGTTATCCGGAACCATTTGTAAAAGGATGTCTGAGAAATGAGGTGTTTCTTTCGGCTCTACCGTTACATCTGGCAAACGTAAAGATTGACCGGGTTTGAAGAAAAGAGCTAAGCCGACGCCGATTCCAACAGCTGCAGCAGTCGTTGCTGCGTAATATAAAATCAGTTTCCATCCCATACGGCCAAGCTGGGCAATGCTCATTTGGTCAACTGCCTTAACGACCGTGAGGAAGACGACTGGGATGGCTACGAGGCTAAGTAAGTTGATGAGTAAGGTACCAAATGGTTTTAGTACTTGCATCTGCTGTCCAAAAAGTAGCCCTGCTGCAATACCGATAAGGAAGCCGATGGTCATTTTTAACGCAAAGGGCGTCTTCCGATATCCATTCCAAATTTGCTTCAACATGAATTCTATTTCCACCTATTCTTTATCATTTTATAAAAGTGTATATCTAATAAAGTGTACTCTCTTACTGACGGTTCAGTCAATTCCCCTGCTTGTATTTTGGTGCCAGGCCCCGACAAGATTCTGAATTGTTCGGGTGCCTGTCCCTTGGTAAATTCTGAATAGTGCGCCACAAAAGAGCTGTTTATATTTTTTTGAAAAATATCGGAGGAGGTGTTGGAAAATATGCTACGATGAAAAGAGTTTTAGAGGAAAAAGGAGTATGCATCATGACTGTTCGTACATACATAAATAAGCATCGTTTTTGGGTGTTGGTGTTAATTGTTTCGATTTCAGGTTTTTCACAAGGGATGTTATTGCCGCTTATTTCGACAATTTTTGAGCGGGATGGTGTGTCGAGTGCGTTGAATGGACTAAATGCGACTGCACTGTATATTGGGACGTTGCTTGTTTCGCCTATTATGGAAGCACCATTACGGCGTTTTGGTTATAAACCGACGATTATTGCAGGTGGAATTTTTGTGATTGCAGCACTTTTGTCGTTCCCGCTTTGGAAGAGTATTGTATTCTGGTTTGTGCTGCGATTGATGATTGGAATTGGAGATCATGCGTTGCATTTTTCCACGCAAACTTGGGTGACGAGTACTTCATCAAAAGAACGATTAGGTCGTAATATTTCCATATACGGTTTGTCGGTAGGCGTCGGTTTCGCTGTAGGTCCATTGTTCGTTCCACTTGTTGATATATATGAAGGGTTGCCGTTCATCGTATCAGCTTGTTTAAGTTTTTTGGCATGGTCACTTGTCTTCTTTTTAGATAACGATCATCCTGAAGTGATGGCGGGGGATGTGGTGCAAGGACGTTTCATCTCGAGAGCGAAAGCAACGGTTGCGGTTGCTTGGATTGCCTTCCTTGGCCCGTTCGGCTATGGATTTCTTGAGTCTTCATTGAATTCCATGTTTCCGGTTTATGCATTGCGAATTGATATACCGTTGGCGATGGTGTCCTTGATCATTCCCGCATTTGCTGCAGGCGGAATTATTACGCAAATCCCTTTAGGTATTCTTTCGGATAAGATTGGAAGAAAACCCGTCATGTTGCTTGCGCTCGGCGGTTCGAGTCTGGCTTTTGGCGGCTCTGCGTTAATGGGAAGTAATGCTGTTGGTATTTTAATCATGTTCTTTATCGGGGGCATGTTTGCAGGTTCAATTTTCTCTTTAGGAATTTCATATATGTCTGATTTGACACCAAAGTCTTTGTTGCCAACGGGGAACTTGTTATGTGGCATTTTCTTCAGTATCGGTAGCTTGACGGGCCCTATTTTAGGAGGCTATTTTCTTGAAATGCAAAAAGGGATTAGCTATCTTTTTCTCTTTTCGCTATTTTTAGGTGTCTTGTTCATTGCAACGTGGCTAGGGAAGAATCCAAAACGTCTCGTGAAAAGCTGAATACAGCACGAAGTAGGGGTGTTCATTCAAACTCATCAATAGAGGCATGAAAAGCTTGTATTGGCGCATAGTAGCTGTAGGAGGTGAACATCTTTGGAGAATAAAAATAACAACCAAACGATGAACGAGCGTACGCACAATCCTTTTGATACGTATCAAAGTAAAGATAAGGATGATACGAACAGCAACAATAACAATCCTTTTGATAACCGAAATGAAGAGTTTTCAACCGAGTTCGACGCAAAGATGAAAAACAAAAACAATAAAACGAATCACGACAAATCGCAAACTTCAAACCGTAAGAAAAAATAACTGCAAATGCCCTCCTTGTTTGGGGGCTTTTTTGGTACTGGCTGCTGAATCAATTCAGAATTGTTTTGGTGCCTGTCCCCCGAACAATTCATAATTATTCGGGGGACAGGCACTGGTTGAATTCTAAATCATTAGGAAGTTTATGATTTTTTGTAAATGGGTAGATGTTGTTAATTGCTAGAAGATCTGATGAGAGTGAAGTGATTTGAATGCGTATGGGGAATTGCCCATTTTCGGTAACGGCTGTAGAGGCTGTAGATACGATTGAGCAGGTGGCGGATGTGCATGTTGGTTATCGGCGTGCGCATGCGAAAGGCGTTGCGTATGATGCGATGTTTCAACCAAGTGATGCGATTGCTAAGTATACGACTGCCCCTCACTTTCAGACGCAACCGGTACAAGCAATTGTTCGTTTTTCACATAGCTCACCTTCTCCTCATTCACCCGAATTGCTCAATCCGATAAAAGGGATGGCCGTACGCTTTATGTTAGAGAATGGCGGATTTACAAATCTGACGATGGCCAATATCCCTGTTTTTGTTACAAAAACCCCCGAAGCCTTTGTGCAGTTGTTACAAGTGTTTGCGAAGGATACATTGTCATTCAAAGAGAAGCTCAACGCTTTACGAGATTCACCGGAATTTCACACGATCCCAAAGCTGCTTTCCTCCCTAAAACCCGTTAGAAGTTTTGCGCTAGAATCGTACCATTCTTTGCATGCGTATTATTTGGTGAATACACATGACGAAAAAGTCGCTGTTCGATTCAAGTGGGAGCCTGTACAGAGCGAAACAGCACAATTGTCCAATTCAACTGATTTGGAAACGGAGTTGGAACAAAGAATGGAAAAGGAGCAAGTGAAGTTTCGCTTGATGGTGCAATTCGCGGAAGGAACAGACCTTATCAATGATCCAAGCACCCCTTGGCCCGAAGATCGAAAAAATGTCGCAGGTGGTGTTTTAACATTGAGTCGCAGACGGGAAGACGGTGCAGAAGACTACCAATTTGACCCGACTGTCTTACCAAAAGGGGTGGAATGTACGGATGATCCAGTTTTACATTTCCGATCACAAGCATACGAAGAATCTGCAAACCGTAGACAACGTGAACGTGACCTGGACAAAATGAATGGAAACTTAGAAATGTAAAAGACTTTCCGAGTGAATTGGAAGGTCTTTTATTTTTGGTTTTTTATACTGATAATTCAGAATTGAATTGGTGCCTGTCCCCGGAAAAATTCTGAATTGAGTGGGGGACTGGCACTAGAAAAACTGGCACTAGAAAAATAAATAGTAATTGTTACGCTTTAGTTCTCATTGTATGATTGATATATTCATATTTATGAGGGGAGATGCGTACAATTGGGTGTTCCGGTGTATGTGATTGGTGGGTTTTTAGGGAGTGGAAAGACGACGGTTTTACAGAATATGATTGCGATGTGCAAATCCAGGAATTTGCGCCCTGTCATTCTATTAAATGAAATTGGCCAAAAGAACGTTGAAAGAGAATTGTTTGGCGATGAGGAAGTCGTGGAGTTGTTGGATGGCTGTATTTGTTGCACCATTCAGGATGATTTGCGTGACACGTTGAATGGTTTAATGGAGAAGAAAGAGCTGTTCGATATTGTATTAATTGAGGGGACAGGTGTGGCAAATCCGATGGACATTCAAGAGGTGCTTGTTTCGTCCGCCATATGTCAACATTTCGACTTACTATCGGTGATTACCGTTGTGGATGCGAGTCGTTATTTGGACTATCAAAGTGTTTTTTCCAGTTCATCGGACGTAAGAAGACTGTTACAGGAACAAATCATGTGTGGCAGTTTGCTCGTTGTGAATAAGGTGGATGCTCTTTCAACAGCGGAGTTGAGGAAAGTACGGAAGAAGCTTGATAAAGTAGTCGCTTCGCATCAAGAACTAGTAGCATGCTCATTTGGGAATGTTGATGAACAGACATTGTATCAAAGACGAATTGACAGAGCGCTATTTGAAAACGGTGAGCAAGTTCGAACGCACAAACCACATCGTCACTCCTTCGTACAAGTCATTTGTTTGGAAGATTTTCCTGCATTGGATCAGCGTGCGTTTGAAAATTGGATGAAGCAGCTACCTGAAAGTGTTTTACGGAGCAAAGGCTATTGTCGATTCCAACATTCGGATCGTGTAGTCAGTTTCCAATACGCATCAAAAAAATTAACTTATCGGGAACTTGAAGAGAATCGAGCGTTATCCACAATCGTACTGATTGGAATTGAACTAAACATTGAACAAATCAAGGACCAATTTGAAGCGTTAGCGGGGGTGAATTGTTGATTGGTCATCGAATGAAGAATGGAATTGGATTGTCGGCATTCGGTATTCTTCTCATCGTTCTATTATTTGTCGGAATCCCTTACATCCAGTTTGAAATCCCGAAAAGCATATTGTTGCTCAATACAATGTTTCTAAGCATTATTTTAGAAGCATTCCCTTTTATTCTCATAGGGGTATTTGCTTCTGCCGTCATCCAGACATTCGTTTCGGAGGACATGGTTAGAAGGTTTATTCCAAAAAATCCGCTTCTCGCCATTGTTCCTGCAACAATTGTCAGTGTGCTGTTGCCCGTGTGCGAATGCGCAATTATTTTAGTCGTGCGCCGACTGTTGAGGAAAGGGCTCCCATTACATGTAGGCATCATTTTTCTAGTTGGAGCACCGATATTGAATCCAATTGTGTTCGCTTCAACGTATTACGCATTTCAGTCGGAGCCTTCGATGGCATATGCGCGAATGGGACTAGCCTTTTTGTTGGCGATTATTATCGGACTCGTCATGTATGTTCTTTTTAAAAATACCTCTCAATTGAAGCATTCGACGGAGGACTTGGTGACGGCAACTGAACAACAGACTGAGCTAACAGGAAAGCGGAAATGGAAAACCGTCTTTTATCATGCTAGTGACGAGTTTTTCGATGTCGGGAAGTATGTAATTTTTGGAACAATTGTTGCAAGTGCATTCCAAACGTATTTCAATCGCGATCTGTTAGTGACTGTGAGCGAGAATGACATCGTTGCACCACTTGTGATGATGGCATTCGGCTTTGTGTTATCCATTTGTTCGGAGGCCGATGCGTTTATTGCATCCTCGTTTTCCCATACGTTTTCAACAGGTTCGCTGCTGGCGTTTCTACTATACGGTCCGATGTTAGATTTAAAAAACGCCATTATCCTGTTTGCGTATTTTAAGTCGAAATTCGTAGTCGTTTTTATGGGCGTGATTACGGTGGCTGTATTTGCAATCGTTTTAGTATACCAAAGCGTCATTTTGTGAGGTGTGAATGAATGAAAGAACATCCGAGCGATGAAAGAGGGCATGTGTTATTTAGATCCATTATCTACTTTGGATTTTTCCTGTTATTGTTCCAGTTAATGATGTCAGGGACAATTCGTTATTACATTGCGCCGAAGATGATGCCGTTCATGTATTTTTTACTAGCAGCTTTACTCATTTTAGGTATTGTTCAGTTAGTAAGAAGTACGTCTGACAAGGAAGAAGATTTGTATTGTGACTGTGGATTTATTCATCAACAATCGAAATCCATTGTGCAGACAATCATCGTCTATGCGTTATTTGTCATTCCGATTTTGACGGGATTATGGTTCCCAACAGTTGTGCTCGACAGTTCGATCGTGGCTAAGCGGGGAGTGAATTACGGTGCAAGTCCTCCTATAACGACTGATGTAGCAGGTACCGATGTCGGTGAGGATGAGTCCAGCGTTGAGGGAGATGATTTACTTGTGCAAGACCGTCAAGCACTTTTGGCGGAGGAAATGGATAATAAACGACTCGGTACATTAAAGCAGGAGCTGCTGAATAGCGACAAAATCGTCATCGATGATGAACGCTACAATGATATTATGCTCATCATTCATGAAGACCTTGAACCTTTCATTGGGAAAGAAATCGAATTGGTAGGCTTTGTGTACAAAGACGATCAGACTACAGAAAACGAATTTCTCATCGCCCGTTTCGGCATCACCTGTTGTGTGGCAGATGCGTTTGTCTACGGCATCCGTTCTTCGTCAGACGCTGTCGCCAAACTCAATGAAGATGATTGGGTCCGTGCAACTGGAACGCTATCCACCTACCAATTAGATGACTGGACCTTACCCTTCATCCAAATCACTCAACTCGAACAAATTGACCAACCTGCCAATCCGTATATTTACAATGAGTAAAGATGATTTTTGTCTGAGTATTCATAATTCTGTTGGTGCCTGTCCCCCAAATAATTACGAATTGTTTGGGGGAACAGGCACCATTTTTTTAGTTCTTTTGAAGGAGTAAAGCCATCGACAAGGTGTTGTAGTAGGTACCGTTGATAAGGGTGTCTTTTTTTAGGATTCCTTCCGTTTCAAATCCGAGTTTTTTGTAAAGTTGGATGGCAGTTTCGTTATCTTCTCGTGTTAAGAGGGTGATTTTTTCAGTGACGCCGTTTGTGCGTGCCCATTCAATGAGTTCATTCATCATTTTTTTCCCTAAACCGAGGCCGGTGTGGGTTTCGCGGATGACAATCCCTAATGTTCCAACATGTTGCACACGTTTTTTCAAAGGGGAGTCGATTGTTGCGATGGAGATAATCTCATCGTTTGCGATTGCGAGGTACATGATGGAACCTTGCAACTGTTGTGTCTTTTGGATGGTCGTTTGAAAGGCTGCGACATCTGTCGTAAATTCATCTTTGCCAAATGAAAGAAAATCAGTTTCTCCGCCTACTAGGTTGTAAAAATCAATTATTTGCTGTGCATCGTTTGGCAAGGCTTCTCTTATAAAGACTTTCTCACCATTTTTTAATAGGAATGTTTCCATCATGATCACTTCTTTCGTTTAGATATCTGTTACTAATGCATTAAACTATACTGGCATTCTCGGTAGTTAAGCATACATGATGAAAGTAGATTTGTGTAGATGCTGAATGCTGATGTTGCATTGAGGAGGGCAATGATGTATTCTTTAAATAGTAATCATTACGATTTAAAGAAAGAGAGTGTGGAGAAAGACGATGAAAACTAAGAAAATACCGGTGACTGTGTTAAGTGGCTACCTTGGTGCAGGCAAGACGACTTTGTTGAATCATTTATTGGCCAATCGAGAAAACTTGCGAATTGCTGTCATTGTGAATGATATGAGTGAAATTAATATTGATGCGAAGTTGTTGGAGAACAACGGTTTTTCCCGTACTGAGGAAAAGCTTGTTGAGTTGTCAAATGGGTGTATTTGTTGCACGCTGCGTGAGGACTTGATCATAGAAGTAGAGAAGTTAGTGAGACAAGGTGAAATTGACTATATTGTTATTGAATCTACGGGCATTTCTGAACCGATTCCGGTTGCGCAGACGTTTACTTACATTGATGAAGAACTCGGCATTGATTTAACAGAGATTTGTACACTGGATACGATGGTGACTGTTGTTGATGCGTATCGTTTCTGGCAGGATTATGAAAGTGGTGAAACGCTTTTAGAGCGTCAGCAAACAGATGACCCGAACGATCAGCGTGACATCTCGGACTTACTAATGGACCAGTTGGAGTTCGCAAATATTGTGGTTGTCAATAAAATTGATCTCGTTGAAAAGGAATATGAAGAGGCATTTGTTGCATTTCTTCGCAAAGTCAATCCGGATGCTGAAATCATCCTCACTACGTTTGGAAAAGTAGCGCCATCTAAACTATTGAATCGACAATTATTTGATTTTGAAAAATCGAGCGAAGGCGCGGGATGGATAAAAGAATTGAACGAAGAGCATGTGCCGGAGACGGATGAGTATGGTGTTACGTCATTTGTCTACAGAAGAAGACGACCTTTTCATCCTGCTAGGTGGCATGCGTGGTTAACAGCATTTCCTCAAGAAGTCGTTCGAGCGAAAGGATTTTTCTGGCTTGCGTCACGGAATGATTGGTCAGGAATATTCTCACAAGCGGGTTCTTCACTCGTCTTTCAAGCTGCCGGCCAATGGGTCGCTGCATTGCCGAAAGAAGAACAGGAAGCAATTTTTCAAGAGGATCCTCATTTGTTGAAACGATGGGATGCTACATATGGCGATCGACTAAACGAGCTTGTCTTCATTGGGCTGGACATGGACCAATCAGAAATTGAAGACAGTTTGGATAAGTGTTTACTGACCGATGAGGAAATGACTTTGGATTGGTCTACTTTTAAAGACGACTTGCCGAAGTTTTAAGTGAAGTGAGACTACAAAAGTTAGCGGTGTCCCAGGTATTGTCGATCCGACGTGCATCGTGATAGGTGGCGGTGTGTTCAATAACCATCCAGCTTTAGTGGAAGCCGTTCGACTTGAATTACGACAGTACTTAAATCATCCGCTATTAGAAGGAAAAGAGAAGCGAATTGAAGCAAGCATTTATAAAGGTAACGCTGGTTTGCAAGGTGCTTTTGCAAGATGTCGATGAATAAATAAACAAGAAAACCCTCATTCCTACAGCGGATGAGGGTTTTCTTGTACTTTGTTCGATGAATAGATCCTATCTGAATCTCATTTCAGTCTCTTTATTAAAGAAATGTGCACGGTCCATATCAACCGCTAATGAGACTTGTTGTCCTTGTTGCAATGGCGTATCTGCTCCTAAACGTGCGACGAACGATTGAGATCCGATTGACGAATAGACCATAAGCTCTGCGCCAGTTAGTTCTGCCACGTCCACATGCACATCTATTTTTGCATCCACTAAGTCGTTGAGCATTTCAGGTTTGTCATATATATGTTCAGGTCTTACGCCAAGGATAACGGATGATCCGAGTGCGTTGTTTTCTTTTAAAATTGTGAGTTTGTTATCAGGAATTTTAAGTGCAGTTTGATCCATTACAAAGTATCCATCGATCACTTGTCCTTCGAAGAAATTCATTGCAGGGGATCCAATAAATCCTCCGACGAATACATTCTCGGGATTTTCATACACTTGTTTCGGTGTTCCGATTTGTTGAATAAAACCGTCCTTCATTACGACCAGCCTTGTAGCCATTGTCATCGCTTCTGTTTGGTCGTGTGTCACATAGACCGTTGTGGTCTTCAAACGTTGATGTAACTTTGTGATTTCTGCGCGCATTTGAACGCGTAATTTAGCGTCCAGATTTGATAGCGGTTCATCCATTAGAAAAAGACCTGCATCCCGGACAATCGCTCGACCAAGTGCGACCCGTTGTCGTTGTCCCCCAGACAACGCTTTCGGCTTCCTAGTTAAGTAGTCTTCCAACCCTAATATACTTGCTGCATTTTTAACACGTTGATCGATTTCTGCTTTAGAAAACTTCCGTAATTTCAAGCCAAATGCCATATTATCATAGACCGTCATATGCGGGTAAAGAGCATAGTTTTGAAATACCATGGCAATATCTCGGTCTTTAGGTGGAACATCATTCATTACTTTTCCATTAATGCGTAACTGACCATCTGAAATTTCTTCCAATCCAGCAATCATACGTAATGTTGTTGATTTTCCACAGCCTGAAGGTCCTACAAGAACGATGAATTCCTGATCTTCCACTTGTAAATTGAAATCGGAAACAGCTACCGCATCATCACTATACTTTTTGAATACATTCTCTAGTACTAATTCTCCCATCATCTTCACCCCTTGTATGTACTACTTATAAGGATACAGATGTTAGGGATAACAAGGTATGTACAAGTTGCACAAATCATCTTTGAAAAAATTGTGCAAGCGTTGCTTATTTGCTAAAACGTAAATGTGCGATGTAGGCTACGAGCGCGCCATTAAAACTACGAGCAGATATGCCTGTTAGCTCCTGAAATTTCGTTAACCGATAGTTTAATGTATTTCGGTGGATGTGTAACTTTTCTGCTGTAATCGAACCGTTGAATCCATTTTCAAAGAAACTACAAACTGTATGTAATAATTCTAAGTCATTTCGGATGGGAACAATAATTTCTTGATGCATTGCATGCTCCATGGTGGGCGTTATTGCACGTTCTAAAAACAATGGAAAGATTGATTCCATTGTAAAAATCCGTTTTGTTGGCATTTCAGAAATTCCCTCCCTAAACCAATTGCCTTCCTGTTGATAATAAGCAGGGTACGCTGAATCTGCACATTGAAACTTCCCTATGTATATCCTCGTCTTACAATAAAAGTCACTTTCTAATACAGCTGCAAATGAATTGAAATCGTCATCACAATACGAGTGTATAGTCTTACGCTCAATTAACAATACATGTCTTTCAGACGAAAAGATAATGATCATTTGTTCATCAAAAAATGCTTGCATTGCTTCTTTTAAATCGACTTCAAGGGAGTCATTTGCTTCTAGTGACAACTGGATGATACGAATTTGATCTTCGTTTGATAGGAGAGAAGGACCGTCCCCTTCTAAATAGTACAACCAATTTTCTTCTGTATGAGTAAGTGAGGTTGAAGAATAAGTTTCCTCGGTTAATAGTGTAGAGAGTAAAAGATAGTCACGCGCTGAAACGTCTTTCTTATGTATACTTATCCAAGTATCCGTATTGTCATTGAAGAATACATAGTCATCTGAGTTGCATAGTGGTTTTTGGGTCAATAACTTTAGAGAAGGGAATAGATTAGTGAGATTATATGACAATGGAGAGCGACCACCTTCCAAAGGAAATTGTAGAAAAACACTTCACTATTATTATACCGATTTTTTGCAATAAACAGAAGTGAAGTTTTATTCCGTGATGTACAAGTTCCAGTGTTCAACACATTCCGCACCAATCCTTTTTTCTTGTCGTTATTTCCTGGGGAATGAACGACCTTTCTCTTGTTCCGCTAGAAAATCCTGTCACAACATGTAGAATGTTCAACCACTTTGCAACTTCAGTCATATACGTTTGCATGAAAAAATGGGGTTTTGCGAATACTTGATTTGTAAGGCGTGAAGGGGATTTGATGCGCAACGTTATAATACGTAGATGAACGTAATCGTTTGATTACCCGCACAATCATTGTTATGCTGAAGGAGCGGCGAATTTTGCGACTAGTTGACGAATAACCAAGTAGATTGACAATTTATGTTGTCCTAGATAACTAGAAAGGGGTTGACGTGTATCCAGTCACCAGAAAAACTTCATAATAACTCTACGATTGCAGTGGAAACATCTGACGATTACTCGTTGGACCGTGTGCCACGGAACGAACGGACGAAAAGTTGGTTGAGTATAACGAATATAACTTTCGGGATTGCTACCGCCATTTTTTATTTCCAAATGGGAAGCGTGATGGCGCTTAAATTTGGAGCCGTGAATGCATTGATTTCTTCCGCTTATGCAATCATTGTCGCAGGATTGCTCGGAACGGTCATTGCCTATTTGTCTGCCAAGTCCGGTATGAACGTAAATTTACTTTCGCGCGGTGGAGGTTTCGGCTATATCGGTTCGTCCTTGACGTCACTGATTTACGCGTCGAACTTCATTATGTATTGCGCGTTTGAAGGACTCATCTTAGTATCCGCAGTTCATCACTTCTTTCCTTCACTTCCAAAATGGATTCTCATTGTTGTATTTGGATCCATCGTTATCCCTCTAAACTGGTTTGGAATCGAGCAATTAGATAAATTACAGAAGTGGTCCTTACCTCTATTTATCATCTTTTTATTAACTGCAGTTGTTGTTTCCTTCTATAAACCGCCTATTTATACCGGTTCTGTATTTACGTATATGCCTGACGGTGTCCAAATCGGTGGGGAAGCCCTCTTACTTTGTATCGGCATGCACCATGGCATTATGGGATTGACCGCGTTATTGGCATCTGATTATGCGAGGTTCCTGAAACCAACGGATGTTAAGGTAGGTTCCTTCATGATTGGGTTCATCCCACAGTTTTTCTGTTTTGGCGTGATGGGTGGCCTTGGCATTTGGTTTGGTGTTCGATTTTTAGAATCTGATCCAGGTGTGTATATCGTCCTCTTGCTCGGAATTGGTGGAGCGTTGTTCACGATGTTAACGCAATTACGTATTAACGTCACGAACATTTACAGTGGTTCCTTATCGCTCTCTAATTTTTTTGAGAACATGTTCCGTTTTACACCAGGTAGACGTTTTTGGGTCGTGGTAGCAGGTCTGACCGCTATCCTTCTCATGTTGCTCAACATTGTCGATCATGTCGATAAATTAATGACTTTCCAAGGGGTATTTTTACTTGCATGGGCCGCTGTCCTTGTGACAGATGCATTAGTCGTTAAAAAATGGTTGAAAATTGGTCCTACGTATTACGTCGCTCGTCAAAAGTACTTGTATAAGTGGAATCCCGTTGGTACGGTGTCGCTTATTGTAGCAAGTGTCCTTGGAACAATAGCAGCGCTTGGGTACATGGGATTGTTTTTAGAAACGACGGCAGCCTTCTTTGCAGCCTTACTTGCCTCCATATTGACGGTTATCATCGCTGTGATGACGAAAGGCAAGTATTATGTGACGGAAGAGCCAAAAGATATTGTGCAAGAAGACAAATTAGCCTAACACTTACACAAGCAGGAAATGAGTTAGACTACAACTGTACGATCCGGTCAATGAGCGATTGGATTGTACAGTTTTTTTATGTTCAGATTGTGTATTAATTGCTTAAAACAAGCTATCCAAAAATAAATACTAGATAACTACTAGGACACTCACAATGAATAGGTATTTAATTACAGAAAAAATGTTTAATTTTGAGCTAAACATTAAGACTTTCGACCCGATATAGATGTTGTTCATACTACATACTTGAGGTGAGAGAATCTAATGAAGAAAATGGGTGTATTTCAGAGGAATTTGATTGGTACGTTAGTGATTTCCATTTCACTTCTCGTCATTGCAATTGTTTCAATAAATTACATAACGAGTCAGGGAACGTTAGAGGATGAAAAAGCGCAAACAGAAAAACTGATTGAAGAGAATTTACTGAGTGTGATTGAAGGGTCTGATGTTGCGTACTCCATCATCGAACAGTCTTTGTCCGAAAAAATGGAGCTGTATACGAATGTGTTATTGGAAGAGTACAAGCAAAATCCTGATGTATCAACGTGGGATTTGAAACAGTTCAAAACGGAATTTGATGGCTTTGACATATTCTTTTTGAATGACAAATTCGTGATTGACTATGCAACAAGAGAAGCAGATTTAGGACTAGATTTAAAAGAGTTCGGTCTTGAAGGATTATTGCAGGAGCGTATGGATGCTGGAACGTATTTTGACGATCGTTTAGAAATTAGTGAAGCAACGAAAGAGACAAATAAGTTCAGTTATACAGCGACGCCCGATAAAAAATATATGATTCAAATTGCTGCAACGGCTGATCAGTTTTCGCATTTGATTCAGTCGATGGATTTGGAACTGTTGACGAAAAATCTGATGGATAAACATCCATATGTTGAAGATATCGGTATTTATACGATTAGCATCGATGGGATTCCAGCGTATTCAATGAATAAGAAAAACGATGAAGGTGAAGCTGCAGTATTGCCGGATTCGTTGCTGGACATTGGTGCAAAAGCAATTACCGAAGATAAAGTTTTGGAGAAAAAATCTTCGGATACGCTTTATAAGTTTATTCCTCAAATCGATTTGACGTCTGATGATGAGAACAAGTACCGCCAATCCCGTTTACTTGTTTTGACTTATGATGATCACTATTTTGCAGGTCAATTAAAGACGAATAGTGTAACAGCACTAATTATGGTCGTTGTCTCCGTCATTGTCGCGGTTGTGCTATCCATTGTGATCGGCCGACGCGTGTCCAAACCGATCCACCAATTCAGTGCAGTCATTGATCGAACAGCGCAATTGGATTTTACTGACAACGAGCATGTGGCAACGTTATTAAAGCGAAAAGACGATTTTGGCGTATTGGCCGAACAGTATGAGCAAATGCTTGTTTCTGTAAGAGGCGCATTTGACAAAGTAATCGACTCGACACATCATTTAATGGCCATGTCAGAACAATTCACGTCAAGTGCGGATGAAACGAAAACGGCTTCTGTCCAAATTTCAAGCTCCGTGCAGGAGATGGCCTATGAAACGGAAAACCAAACACAAACTGTACGCCAATCCATTACCGATATCGGAATGATTACCGAAGAAGTTGGTAAATTACTAGCAAACATTTCAAAAGTGAATGAACTCGTACAACAGACCGTACAGGCTTCAACAACTGGAAATGCAATTGTAACGGATACGGAAAAAAGCATGGAGCACATTAACACTTATACGAAGCAATCGAAAGAGACCGTCATTGAATTGCATGAGAAATCTTCCCAAATTGAAAACTTCTCTACGTTCATTACGTCCATCGCTGATCAGACGAACTTGCTTGCGCTGAACGCAGCAATTGAATCTGCACGAGCTGGGGAAGCAGGAAAAGGATTTGCGGTTGTTGCGAATGAAGTGCGGAAACTCGCAGAGGAATCGAGTAATGCAGCAAATCATATTCGTCAATTAATTACGGAGATTAAAGAAGATATTTCACAGACGGTCGACAGTATGACAGAAGGGTACGAAACTGTAAAAAATGGTACGTCACTTGTTCATGAAGCTGGAGAAGCGTTCAGAGATATTCTGACTGCGGTCCAATCAGTATCCAGTCAGACGACGGAAGCGACATCGATTTCAAAAGAAGTAGAACAGGTCATGCAAAACTTACTTCAATCGATTCAGGAAATTGCAAGTTTGTATGAGAAGTTAGGTAGCCATTCAGGTGAAATTGCAGCCTCTACTGAAGAACAAACAGCAACCGTCGAAGAAGTAGCGTATGCAGCGAAAAACCTTTCCGATATTGCGGAAGACTTACAAAGAGAAATTGAAAAGTTTACGGTATAAGTTGTTTCTCAAAGAATAGCCGACTCGCACAAAAACTCAGTTTGCTCGATAGGGAGCAACTGGGTTTTTCTTTTTCAACTCCAGTAGATTTTTTAGCTGTATGGCTTTCTAATGAAGGATAGGCATGAAAAACATGCATAGTTCTCTCTGTTGAAGAGGAAGCTAAGTTCGAGAAGTTTCTAAAAACATTTGCTGTATAATCGCATAATATGCTATTCTGAGATGTGGAATCGGTTACACAAAGAAGGTTTTTTACTGAGAAAAGGTCAGTTAACTATAGAGGATAGAACAGGTGATGAATGTGTCGAATAACATTGTTGTCGTCGGAAGTATGAATATGGATATTGTCATGTCGGCGGAACGGTTGCCGAAAATTGGAGAGACAATCTTAGGTGAGAAAGTCGTCTATTTGCCTGGTGGAAAAGGTGCGAATCAAGCGGTTTGCATGGCTCGTTTGCAAGGTGATGTGACAATGGTTGGTGCGGTTGGTAACGACGAGTTCGGCCGTAGCCTTAAGGACCAAATGGAAAGTAACGGTGTCAAGACGGATTTCATTCGCGTTGTAGATGGCGTACAAACGGGCATTGCGAACATTTTCCATGTGAACCGTGATAATTGCATAACTGTCATTCCGGGTGCAAATTATACCGTGACAAAAGAACGCATTACGAAAGAAGTCGTCCAAGCGATTGCTGCTGCGGATGTGTTGGTCGTTCAATTAGAAATCCCACTTGAGACCGTACAATATGTGTTAGGGATTGCTAAACAGCACGGTGTGAAAACGATTTTAAATCCAGCCCCTGCTCAATTTCTATCACCGGAATTGCTGTCGCTTGTTGATTATTTGACGCCAAATGAGACGGAGTTTGAGTTGTTAACAGGTGAGCATTCTACAACGGATGAGGAATTATCCGCTCTAATGTTGAAATGGGAATCAACGTATCATCATACATTAATCGTCACGTTAGGTGAGCGCGGCTGTGCCATTTTAGAAGATGATCAACTTGTCATAACGCCACCACCCAAAGTGGAAGTTGTGGATACGACAGGTGCGGGGGATTCATTCAATGGCGCATTGGCGGTTGGGATTTCAACGGGTAAATCGTTGAAGGAAACGGTCGACTTTGCAGTGAAAGTGTCTGCGTTGGCAGTGACAAAGTTTGGTGCACAAGAAGGCATGCCTTTTTACGAGGACATTCAACAATCCTAGAGGAAATGAGGGGAAGTACGATGGTAAAAGTTTCGATTGAGCAGATTGAAAGACAGTTAGGAAGTTATTTAAAGGAAACGTATAAACACTTGCATGAGCATCCTGAATTAAGTGCGGAAGAATACGAAACACAGGCGTTCATTACGAAAGAGTTGGATCGTATGGGTATCCCGTATCAAAAAATGGCGAAAACGGGTGTTTGCGCAGTGTTGGAAGGCGCGGAACCTGGGAAAACGATTTTGCTCCGTTGCGATATCGATGCATTGCCGATTGATGAACAGACCGGCTTGGCGTACGCTTCGACAAAACCAGGTGTCATGCATGCGTGCGGTCACGATGCACATACAACAATCGGTTTAGGTGTTTTATCGGTATTAAAAGAACGGTTAAGCGAGTGGAAAGGAACTGTGAAAATCATGTTCCAACCGTCCGAAGAAGTTCAGCCAGGTGGAGCGAAGCCGATGATTGACGAAGGGATTCTTGAAAATCCTACAGTCGATGCGGGACTTTGTTTGCATACGAATCCGTTTTTAGCTCCTGGTAAGTTTGAAATGAGAAAAGGCTATATGTTAGCGAACACGGACCGGGTTTACATATCCCTCATTGGAAAAGGTGGACATGCTGCTGCTCCTCAACAGGGGATTGACGCAATTGCCATGGCAGGGCAGTTCATTACCGGCATTCAAAACATCGTGTCTAGACAAACATCGCCCCTTGACAATGCGGTAATTACGTTCGGCACAATTAACGGCGGAACGACTTCGAATGTCATGTGCGACCGTGTCGATATTGCTGGGACAGTCCGCACAATTAGAACGGAAACGCAAGACAAAATTATTGCCCAAATTGAGCAATTGTTGAAGTCAGTGACGGACTTCTGGGGCGGGGATTATACGTACAACTACAGTAAAGGCTATCCTGCAAGCTGGAATGATCCGGAATTGACGGACGTCGTAGCAACAGCGATTCAGTCAGCTTTTGGTGAAGATAAAGTCGTAGAAAACGAGCATCCTTATATGAGTGGCGATGATTTCTCAGTCGTTGCACAAGCGGTTCCATCCGTCTTCATGTATTGGGGAACTGGCTCGGATGAAAAAGAGAATTTCCCTTGGCATAACGCGTATTACCATGTGAATCTAGAGGCTCTAAAATACGGTGTAGCAACAGCAGTTGAAAGCATTACAGCATTACTCCAATCAGAAAAGGTAGGGAAATAAAGATGAAAAAAATCATTATTGACGTAGATACAGGAATTGATGACGCGATTGGATTGTTGTTGGCGGCGAAAAGTGGCCAAGCGGATATTTTAGGATTTACAACGGTAAATGGTAATACATCCCTTGAACAAGCGACAATTAACACGGCAAAAATCGTTAAATTGCTTGGTCGTGATGATATTAAAGTTGTCCAAGGAGCGAGCCGTCCGTTAATGCGTGAACCGCATTTTGAAGTAAGTGTACACGGCAATGATGGAATTGGTGGGGCACTGAAAGAGATGGAAGTAGAAATTAAGGACGAAGGATTTGCACCGGATTTCATCATTGAGCAAGCGGAGCTACATAAAGGCGAATTGACGATTGTATTGCTTGCGCCATTGACAAATATGGCGCTTGCTATCCGCAAGGAACCTCGCTTAAAAGAATGGGTGAAAGAACTTGTCATTATGGGTGGAGCAGTTGACCATCCTGGGAACATTACGCCGACTGCGGAATACAACATGTACATCGATCCGGAAGCAGCGAAAATCGTACTTCACGCAGGTATTCCAATTACGCTTGTCGGATTGGATGTCACGAGCCAGACGTTGTTAACTGTTGCGGATATTGAAAAAATGCGTCCGAGTCAAATTAGGGATTTTGTAAAGGACTCGACGAATCACTACATGAATCGCTACATGGAGCTGACAGGAAAACGTGCTTGTTCCATGCATGATCCGCTAGCGGTAGGTGTGGCTTTAGATAAATCACTTGTTCGTACAGAAAAACTGTACGTTGACGTTGAAACGAATAGTGACTTATGTGACGGACAAACAGTTTGTGATTTTAAAAATTGGACGAAAAAAGAGCCAAATGTCGATGTGTGTCTTGAAGTGGATAGTGAACGTTTCATTTCGACACTTATTGATACGTTAAGTAAATAATCATGGTGGGAAGTCTGACGATTTCAGTCAGACTTTTCGCTTTTACTTGGATGGAAAGAAGGAAATGGAGATGGAGGAACGATTATCAAAACCTGCTTTGTCGTTAGCAGGTGTGCAATGGCTGTTTTTCATGTTTGCGAACACGATTGTTGTACCCCTTTCGGTTGGTGCTGCATTTTATTTGCCAGATGCGGAAGTTGCAACGATTATTCGAAGTTCGTTCATATTGACAGGTGCTGCAAGTATTTTGCAAGCATTGTTTGGACATCGCTATCCATTAATGGAAGGGCATGGCGGTGTTTGGTGGGGACTTGTGTTAAGTCTTTGTGCTTCTGCTCCGGCTGTCGGGATTAGTTATGCGCAGCTCGGTGGAAGTCTTGCATTAGGAATGGTAGCGGCTGGAATCGTAACGATTCTGTTAGGGGCAATTGGTTTTTCAGATGTCCTAAAGCAGATTTTCAATAAAGTAGTGTTAACAGTCTATTTGTTTTTATTATCCATACAGCTCATTATGATTTTCTTTAAAGGGATGCTCGGTATCGGTGTGGATGGCACGATAAATGAACCCGTTGCATTGTTGTCCATTTGCATTGTGCTGCTTGTGCTTGTCTTAACTGTAAAAGTAAGAGGGAAAATCAGTAACTTTGCTATTCTCATCGGTATGATTGGCGGTTGGATTGCCCATAGTCTTTTATTCCCGGCAACGGCACAAGTATCTGGAACGGGGACTGCCTTATTTACCTATTTGCCATGGGGCTCATTCCGATTTGATATTGGTATTTTGTTAACTGCTTTTTTTGCTGGGCTGATTAATATGGCGAATTCGTTAGTCGCGATTACGACTGTGGAGAAAGTATTTAAGACGACGACCGATAAAAAACGATTCAGTTGGTCCTTTATGTTAACAGGTGTGCATACGATTGTAGCCGGATTGTTCGGGTTAATCCCATACGGACCGTATACATCTTCCATCGGGTTTTTGGAAAGTACGAAAATCTATCAGCGTGCGCCGTTTATACTTGGAGGTTTGCTGTTCATGGTGCTTGGAGTTGTCCCTATACTTGGTTCGTTTTTCTCGACAATGCCGATGAGTGTAGGCGATGCGGTTTTGTTTGTCGCATACTTACAACTGTTTGGAACTGCAATTAAGAATTTGGGGAATTTACCAGTTGGTCGCATGTCGCTTTATCGTTTAACGATTCCTTTGCTCGTCGGAATTAGTGTAATGAATATCCCGGCGGTGACGTTCAGTGTGTTTCCGGTATTATTTCAACCGATTGTGAGCAATGGTTTATTAGTCGGTGTGTTGTTATCAGTTTGTATGGAATTGTTCTCAAGGAGAAGTTCGGTTACAGTTTCATAAAAACGGTTGAGTTCCGCATACTAGGAACCCAACCGTTTTTACTTGGATTGAATGGAAGTTGACTGTTTTACTTGTAATTCGACTTCAAATGTTTGCGTGTACGTTTCAATGGAATCGCCATTAATGAGTTTGACTAACGTATCAACGGCTGTTTTGCCAATTTCGTAAATGGGCTGGGCAACTGTTGAAATTTCAGGTGACATCATTTCCATTTGGATGCCGTCAAACCCGATGACTTTGACGTCAGTAGGGACAGAAAGGTTTGCTTTTTGCAGGGCTTTTATTGCGCCTGCTGCCATTAGGTCATTGCTTGCAAAAACACCGTCGAGATCGGGGTGTTTCTGGATAAGTTCCTGCATTGCCCGGTAGCCACCTTTGACGGTGAAATCACTATATGCAATAAGGCTCGGTGTGAATGAATCGAGTTGCTTCGCAATGACTTCGTATCCGTTCGTCCGTTCGCGGGAAGATGTAATATGAATCGGCCCGCAAATGTGCGCGATTTTCCGACAGCCTTGGTTTTGTAAATGTTCGGTTGCAAGTTTACCACCGTTAAAATTGTTGGACATGAGCGAGACGATTGAACTGCCCGATAAGTGATTGTCCATAAGGATGACTGGGATTTTGCGTTTTTGTAAGTGTTCAAGTTGTTCGGGTTTAATCGTGTAAGACGAAATGATGATGCCGTCGACTTGCTTGTGAATTAATGTTTCAATATATTTTTGTTCTTTTTCTGGATTGTTGTCTGTGTTGCATAAGATGAGTGTGTAATCATAAGCGTTTGCTGCATCCTCGGTCGCTCTTGCGACTTCGGGAAAAAATGGATTTAAAATGTCTGGTACCATAAGTGCGATTGTCGCGGTTTTCATGCCCGCTAAGCTTCTTGCAATGTTATTTGGTTTGTAATTCAGTTTGTCAATGACTTCTGCGATGGCATCAGCCGCTTGTTGACTGACGTAGCCATTTTTATTCAGATAGCGTGAAACAGTCGCAACAGAAACGCCTGCTAGCTTGCTGACATCTTTGATTGTAGGCAAAATGAACTCACTCTCCTATGTTATCGCTTACATAAACATAGCAATAAATTGGTAAAAAATCAATACAGTTTGAATATTTCAGTGTTAAAAATAGACATTGACACTGAATATGATTTTTGGTAAATTACATGTAACCGATTACACATATCGTGGAAAATGTCACTTGTATATAAAGGAGAAGAGGATGAATATACTCACTGGCCTATTAGGTTGCCTTGTAATATTGTTTATTGCTTTTTTGCTATCTGAGAACAAGAAGAAGATAAATTATCGTATTGTTGGAATTGGTGTCGCATTACAAATCCTTTTTGGCTATCTTGTACTGAAGTCGACGATTGGGCGTATGGTTTTGGAAAAGATTTCTGAAGGGGTTCGCAACGTCATTCATTATGGGAATGAAGGATTAGCATTCGTTTTCGGAAGTTTGGCAGATCCGTCACAACCGACTGGATTTATTTTTGGTATTCGAGTGGCGGCAATGGCGATTTTTGTTACAGCGCTTATTTCCGTGTTGTATCATTTTGGCATTATGCAGTTTTTTGTCCGTGTAGTTGGTGGGGGACTCGCAAAACTGTTAGGGACAAGCAAGCCGGAGTCTTTGACAGCAGCTTCAAATATTTTCTTAGGTATTCAAGAAGCGCCTGTCCTTATTAAACCTTATATAAAAACGTTAACAAGATCAGAACTATTTGCCGTAATGGTCGGTGGTCTAGCCTCGGTCGCGGGTGGAACCTTAATGGCCTATGCCGCGTTAGGTATACCGATAAACTTCCTGTTGTCAGCGAGTTTCATGGCAGCTCCTGCGGGATTGGTTTTTGCGAAAATCCTGATTCCTGAAACGGAAACACCTGTTTTGAATGCGTCTTCCATTTCTGTTGATCCTAGTGAAGTAGCAGATGAAGAAGAGAAGTCAGGTCTGATTGATGCCATTACACGTGGTGCGATGGAAGGGATGAAAATGGCTGGGCTAATTATCGCGATGTTGATTGCTTTCATTGCTGTATTAGCGTTAGCAAATGGTATTTTAGGCGGAATTGGTGGTTGGTTTGGCTTCCCTGACCTTTCACTCGAACAAATTTTTGGATATTTGTTTGCACCATTGGCATTCATCATGGGGGTTCCGTGGTCTGAAGCGATGACTGCAGGTAACTTGTTAGGGCAAAAGGTGATTTTGAATGAGATGGTTGCCTTTACGTCATTCCAGCCGATGATTGATATGCTATCGGATAAAACTGTTGCGATTATGACCTTCGCATTGTGTGGTTTTGCAAACATCGGTTCACTTGGAATTCTAATCGGAAGTATGACAGCTTTTGCGGAAAACCAACGTACAACTGTCACGAAATTAGGGATGAAAGCTGTACTTGCAGGAACCCTTGCGAACTTGATGAGCGGAACAATCGCTGGTATGTTTATGTAATCACTAATTACGAATAATCAAAAAGAGGTGACAACACGCGAAGTAGTGCGTGAACTCACCTCTTTTTTTATCTTATATAGATAGTTGAATTGTGGTAATATAGGGAATTATGCGCGTGCCTGTCCCCCGGACAATTTGCAATTGTTTGGGGGACAGGCACCAAAACGATTCTGAATTGTGTCGGGGACTGGCACCTTAAAGGGGGAAGGAAGATGGAAAAGAGGCTGACGGTTTGGATGGCGTTGTTGCCGGTAATTGTGTTGATTGCTGCGGGTGCTGGTTCCATTTTTGTCTGGAAAGTGGGCATGCATGTACCGTTGCTTGCAGGCATGGTGATGGCTGCTGTCGTGGCTTTGATGGCAGGTTGGAAATGGAATGCTATTCAACAGATGATGGTGAATGGTGTAACAAGGGCGTTGCCGGCAGTGTTTATTTTGCTTGTGATTGGGATTATCATTGGCACGTGGATTGCGGGTGGTGTCATTCCGACGATGATTTATTACGGATTGAAATTCATTCATCCGGATTTCTTTGTGCCGGCTGTAGCCATTGTAACTGGGCTCGTGTCCATAACGTTAGGTAGTTCATTCACATCAATTGCAACTGTTGGATTGGCGTTTATGGTAATTGGTGAAGGTCTTGGGTTTCCACCAGGACTCGTTGCAGGTGCGATTATTTCTGGCGCGTTTTTTGGTGATAAACTATCACCGCTGTCGGATACGACGAACATCGCACCGGCAGTAGCGGAGACCGATTTATTCAGTCACGTGAAACATATGCTGTGGGATACGTTACCGGCATTTTTTATTGCACTTGTTTTGTATGCGGTAATCGGACACACTTCAGTTATTCAAGGGGCAGATCAGTCGTCGATTATCGCGTTAATGGATGGACTCCAATCGATCTTCATCATCCATCCGCTGTTGTTGCTCATGCCGGTGCTGACGATTGTGCTAATTATTAAGCGAACACCCGCGTTACCTGCACTGTTAGGCGTCGCTATCATAGGTGCCGTGTTAGCGATAGTTGTCCAAGGTGAAACGGTGACGTCAGTCATGCAGTTCATGACAAGTGGATACCAAGTTGAATCAGGTGTCGAGGCAGTTGATAAGCTGTTAAATAAAGGCGGTATGGTGTCGATGTATGGCACAATTGTTTTATTAGTATTGGCTACCGGATTAGGTGGCATTATGGAAGAAACAGGCGCGTTTCAAGTACTCACGCGAAGAATGCTTGAACGCGTGAAATCGACCGGTTCCTTGATCATGTTGACGATTGTTTCGACATTTGCTGTCGCATTTTCTACAGGGGCGCAGTTTTTGGCGATCATTTTACCAGCCCGCACGTTTGTACATAAATATAAAGAGCTTCAAATTGATACGAAAAATTTATCCCGCTGCGTTGAAGCGGCTGGTACAGTAGGCATTAATCTTGTACCATGGGGTGTCCCGGCAGTCTTTGCGGCAAGTGTTCTGGAAGTCGATCCGATGGCATTCATTCCTTACACATTCCTCGCATTCCTCGTCCCGCTCATGAATGTGTTATATGGGTATACGGGTTGGACAATTGTGAAGAAAAGCGATAGGAGGCTCGTAAAATGAAACAAGCAATGTTAACAATACTAGGGACAGCTCAAGATGCAGGGATCCCCCAACCGAATTGTACGTGTGCACAGTGTAAAGAGGCTTTAACGAATCCTGCTAAAAGAAGATATGCCGCATCTCTTGCCGTCGTCATGCCTGAAGAGAAAACGTGGCACTTAATAGACGCTTCGCTGGATTTTAAAGAACAGTTCGCTGCTGTTCAAATGCAATACGGGCTGGAAGGCGTGTTAATGGACAGTATCTTTTTGACACACGCTCACATCGGCCATTATCCGGGATTGTTGTTTTTAGGCCGTGAAGCAATTGGCGCGCAAGGCGTTTCTACATATGTAGGTCCGAAGTTGAAACAGATGCTTGAAACGGAAGCACCGTGGCGGCAACTTGTGGACCTGGGGAATATTAACGTGAAGGCTTTACAAGCAGGCAAAGCGGTACAAATCAGTGAAGACGTTGCCATAAGACCTGTCGAAGTGCCTCACCGCAATGAATTTTCAGAGACTTACGGATTCTGGATTGAAGGACGTAATCGAAAAATCTTATACATTCCAGACATCGATGCATGGACAGCGTGGGACGTCAATATATACGATGCTGCAAAGGAAGCAGACGTCTGCATCTTGGACGCTACGTTCCATTCCATTGCAGAAATTGAGAACATGGGCAGGGATTATAGAGAAATCCCTCATCCCGTCATGACCGAAACAATGGACCGCTTGCAAGACTTGGTGGATGAAACCGACATCTACTTCACCCATTTCAACCATACGAATCCTGCAATCGACCCATGCCATCCCTTTACGCAACAAGTAAAGGAACGTGGCTTCCGCATCGCCGAAGAAGGCATGCAAATAGACCTATAAAACCGGTGCCTATCCCCAAAACAATTCAGAATTGTTTTGGGGACAGGCACCTTCTTTATGCGTCGAAATATGTGTTTTCTCCACTTTTTTTGAGAGTTATTGTAGAAAATAATTCTAAGTACTTATTCTGGTGTATACTAGAATAAATTTTTACGAAAGTATAGGTAGTTGGATTGATGGTGGAGAGCATCTAGCAAATGGGGGGAGCTTTGTATGTTGAAATGGATCGGAAAATTGATGTGCAAGTTATCGGGCTACCATCGAATGGACTATTATTCTAATAGATGTAAGCGTTGTGGGTATGTGAGAGAAGGAAGGAAAAGTACTTCGAAATAAAGAAGTTGTCTGGAAGTTGGTACAGCATAATATAAGAAAAGCTGTCGAGGAGTTGTGGGGAGTGAATTTCTCAACAGCTTTTTTACGTTTAGGATGCTAAATGGTTCGTTACGTATGCTTGCATTTGAGACACACACGCAAGGCTTTTTTCGTACAAGAATCGCTGCTAACCACACATAGCTAAACGAGTCAAAGATTGTCTCGAGCAATTCCGATTGATGTCCCCCGATCCATTTCGTCTTCAGGTGCCTCTCTACAAAAGCCAAGATAGTCTTCCATCGTCGTTAAATGCATATAAGGCAACGCGAGTTGAATGATTTCGTTATCGAAGAATGGAAAATCAGAAGACGTAGCGGTCGCATACTGTGTGAAAGAGCTGTATGGATAGTTCTCCATCTGATCGACTAACGGAAACTTCGTATCAATTGGATTTCGATGAATGTAACGACTAATCCGTAATAGACTCCTTGCATTCGTAATTTTCTCTGCATAATAACGCCCCTCGTATAAAAAGCCAGTGTAGTCATATTTACTTCGGTAGTAATCGCCATATTTTTTGTTGAGCCGTCCCATCACTTTTCCAAGATGGACAACTGGCGAACGAATAAGTAGATGGTAATGGTTATTCATAATACAATACGCAGCAAGAGAAAACGGATGTCGTTCGTATGTATAATGAAGCGACTGCAACAACATCCGATAGTCAGACGGATGATGAAAAATCTCTTGCCGGTTGTTGCCTCGCATGACGACGTGGTAATACAAATGTGGTGACCAAACACGGCGTTGTCTAGCCATACGAAGCAACCACCTGTCCATCCATCCTTTGCTGAAACTCTCTCATCCAACGATTCATAACGCCAATCACCCCTATTGTTTTCACTTACCATAGTCAACAATAAAAGTTTCGTCAATTGTCACAAATCTGCGATAATGAGAATTTGAACAGTACCACTTTATTCGGTTGGAATTCGTCAGGATCACCTAAAAAGCCCATCAACTCAATCTTCTTCCTACTATTTTCTCCAATCAAAAACCTTTTCCCCCATCTCTACGGGCTATCTACAATCAAAAAATGACACAAAAAACCACTCAAAATAATATTTTGCAACATTTGTGATGGGGACAGTCCCCAACACAATTCGCAATTTTTCGGGGGACAGGCACCGAAACAATTCTCAACATTCACTTATCGAATACGATGAAGTCGTAGGGGGAGATGCGTTTGTTTTTTTTGTTTGTGTAGTCGAACATGTCGGCCAGGCCTTGGACGGGTAGTGTACTTACCTTTTTGCCCGTTTGTACGTCATACGTGTCGATGGTGTGTTCACTAGTTGCTTTGTCATAACGGAAGAAATGCAATTTATCATCTTGAAAATACGTTTGTTCACTCATTTTTAAGCTCCCTGTACTCGCCCCTTCCAACGAAAATGCCAAGCCCGTTTCACCGGTTTCTACGTGGATGCTATGCACTTCACCTACACCGTCTACATAGTAGAACGTATCGCCTATGACAGCCGCAGCATTTCGTAGATTATAAGGGACTCGGATTCGATAATCTTCCGCATCTTTGTATGTAAGAAACGGAAACATCTCCACAGTTTTCGCCTGCCCGTCAATTCGATACAATTCGCTCGTTAACTTTTGCGTATCGCTAATCAACAAGAAATACGCACCATCGGCTTTAACAATTGGCGAAAGTCCTAAGCGGTCACCCACTTTTCCAAGTGGCACGACTTCCTCTATTTGTACGCTATCTTGAAGCGGCATCGTAAACAATGAAATGTACTCTTCTTCTCCAGCGACCATCATCAGCTCATCCTCCGTTATGCCAGACATGTGTAAATAATACGGTATCTCGATTGTTTTAAATCCATCTTTATTCCCGACACGGATATTGGACGAATAGCCCCCCTCCTCATTAAACCCTGAATTATACACGCTGTAATACATGCCATTACGAAATCCAGTCACTTCACCGGTATGCTCTTCACCTTCTATAGCAAACGTTTTTGTCCCTTTCTGATCCACAACGTGAACATGGCTACGGTCCTCCAGAAAAAACGATTCATCATTTCCGTGGATGGTACCTAATTCCAAGCCATCCATTTCAAACACGTCCGTTTGTCCCTCTTTGTTAATAAAAACCGCAAAACTTAACCCGTCTCGGTTCATATCTTGATCAGCAGTTGTAGAAAAGTATAGTGCCGCAACAGAATTCGTAATGACGGATGGAAGTTGTTCCGTCGTGAGTAAGTTCTCGTTTTTAGTACTAAAAACGTAAACAGAGGATACGGTTAATAGAACAAGTACAAGTATTCCTGCAATAAACCATCTCTTTTTCATCCCCAACACGCTCCTTATGAACAAAACTAAGCAAACGAGTTTACTGTTTGCTTAGTTCCATTCTTATGAATTAAGACAATCCCTAATCTGTTGCTCTCACTAATATGCCTAACGACGGATATGCAAAATTAGGGTTACAACCACTACCGTTAGATCTTCCGTTTGAATACTGTCTGCTTGGCATCACGGACATCCCGTGGATAGACGCCAAATCCTTTATCCACATCCAAGTCCAGATTCCCTTTTAATAAATACGCAGACCAGATCAATTTAGAACAGTTTTTAGCACCATAATGGCCTGTATTTCGGTTGTTCGCGAAATTCAATGAATACTTCTCACCGATTTCTCCGTATGCCCAATTCGCTGCATTTCTTTTTACAGTACTCGTTGCAGAAACGGATTTTACAACAGCACCTTTGTCAACTTTTCGGACATTCGCTGAAATGCTGCGCACGCCTGAAGGATAGATGGATTCAACGATTGTATTGCTCGTGTAGTAAAGCCCTACATGTCCATGGTTGACATAAGCGGTTGCGGAAGGTGTGTAGTAAAAATCCCCTTGTGCACTCGGTCCGACGATATATAACGCTGACCCGCCACCGCCTTGGATGGCCGCTTCATCTGTAGCGTCATACTCCTCTGCCAATTGCTTTGCCTCTTCTTCCGCCAACTGGTTTTGATACTCCATTTCAGCGAGCATTTTTTCATAAATTTCATCTTCATTCATGCCGGTCGTCATCGAAAGGTCTGCAACTTCTTTTTGCAACTCTTCCATAGATACGCCTGGTTGCAACGTCAAGATTTGATCGACATGCTTTGAGACAGATGATGCTTGGACGGGGAACTGTAAATTCAGTAAGAGAATACCAGCTGCTACTGTTGCGACTACTTTTTTCACGTCACTCGCTCCTAGGGAAGACAACTGGCCAGTTTGTCTTCAAATTGTATGTTGTCCAACATAATGCAACTATACCATTTATAAACTAATAATTGAAATTTTGAGAAAATGTAAAAGGGGGCAGATTACAGAGGGAAAAGGTACATCATTTATAAAAAAGTTTTGAAACAACACAATACTTTCACTTGAAATGATTGAATTAGACACATCGCGACATACACAAAACTACTAAAAATAATACAATTTTAGAGGATGATACGATTCCATCTTTCTCTATCAATTCATTTGTTAACACTCAATAATTGGTCGCAATAGTAGGAATTCGAATGTTGTTCTTCAGAAACGGTGCAAAGGTCGAGGGAAAACAAGCAGGAACAAACACTACGCGGAGCAACAAAACACCCTCCACGATTACAAAAAAAGGAACTAAGATACTAATAAGGTGAAAAATAGCACAGGACTCCCTTATTATCTTAGTTCCGTCATTATATCTGTATTACTCGCCGTATAATTCAACTTCATGCACGAATTTTATCGCCAACTCACATCTATAAGCACCATCGTACAACTATTCATCTGTTTTTTTGTTGCATGCGTCTGCATCATGTAAACCTTTCTGGGCGTCATGTCTTCTGCCATGCAAACGCCACGTTGCATAAATGAGCATCGCCGACCAAATAAGTGTTGAACAGTCTCGTTCACTGTCCACCCCTTGGAAGTGCTTGTCGGCTACAACCGAATTCGTGTCGTTAGATGCTGCGTTTGCAATTTGGTTTGTTTGATCTTGTTCTAATTGTATCTCAGAGTGAACGACTGCATACGGGGAGACAATCTTTTCAACTGCACCTACAATCTGACTAAGTGCTTCCAATTCATCAACAATTGACGTGAAGATTGCGACATCGCCCATGCTTGTCAATAGCATAAATTCTACTAGACTTTTCGGCAATTGCTCCATACATACTAACGGCTGAAAGCTTGATTGATGATTAAGTTGATCTGATACGGAAGCGTGGACAGGGAACCGGAAACCAATCACGAGAATGCCGACTACAATCGTTGTGACAATTCTTCTCACGGTACTCGCTCCTTAGGAAAGCAACTGGCCAGTTTGCCTTCGTAATGTATGTTGTCCAACATACATTCATTGTAGCATGTATATTTTTAAAATTAAAATTTTGGTAATATACCTCATATTTTTTTAGAACACTAATGTTGTAATGGATTGCATACTACTTTTCATTGTTCAACTTCAAAACTTACGTGCTGAATAGGTAAATAGTTCGGCGAAAATGATTAAAAAAGAAAGAATATTAATGATAAAGTAGAGGATTGGACATACGTGGACGGGCTGGAAGAATCATTTGTTTCATGGCAAAACAGGGTAGTAAGAATGAAAATTCGGAATTTAAAAATATTGTGTTGTGTTTCCGAAATGTATTTCATACAATTAGAGTAAAGAAGTGGACAGGGGGTGTCAATGTGCATCTTGGTACGCGTCTTAAGAAGTTGAGAGAAGCGAAAGGATTATCGCAAAAAGAGATTAGTCACGGCATCGTTTCAACTTCGCATTATAGCAATATTGAAAGTGGACGTTTTGATCCTTCAAACGAAGTTCTTCAATTGCTAGCGAATAAACTAGAAGTACCTACTTCTTATTTTCACAAAATCTATGAAGATCATCCTGACTTACAAGTGTTGCTAATTCAATATGAAAAGTTGCTGAATACAAATGAAAAGGAAGTCCAACAATTTTTAACGAAACATGTAAACAAATTCACCTACATTTCATCTATTAAACAAGAAATTCTATTCAATCTGTTAAAGTACTTGGAACTTGTGCGCTTTGCAGAAATCACACTTGCTCAAACCCATTATACTTCCGAAATAAAAATCATTCCTCCAGACTATATCGATCAAGCAAGTAATTCCATTCTGGAAAAATACACATTTGTAACAGGAATCTATCAGTATTTTAATCGTGAGTACCAGAAGAGCATCCGTTATTTTCTGGATTCCTTGCATTTGACAAAAGACGAAGTCCTGTCTGCCAAGTTAAATTACAATATTTCCTTGGCCTTTTATCACAGTTACGATTACGGAACAGCATTGGTCTATGCTAAACAAGCTCTCACTTTGTATATGCATTTCCATGACTGGGAAAAATGCGGTCATTGTTACAATTTAATTGCTGCACTTTATATGGAACAGCATAAAATGGAGGACGCAAAACACTATATTGAGAAAGGCAGCAGCATTATTACGGATAAAAAGTCCAAACTGTATGCGGACGTCTGTCACAATCAAGCGTACTTCTTTTATCTAGAAAAAGAATATATGCAAGCCTTAAAAGAAATTAACAAGTCATTAGAAATTTTACAACAATATCAAAGTAAAAATGCCTTTAACGCCATGAAGCTGAAAGTGGAAATTGTACTGCAACTGAAGGATTTTAAAACGTTACACACCTTCTTACCTAAATTGAAAGAGACGGTATCGTCTGAAATTGAGCAAGACCAACTTACGTACTTAGAAGCAACCATCTATTATTTCATGGGAGAATATGAAGAATACGAACAAAAGATGCGCTCTTGCACGGCTGGTTTTCGTATGAACAAAGATTGGAAAAGCCTAAAAACCGCTGCTCACCATTTTTCCAACTATTTCGCAGAACAGAAGAAATATAAAAATGCATACACCTACCAAGAACTTTGTATCCTTTCCTACAGTAACATGACGTTCGAATTGAAAGGAGGTGAAGAAAAATGAAGAAAAAACTAACGATGTTTATCCTATCCCTCAGCATCCTAGCATGCACACCTCTAGTGACTTCCGCACATGGCTATACAGTTACAGGCATCTCTGGTCCAGAAGTCGGTCATCCAATCGTAGTCGACTAACCTCCTAGGAAGACTTTCACGCACTTACTTTGAAATTTTCTTATACCGTCTAGCCGTATATGCTCATAAAGGCTATGACGAGATGTAAGAGAAAGACGATGCTAGTGAGCACTTACAAAGCAGAAAAGACATCCGAGCGTAGTCAAAAATAAAAAGGATGCTATCAAAAAATGGCATCCTTTTTATGTATTCAAATCTAATTCCAGGAATTATCGCCAGATAGAAGTCAAGTTTTGCTTAGACATCCTATTTACGACGGGCGAGTTGAATGCTGCTCGTTTTTCAGAACTAGATCTTTAATGCCTAAAAACAACCTATGCATAGAGTTGACCGTTTTATAAGTCTTTCATTATACCTGTAGAGATTACCCAAATACGGTTTCTTCAAATTCTTTTGCCTGTAGTGTTCCACTTTCAATTTCTTCGACAAAATGACAAGCTGCTTCGTGACCATCTGCCATGGCAGCATATGTACCAAGAACAGGAGTTTCCTTTTTGCAAATGTCTTGTGCGAACGGGCAACGTGTGTGGAAACGACAGCCTGCTGGTGGATCAATTGGAGAAGGAACATCGCCTGTTAACACGATGTGCTTTTTCTCACGTGTTGGATCAGGTACAGGTATTGCAGATAGCAATGCCTTCGTATACGGATGTTTTGCATTTTCAAATATCGAATGCTTATCTCCGATTTCTACAATTTTTCCAAGATACATAACGATAACCCGATCTGAAATATGTCGGACTACACCCAAATCGTGCGAGATAAATAAATACGTTAACTGATATTGTTCCTGCAGTTCTTCTAATAGATTTAATACTTGTGCTTGTATGGAAACGTCTAGTGCGGAAACGGCTTCATCACAAATGATTAATTTTGGATTAACGGATAAAGCGCGCGCAATACCGATCCGTTGTCGTTGACCGCCAGAAAATTCGTGTGGGTATCGATCCGCTTGATATTCATTTAATCCGACTGTTTCTAGCAACTCGATGATTCGTTTCCGTCGTTGCTTAGCAGGTAAGATTTTTTGAATCGTCATCGCTTCATCTAATACATCTGCCACTGTTTGCCGCGGGTTAATGGACGCATAAGGATCTTGAAAGATAATTTGTAAGTCTTTCCGATGCTTTCGCATTTCCCGTTTGGAGAGAGTGGTTAATTCCTCACCGTTAAAAACAACCGATCCATCTGTCGGTTCTTCAAGGCGCAGAATTGAACGACCTGTCGTTGACTTTCCGCATCCGGATTCACCTACAATGCTGACCGTTTCGCCTTCGTAAATCGTAAAGCTAATATCGTCAACCGCTTTTACGTGATTAATCGTGCGACCCATTAACCCACCTTTAATGGGAAAGTATTGTTTGAGTCCTTCCACTTTCAGCATTTCTTTTTTCGCCATAAATCGTCACCTCCGATTCGCCATCCCACTGATCCGTGTAAATCCAACAACGGATATCATTCCCCTTTTCATCTGGTAGAAGGTCTGGCATTTTCGTTCTGCATAAATCCGTTGATGCCGGACATCTCGGAGCAAATCTGCATCCAACGGGCATCTCTTTTGGATTCGGCACATTCCCTAAAATAGGTTCCAGTTTTTCAAGTTCTTTATCGTGCCTTGGAAGAGAATTCATCAGCCCGATTGTGTACGGGTGTTTAGGATATTGGAATAAAGATAGAATGTCTGCGTATTCCACTACTTGTCCTGCATACATGACGGCAACATAATCACAAGTTTCTGCGACGACACCGAGATCATGTGTAATCATAATGACAGACATGCCAAACTTTTTTTGTAGTCCGCGAATAAGACCAAGAATTTGTGCTTGTATCGTTACGTCTAGAGCGGTTGTCGGTTCGTCTGCAATTAATATTTCTGGATTACAAGCAAGTGCAATCGCAATCATGACACGTTGCCGCATACCACCCGATAATTCATGTGGATATTGCTTTACACGCTTATCAGGAGACGGAATACCAACGAGCTTCAACAATTCGATAGATCGGCTCATTGCTTCCTTTTTGCCTAATTGTTGGTGCTTCACAAGCGATTCGCTAATTTGTTGTCCGACTGTAAAAACAGGGTTCAATGAAGTCATGGGTTCTTGGAAAATCATTGAGATTGCATTGCCCCGTATCGATCGCATTTCTTTATCACTATAGGAGAGAAGGTTTTCTCCTTTGAAATTCACTTCTCCGCCAACGATTTTTCCATTCGCTGCGAGTAATTTTAAAATTGAAAGCGCTGTTATACTTTTGCCTGAGCCAGATTCACCTACGATTCCAAGTGTTTTTCCCTTAGGTAAACCGAAGCTGACACCGTCAACCGCCTTCACTTCACCGTCATCGGTATAAAAGGAAGTACGCAGGTTCTCCACTTTCAATAAATCCGTTTCCATTGTGCCACACCTCTTTTCAGCCATTTATCAGTTTACATCCATCCGTTTATTCAATAAGCGGTAGGAAATATCTACGAGCAAATTGACGAAAACGAACAAGAAGGAGATGATCAAAACCGTTCCTTGTACGATCGGAAAGTCACGTGTTCGGATTGCGTCGATTGTCAACCGTCCCATACCGTTAATCGCAAAAATGGTTTCTGTCAGAACCGCACCACCTAGGAATCCTCCGAACTCAAGACCAACGACAGTCACGACAGGAATTAATGCATTTTTTAACGCGTGACGATAGACAACTACCCGTTCACCCAGTCCTTTAGCTCGGGCTGTACGTATATAATCTTGTCCGATGACTTCAAGCATGGAAGAACGTGTCATACGAGCAATAATTGCTGCTCCACCTGTTCCTAATGTAACAACAGGTAAAATGACTTGTTTCCAGCTATCGCCCCAACCCGATGCTCTCATTTTTAAGAATTCTGGTAACCAATCTGGGCCGATTGCAAACCACTGGATGAGCATAAGCCCTAACCAAAAGTTTGGCATTGAAAGTCCAAAAAGAGCAACGATCATAATCGTCACATCTGACCATGAATAATGTTTGACGGCAGATATGATACCGGCGATAAGCCCTAAGAAGACTGCTAAAAGCGTTGAATAAAAGGACAGTTCAACCGTTATCCAAAACCTCGCTTTAATCTCATCCATAACTGGACGTCCACTTCGTATCGAGTTCCCTAAGTCTCCTTGGACAATATTTTTCACATATTTAAAATATTGCACTGGCGCAGGGTCATTTAAGCCTAACTTTTCTCGAATCTGTTCAACAGTTTGAGGGGAAGCGGCTTCACCAGCAATAATTTGTGCAGGATCCCCTGGAATTAAATACATTAATGAAAACACAAGAATTGATACGCCTATAAGGACAGGAATTGTCTGGAGCAGGCGTCTAACGATAAACTTTGTCATAATTTTGCCTCCTCCATCATTTCTTCATTTTCGGGTCTAACGCATCCCGTAAACCATCTCCGAAGACATTAAATGCCAATACGAACAGAACAATCATAATTCCTGGAAACAATACAAGATGTGGTGCTTGGTGCATGTAGGCCCGGCCTTCACTGAGCATAGCACCCCATTCAGGTGTAGGGGGTTGTGCACCTAGTCCAAGGAATGACAGTCCACTAGCCGTCAAGACGGCAGTTGCAATACGTAATGTTGCTTGGACAATAATCGGTGATAAAACGTTCGGTAAGATGTGTTTAAAAATGATACGTGCGTCGGATGCTCCAAGCGCTTTTACAGCATCTATGTACTCCAACTTTCTAACAGATAGCGTAGAACCTCGTACAATCCTAGCGAAAGCTGGTACTGAAAAAATACCGACTGCAATAATAACGTTTTGAATACTTCCACCTAGGACAGAAACTATGGCAAGTGCAAGAAGGATTCCTGGAAATGCGAGGATGACGTCCATTACACGCATAATGAATGTATCCATCTTCCCACCGTAATATCCTGAAATAATTCCAAGAAATACGCCGATGACTCCACCAAGTGCTACGGAGAAAAATCCGACTTTCATCGTGATAGACATTCCATGAATAATTCTTGTGAAAATGTCACGACCGTAATTGTCTGTACCGAACCAATGCTCAGCGGAGGGGGGAGCTAATTTATTTGTAATTTGGGTAGCGTTCGGATCCAACCAAGTAAAATATGGCCCAACTATCCCTGTAAGGATAAATACAATAATGAGCAAACCGCCAACGACTGCCGCTTTATTTTTTATAAGCCGTTTAAGTAGCCCTTTGTACGCTTCCACCTTCGGATTTGTTGCCCTTTTCCCAACGTCCGCAATTGGATTTTGTACGACCATAGTAAACACCTTCCTCTAATTAGTTAGTAGTTTTGTAAAAAAGACAATATTTCCGTAGTTTAGTGGATTTACAGTAGCATAACATGAATGAGACAATTTAGGAACTTTATTTTTTATCAATTTAGATTTAAAGTGTTATTCCGTGTTTTTTGTTAAATCACTTCCTATATTATTATGTTGAGAAACGAGGTGATTTTTATTTGCTAATTCTAATTTGTCAGTAATGAATTATTCAGAAATGTATTGTTTCTTTTAAACTTGTATGCTATATTTCATTTGACTATTGCGGCTTTACAATCACGGCATGCAACTAGTGAAAAAAATGACGTCGGGGGGATAAACAATGAAAAGAAATGGTAATTTGAAATGGCTGTTCATGCTTGTACTTGCCTTTTCGATGCTACTTGCTGCTTGTGCTGGTGGCGGGGGAGATTCTTCAGGAAATGACACAAATAGTGATCTCGACAGTGACAAAGGTGAGGGCGTTGAAGGTGGCGACTTAGTACTAGCTGTATTATCGGATGCGTCATCTTTAGATCCTGCTGGTTCAAACGATGTTCCGTCTTCGGTTGTTCAAGCAAATATTTATGAAACATTGGTAAAGCGAGACGATGAAAACAAAGTCATTCCCGGTCTTGCAGAAAGCTGGGAACCAATTGACGATACGACTTATGAATTTAAATTACGGGAAGGTGTAAAATTCCATGATGGTGAGCCATTTAACGCTGAAGCTGTTAAAGCCAACTTGGATCGTATCCGTGATGCGAAAGTAGGTTCACCACGATTCTTCCTATATGAAATGATTACAGATGTTGTTGTGCAAGATGAGTATACTGTGCAAATCAAGACAGAATATCCGTTTGCACCTTTGTTAGCGCACCTTTCTCATAACGGTGGTGGAATGGTCAGTCCGAAGTCCATTGCAGCTGATTATGATGCGATGAACAGTGGGAAAGATGCTGGCTCAGTCATTTCAACAGCACCAGTGGGGACAGGTTATTTCAAGTTTGATAGTTGGCAACCTGGCGATAACATTAAGCTCGTTAAAAACGATGACTACTGGGGAGACAAAGTACATGTAGACTCCGTAACGTTCAAAGTCATTCCTGAGAGTCCTGTACGAAACGCTGACTTGGAAACAGGACATGTTCATATTGCAGATCCTATTCAGCCAAATGAAGTAGTGGGCATTAATAACAGTGACTTTGCAAAGGTAAACCAAAAAGCTTCTTCCAGTCTTGCTTACCTCGGATTTAATACGGAAAAAGAACCATTTAATGATCCGAAAGTACGTCAAGCAATATCAATGCTTGTCAATAAAGAAGACATTAGTGAAGGGGTATATGACGGTTTTGGTGTATTAGCTAAAGGACCTTTAGCTCCTGGAATCTTTGGTTATAACGAAGATGCAAAGCCGGTTGACTACAATGTGGAAGAAGCGAAAAAACTTCTTGAGGAAGCGGGCTATGCGGATGGATTCAAATCATCCATCTGGACGAATGATAATCCACAGCGTCAACAAATCGCAGTTCTTATTCAAGAAGAGTTGAAAAAGGTAAATATCGAAGTGGATATAAATGTTATGGAATTTGGCGCATACCTTGAAAAGACGGCAAATGGTGAACATGATATGTTCATTCTCGGATGGTCGAACCCTACTGGAGATGCGGATTATGGAATGTATGCATTGTTCCACTCCGCTCAAAAGGGTAGCCCAGGTAACCGTTCTTTCTATGAAAACAAAGAAGTTGATAAACTTCTAGATGAAGGTCGCCGTGAATCCAATCCGGAAAAACGAATTGAAATTTACAATAAAGTACAAGAACACTTAATTGAAGATGCTCCAATGGTATACTTAATTCACACGGAATACTTGACGGGTGTCAGCAACAAAATTAAAGGATTCTCTATCGATACATCTGGTATTTATCAGTTACAAGATGTACAGTTTGTAGAATAAAAATAGAGAGGCTGGGACAAAACATAAAAAATGCATGAAGGCAAATTCGCCGGCATGCATTTTTTCTGCTTTTACAATGTTTCTTTTTTATCTTTATAAGTGAATCGGAGCGGAAAAAGGCCGACTCCTGCGGGATTTAGCGCGAATGTTGAGACCCCACAGGGAGCAAAGCGAAGCGACGCGGACGAGGAGGCTCAAGCGCGCCCCGCGGAAAGCGTGCCTTTTGGAGCGCAGAGGAACGGTCTATTTAGAGTTTTGTCCCAGCCTCT
>NZ_JANKJL010000008.1:0-142432 GCF_041414805.1 Sporosarcina sp. OR05 | reverse complement strand
GTATAGCCCATGCCGGGCGCACAACTAAAAACACTCGGAAATCGCAACTTCCGAGTGTTTTTTCTTTATAGCAGTAAATACGCGATAGGGGTAACGATGAGTAAGGTTAAGATCACACGTTGGATCCAAATAACAATCAATTGCGGAATCGTGAGCGGAATTTCCGTTGACACGATACACGGAACGAGTGCCGAGAAGAAGATAATCGATGATACCGACACAACCGCGATCACAAACTTAACGACTAACGCAGATTCGACGACCAACAATGCTGGCAGGAACATTTCAGCAATACCTAACGCGGATGCTTTTGCGACTAGCATCGGCTCCGGCAACTGCAACAGCCACGTGAATGGGTAGAAAATGTATCCGATCCAATCGAATACGGGTGTGAATTCGGCCAACACAAGCCCCAACAAACCGATTGATAAGATTGACGGCAAAATTGCCATTGCCATCATCAAGCCATCCCGTACGTTCGTCACAATATTTTGCGCAAACGTCGGTGCTTTGGAAACCGTGTCCATCGCTTCATTCCATGCAGTCGCAATCCGTCTCCCTTCCGGCTTCACTTCCGGTTGAGGAGTCGCCCCTTCGTAGTATTCATCTTTGAATGAACGCAACGGCCAAATGTGGACCGTGATCGCTGTAACAAGGAACGTCACGAGTAACGTCACCCAGAAGTACAAATTCCACATACTCATCAAATCCAATGTCTTCGCTACGACGACCATGAATGTCGCCGAAACCGTAGAAAATCCAGTCGCAATAATTGCAGCTTCTTTCGCCGTGTACTTCCCTTCTTTGTACACCCGGTTTGTAATTAACAACCCAAGTGAGTAAGAACCGACAAACGAAGCAACCGCATCAATCGCTGAACGTCCAGGCGTTCGCCATACCGGTCGCATAATGGGTTGCAAGAGCACACCGATGAATTCTAACAAGCCATAACTGACGAGCAACGCTAAAAATATCGCTCCAATCGGCACTAATAACCCGACTGGAATAACCAATTTATTCAGCAAAAATGGTCCCATACTCGGTTCAAAAAGCCACGCTGGCCCTACATTGAAGACGAGCATAATGCCTACTACGAGCCCAACCACTTTAAATACCGAAAATACCCTATTCACCGTCGATTTTTTCCAAGCACCTGAGACGAATGGATAAACCGCCCCCGCCAAGATGACAAGCAACGCATAATACGGCAACGCGCCCCCTGCGTGCGTCTGAATGAACGTGACGATATGATCGAGCATAATTGAACGCTTTTCACCAATCGTGACAGGTACAAAAAACATGAATGCACCGATTGCACTAAATACAAAAAACTTCCACATGCCTGGATTTGAACGCACTACTTTCACCTTTTCTCCCACTTGCTCCATACATTTCACCCCTTCTGAATGTTCCGTTAATTATCCTTTCAAAAATACCGTGAATGAAACACAAGCTTCATTCACGGCCATTCATCACCCTACAACTCGAACGCCTTTTTTGAATACTTTATCGACATGGTTGACGCCAAACAAGTATTGCAGTTCTTGATAATTGCCGATGTCCCACATGACGACATCCCCTTGCTTTCCTACTTCAAGAGATCCGACCTTCGCTTCCATTCCAATTGCGCATGCAGCATTCATTGTCGCTGCAACGAGTGCTTCCGCCGGTGTCAGACGCATGGAAATGCACGCCAAATTCATAACGAGTGGCATCGAGGTTGTTGGCGAAGATCCCGGATTACAATCTGTTGAAATTGCAACTGCGACCCCTTCATCGACCATTTTGCGTCCTTGCGCCGCTTGCTCACGTAGGAACAGTGCTGTTGCTGGTAATAAACAAGCGATGACACCTGCTTCTGCCATCTGTTGAATTCCCTCGTCAGATGCTTTTAATAAATGCTCCGCTGAAATGGCACCGACTTTTGCGGCCAACTCTGCCCCTCCATATGATTCGATTTCATCCGCATGAATTTTCGGGATCAACCCAAGCTTTTTCCCTGCTTCCAAAATCCGTTCAGATTGTTCAGGAGTGAAGACACCTACTTCGCAGAACACATCATTGAACACCGCAAGCTTCTCTTCCGCAACAATCGGCAGCATGTCATTGATGATGCTATCAATATATTCATCTTCCATACCCTTATATTCTAACGGAACGGCATGCGCCGCCATGAATGTCGAGACGAGGTCGATTGGATGCGTTTCATTCAATCGCTTCGCCGCCCGCAACTGTTTCAACTCCGTCTCCCAATTAAGACCGTACCCACTTTTCCCTTCAACAGTCGTCACACCATGTATGAGGAAGGAATCTAGTCTCCGCGTCGACTGCTCGACCAACTCGTCTTCTGTCGCTTCTCGTGTCATCCGGCTCGTCGCATGGATGCCGCCACCCGCATTCATAATCTCCATATACGTAGCGCCTTCTAGCCGCATTTCAAATTCTCTTTCACGGCTCCCCCCATACACGACATGTGTATGCGGATCGACAAGTCCTGGCGTAACTAACCTTCCTGAAGCGTCAATCACTTCCGCGTCAGCGGCACGGTCGCCATATTGCTTCTGCAATTCCTCCGTCGTTCCGATCGCTTGAATGACTCCATCTTCTATCCATATACTGCCGTCTTCAATAATGCCTAGTTCAGACATCTTCTCACGTTTGCGCGGTCCATTTTCACCTGCAATCGTCGCTAATTGTGCTGCATGTTGAATCCAAACTGGTTTCAAGACCGTTCACCTTCCATCATCGGGATATTGACCCCTTTTTCTTTTGCTGTCTGAATCGCCAAGTCATAACCTGCATCGACATGTCGTGCAATGCCCATGCCCGGATCTGTCGTCAATACACGTTCCAAACGCGCTTCCGCTTCTTTCGTTCCGTCCGCCACGATAACCATTCCCGCGTGTTGCGAATACCCCATACCAACACCGCCACCATGATGGACAGACACCCACGTTGCCCCACCGACTGCATTGATCATCGCGTTTAAAATCGGCCAATCCGAAACAACATCCGACCCATCTTTCATCGCTTCCGTCTCACGGTTTGGTGACGCCACCGATCCTGAATCAAGGTGATCCCGTCCGATGACGATCGGCGCGCTTAATTCCCCACTTGCGACCATGTCGTTAATGATTTTCCCAAAACGTGCACGTTCGCCATACCCGAGCCAGCAAATTCGTGACGGCAACCCTTGGAACTGAATTTTTTCCTGCGCCATCCTGATCCAATTGCATAGATGCGTATTGTAACTAAATTCCCGCAAAATCACTTCGTCCGTCTTTCGAATATCTTCCGGATCACCCGAAAGCGCTACCCAGCGGAACGGCCCTTTCCCTTCACAGAACTGTGGTCTGATATACGCAGGCACAAATCCAGGGAAATCAAATGCCCGCTCGACCCCTTCATCTTTCGCGACTTGGCGAATGTTGTTCCCATAGTCAAATGTAACTGCACCTTTATCCATCATGTCGATCATCGCCGAAACATGTGTCGCCATCGAAGCTTTCGATCGCTTTACGTACTCTTCCGGATTGGAATCGCGAAGCTCGGCTGCCTGTTCAAGCGTCATCCCTGAAGGTATATAGCCGTTCAACGGGTCGTGCGCTGATGTCTGATCCGTCAAGACATCTGGATTGAAGCCGCGTGCAATCATGGCAGGCAAAATATCAGCCGCATTTCCAAGTAACCCGATCGACAAAGCCTTCCCTCCAGCTTTCGCTTCTTCTGCTAAACGGATCGCTTCATCCAATGAATCCGTTTTAACATCTGTATACCGCGTCTCAATCCGGCGATCAATACGCGATTCATCGACTTCGATGCCAATACAAACGCCTCCCGCCATCGTTACGGCCAATGGTTGCGCACCACCCATGCCGCCTAAACCAGCCGTTAACGTAATCGTTCCTTTTAAGGAGCCGCCGAAATGTTGCTTACCGAGTTCCGCAAACGTCTCGTATGTCCCTTGAACAATGCCTTGCGATCCGATGTATATCCAGCTACCTGCCGTCATCTGCCCGTACATCATCAAGCCCTTCTTATCGAGCTCATGAAATGTATCCCAGTTTGCATACGCAGGGACAATGTTCGAGTTCGCAATTAATACACGCGGTGCATCCGTATGCGATTTGAAGATTGCAACCGGTTTTCCGGATTGGATCAATAGCGTTTCGTCATTTTCCAACGCTTTCAATGACCGAACAATCGCATCGAAACTTTCCCAGTTACGAGCCGCCTTGCCGATTCCCCCATAAACAACCAATTTATCCGGGTGCTCCGCCACATCCGGATGTAAATTGTTCATCAACATCCGAAGTGCCGCCTCTTGCTGCCACCCTTTTGTATGTAACTCCGTACCTCGATATTGAACAACCTTCTCCACTGTATCCGCTTTCATTTTCAACCAACCTCCCTTTCGTTACTATCATTCTATAAGGAAAGTTCAGTTAATTGTTTATAGATTGTTTGCTTATTTATACTTTTTTAGCTGATTGCATGAGCTGATATAATTCAAAGTTGTATTCTATAATAATATGTTTGCAATAACTTCATAACAATAAGATGTTTTTAAAAAAAGATAGTGCATATATCCTTCCGAAAAATCAGTATTTTAAACTCATAGTTTTTATAAAAAAGTAAGTATATTATTTTAGGGAAGGATGCAAATTCAGGGAAAATATGTTGTAATTGTCGAATAATCATCACTTCGAATTTCAGAGATCATTACATGACAACGAACTAATGGAGGAGGATGTTTTTGGATCCATTTTTATTAGGTATTTCGGTAACTTCTGAAGCAAAATCTTTTCATAGTAATTGGGGACAAGAATTCAAATTGTTTTCCAGTACAGATATTGATACGATTTTAGGAATAACTAACTCATTTCATTTTAATAGAGGAGATTTTAATTTTTTTAGCCAACATGGGGAGGCAGCTTATGCCTATTGGAGCCGGTTTGTTCGACTATCAGACAATCAAACATCGGCTTGTGCATATGATCACGATGAAGCAGTATTACAATTGTTTAAGAACCTAGAAGTTCTGCTCGGAAATCCAAAAGACTTTAGAAATCGTCTCGATATCATTATGAAGGAATACGATTGTACTTGTCTGATCGAGCTTATTTTTCCAGAAGGGTTAAGTGGGGCGTTATATAAAATTCCTCATAGTCATATAGAATGGCTTGCAAAACTGGAAGTACCTTTTCAATTTCGAATGATTCGTGCAGATATGATGCAGGAGCTATTAGATAGGTGTTGACAAAGAAAGGATCTAGTTTCTTTAACAAGTATTCAATTCGTTAATATGCATAATCTCATAATGACCAGGATAGTATTTTAGGATTGGATGTTGTTTTCAAGCCAACTACTAAATCCTGGTCAGTACCCTCTACAAAGTCAATAAGTGTAAATCCATCTTTTTTTCATCCTCGTAACTCAGCCCACTCTAAACTGATAAGGCGTCCGACCCGTCTCCTCTTTAAACCGCTTACTGAAATACGTAGCATGTGTGAATCCGGTTGATTGCGATACATCTGCAATGGCCAAGTCGGTCTCTTTCAACAATCGTTTTGCCTCATCGATGCGAATCTCCAATAACGAATCGCTGAAGGACTTCCCTGCTTCACTCGCATACTTTCGGCTTAATGTGCTTTTATGGATACTCAATTCCTCTGCACATGCCGCCAAGCTCCACGTCGCATCCCAGTAATTCGCTTGCATGCGCTCTTGCACTTTATCGACCAAGCTCCCCTCCCGTCGCAGCACCCCTTCTGACGTTTGCAGTAAATCGGCAATGAATGTAAGGAAAGATTGGATAATTTGGTACATGACTGGCTCTCGAATGACGGTTTCAAATACTGCGCGATAGGCTTGCTCGACAGTTTGTGATTTCACGGAATGGGCGGTCATATACCGCCGCACTTGTGCGAGAATACTCGTCAGTCGGACGCGGACCATTTCGGGATCAGGAAATGGAGCTTCCACCGTTAAAAAGTCTTGTTCCATCCATTCCCGTATGGCTATCATTTGCCGTTTTTCAAGCATTTCCACCCATTTCCGTTGCTCGAGCGGTGACAGAAAAGGATCCATCTCCCGCCAATGAAGCTCTTCTTGTTCCAAAGACAATACATCATAACCGTCATAGAAAATACGTTCATGGAGACGACGCATTCTTTTATACAGTGAACGATACGTTGTACGGCTTTCATCTGTATGTAAATAGATCGTCAGTAATGCATCCGATTGCAGCTTCCATTGCGAATAAAAGATCGTATACGCTTCTTGAAGGGTGTTGAGATCTATTAACCGATGGATGACGAGCACAAAATCAGAAAACGGGAAGATGTCATATGTAGTCGGGAAATCATACATCTCGAGTTCGCGGACGAGATGATCGACCTCTTCAATATGTGATGGCGCGATTAAACTCAACAGCACTGGGGTTTGCACCTCTGTTTCGCCGATGAGCAGGTGTTCATACGTTATGACATCGGTGCGTTGTTGGACGGGTCGGTTACGTTGCGCTAATTCGTTCCGCCAACGAAAGCGAATTTGTTGGATCTGTCGAATAAGCCTGTCCGGTTGAAATGGGCGGAATAGGACATCTTCCGCCTTTAAGGATAGGGCTTTGTAGACAGTTTGGAATGTCCGTTCAGATGAAATGCCGAGCCAGACGGCATGTGGCGGGACTTCGAAATCTGCGTCGAGCAATGTCATATCGATAATATAAAGGTAAGCGTCTGTGGTCGGGTTGTGAACGTCGGCAATTTCCACCTGCACGTCGGTCCATTGTGAGGTGAGGAGCCATTTTAATCCTTGTGCTTCGAGTGGGTCTTTTAAGAGCAACACGATATTCATACGATCACCTTTCTAAAAATCGATTGTTGGAATAATCATAATCTAGCGATATACTGTTGGCAAGGAGTCTCCTTTAGAAAGGGATGGTATTGTGAGTGAAACGATTTGGACGGGGAGAATTGATGATACGGAGGACTTTACGGCTTTCCGCTATCATCAAGTAGTGGAAGAGCTTGACGTTCGCGAAGCAGTGGATGTTTGTGCGGTTGTCGGATTTGAATGTGAGGAAGGGGTCCGGCGCAATAAAGGTCGGCTAGGTGCGGCACAGGCTCCTGATGCCATAAGGAGTGAACTTGCGAAGTTGCCATGGAGGTTCCTAGAGCGACAGCGTTTTGTCGATGTCGGCAATATTACGTGTCGCGGTGAGGAAATGGAAGCTGCACAGCAACAATTAGGTGACGTTGTGAAGACATTGCTAGGGAATGGGTCGACGCCGATCATTTTAGGTGGCGGGCACGAAACATTATTCGGTCATTATGTAGGGGTACGTGAATTTCTCGGAAAGGATGCTTCTCTTGGCATTGTCAATATCGACGCCCATTTCGATTTGCGTCCGTATGATGAACAGACTTCATCGGGTACGATGTTCAGACAAATTTTAGAACATGATGCCCATGCATCCTATTTCGTTGCGGGCATCCAAAGATACGGTAATACTGAGGAGCTATTTAACCGAGCTGATGCTCTTGGTGTCACATACGTTCATGAAGATGAAATGATGCCAGGACAACTGGGGCAGTTAATGGATTCACTGGATGCGTTCATGGACAAGCATGATGCCGTTCTCCTTACGCTATGCACGGATGTCTTGAATGCAGCATATGCCCCCGGCGTCAGTGCCCCGTCCCCATTTGGGTTAGAGCCGACGACCGTCCGCGAAATCATCCGGAAAGTCGTGGGGCACGAGAAGACGTGCTCATTTGATATTTGTGAAGTGAACCCTTCATTGGATGAAAACAACCGGACGGTTAAGCTCGGTGCGCATTTTGTGAATGAAGCGGTTGCGGGGTTTATGAGAAAGCAGTAATGACAAATACAATACGGCTAGGTTCTCTCCACCTAAAAATTGAATTCGAAAAAGGCCTCTTAGATTAAGCGTTCTAAGGAGGCCTTTTTTATCACGTCAATTGTTCACTGAACAGCGCCAAGTCTTCAAAATTCGTAATGTCGCTTTGCAATAACGGCACAAAGAGAATTTCTTGCTCGTTAAACGACTGCTCAATCATCTCCAAATATTTTTGTTCATGTGCTTTTCGTTCATTCCAAAATGTACCTTCCACGTGTTCAGGAAGGACTTTATTGACGACGATCGATTTCACTTCGAGCGAATGCCGGTGTAACAAGTCGATTGCTTTTTCTGTTTCCAAAATCGGTAGACGCTCGGGGTTCAAAACGAACAGGAACCCTGTTATCTGGCGATCCATTAATAGTTCCCGTACTTGGGTAAACCGTCGTTGCCTCTCCGCTAATACATCGTAAATAGGATCTTCCATAGGCTCCCCATCATTTAACAGGCGCGAATAGTTTTCATTTGTCTTTTTCCGCTTTTCCAATAAACCGTGAATCCACACACCCATTAGTTCAGGCAGCGACAGCAAGCGGATTGTATGACCCGTTGGCGCTGTGTCAAACACGATTTTGTCAAACGACTTCCGTTCTTCCAAAATGATTGTGATCAGTTTATCAAACAGCGCCGCTTCGTCTGCTCCTGGTGAAGCTTTTGCCGTATCCAATTGGCGATGTACTTCTTCCATCAAGCTTGAATGGACGACACCTTTAATATTGTCTTTCACACCTGCGATGTAGCGTTCCGTTTCGAGCTGTGGATCAATTTCCAGCGCAACGAGTCGATCCGCTACTTCCACTGGCTTTCCACCAATCGGTCGTCCGAAAAGATCTCCGACATTGTGAGCCGGATCGGTTGAAACTAATAGTGTCCGGTACCCCGCTGTGGATAGGCGGTGTGCGATGGCCGCAGCCGTTGTCGATTTGCCCACTCCACCTTTCCCACCGACAAAAATGATATGTTTCGTTAATACATCCATCATTTCCCCTCATTTCAGCAACAGCGGATGCCATGCATCGGAGATTTCTCCATGCCCATGCGCAAGTGCCATTCATGAAATTTTTCAATCATATACGGATACAGTTCCAATGTGTAATAATACGCCGGATTCGGAATGCCAATCATTTCGGAATACAGGAGGAGGAAAAACAGGTCTTCCTCATCCCGTAATTCTGCTGCAATTTCCCGGCGATGCGGCAAACTAATGACTTCTTCGTAGTACAACATCAATCTTTTCAGGGAATCAATCATTAAAACACCTCAATTACTCTTCGTCCACTGAAATCTTTTGATTGCTCGACAAAGCGGAAATCGCCGTCAAAATGATCCAAATTGCAAAGACGAAGATGATGGCACCGAAAATGAATAGAAGCCAATTGGAATTGGACCCGAACCAAGACCACTCAAAGAGGACTTGCTTGAACATAGCGAGTAACGTCATGAATAACAGGAAAATCATCGGAATAATCGCCACTAAATAATTTCTGCCCAATCGTTTCAGCCAAACCGCTATGAGCAGTAAACTGATTCCCGCTAAAAGCTGATTTGCCGTACCGAACAACGGCCAGAGTAAATAGCCTCCAGAACCAAATCCATTTGGACCTTGTGGAAGAAGGACAAGCGCAGCACTAGAAAGGACCGCAACTGATGTCGCAACATGTTTCTTCGCAAGCTTCGGCATTTTGTATTCCATGCCTAGTTCTGCAATGATATAGCGCATGAGACGGACTGATGTATCCAATGTCGTCGCTGCAAAGCTGATGACGATGATCGACACGATCGTTGTCGCGATGTCTGCAGGAATGTGTAAGCTCGTCGCTAATTTACTTGCACCTTGTACGAATACTGTCAAACCAGAGCCATTCGCTGCCCCGAAGCTGCTGTACGTTGCAAGGAATGCATCTTTATTCGGGAAGAATGTAATGACTGCGACGATGGAAACGAGTGCTAAAATCCCTTCTCCGACTGCACCAAGATAGCCAACGAATCGTGCGTCCGTTTCTTTATTCAACTGCTTGGATGAAGTACCGGAAGACACAAGGCCATGGAAGCCTGAAATGGCACCGCATGCGATAGTAATGAATAAGAGCGGGAACCACGAAACATCTGAAGTCGCATTTGTCATCGGAGCAGTAATCGTTGGATTCGCGAACAACAAGCCTAAGTAGAAAATACCCAATCCGACGACGAGCTGATGGGAGTTGATAAAATCACGTGGTTGTAGCAAGCGCCAAACTGGCAATGTAGAAGCAAAGTAGACATATACCATCAAGATGATAATCCAGATAAAGAATGCTGATGAAACGGCACCGAGACCGAACAGGCCAGCCCCTTCCGCCCCACCCATGTACTTCACAAGGTCAATTTGCAAGAAGCTCACTTTGCTCGAGACAACAGCCGCAATATACATGACCGCCAAAGCAACTAACGAAGGAACAAGCATCTTCTTCTGGCGTTTGTATACAGCCGTCCCGATCCAAATGGCTAGTGGAATTTGAATGAAAACCGGAAAAACGCTTGCCGGGAATTTAATGAACAAGTTGGAAATAACCCAAGCAAACACCGCATTCACCATTAACACTAAAATAAGGATAATGAACAAGAACAAAATCTTTGCCCGCTGGCCGATCAATTTATTCGCAAGGGTGCCTACCGATTGACCTTTATTTCTCACTGATAATACGAGCGTTCCAAAGTCGTGGACACCTGCAGCAAAAACGGTACCTAGAACAACCCACAGTAAAGCCGGTAGCCAGCCCCAATAGACCGCAATGGCCGGTCCTAAAATCGGTGCCGCCCCCGCAACAGACGTAAAATGATGCCCCCACAGGACAAACTTGTTCGTCGGCACAAAGTCAACGCCATCTTTGTATCGATGCGCCGGCGTCACATAATTCGGATCAAGCCTAAAAATCTTTTCAGCGACAAATTTGGAATAAAAACGGTACCCTAATGCAAAAACAACCATCCCCGCCAATGCAACAATAATTGCACTCACTTTCCCTTTCCTCCATTCCCTCTCAATTTGCACTTCATTCGGAAAAGCCCAAACGAAGGTTTTTCCCGTTTCTGTACTATTACAATCTATTAAGCGGGACAACTACTTATGCCTTGAATTGAAGATTGTGGCGGGAATAAATTGCTAGTTGGAGAGTTGGGTCTATGGGCGAGGTGGGGAAAGGTTTAGTAGGAAAATGGTTTAGTACTAAATGTTAAACTTTTTAAATTAGACCTCTGGAATTATTATTTCAAATTCTAATGAAGCAGCCTTCATGTGAAATTCTGTTAGCGGATAATCAAATAAGATATTAACTTCGAAAAAGGATGCGTCTCCGGATACTTCATCATACAGCCACTTTGCTCCTTTTATATTTTCATCTACTGAGAGCTCTTTTACATTTGTAAAAGTCAACTTTACTTTAATAGATTTTCCATTCTTATAGTGCTCCAAAATCATATAACACTTATGTTCTTCAGGTTTACACTCAAAACTAATTACTTCTGCGTCATGTAAAGCTTCTTCATGTAAATGAACAACGCTTGTAGAGAGTTCATTTTTTATCGACTCATACCTCTCAATCGAGGCATGTTTTACACACTCCGCCTTTGTATTAAAAGATTCACGCCACTGATTAATTATTTTTAAATTTTCACTTGAAGGATAATCAGTAACTATAGTCTTATCATGGATTAATTTATGTAAGGACGTAGGAAGGTACTTCAACAAATCTTCTTTCATAAGCTCTAAATGCAGTATCCCATTATCTATATAGTCCTTTTTGTCCTCTTTTAACGAATCCATAAACTCATTCCACTCTTCCCTCGAAGGCGGAAATGTTATAAATGCAGCTACTTGCATTTCCTCATAAAATTCTTTGGTATAATATCTCATCTTTTCATCTCCCTTCGACCTAATCATTAATAATAGTTAATTCATATATGACCACTCGAATAAAGTACTACAATACTGCAAAAGAATTAGGCTGCGCATTAAGACATTTGCTGCACAGCCTGTGTGAGAGAAACAGATTCAAAGTTGGAACTGATTACGTTAAGCGAGATTACTATAAACAGCACGCTGAATAGTTAGCATGTTCATTGCTAATAGAATGAATAAATTACTTAGCTTCTTGCTACTTTCGATTACAAAATTAGCAGTTGACCTCTACAATCAAACCCAGTACTTTTAATTGTCCTTATACAACGCGATGCTTTGGACTTTTCCCTTCCAACACATCCGTAATCGCTTGCATACTGACACGCATCATCTCCATTCTCGTTCTTACAGATGCACTGCCGATATGCGGAACTGCCGTAACGTTCGGCAACGACAATAATGGATGGTTGCTTGGCACCGGCTCTGTTGCATAAACATCTAGCCCAGCTGCCCAAATGGTCCCCTTTTTCAGCGCATCGTACAAAGCATCTTCATCCACAATGCCGCCCCGTGAAGCACAAATGAAAGAGGCGGTCGGCTTCATCAATGCCAGTTCTCGTGCTCCAATCATGCCAGCCGTCTCGTCCGTGTACGGCGCTAACATGACGACGTGGTCTGACTCAGCTAGCAATTCGTCCAATTCTTTGCGCAGCGCTCCAAGCATTTCTTCCGCATCGGCATTTCGGCTACGGTTGCAATACAGCACGTCCATGCCAAATCCTTTCGCACGGCGCGCAACCGCTTCCCCGATCCTTCCCATGCCAATAATACCAATTGTTGTTCCCCACACATCCTGTCCTGTAAAACCGAGCGGTGACCAAGATGTCCATTCTCCATCCCGCAAAGCTCGTTCAGCAGACGTCATCCGGCGAGCTGCCGCCATTACCAAAGCGAACGTCAAATCCGCCGTCGTCTCCGTTAGCACGTCCGGCGTGTTCGTCACGACGATACCCCTTTGCTTTGCCGCTTCCGTGTCAATGTTATTAAAACCCACCGCCAAGTTGGAAATGACTTTCAAGTTTTTCGCTGCGCCCATCAATTCTGCATCAATCGAATCAGAAATCATTGTCAACAAAGCATCCGCTCGTTCGCTTTCTTGTAATAAAACATCTCGTGGTACGGCGACTTCTTCTGATTCCCACATACGTACCGTAAATTTCTCTAGTAACGGTTGTACCACTTCGTCTGGCAACTTTCTCGTAATATACACACTCGGCTTCATTTGTGCTCCCCCCAACGGATTTTCCCTCAGTTTATCATGCGGTGAGTGGAAGATGAAGACTTATCAGGTAAATCAGAAGAATAATAGAGGGGGTTATCAGTCGATTTCACAACTTATTCGATTGAATACAGGAAGTTATCAATTGAATAGCCAGAGTTATCGATCATATAATGAAAGTTATCACCATTTCGAGACCTTCGAACTATGATACACAAGCGGCACAGACCCTTTATTTGTCAAAGGCTTTCTGCGAGAGCTGCTTATTGCCTGGCCTTCCAATACTCCGCGGAACGCGTCATCGAATATCAATTTTTTTATCCCATCGCGCCACATGCACTTGACCAATTAGTATTTTCTTCTCCGCGCAATTCCCCTATCAATCACTTTCACAATTCTAATGAACATTTCATGACTTACTACCTACCGCTACACCAACAAAAGAAGTACTTCGCCGACTTTGTCCAAGCCGCAAAGCACTTCCTTCATCCACCAATATAACTCATATTAATCTTCTTCCGATTTTTCACGGTCTGTTCTGTCCGCTCGTCAGAATACCGATCCGCCCGACGTTCCCAAACGCCAATCAGCTGATCCATCACTTCTTCATCTGACAGACCACTTCGAATTAATGCCCGCACATCAAATCCATCCGAAGCGAATAAACATGTGTACAACTTTCCTTCAGACGATAGCCTCGCACGCGTACACGTTGAACAAAACGATTCCGACACCGACGTAATGAAGCCTACTTCCGCCCCATTGTCTACATAGCGATACCGTTTCGCCACTTCACCAAAGTACGCTTCTTCCGCAGGCTCCATCTCATATTTAGACGCAAGCCGCTCATAAATTTCCTTCTTCGTGACAACACTGTCAAAACTCCAGCCATTGTCATTACCGACATCCATGAACTCAATATAGCGGAGCGTAATACCACGCTCTTTAAAATAAGCAGCCATCGGAAGAATTTCGCTTTCATTGACACCTTTTTTCACAACCATATTCACTTTCATTGTAAAACCGATGTCCTTTGCACGATCGATATTACGTAGAATAAGGTCCGGTTTAATCCCACGGCCGTTCATTTCACCAAAAATATCCGGATCCAACGCATCGAGACTCATATTCATGCGCCGCAAACCTGCGTCGTACAACGCTTGCGCCTGTTGCCCCAACAACACGCCATTTGTCGTCAACCCAATATCTTCAATCCCGTCAATCTTCGTCAGCTTCGCAATTAACGTCGCAATATCCCGCCGCATAAGTGGTTCCCCACCCGTCAAACGAAGCTTCTTCACGCCAAGCAAAGCAAAAATGCGTGCCAACCGCTCGATTTCCTCAAAGGAAAGCAGCTCACTTTTCGGCAAAAACACATAATCATCACCAAACACTTCTTTCGGCATGCAGTAAGAGCAACGGAAATTGCAACGGTCCGTCACCGAAATACGCAAGTCACGGATCGGTCGACCTAATTTATCGACAATCGTTTGCATAACCGTCCACTCCCTTCAAACGATCTGGCGTATTCACATTCATGAACTCCGAAGCATTTTCCGTCAAACATGCTCCTTGAACCCAACGCACGCCAACTTTTTCTTGCACGTTCATCACCCGTCGCTGCCCTTCCAGCAACGCACTTCTTAACACTGATTGCGCATCCCGATCCCACACCGATACGAGTGGATGATGCTTCCCATCTGAAATGACTGCTGTGACACCGGACACATGACATGCAACTAACCGACCAATCGTTTCAGCACTCAACAACGGCATATCGCATGGCAGCACAATGTACCGATCCGCCTCGACCGTTTCCATTCCAGATAAAATCCCAGCAACCGGTCCTTGTCCAGCAAACGACTCCACATCAGTAATTACAAAAAGCCCACTTGGAAATGCATCCACTAATTCCGACCGCGTCACGATCACTACCTCGTCACATAACGGGCTCAATGCACGCAGGGACAACTCATAAAACGCAGCGCCATTCCATTTTGCAAAAGCTTTCGGCGACCCAAACCGTCTTGATAAACCACCCGCTAGGAGGATACCGACCGTTTTCATCAGCCACCACTCACCGGCGGAATAAACGCACACACATCACCTGAATGGATGACATCCTCTTTCAACGCATACTCTTCATTCACCGCCACTTGAATCGTGTCTGCACCAAATCCAGGATACGTCGCCTCCGCCCAGTCCAACAGTTCACTGACTGTCATTGAATCGCGATGGAGTGTCTCCTGTCCTTTACCGGTCAATTCCCGCAGTCTCGCGAAATAATGCACTTGAATCATGCTTGCTCCACCCCCTTTTCCGGATACTTCTTTTGTGCCCCAATCCATTCTTCTCCGTCTTCCCAAATTTCCTTTTTCCAAATCGGAACAATTTCTTTAATCCGGTCAATCGCATATTCATTCGCTTCATATGCCGCCTTACGGTGAGGGGACGAGACCGCGATGACGACCGCGATATCTGAAATTTGCAGTTCACCGATCCGATGAGCAATGGCCACGCGAATGCCCGGCCATTTCACTTCCATCTCCGCCCCGATTTGTGCAAGCTTCTTTTCCGCCATTGGTATATACGCTTCATACGAAAGGTACAACGTTTTTACGCCATGCGTCCACTCTCTCACGTTACCTGTGAAGATTGTGACGGCACCTGCTGAAGGATGCAATACATAATCAGAATACTTCTGGATATCAATCGGTGTTTCGACAATTTCAAACGGTTTCATCGCCATTCCCCTTTCCGATCCACTCTATGAACCAGTCATCGATTTGTTCAACGTGCTCACGTGAATGAATATGTATGCAATCAACGTTCATTGGTGCATAGCCGATGACAAGTTGCCGACCTTGCACAAGCCGCAACGTTTCCCATTCCGCTTCATCACGTACAAAGACGACTTTTTCACCCACTTCCGCTTTATACCCTTCAATCAATAACACGTCGGGCGTTCCGTAACGAGCCAACTGCTTTAATTGCACAAAATCCGGCTCTTCATTCCAAACAAACTGCACGGCCCCGCCGCCCGCAACGAGCGTAGCGTCAGCACCATTCGCCATAAATTGCATCGTGTCCGTTTTTCGATCCGGCATATCGGGTTTTCCACCATGTCCGTGATGCTTCAAAACAGCAACTGTAAACCCTTTTTCCTTCAATATACGGACCCATCGACTCATAAGCGTCGTCTTCCCGCTGTTTTTGTAGCCGACGACATGGAGCGTTTTCATAACGTCCACTCACGCACGCCTTGTTCACTGCCAAGTAGGAGAATATCGACGACATCTCCCGCTTCATAACCGCGAGTTCCGCTCGGTAATACAATGAGACAATTCCCTCGTGCAATCGAAGAAACGGCATTTGATTTATTAAAACCCGCAGGTACTGCAACCACTCCGTTCGGTGTAAATTCCCAAGTAGCACGTATGAACCGCGTAAACGGATTCGGTTTCGTGAAATCTTCGCCTAATGTCGCGGCCATCCTCGGCATATAAGGGGTTGTATCACCCATCATCTGAAGAATCGCAGGTCTCGTAAACAGCTCGAACCCCGTAAAGCACGCAGACGGATTGCCTGAAAGTCCGAACAGCAATTTTCCGTTCAATATTGCTACCGTCGTTACACTCCCCGGACGCATCGCAACTTTATTGAACAACACTTTCGCTCCGAGCCGCTCATAAATGGCAGGCAAGTAGTCGTAATCCCCGACAGATACCCCGCCTGTCGTAATGAGGAAATCCGTCTCTTCCAGCGCCTTCTTCACGACTGTTGTGCAATGATCGAGCTCATCCGCCGCCATCCCGTAAGAACGGTACGCGATGCCCATCCGATCGAGCTGAGCACGAATCATCGGGCCATTGGAATTGCGAATTTTCCCCGGTACAAGTGCATCTGACACATCTAATAATTCCGTTCCTGTCGATAAAATACCAGCAATCGGTCGTCGCGCCACTTTCACTTGTGCATAGCCGAAAGTGGCAAGCAAAGCAATTGTTCCTGGATGAATAAGCGTTCCTGCTTCAATCAGTTGTTCACCTTTCTTGCAGTCTTCGCCTTGGTAGGAGATGTTTTCACCTGGTTCAAACGGCTTCCGCAACGTGAATCCAGTAGCTGTTTCCACCGTCTGCTCCAACATGACAACAGCATCTGCGTTATCAGGCATTTGCGCACCTGTCATAATCCGATATGCTTCCTTTTCACCGATCGGCCGCTCTCCAACAAAACCGGCACCAATTTCACCGACAACGTTGAAAGCGATTCTAGAATCGCCCGTCGCTCCAGCAGAATCAATCGCACGAATTGCAAATCCATCATAAGGCGATCGATCAAAAGGCGGTACATCATGTTTGGCAATAATCGGTTCAGCTAAAACGCGGCCATACGCATCTTCCAAATCAATTACTTCCGTACCGATAGACACCACTTCATTCATGACACGCTTCACAGCTTCTGCAATACGTATCGGCTTTCTCATTTCCACCATACGATTCGTCCCCCTTCTCTGCTATACTACGAATAGATTCAATGTATAAGATTATGTATGATTTTATTTACAACCCTCACGAAAGGAATGAACAACATGTCCGAACTCACACATTTCAACGAACAAGGTCGGGCCAAAATGGTCGACGTATCCGACAAAGCAGTCACAACACGAACAGCCATCGCCACTTCTTCCATCCGTGTAAATGCAGCAATCCATGCGCAAATAACAGATGGGACGAATAAAAAAGGAGATGTCTTTGCCGTCGCACAAGTTGCCGCGATCATGGCAGCTAAAAAAACGGCATCACTCATTCCGATGTGCCACCCGATTCCATTAACGGGTGTAAATGTCCACTTCGATTGGCACATCAATGAAGCCGACAACCTTTACAAAATCCACATTCAAGCAGAAGTGAAGACGAAAGGTGTCACCGGTGTCGAGATGGAAGCCCTCACCGCCGCATCCGCAGCCGCATTGACCATATACGACATGTGCAAAGCAGCCGGAAAAGAAATGGTCATCGGGCCCACGATGTTAATGAAAAAAACCGGCGGCAAAAATGGCGACTTTGAGCGAACGACTGAATAATTTATCGGGTTCAAGCTGGAAAATAATTATTTCTATCATCGAAGCTTGGTCACTCACAATTCGAGAGTTGTCGCCTACCATGGAATCAAAGCCAAAAGCCCTTTACGGAGTCTTTTACGTGCAACCTACCGAGCATTTTCGACGGGCAAGTCTTTATCTCAAATGCTTTGTCAACTCGTGAACGATATGGTGCAATTCAGGGAGGATCAACTTATCCATCGCCAATTCTACCGCTTTGGAAGAACCCGGCAACGCAAATAACACCTTTTCCTCTATTGCACCCGCGGTCGCACGGCTTAACAGCGCTTTGGATCCGACATCTTCCGTATAACTTAAAAATCGGAACAATTCTCCGAATCCATCAATTATTTTGGAGAATAAAGGTGTCACCGCTTCAATCGTAATATCACGCTTGCCGATTCCAGATCCGCCTGTAATGATAATTGCTTCAATTGTAGCATTTTTCGACCATTTTTTCACGATGTCCGTAATCTCTTCCTTTTCATCAACACAAATCTTGTAATCTTCAATCTGATGTCCAGCCGCCTCCGCCTTTTGAATAATCGTTCCACCACTTTTATCTGTTTCCTTCGTCCGCGTATCACTAACTGTCAACACAGCGATGCCAATCGAGCTTTTCTTATCCATTTCATGCAGATGTGACAATGATTTCACTCCTTTATCCAAACAATTGATGGTACAGCTTTCTTCCTTCATTTCGATCTCTTAATCCGTGAATTAATAAACGGCCGTTTTCAAATAACACACATCGATACCCTTCTGCGTGGAATTCAATGAAATACTTCGTTGTTCTATAGGTAGAACCAAGCCGTTTTGCCACACGTTCTCCATCTTGAATGGACAATCGTCGATTGCTAGCAGGAATGACTTGGACCGTCTCTCTTCCGCAAAGCACCGCATAGTTTGTCCCTTCCGTTTGATGAATCGATGGATAAGTTGGTGCCGCGCCACACGTTTCGCACTGCTCATTTTGCAACCGAGCGATGCCTGCTTCCACTTGTGTATTATGCCAAACATCAAAATGGAGAAGCTTTGTCATCATCGCATCTTCATTGCCCGTCAACCATTTCAACGCTTCTGCAGTCTGTCTTGCCGCCACTGTTTGTACAGCTGGCGCAATGATACCCGCCGTATCACACGTTTCATTCACAGCCGGAAGAACTGGAAGTAAACAACGAAAACAAGCAGTCTTACCAGGAATAAACGGAAAAACCGTCCCCGAACTACCGACGCACGCTCCATAAATCCAAGGAATTCCACGCTTCCAAGCAACATCATTCATGAGCAGACGCGTTTCAAAATTGTCCGTCGCATCCATGATAATAGCTGCATTCTTGACGAGTTCTTCAAGAAGCGATCCATCAACGTGATCTAACACAGTACGAATCTCGCAATCTTGGCGAATCTCCTTCAGTTTTCTTGCTGCAGCAACTACTTTAGGCACGCCGTCCAACGCATCCTGTTCTGTAAACAGTTGCTGCCGTTGCAAATTGGACATCTCTACATAATCACGATCTGCAATTGTCAGCTTTCCAATTCCAGCACGTACAAGCATTTCTGCAATCGGTGAACCTAATGCGCCACAGCCGATGACAACAACATGCGCTTGTTTTAACCGTTGTTGCCCCTCTTGCCCAATCGGTTTGAACAACGTCTGACGTGAATATCGATTTTCCATGTCCCCTTCACCCCCATATTTTCACTATTATCCAGCGAAATACCCTTAGTTTGTCAAAGGCATCTAGCGCGAGAGGAAACTCCAGCTACAATAAATTCCCGCGCTACTACTATCAGCACATATCCAGTCAATCGGGGCATAAATCAATGGAACTCCGCATTAACTCGCCAATCGCGGCATACTTGGCTAAAACGGCGCATATTCCACCGAAACGCCGCATACTTTTCAATATCACCGCATAATCCAGCTAATCGCCGCATATCCAGGCCGCCCTCTATAAGTAAACCCTTAGCTTGTCAAAGGCATCTAGCGCGAGAGGAAACTCCACCAACAATAATTCCCCGCGCTACTAAGATGAGCAGCACATATCCAGCTAATCGCGGCATAAATCAATGGAACTCCGCATTAACTCGCCAATCGCGGCATACTTGACTAAAACGGCGCATATTCCACCGAAACGCCGCATACTTCTCGAAATCGCCGCATAACTAATCAGCCAACACTTTGTAAAGTTACTCCACCATTCAAAAAGTCAAAAACTTCTTGCGCAACGCATATTCAACTAGCTCTGGCCGACTTTTCAACTGAAGTTTTTCCATCAATTTCGCCTTATGCGCTTCCACTGTTTTCACGGATACGTACAACATTTCAGCGATTTCTTTATTGCCATAGCCTTTGGCGACGAGCGGCAAAATTTCAATTTCCCGTTTCGACAAAATCTTATACGGATCCGTTTCTCCATCCTGCTCTCTGTTATCAAGTCGTGTAACGAACGAATTAGCCATTGATTGCTGGATGTATTGTCCACCTTGATATACCGTACGAAGTGCATGAAGCAACTCTTCGTCAGGCGCATTCTTCAACACGTAGCCCGACGCCCCGTTCTTCATGACGTGATGCAAATATTCTTCATCGTCATACATCGTCAATATGACAATTCTTGTTTCCGGAAAATTTTCTTTAATTTTCCCTGTGGCAATTAATCCACTTTCCCCGGGCGGCATACTCAAATCCATTAGCAAAATGTCCGGCTGGTATTTTGCCACTACATCATACGCTTCCAAGCCATCCGCCGCTGTCGCTACAACTTCCATATCTTTTTGAAAATTAAGGATATGCATGAAGCCACTGCGCACGACCGCATGATCATCTGCAATGACTATTTTCATGTTTCATCTCCCCCTTTCACAGGCACTTTCAGCAAGATGACAGTACCTTTCCCTACTTCTGACCGGATCTTAAATTCGCCATTCACAAGATCCGCCCTTTCTTGCATGCTATAAATACCAAGCCCCGTACCTTTCGGAGACATCTCTTGCATCTGGAACCCCTTCCCTTCATCCGCGACGAATAAATGAAGGTAACCTTCTTCCTCATGCAAACGAACGACAACTTCATCCACTTCCGCATACTTCAATGCATTAAAGACAGCCTCCTGGCAAACGCGGTAAACGACTGTCTCAATTTCATTTTCATAACGCTTCGTCTCTAAAGCTGCTTGAAAATTCACGTGAAGTCCATAATTCTTCTCAATCCACTTGAAATGCGTTCGGAACGCAGCCTCTAATCCTAAATCATCCAAAGTTGCCGGCCTTAACTCTACAGACAAGTGACGGATATCGTCCAACAAACGCATTAGCGATCCTTCTGTCTGTTGCACTTTCTGCAACACGTCTTCTTCGATTGTCATATATTTCAACACACGCAAGTCGACTAACGAACTGAGCATCTCCTGCGCAACTCCGTCATGCAGCTCACGCGACAACCGTTTCCGCTCATCTTCCTGCGCTTTAATGACCCGTTTCATCATCATTTTCCGGTTCAACTCGTCTTGTGTCCGATACTGATCCGTCAAATCACGTAACATGAACACCCGAACACCCGTCGCTTCATCGATCGTCTGAATACTCGCCGAATAAGGAATGACACCCCTTCCCTTCGTCTCAAAATACACTTGAAACGAGCCAATATCCTGATTTGGTTCGGACATATAACACGCATGGCAAGTCTGCACTTCATCCGCACTCATATACCCTTTACACGTCCGACAAATCGCCTTCGTGCTCCCCGCCATCATTTGCTCATATACATCTTTGTCCAAAATCTTCTCTGCTGCCGTATTCATCGACAATACCTTCCCCTGCCGATCAAAAAAGAAAATCGCCTCATCCGACTTCCCATACAGCTGCAAAAGCAAATTGGCCAACTGCTCATTCGACGCATTCATCATTCAAAAACTCCTTCAATCTTGGCACTCATTCTTAACGCACCCGAAAAATCGTCCTTCTATACAGAATATACCGCCTATAAATATTATTCAATGGCTTGAGTTGGAATCGTAACTACTAACGATGTAGTCGTTGCTGTAACAACGTGAGAAGTTCGAGATTCTCCGTTATCACCGATTTGAACGAGTTTACCACCGATACTCAAGCCGTTATCACCGTTTCCAAGCACTTTACCACCGATTCTCGAGCCGTTACCACCGTTTCCAAGCACTTTACCACCGTCTCCACGAGTTAACCTCTGTTTTGAAAAGTCACTCTCTCCTTCCCTATCAATTATCCTCCTTTCCCCTAAGAAATTTCGTAACAATACAAAAACTGTTATACTGAATAGAAAATAGAGATTTTTGTAGAAATGAGGAATGTTCCGTGTCACTCCAATTTATTAACGCGGAAAAAAGAATTCATGATGCAATCATTTTTCCTGCATTTGATTTATCAGTCGTACCTGGGAAAACGGTGGCGATTTATTCAAGTGTAAATGTGCGTGAGCAACTGATGAACCTTTTACTTGATAAAACAAGATTATCTACAGGGGAAATCCGTGTCGATGAGCAGACAATCTCCAACCATAAACGACGAATTGGTTTCTTCTTTTTACATGTCGGACTTTATGAACGATTATCAATAGAAGAAATGCTACGATTTACTAAGCGGATATATGAGACTTCAATATGTATTGACGATGTAATTGAATTGACGCATTTGGAAACGAAGCGGAACATAAAAATTAAGCACTTATCCTATTCAGAGAGAAAGCGTGTCCAACTTGCCTGTCTTCTCATCCAAGATCCATCTATCTATGTGCTGGAAGAGCCTGACCAAAATCTTGATTTGGAATCAAAAAGGATTTTATTATCAACGATTGAACGACTCAAACAACAAAACTTAACAACTTTCATCATTACAGGAAATATGGAGAGCGCCGTGACGATGGCGGATGAAATTTTCCGATTAGACGAAAATGGGCTTCGTGCCTTTTCTACGAAGCTTGCTATTAATGAAGAAGCATCCTTGGATCGTGAAGAAACAATACAGGAATCAATCATTCCAGTTCGTCTCGAAAAAATTCCGACGAAGGTGAATGATAAAATCGTTCTATTTGATCCACCGGAAATTGATTATATTGAAAGTAATGATGGACAATCTTTCTTACATATTAAGGGAGAATCGTTTCCTTCCGTGTCGACATTAAACGATTTGCAGACAAGATTGTTGCCATTTGGTTTCTTTCGATGCCATCGATCCTATATCGTAAACTTACAAAAAGTACGTGAAGTCATTACGTGGACTAGGAATAGCTATAGTCTTGTGCTAGATGATAAAGACAAATCGACAATTCCTCTATCAAAAACAAAGATGATTGAGCTAAAAGAGATGCTTGGACTCTAAACCTGTTGGAAATTGTATTATTTCCTCGGAAATAATACGACAATTCCTACGCATTAAACGCAAATTTTTCATCGCTAAACAGAGCATTGAAGAGATCACTTTCAAAGGTTCTGTTTATTACTTTACTAGTTGCCAAAGTAAATGCTTTATTGCTTATTTGGTTAAGTACCGTAATCCAATCCTACAAATACGGTACCCATTCATCACATGACGTAACCTATCATCGTTCCCAGCTTTTCAAGCAAAGGATAAGCTATGTGCTATGAAACAACCATTTACTGTTCCAACTCAACCGTGGAAATAGCGTTTTTTACTCTACATGTGGCTAGACGTACAAAAATCCTATGCTATTATCCGTTCATTCAACTCTTTTTATGCTCCATTCAACTTCACGAGTGCTCTTTTCACCTGAATTCAAATGCACTTCCTTTTTTCTTTGCTTATGCTAAGAGTACGAAATGAATTGCGTAAGCGATCGACTTAGGAGGATGAAAATGGACAATATAATTGAAGTTAGCGGTTTAGCGAAAGTTTTTGGGAATCAAACAGCTATTGAAAGTGTCGACTTTCATGTGAAGAGAGGAGAAATATTTGGCTTCCTTGGGCCGAGCGGATCAGGAAAAACAACGACGATTAAAATATTGACCGGGCAACTTACTCCTACAAATGGAGTTGCAACCGTTTTTGGCGATCCTGTTGCTCAGATGAAGAAATCACAATACAAGAAACGCTTTGGTGTACTGACAGATAACAGTGGCTTGTACGGAAGATTGTCAATCCATGATAACCTAAAGCTCTATTGTGATTTATATGACCTGCCCCATTCAAAGATTGATGAAGTACTCGATACTGTGAATCTAAGAGAGGCAAAACAGAAAAAGGTTTCTACGTTATCGAAAGGGATGGCACAACGTGTGACGTTAGCACGGGCACTCATACACGAGCCGGAACTCCTCTTTCTTGACGAGCCAACATCTGCACTTGATCCGACAAACTCCTTGCATATCCACGAAGGTTTGCGAGCGCTTAATGCGAAGGGAACCACCATTTTTCTCACAACGCACGACATGCAAGAGGCAGAAGCGTTGTGTGACCGCGTTGCCTTTTTAAATAAGGGCAAAATTCAGCTGTTGGATCAACCAGATAAACTTAGAAAAATGTACTCTGATTCGACACTCACTGTCGAATTAGTAAATGAGGAGAAAGTAATCTTACCTGCAGGAGCTGAAGGTGCACAGCAACTCTTCGACTATATGAAGAACAACCAAGTTGTAACCATCCATTCAAACGAACCGACGCTTGGTCAAATTTTTGTAGAAGTGACAGGGAGGAAATTGGCATGAACATTTCATTAAAACGTGTTAACGCAATCTTTCAAAAGGATTTCAAGGATTTTTCACGAAACTGGGCGGTTTCTTCCGTGTTATTCGTTCCGATTGGCTTAGGCTTTATGTATGGACGTGCAGGTGTCGAAGATCTCACCTCTCATTATTTATTAATCAACTTAGCAATGGCAATGGTAGCAACTTTCGTCCAATGTTGTTTAATCGCTGAAGAAAAAGAAAAGAACACATTGCGCGGACTGATGCTATCGCCAGCTAGTACAATGGAGATTATTGGTGGAAAAAGTTTGCTTAGCTTTATTTTGACATTGGGCGTCATTGTGCTAACTTCGTATTTATCCGGATACCAACCGGCTGATACAGCAGTCATCGTTGTTGCTGTCGTGCTATCATCTTTATTTTACATTGCAATCGGAACCATTCTAGGTCTCTATTCAAAATCGGTAATGGAAGCTTCATTGATTGTGATGCCTGTCATTCTCATCTTTTCGCTTGGATCGTTTATTACACAATTAGCGGATAGTTATCCTATATTAAAAGTCGCTTTGTACTTGCCGAACATCCAACTCATTGAATTAGCGACAAAAGTGGAAGCTGGCAGTCGTTTCGGTGATGTACTTGTTGAATTAGGCATCATCGCTGCATGGGTCGTTGTGTCTTTCATTGTAACCAATATCATATACAGAAAAAGGATGATAGATTAAGATGAAACAAGTTATAAAGCTATTCATAAGCTTTTGCATCGCTGTTCTTCTCGTGTTCATTTACAAAACTGTTTTCAACTAATCTGAGGTGTTTAATTTGAAAAATTTATCGGCCTTTTTGGTTGGTGGATTGATTGGGTTTTTGGCAGTCCTTTACTACATCATCTACCCAGAACCATGGTCCATCCGATCAGCGGCAGTCGTCATCGTAAGCCTTTTTGCCAGCATCTTTCTTGGCATTTTATTGCACGAAATGGGACATTTCATCGCAGGGCGTGGCCAAGGGATGCAGTTACTCAATCTAAGTGTCGGCCCATTCGTCATCGAACGGTATAAAGGAAAGTTGTATTTCCATCTCGTCCCCTCGGTTCTTGGGTACTTAGGCAGAGCCATGATGGTATTTCCTGAACAGTTGGATAAGCACATTATGCGTAAAAAACTCATTCGTTATGTCTATGGGGGACCTATCACAAACATTGTGCTAGGTGCCCTTTCACTCGCGCTTGCTTTCTTCACGTGGCACGAGCCATTCTTTCTTATCTTTGGTCTACTAAACATTCTGTTAGGCACAATGAACTTGAAGCCTGCTATGGCAAGCAGCGTCATGACGGATGGGTTGGTCTTACAAAAGCTGAAAACAAAGCAAGATACCGTCATGCTTACGGGGTATGCCATGGCGACGAAAAGTTTGCAAGTGGAAGACGTGAAGGAGTGGTCACCAGCATTCATTCAGAAACTAGAATTACTCGTTCAATCCGACGACCCTATGAGTAAAATCTACTTGCAAACGATCGGGTATTACTATTTTCCGAATGAAGCAAGCCGCGTAACCGCCCTTGCACAACCGGTTATTGACAAACTTGACGTCAACAAGCCTGACTATTATGCCGATATGGCTGCAATTACTTTTGCGACAGCTTTGTTGTTCGAAGGAAAGCTGACAAGTTACCTAGGAGTCGAAGCGCTGCTCCAATCAATCAGCAAAGTCGACAAAGTTATCGACTTCAAACGACAGGCGCTACAATTGTATCGACATGGTGATGCTGACGGGGCAATCCAAAAACTGCACGAGGCGCATAACGCACTCGGAAAATGGCATCCATTGTATTTACGTGGAGAGATGGAGAAACGGTTACTGTTAAATTTAATCAAGATGTTGGAAAATCGTCCAAACGAAGCTACCTATTTCAATTAATCATTTCCTTCAATCATCAAATCGCGTGAAAAATAGCCTCTTTTATCCATTTCACGCGGTTTGATGTTCTCCTTCCTTACAATTCGACATTTATCGACATTATTTGTCGTCTTCTTCATACGATGAACGATACGAGCTCATTTGTCTTCTTCTAGTCGTTTTACCTGATTCCTCAGTGCAATCATTTCCCTTCTAATGGCCCGCATTTGCTTAGACGTATCAATGCCTATTCGAACAGCATACGTAATGACAAAAAACACTGCGACGAGTGCAATTGCCCCTAAAAAGTAAATTTCCATCTCTCTTTCCTCCTAATTGTTGGTATTGATAGTTTATCATATAGATCCATTTCCTGTTAAATGAGATTCGCACTTTAAATCTTCATTAACTAGCCTCAATTCGCACACAAAAAAGAAGGACCCCTTCCCACATCGAAAAGGTGTCCTTCCCTACTAGTCATTTGTACATAACCTTACAAATCATCAAACCCGTTCAAATCGCTTGTCTTCACATACTGTCTCGATGTTTGCTCAAAGAAATCGGTTTTTGTATCGTCAAAACTATCGACATACGCGCGGATCCACTTCATCGGGTTATCCGTGTACGCTGGATAGATTTCGCTTAGACCAAGCATACGCAACATTTTGTTTGCACGGTATTTGACGTAGCCAGCCATTTCGTCCAAGTCGATCCCTTCGATTCCACCAAGCACATAGTTGCTCCAGATGATTTCCTGTTCAACGGAGTGGCGGAATTGGTCGTAAATCCATTCCGTAAATTCTTCTGTATTGTAGGCAGGATTTTCGGCAAGGGTTGCGCGGAAAATGTCACTAATTGCTTTTCCGTGCTGTAACTCGTCGCGATTAATATACGAAATCATTGTAGACGTTCCGACCATCTTCTGGTGGCGTGCAAGATTGTAGAAAAACGCAAAGCCACTATAGAAGAATAGGCCTTCCAATAGCGTCGTATAGACCATCGCCTTCAACACGGTTTCGATTGTCGGATTCTCTGCAAATTCGTTGTAAATGTCGACAATCCGTTCGTTTCGCTTCATCAGTACTTCATCGCTACGTCCCATTTCAAATGAAGCCATCTGCTTGTCCAATGTCGTGACGGATGATAACACGTAAGCATAACTGTGGTTGTGCTCACTTTCCTGATCGGCAATTGTTGCCATGATCGATTTTACCGAAGGATCAGTTGCAAAGTCTGCAATTTTCATCGCAATGACCGTTTGCGGTCCGTCAAGTGTCGCCAGCAAACCGATAATTTTCAAAAATGCTTCCTGCTCGGCTTTCGATAAGTTGCCGAACTGCTTAACATCTTGTGTCATATCGACTTCATTCGCCGTCCAAAATAGTGAACGGATTTTTTGTCGTAATGTATAGAAATGTGGATGTGCAAGGTCATTCCAATTCAGGATGCCGCTCGCTTTTCCACCAAAAATCGCTGTTGATTTATTTGGATTCGCTGGATTCAGCACTTTAACGCGTGTGAGTGTTTCCATTGTTGTAAAACTCCTTTCGCCCAGTCAATGACGGTTTGTTCTTGCGCGCCACGTGGACTTTGTTCAATTTTCAGGGGAGCCATGCGTGACGCGTAAAACTTCGCGAGCTTCACTGCAGCATTGCAAAACAGGTCGTCTCCGCCAAACTGCGTATCACCCGTTCCAAATACGTATACATTGTCCGGCTTATATCCGACGTCCAAGACAAAATCTTTCACTTCGTCCGGCGTCGCCCCTTTATCCCATGTGAATGAACCGACGATCATCGCATCGAATTGGCGGGGATCTGGTACAGGCCCTAAACCAATCCGATGCACAGTCACATCCATTCCTTCACGCAGCAACGTTTCCTCTACTAGTTCCGCCACTTCTTGCGTATTGCCGCTCCACGAAGCATACGCAATTAGGAATGACACCATTCGCACTCCTCAATGTCGGAAGCCGTCGAACGTGTATAATAGGTCGTTTTCATGCCGGACTTCCAAGCTTGCATATGCAAATCGAGCAAGACGGACGCACGGATGTTGTTCGGCACATACACGTTAAACGAAATGGATTGGTCGACATGACGTTGTCGAGCCGCATTCTGCTTAATCGACCAACGTTGGTCCACAATATACGCGGAGCGGCGGTACACATCGTACGTGTTGTGGTCCAAATCTGGTGCAATGACCGGTAACTTGTAATCCTTTTTCTCCTCGTGATAAAACGGCTTGAAAATCGGGTCGATGGAAGCTGTTGAACCTGCGATGACCGAAGTTGAGCTATTCGGCGCAACCGCCATCAGATAGCCGTTTCGAATCCCGTTTGCTGCGACATTCGCACGTAGCTCCTGCCATTCTTCCGATTGGTAATCGCGTCTCTCGAAATAAGAACCAGTGTGCCAATCAGAGCCTTCAAACAATGGATAAGCCCCTTTTTCACTCGCCAATTCCATTGAAGCTTTAATCGTCAAGAAGGCGATTTTTTCATAGAGTTCATCCGCGTACGCCACTGCTTCATCGGATTCCCATTGAATATTTTTCAATGCTAACAAATGGTGCCAACCGAATGTTCCAAGTCCGATTCCACGGTAACGGGAATTCGTCCGTTGCGCTTGGACAACCGGGATTTTATTCAAATCAATGACATTATCAAGCATGCGCACTTGTATCGTGATCAATCTTTCCAAAACGTCAGCCGGTACAGCACGTCCAAGGTTAACTGAAGACAAGTTACAAACAACGAAATCGCCTGGCTTTGAACGTGTGACGACAATATCATCTTCAAGCGTTACGGACTCAAATTGCGTCGCACTCATGTTTTGCATGATTTCTGAACAGAGGTTACTTGAGTACACCATACCTTCATGTTTGTTCGGGTTCGCCCGGTTTACTTCATCACGATAAAACATGAATGGCGTCCCTGTTTCCAATTGGCTTCGCATGATGCGTTTCATAATTTCAATCGCAGGAACTGTCTCTTTCGTCAATGAAGGATGGTTTACACATTCCTCATATTTTTCACGGAAACTGCCTTGCCCTTTTGACTCATCATAGAAATCTTCGAGCGAATACCCCATCACTGTACGGACTTCGTGCGGGTCGAATAAATGCCACTCGGCACGCGCTTCGACTTGCTCCATGAAAATATCCGGCATACAAACGCCTGTAAAAATATCATGCGCACGCAGACGGTCATCCCCGTTGTTCAGTTTCAGGTCAAGGAATGTGAAAATGTCTTTATGCCACACGTCAAGATACACTGCGATCGCACCTTGGCGTTGGCCAAGCTGATCGACACTAACTGCAGTATTGTTCAGTTGTTTAATCCACGGAAGCACACCACTGGATGCTCCTTTGAACCCACGGATGGAGGACCCACGTGAACGGACTTTCCCCATATATACACCGATTCCACCGCCATATTTCGACAAATTGGCAATGTCCGTGTTGCTGTCATAAATACCTTGTAAGGAATCATCAACCGTGTCGATGAAACAGCTTGATAGCTGACCATGCGGCTTTCCGGCATTCGACAAAGTAGGTGTTGCAACGGTCATGTACAAATTGCTCATCGCCCAGTACGCTTCAGCAATTTTCCCTAGACGATTGTCCGTTTCGTTTTGCATTAACGTCATGGCAATAATCATCCAACGTTCTTGTGGCAACTCGACCGGTTGTTTATCAAAATTCACTGCCGCATAGCGATCCATCAGTGTCTTTAGCCCGATATATGTAAATAGCTTGTCCCGCTCCGGTTCAAGGAAACGACCGAGCTCATTCAACTCATCATGTGAATATTTTTCTGTCAGTACAGGTGTGTACAAACCTTGTTGCACCAGTTTTTCGACATTTTTCGCGAAATCTGTATACACTTCGACACCACGCGCTTGTGTTTGGCGTGCATACACATCATCTAAATAAATGCGTGCCGCGACGAATGTCCAATAAGAAGACGCCTCATCAATATTGCTCAAGCACTCCAGAATCATCGCTTTCGCCCATTCCGAACGGCTCGCTTCCGGATGACGCTCGTTCCAACGTTCGCTCGCTAGCAGTAATGGTTGTAATTTCTCCGTTCCGAATTCGGCTTGCAGCTTGTCCAGCAGATCAGCTCCGCTTGTCTGTTCACGCATGATTGTCAAAATAATCCCGCTCCTTCTATACTAGTTACCGGCGTTGCCGGGAATTAAAGAATTTAAGTGTTAATTAAAAATAAAAAAAGCCATGAGTCAACCTTCCCAAGGAGTCATCGCTTTGTTGTAAGTTGTAGAAACAAATCGGAACAATGCTTACATATAAGCATTACACGGATTCACTTCCACTTCTCAACCCCCGAAGAAAGTGTCGCTCGACGATGAATGGCAGGTCTACTGGCTGACGTTTCATCCTTCCGTCTCCCCTTCCCGCAACGTGCTTGTCACAGTGGTCATGAGGCGGTCGTCTACGTTCACAGTTGCGGGGACAGCTCCGACTAGCGGATTCCCTATTAAACCGAACTTGGTACCATTTCATCGCAAATACTATATATAGTGTTCTTTTCTCTTTAACTACCCTAACATGTTGTGTTCTAATCGTAAATAGCTAAAAAGTTATAATTGAATTTCAAACTTTCAAAAGGGCAGTAGGATTTTAGGGAAGATGATTAATAGAAACAGAAATTGTAAATGAGGAATAGTCGTAACGAATCGATTCATAAGGGGAACGTATATTTTTTGTTGAATTTTGTAGAAGTTACTTTTGAAGCAAAGAACATGTATGAAAATAATAAGGTGGATTTGACCTATTTTTTTGGTGGAGATTTGGGAGTTTTATTATGGGTAAATGGTCGGCTCGGAAATTGTCGAGCGGCGAGGGGATTAAAGGAGATTGTGCTTAATAATAGGGAGTTTTCCCGTTCTCACCGGTTCATGAGCAGTTACCACCGATTCGGACGGGTGTTGGGAAGAAGAAGGAAAGGAATGCAATAACCTCCAACCTCATGATCCAGAAGAGTTAGTGAAAGGCTATCCTGCGATGATTGTTCAGCAAGAGGATGAACTTGTAATCATGAAGCTAAACTCGAGTTTTAACACCCCCGATGCAAAATGGTATATAGATGAACTGGAGATTATCCAACATTTTAAAGGCGAAGAAACAACAGTTGAAACCCTAGATGAGAACAATGGCAGCCACACTTTCAAAGGCCCTCAGGAACCGGGGAGATACTATTTTTCCGCCATCCTTCGATGGAATGGAGAGATTAAGGGAGAAGCAATCTTCGCATTTTCTTTTTTCGTAAAGGAATAATTTTCATTTGAATCCATCTACTCGCAGTGCCTATTGACATTACACTTCCATTTTGGTACATTCAGATACAATATCGATGATGAAGAGAGTAACGGTCTTTTATTTCTGTAGCGAGCTGGGGGGGGTGGGAGCCTGGTGAGGGGAGATCGTGAAGCGCACTTCGAAGATGCTTTTCTGAGTTCAGTAGGAGAAGCCGGTGTCTCGCCGTTAGGAGAAAGTGGCCTGGATTGCAGGCAATTTGAGTGGTACCGCGGAACAAGCTTTCGTCTCAATCGTTTGAGATGGAGGCTTTTTATTATGCCTAAAAAGGAGTTTAGGAAATGAAAAATGTGATTTTGGAAATTTTACAGTCTGTCAGTCCGATCCCGTTGGAAGAGCATGCGTTGGAGCGTCCTGCTTATGCACATCTAGGTGACTTCGCGTTGCCTTGCTTCCCATTTGCAAAGGTCCTTCGAAAATCACCTGCAATGATTGCAGAAGAAATCGCTGCTTCTATACAGCACCCTTCCATTCGCAAAGTAGAAGCCGTCAATGGGTATGTAAATATATTTTTGGACCGAAATGGTGTTTCAAACGACATTTTGCATACGATTGTCACGCAAGGTTCCACTTTCGGGTCTTCGAATGAAGGCAATGACGGCGTCGTAACAATCGATCTTTCTTCACCAAATATCGCGAAGCCTTTTTCCATGGGGCATTTACGGTCTACGGTCATTGGGAATTCCATTGCTTTATTGCTGGAGAAAAGCGGGTTTAAACCTGTAAAGATCAACTATATCGGTGACTGGGGTACCCAATTTGGAAAGTTGCTAACGGCTTATCGGAAATGGGGCAATGAGCAAGACGTCCGCCAAGCACCTATTGAAACATTGTTGAAGCTGTACATCCGGTTCCATGAAGAAGCGGAGCAGGACGCTTCTTTGAATGACGAAGGCCGTGCTGCTTTTAAAGCATTGGAAGACGGCGATGCCGATGCGCTTGCGTTATGGAAATGGTTCAAAACGGAATCGCTGAAGGAATTTCAACGTATTTACGACTTGCTAGGTGTGGAGTTCGATTCGTATAACGGAGAAGCGTACTACAATGATAAAATGCTGCCTGTCGTAGAAGAACTCGAAGAAAAGGGTTTATTAGTTGAATCTGACGGTGCGCAAGTTGTCGACCTCGGCGAGACGATGCCGCCTTGTTTAATCAAAAAATCAGACGGGGCTACGTTGTACGCGACACGCGACTTGGCCGCAGCAATCGATCGTAACAACACGTATGATTTCGTCAAATCCATATACGTTGTGGGGAATGAACAAAGTTTGCATTTCACTCAAGTGAAGCACGTGCTCAGTAAGATGGGCTATGCATGGGGAGAAGAGATGCACCACGTACCGTTCGGGCTTATTTTACAAGGTGGAAAGAAAATGTCCACGCGTAAAGGAAAAATTGTTTTGCTAGAACAAGTACTGACAGAAGCGATTGAGCTGGCTCAACGGACGATTGAAGAGAAAAATCCGACACTTGCCAATCAATCCGAAGTGGCAGAAGCTGTCGGGGTCGGGGCAATTTTATTCAGCGACTTGAAACAACACCGCAAACACGATATCGAATTCAACTTGGAGTCGATGTTGCAAGTCGAAGGTGAAACCGGACCGTATATTCAATATACGAATGCCCGCGCGCACTCCGTTTTGCGAAAAGCAGGTATGGTTGATTCATTCGAAGTGACTGAAGTGAATGACTACGAATGGGAAACGATTAAGTTGCTTGAGCAATTCCCGCAAGTCGTCAAGCGTGCAACGGACGAATTAGATCCCTCCATTATTGCAAAATATGCCGTCGATCTCGCACAAGCATTCAATTCGTTCTACGGAAATGTAAAAGTGCTCTCCGATACAGCCCAACTTCCTTATCGTACTGCACTCATCCATAGTGTGACCATTGTGCTGACGGAAGCAATGCGACTGTTAGGCATGCAAGCACCTCAAGAAATGTAAAAAGGAAAAACCGATCGTCCCGTCTTTGGTAGAGGGAGCGATCGGTTTTATTTGCGTCACAGTTCGTGTTTATCTTCCCAACAGTCCGCGCCTTTTAACCCAGGCACTGAACTTGCTTTAAATACGGGATCCTTTCCTTGATTGCGTTGCGTAGAAAAATCATCCAACACTTTAAAAGCGACTTTCCCAAGCAACAGAATGACAACTAAGTTTAAAATCGCCATTATGCCCATGAATAAATCCGCCATACTCCAAACGATATCCACTTTCGCCAATGCACCAAACATGACCATGCCGAGAACCGCTACTCGGTACACTACCATCCACGACTTATGCGCATTGATGAATTCAATATTCGTTTCACCATAGTAATAGTTTCCAATAATGGAGCTAAATGCAAAGAACATAATAGCGATCGCTATGAAGTATGGTGCCCAAGATCCGACGTGCACTTCCATAGAAGCTTGCGTCAAAATGATGCCACTTTCTTCACCTTTATCGTAAAGACCTGCAAGAATAATAATGAAGGCAGTCGCAGAACAAACAATGATCGTATCAAAGAACACGCCTAAACTTTGCACAAGTCCCTGCTTCGCCGGGTGTGAAACGTTTGCAGTTGCCGCTGCGTTCGGCACACTACCCATCCCTGCTTCATTGGAAAATAAACCACGACGGACACCTTGCATTAACGCTGCTCCGACACCGCCACCTGCCATTTCCTTAATCCCGAATGCATGCTCAAAAATCAATGCAATCATTGCAGGAATTTCACTAAAATTCATTAGTACAACAAAGAGTGCAATTAAAATATAAAACGTCGCCATAACCGGTACGATCGATTGTGTCACTTTCACAATCCGCTTAACGCCACCAAAAATAATGACAGCCGTCAACAGAACGAGCGCTAATCCAACAGCCCAAAAAGGAAGATTAAACACATCATGAAACGACTGACTAATCGTATTCGACTGCACAGCGTTAAAGATGAATCCAAAACAAAGCGTCAATAAGATAGCAAAAACAATACCTAACTTGCGGAAACCTAACGCCTTTTCCATATAATAGGCAGGACCCCCACGGAATGTGTCGCCATCCTTCACTTTATACACTTGCGCAAGCGTACTCTCTACAAACGCAGTCGCCATACCAATCAACGCTATGACCCACATCCAAAATACAGCGCCAGGACCACCAATTCCGATTGCCAACGCAACCCCCGTCACGTTTCCGGTTCCTACCCGAGACGCCGCACTAATCGTGAATGCCTGGAACGCAGATACGCCATCATCGCTCCCCTTCTTCTCCACGATGAGCCGGAACATTTCCCGGAACAGACGAAATTGCACAAACTTCGTTCGGAACGTAAAATACAAACCGCCCGCTAATAAAAGCCCGATCAATATGTACGTCCACAAAAAATCATTGGCCGGTCCAACTAGCCATTCCAACACTTTCATCGTCATCACTCCTTAAGCAATAAATTTATCACATCTCCTTCGTCTTTACCCTATCTACATAAAAAATACCTTTTTTCAAATAAAAGCCTAAAACGCCGAGTCACACGGACACGACGTTTTGAGATGATTTCTATATATTGTGCGGGAACGAAGGAGTTGTCGTTATTGCGGGATGGAGTTAACAGATAGTTTCCTTTTACGATAGGTTGCATGGTTGTAGCTGTATTCCTCCGTTATCACCGGTTCGGAGGTGGTTATCACCGGTTCTCGAGTCGTTATCACCGATTCGGAGCACTTTATCACCTGTTCTCGAGCAGTTATCACCGATTCTCGTCACTTTATCACCGATTCGCACTTTTCCAGTCAGTTTCTCTCTAAGTAATACAGCATGGTGAAGGCATATTCCCGTTACCACCGATTCGCTGGTGATTACCACCGTTTCTCAGCAAGTTACCACCGATTCAAGCGACTTTACCACCGATTTGAGCCATGTTACCACCGATTCTAGACACTTTACCACCGATTCGCGTGCTTTCAGGGAATTTCCTACAAATCTCGTTGGGCTCAATCGGCTTTTTCCCGTTATCACCGGTTTGGCGACCGTTATCACCGATTTGAGCCTCGTTATCACCGATTCAGAGCACTTTATCACCGATTCAGAGTACTTTATCACCGATTCTCTTGTTTTCAGGAAATTTCCTACAATCCTCTTTTCGCCCATCTAGTTTTCCGGTTACATGGATTCCAGCCACTCTCCCCTATCGTTGCAAGAAACCTTATCACCGCCCACAAATCATTCCACCCCTCAAAAAGCTGCTTTCACTGTTTTACGGTAATACCCTACTGTCAAGAAGCAGAACATGATGTAAATGAGTGCGTAAATACTCATTGCAATCGACGCGGGCACAGTAATATCGGACATGAACATGAAAGATGCTGCCTTAATCGCAAAGATAGAGTGTAGCAGTCCAATCAGTAACGGTACTCCGAAGACAAATAGTTGTTTGCGAATAATGCCACCCATAATGTCTTGTACCGTGAAGCCTAACTGGCGCAACGTCGCATAACTTCTCTTCTCCTGGTCGGCTTCTGTCATTTGTTTGAAATACAGGATGCTACCTGTCGAAACGAGGAAAACGAGACCTAGAAAACCCGCAATGAAGATCAGCAACCCCGAAGTTTGCATCGTTGAGACATATTGTGAATAATAATCAAATGTCATACGGTCTTCGGCATCTAAAAGCTCATGATAAATAGCAGAAGCTTCAGCTTGCTGATCTTTATCCAAAATCGCAATCGCATTAAAGTTGCTAATTCTGTGTTCCTCTTCTTCATTGATAAACCGGTCTTTTATTTCATGATAAAATGCATCATCCACGACAAGTTGTGTACCGGCAAAAGGTAGATTGATGACATTTCCTTCTCGCACCTTTGTAACAGTTACGTCCAGCTCATTTTGTTCTGTCCTCAATTGCACAGTAAAAGGGACGTCCTCCGTTTTCATCATCCAATAGACAGACGCATCATAGAAATAAGCTGTTTGCGCATCAGGGGAGTCAACATCGATACCGGCTTGCTGGAGTTGTTTTACACTGATAATGTTTGCATATAAGTTTTCTCCTAACCACTTGGTCGACGAAGTTTCCTCAAGGAATTTCCCATCCAAATTCAAAGCTTCAATCGGCGTATACTGATACGAAATCCCTTGCCGATCAAGTTCATCCGTAAATTGCTTCTCTACCGCCTCATCCTGCTCTCCATAGCCTCCAAACATGAAATCATGTGGATAAACAGAACGAGTCTCCTTCTCTGTCGAATAATAAAGCGAGTACGCCCCCGCCAACATGGCTAACGTCATAGCCGACAACACGGTAATAATTGTGAGTGAATTTGCATTTCCTTTCATACGATGCATGAGCGGTGCAATGGACAGACTTCCTTTTAAGCCTAAATGCCCTTGTTTACGTCTCCGTACTTGATAAAACAACCAGCTGATTGTCACTCTGAATAACAGATAGGTGCCTGAAATCGTTGTCGCTAACACAACAAGCATATTAATAAGCAGAAAAGCATTGATCATACGCCCCGACAGCCAATAGCCAAATCCGATTAAGACCATTCCCAAAAGGGCAAGAAATGCCGAACGGAAAGCTTTCGGCTTTTTCGGATGTTCGCCTTGCTTTTCCGCATTAAAAAGGCCAAGCAATGTTGTACGACGCACTGCGATAAGCATTTGTATGGAAGTTAGGATGATGATTGCAATGAACACAATAACCGTCTGCAAAACTGCCGTGTTCGAAAACGTCAGCTCAATAAATCCATCAAACCCAACTAATTTCATGAGCAACAATAAAAACACACGTGACACAAGGATTCCAGCACCGATTCCAATTGCCAACGCCCCTGCACTAAGCAGCGTATTTTCCAAAATTAACAGTCGTGCAACTGCACCTTTTGTTAGCCCAATCAACTGGTAAAGACCGATTTCTCGGCTTCTTCTTTTTAGAAAAATTGAATTCGCATAAACGACGAAAATCCCTGCTATAAACAGCAACAGAATACCTGCAGCCTTAAACGCAGTTCCCATTTTTCCACCCGATTGTTCAACAACCGCCGGATCATGCTGTAACGTAGCAAATACAAAATACAACACAACACTAAAAATGAGCGCAAAAAAATACAAATAGTAGTGCTTGATATTCTTTCTCATACTGCGGACGACGAGATCAAAAAGCGTCAACGCTGTCACCCCCGAGCACACCTTGCACTTTCAGGATTTCCTGGAAGAACGCTTGTCTCGTTTTATCACCGCGGTATAATTCCGAATAAATGTTTCCATCTTTCAGGAAAACAACTCGGCTGCAGTAGCTCGACGCAACAGGATCATGGGTCACCATCATAATTGTGACACCACGTTGTTTATTCACATCTTCCAATGTTCCAAGCAGTGACGAAGCTGATTTCGAATCCAGCGCTCCTGTCGGTTCATCTGCAAAAACCATCGATGGCTTATTGATAAGCGCGCGTGCTGCAGACGTCCTCTGCTTCTGACCACCTGAAATTTCGTGTGGGTATTTATTCGCCAACTCTTTAATACCTAACAAATCCGCAATGGTATTGAACTGATCCTCGGCCACGCGCTTTTTCATCTTTCCGAGCGATACGGGCAATAAAATATTCTCTTTCACAGTCAATGTATCGAGCAAATTGTAATCTTGGAATATGAATCCTAGCTGATCACGTCTGAACGCGGATAGCTCACGATCTTTCATTTTCGAAATATCCGAATCCCCAATGAGAATTGATCCTTCCGTCGTACGGTCAATTGTCGCAAGAACATTCAACAGTGTCGTCTTCCCGGCACCTGACGCCCCCATGATGCCGACAAATTCACCTTCCATTACACGTAAGTCGATACCTTTCAAGACGTGTTGCACATTCCCCCGTGACCCGAATGACTTCCGAACATTTTGTGCATGCAATACCGTTTTATATGGTTCCATTCCGTTTACCTCCCTGTTTGCTATACCTTAATCTTACGTATCGTTTGGCATACAGTCGTTTGATTCACATGACAAACAGGTCGGTCAACGTTACATTGTTGTCACTTTCGTGTAGCATCAAATTCATTTTCCATCGGGAACGTCATATGCACCGTCGTCCCTTTGCCGACTTCAGACTTGATGGTCAGAAGTATACCGATTTTCATAGCCACTTGTTGTGCTAAATAAAGGCCAAGTCCAGTCGCAGCATTATGCAATCTGCCCGTGTTTCCCGTAAATCCTTTGTCAAACACCCTCGGCAAATCGTGTGCAGGAATACCTGGCCCTTCATCCGAAATGCACAATACCCGATGACCACTCGGTTTTTGATTCGTAGTAATTGAAATTGTGCCACCAGCTGGACTGTATTTTATCGCATTAGTCAGCAACTGGCGAATGATAAAACGGCACCATTTACTATCCGTAACAACCGCCAGCTCCTTTTCATCCAGCTCAATCCCAATATTCTTTTCCAGACACCATGGCGTCAAATCACGTAATTCCGCTGTCACCAATCGAACAATCTCGGTAAGCGTAAGTACATAATCTGTTTCAAGCGAAGGCATCCGTGACATGTACAATTGTCTGTCAATGAGCAAATGCACCCGAAGCCATTCCGCTTCAATTTTTCGCATCGGTGGAAACTCACGATTTGCATCAATTGTCATCTTCATCGCAGTTAACGGCGCTTTCACTTCATGCACCCATGCCGCCGTGTAATCACTTTCGATGAGGTTTGCTGTTTTGATTTCAGATAGATTATTCAGCTGGTCTGTTGCAATTTGTCCAAGAAATTCATTCGTTAGTTGATCGCGGTTAAACACTGGTTCCGGCAACGCTTCCTGCCAATGCACATCATTTTCAGCTGCAATATGTATCAATTCCTTCATGTAAGACGTCTCTTTTTTGTAACGCCAGACGAGAAAAATAACGAAAACCATAACCAGCAAGCCATTTAAATAAATCAGAGAACTCATCTCCATCGACAGCCCTTTATCCATCCAGATGAGCACATCCGTAAAGATAAGCGCACCGCCGAACAGCAAAATCCAGCTTTTCATATCGCCTACATACGCTAAAAATTCCTTCACAACGTCACCGCCATATAACCCATTCCTTTTTTTGTGACAATCGCGTCACCGAGTCCGACTTCTGCGAGTTTCTGCCGCAACCGTGTAACATTCACAGTTAACGTATTATCGTTCACAAATCGCTCATCGTCCCACAACCTCCGAATTAATTCATCCCGCGAAACAATCTCGTCTTTATATTGAACAAGCACAGTCAATATGAAAAATTCGTTCTTCGTCAATTCCAAATCGATGCCGTCTTTCCGAATGACGCCCCGCTTCATGTCAATAACAGCACCATTCCACTCCAATACATCAACCGACTCCTCCGCATACGCATACGTCCGACGAAGCGTCGCCTGAATTTTCGCCAGCAACACATCCGTATGAAACGGTTTCTGGATATAATCATCCGCCCCCATATTCATCGCCATCACCATATCCATCGGATGATCACGCGACGACAAAAAGATGATTGGCACTTTTGAAACCGCCCGAATCTCCCGGCACCAATGGAACCCATCATACGCCGGAAGCTGAATATCCATAATGACAAGATGCGGTTTCGCCTCAATAAAAGCCTCCATCACCTGATGAAAATTCTCAGGTCCCACCACACGAAACGACCATTGCGCCAACCGCTCTTGCAATGAGGTGAAAATTGCCTCATCATCCTCCACAATGAAAATCGTCATATCCATCCTTCGCACACCCTCTCTTACTTGCATTATAAAGATGTTTAAGGGAAAATTCGCTCTGAAAGGTGGAGTGTTAAATAAATTTTACCCCAAAATAACCTTTAACCGGCCACTTCAAGTAGATTCTCCTCTTTATAGAGCTACATATATAAGGAATTTTCACTTACCACCGGTTCGCCGGCGTTTACCACCGTTTCGTTGGCGATTACCACCGTTTCTCAGCACTTTACCACCGGTTTGGTCCACGTTACCACCGATTCAAACGACTTTACCACCGTTTCCCCATTTCCCTGCATATATCCTTCCATTTCAAATTAGTAAAATGAGAAAACTGTGCAAGACTCTATCATTTCCAATGAAAAAGCACACATTGCTGTGCGCTTTTTCTCACTATTATAATTGATAAGGATTTTTATACACTCTGTCCCTATACGTACCTTTCGTCTGTAACTCCATCGATACCAAAAGGCGATGTGCAGTTTGCTGTCGATCTACATGAAGAAATGTCCTGCAATCTTTATTCCTCATCTCTCCACCAAACAATAGGAACCAATCACGGATTGCTTGCTCATGCGCTTTTCGACTGGTTTTCCCACAAGACAGACAACGCCAGCCTCCCGAGTATTTCTCCATCCCAAAACCCCCACACCCAGGACAAATCACACCCGTACGAATGTCTTGTTTGGAAATAGCATATGTACTACAAATTGGTGCAGGAATAAATGGACGATGACACTTCTTCAAGCTATTCAGTAGACCCCTAAATGCTTGATCATCCAACATGCGAGAACCTCTCGGGAGTTTGCGAATGAATGTCGGGACTGCATGTGGAAATAAAATTGGAACTTCCGTGTCAAACACGTCAATTCGCTGTTTTGCATACGCGAGGACGACGGCGCCATACACAGGAACTGACAACCCTCTGCTAGTTAACCAATCTTCAAACAGCTCACAATTGCTCTCCAGCTGGGCAATGGGACTTTTAAATCCACTCACTTGGCCAGAATCAGACTTGCGAATCAACTGCGGCGGATTAGCTGTTACCATTAATTCACCTGCAATATTTTTCACTTCGAATAAGACTGCATACCATGGGGTAACCAACAACGTATCCACTTGAAAAAGTGTGCTCGATACAAGCGATACATCATGAAAAACACCATACTCCATTGAAAAAGCATACCGTTCAAAAACCTTATCCAACTCCTGTTCACCACCAAATCCAGCTTGAACAGCGGCGTACTTCGCCTTTAAAATAGGCATCATTTCATGATATTCCGGCAATCGCCTGATAGCAGCATCCAATGCTTCCAACAACTGAGGCGCCATTCGCTCTTTAATAATAAATGCACTTCATCTCCATTCCTATACTCTTCTACTTACCAATCTACTTCATAAAGAACATTCAGTCAATTAAATCTATATTATTGATACACTAACATGAACTTGTTGAAGCATTAATTATTCTCCTATCTATTTTCGCGGGATCATCGGTACATCTCGTAGCACAGCGACAATAACATAAACTGTTCACCAGGACGGCTCCCAACAATCAGTTAACTCGATTGCACAACCACGGAAGAGTATCTTGCTAGCACATTCCTCGCTTTTACATACGGTAAAACCCGTTCCACCCCGACCCTTCCTTACATTTTTGTCACTACGCTATTTCACATAAAAGCTTGTGGTACAATTTAGATAACTTCTATATTTAGGACGTGAAATCGATGTTCACTATTTTAATTGTTGAAGATGAAAAGAAAATCAGTGAATTGGTCGCAGCGGAGTTACGAAAATGGGGCTATATCGCGCAAACAGTAGAAGATTTTCAAAAAGTAGAAGAGTCCTTTCAATCTACTAATCCCCACCTCGTCATTATGGATATTAACCTGCCCTACTATAATGGCTTTCATTGGTGTGAACGGATTCGTCGTCACTCAAACATTCCGATTCTCTTTCTCTCATCTCGTACAGAAATGATGGATATGATGATGGCGTTAAACATGGGTGGCGATGATTTTATCCAAAAACCGTTTTCGATGGAGATGCTCCTTACGAAAATCCACACACTCCTGAGAAGATCCTACACCTATCATCAGGTGGAAACGCACGTCCTTACGCACCGAGATCTGACGCTCCATGTGAAGAAAGCAGTTGTTACGATTAATCATCAAGATATTGAGCTAACAAAGAACGAATTTAAAATTCTTTGCATTCTGCTTGAACATAAAAACCAAATTGTTCAAAGGGATGAGCTGATGACTGCCTTATGGGAAGATGAGAATTTCATTGATGACAATACATTAACGGTCAACATGAATCGACTGCGGAGAAAATTAAGCGAAAATGGGATCGATGATTACATTCAAACGAAAAAAGGTCAGGGGTATATGCTTGTATGAATGTTTCCTTTCGGCAGTATTTGACCTTCCAAAAGCGAGTAATAGCTTTGTACGTACTGATCATGGCATTCGTTACGATTATGCTCTATGTAGAACCGACAATGTCCGTACATATTTCCAATGTTCTCTATATCCATGCTGTTTGTCTAGGCTTCTTGACTGCTTACTTAGCAATCGACTATTTTATCACCAAAAAGCATTTCACAAAAATGACTGCTCATTGGAATGAAGGAATTTTTATCCCGGAAGGTGTCGGAGAACCTCATACATACGAGCAGCACTTATATATGCAATGGTTTCAAACAGTCAATGAAGAGCATCAACAAAAAATGCTTGCCATTATGCAAGAGAAAAAAGAATCGTTGGAGTTCATGACTTCGTGGTTTCATGAGATTAAAACACCGATTGCAGTCTGTAAACTCATTCTTGAACAAGCACCTAGTAACGTTGACACACTCAGCATTCAAGAGGAAATTTCACGTATCGAACGGAACGTGGAACAAGCCCTCTACTTTACGCGAACGGATCATTTTTCCCAGGATTATCACATCGTACAAACAGAATTGGACAAAATCGTTCGCACAGTCGTTAAAAAACACGCTAAACAATTTATTCAACGAAAGATCAAAGCAGCTATTCAATTGGACTCTACACAAGTGGAAACCGATTCAAAATGGTTAGGGTATTTACTGTCGGAAATCATCGCCAATGCATTAAAATACAGTGCTGATGAAGGAACAATTTCCATTCATTCAGAAGAAGATCAAAAAGAAGTTCGATTGACTATCATCGACAATGGAATTGGCATATCAAAATCCGATATCCCTCGTGTTTTCGATTTAGGTTTCACTGGTACGAACGGAAGGATTTATCACAAATCTACGGGGATGGGTCTGTACCTAGCGAATAAGCTAGCACATAAACTCGGACATCAGCTATCCATTTCATCTCAAGAACATCAATACACGAAAATTACCATCCACTTCCCAAAACGACTGGATTACTATTCAATCGTTACGTAGGACAAAACTTTGTTTAAATAAAAACCGTATGACACCAAGTTTCAACCTTGATGTCATGCGGTTTTTCATTACATTTAACTTAATATATAGGTTCCTACGAATTTACAAGTTTATTCGCTGTCCATAAAGTTAATTTGTAATAGACGCCATAAAGCAAAGAGTAAACAATTATGCAAGATACAACAGGTGTAATAAAGTTTATCGCCATTACATTCGCTAAAGCGCCAAGGATGACCGAACTATGTCCAATACCGATGACAAGCGGCAGCAAAAATAGGATGAACGTTTGTCTCGCAATTAGTTTTTTCACTTTCCTCTTACTTAAGCCAAGCTTCCGTAAAGCTTGATACCTTTGACGATCCTCCACAATTTCAGTCAGCATTTTAAAGTAAATAATACTTCCAGTCGCTGTTAAAAAGACGAGTCCTAAAAATCCAAAGACGAAGATGAGTAATCCATAAATGGATTGTGCAAGCTCATAGTTTTCCGAATAACTATAAAATCCCATTTTTAAATCAAATCCATGTCGATTCCCTTCTTCATAAGTAGCTCTCAACCTTTCCGTTAACGGGGCTGACTGTTCTTGATTTTTAACCTTTACGACTCGAGTCATCGTTAAGTTATATTCCTCTCTCATCTGTTGAAATACTTCATCGTTCACGATCAGGACAGATGGTAGAACATCGTAGTTAAACATAGATTCGATTTTATTCCCTACTACCTGTAATGGACTATATTCTTCATTCATACCTAGGGACAATGTTCGACCGACATTTTCATCTTCTTTTTGAGAACCAATAAAATTCCGTCCGAGCATGACTACATCGCCACTATCAAGAGTGGGTACAGGTTGACGGTCTAATTGGTCGGCAAGGTGATTATAGGTCGCAGCTGATAGGACAGTAAACTGCTGGTCATAGTAATAATAGCCCCCTGGAATGTTGTCCAGGTCATCTACTTGTCCTGGCACCATTACATACTCGAATGTCTCATCAAAAAGGACAGGGTATTCCTTACTTTCCATAAGAATAGCATTCATTTTCTCGTTAATGGATTCGTCTGTGACTTCAAACTGATAACTGAACGGAATGTGATCCTTCAATGTCTGCATCGTGTTATAGTACATCGTAACGGCAAATCCAAATGCGACAATCGTGATACCATTCAATACGGATATGACTGTAAGTATAATCGCATTCGTTTTAAGTCTACTTTTCAGCTGGGTAAATGTAATTAAGTTCTTCCATTTGTAATATGCACCCTTCTTATTTTGTAGGATATGAACAAATAGCCCACTACCAGAATGAAACAATAAATAAGAACCCGTTACGATCAAAATGATAACCCCAAAGAAATTACGTCCAAAATGAGTATCCCAACTTTTCAAATCGTAGGCATGTAATAGACTCCAATAACTAAAACCTAGCAATACAAACGCCATCACGGCAACGAATATAGATGGTTTTATTACTGTCTGGACTTTATTTTTCGCTTGAAACAGGTCAATAAGTTGAAAGCGATGAACGATCCGATTTACCTGGAACGAAGCTAATAGCATAATAAGCATAAACACAAAAACAGTTTGCACGATAGGTGCTACATTAACTGTGAAATGCACAACTGTATGAATCCCCATGATTTTGAGAAGAATCATACTGAAAAACACGGAGAATACTTGCCCCAAGCCAATACCTACCCCTAATGAAAGAAGGCTCATCAACAAATTCTCATAAAATAGCATTCGACCGATTTCTGATTTTGTTCCCCCTACTAATGCGTAAAGACCGATTTCTTGCTTTCGATTTCGAATAAAAAATGTATTTGAGTACCATACAAAAATCGCAATAAAGACTAGCAACAAAATAGAAGCTCCCGTCAAAACAGGCCCCAACTTATCTTCTCTGCCAAATGCATCTGCAACTTGCTCATTATGTTGTAAGGAGACAAAAGTAAAATAGATTAAAACACTAAACGTGAGTGAAGCGATATAAATGAAATACCTTCCGAAATTATGCTTCAGGTTTTTCAAGACCACATCATACAAATTCATGGTTACCGCCCCCCATAGAGGAAAGTGTCGTCACCAATTGGTTAAAAAACTGTTTTCGATCCTTATCCCCTTTCACCAATTCCGTAAATAAACTGCCATCCTTTATGAAAATGACGCGGTCACAATAACTGGCTGCAAACGCATCATGTGTCACCATAAGAATTGTTGTTTGAAAATCACGGTTCAATACGTTAAAAGCATTTAGCAGATCCATTGATGATTTTGAATCCAAGGCACCGGTCGGTTCATCCGCTAAAACTAATGAAGGATTATGAATAATTGCTCTTGCCGCGGCGGTTCGTTGCTTTTGACCACCTGATGTTTGATAAGGGTATTTATCCAAAATGGATTGAATGCCTAGAACTGTAGCGACTTCTGTAACTCTACTGTCTATCATTGCAACCGCTTGATTTGCAAAGGCGAGTGGCAATAAGATATTCTCTCGAATCGTCAAAGAATCTAGTAAATTGTAATCTTGAAAGATGAACCCTAAATTTGTTCTTCTAAATTCTGATAGTGGTTCATCACGTAATCCCGTAATATCTTTTCCGTTAATTTGAATGCTACCAAGTGTCGGTTTGTCAATTGTAGCTAAAATATTGAGTAACGTTGTTTTCCCTGCTCCAGAAGGACCCATGATGCCGACAAATTCACCTCTATGTATTGTTAGGTCCACTTCGTTTAATACCGTAAAAAGATTCGTTTTCGTTCCATACACTTTTTGAATGCCTCGAGCTATTAGTACACTATCCATTTGTCATTCCTCCAGACCTCTCTTGCTCTACTATAGCAAGCATATATGGAGATGAAATACTCTTCCATTGATTCAACGAACAAATCAACTCGGAGTCTTACATTTTCGTCACTATGCATACCAACCAATTTAGTTTTACAAGCCAAATTGCTAATGATTCTTTTAATCGTCTGCCTCCCCGAAAAGCATCTTCTCCATAAGCAGTTAAGCGTCTATAAATGAAAAAATGAGTAAGCCTATGTTAATGGCTTACTCAACAAGTACTAAGCAAACCGCAAATACTCCCATACATTCCCAAAAGGATCGTGAAAACTAATATACTTTCCTGGCGGGCAATCTTCTGGTTCCTCGATAATCATTTCCACATCGTGATCTTAAATTAGTATGGATACTCACTACCATGCAGTTCAATCATTCTTCGTAAAAAAAGCATTGTTTGATGTTCTTCAGCAAACCGCTTTTGCATCCACTCCACTTCACGATCCAGCAACGTGCTAATCCGCTCTACCGCCTGCGCGTGCCTCTGTGGTGTGATGAACTCCATAATGCCCTTCAATTCCGTACCAACCTCTTCCGGCAATGACTGTTCAATTGTCTTCAATCCTAACTTTGCTCGTTCCGGGGCATATCGGTACAATAAAACTCTCCCTAGATGATGGATGACATTTGTTAGCATTTTAACTGACCACATATCATTTCCTCGTGCAGCAGATTTTTTATATTGGAATAAAAACCAAGCCACATCCATGACATCATCTTCATATTCATTTTCCGTAAGTGTCAGTCCTTGTGTATTTACAAATTCATCCAGTATACGGTGTGGATCGTAAAGCACGGTGAAATAGTCTCCGCCAACAAACGTTTCTTTTGTGACCGTGAATAAATCAATGTGCAACAAATTGTCAAATACAGCGATGATTTGAGGTGCGACAATGAAAATATCATCCCATAAAATCGTCTCTCGATACGCATGCACATGCTCTAATCGATTGGCAAGAAATTGTTTCGCATCCTTTTCGTTCACCACACAGTAAAGATCGACATCTGAATGGGCATCATGCTCGCCCCTTCCCATCGAACCTTTCAAAAAAACCGCTTGCACGAGTGGATCTCTTTTCAAACTCTCACTAATTTTCTCGACAGCCAATTCCTGCGGTAGCATGGCGCCCACTCCTTACTTGTAAACTTCTATATACTCCTCATAATCCAACACTTCAATAACATTCGACCAATGCAGCACCGTGCCGACAAAATCCTTTATATCCAAACCAGCCATACCATATGATTCAGCAGTATTGGTTGTACCCGTACCATCTTCGATAAATGTCACTTTGTAGCCTCGATCAAAAGCAGCAATTGCTGTAAACTGACAGCAAAACTCCGTATTGAAGCCAATAATGAATACATGGTCTACATCTAACTTTTCTAACCGACTCGATAAGTCCGTTTTGAAAAAGGCGCTTGGTGTCTGCTTCTCAACGATACACTCTGCATATTCCTTTAACGAAGCGTGCAATTCAGAACCTGACGAACCTTTATAGAGAGAACTTTCTTCCTCGTCATCCAAATGTCGGATAAAAACTACTGGCTTTCCTCTCCTCTTAAAATCTTCAATGACGTCTTTCATAACGGTTAATTCTTTTTGAAAATCTGCAAATTCCACAATCCCATTCTGTACGTCAATGACTAGCAAAGCTTCCATCAGCAACCCGTCCCCTTTACATTCAATTACGATAAGAATAACTTCTGCATAGTACACACTTTCTCCTTTAATTAATTTGAATAAATTGAGGAGTTCGAAAAACATTCTTTTCCTATGTAGAAAAAATTGTTGCGTCTTTATTCAGTGCGTGGAAAAAGACATCCCCTCATTCCAAAGGAGATGTCTTCTCTTCATGCATATGAATGCAAACCAGCAATCACAAGGTTTACAAATACTTGGTTAAATACAATTAGGCCAAACCCGATTATGCCCATCCACGCCGTCCGTCTTCCTTCCCATCCTTTCGAAGTCCGTAGATGGAGAAAGGCAGCGTAAAACAGCCAAGTGATTAAAGCCCATACTTCCTTGGGATCCCACCCCCAAAAACGCCCCCATGCTTGATGTGCCCAAATCATCGCAAACAGCAAACCGCCTAACGAGAACAATGGAAAACCTACAACTACTGCACGACAAGTCATCTCATCCATGACTGTTGGATTCACTTTCGTCGTCAGCGGCTTTACGATTTGAATGATTTTCTTCTTTGTTATAAGTCGAATAAGACTATAAATACCTGTCCCTACAATGAATGCCCAGAGAATCGAATTCAGTTTTTTCGCATCAATGGCATTTGTTATTTCGAATCCTTCGATTGCCTTTTGATCATTTATTAGTACCGCCCCGTCATTTACAACAATGGCCGGCATTTTATAAACCGCTTCTTCCAAAACTCGTTCTCGATTCTCAAACTGTAGAACTTTTTCATCCAATGTCATTGAAAACGTCATTGAAGCAATAATAAAACCGACAACAACAACGAGGCAATACATCACAAATTCCAATCCTTTTGTATGCTTCGTTCTTTCATCTACATTGAGTACTTTGAGTAAGTAAATAATCCCTGTCACAAATGCAACGGAGAGAATCGCACTTGAAACCGCAACAGTAATTACGTGAATGGACAACCAATTACTTTGAAGCGCGGGAATTAAAGGAGATGCTTCCCTTGTAAATACTGCGCCGAATCCCATAATGATAAGTGAAACTGGAATAGCAAAAAGCAAGAAAATTATTGGTTTATACAAATGATACATGATGAGTGCACTTCCAATCAGCATGATGCCAAAGAAGGTCATGAACTCATACAAATTACTAACAGGTGCATGTCCGATTGCTATCCATCTAAGTACGAAGTAGAGAAGTTGCAATAAAAAGGACAAGTACATCAGACTAACACCTATTCGGCTACCCCACACATTTTTAGATTTCAATGCGATTCCAACTGGTATAATAGAAATTACTAATAGGATAAATGCAATAAACAGCGATTGATTACTTAATTCCAATAGTTCTTCTTTCACGTAACAAGCCTCCTCCAACTCCTAAACCATGTAATGTTATGATCATCCTTCATTATAATCATGATAGAATTGGTTAAGGCTGTTTTATCTTCAACGTCTTAAAAACACTCCTGACCGTATAGAGGAGCGGCTACTTTGTGAATCGGAGGAGACATATGACGACCTCTTTCATTGCTTTCAGTCTATTTAACTTTCTCATCATTTATGGATCGCTTTTTTATGTAATGTCCATGAAAATCACACTACAACGGGTGATTTGGTGTTTATTCGTCAATTCGTTTGTAACGATATTGGCGATCTATTTTCAACATGCGCTCTGGATTCCAATGGTTGCAAGTATCTTGTTCAGCATGGGGTTATTTTATATATTCACAAGAACCAAACTGGTGTTTCTTCATCTATTCGTCATTTATATTATTTGCATCTTAGCAGAATCTACGACGCTATTCTTTGTCAATAAACTCTCTTTACCACCTATCATTCACGGGATACTTATCGTTGTTCTTATTGCATTTGTTATGGTGTTTTATAAAAAATACTTATTTCAATACAAGGCTCAATTAAGCCTTTCAAGTCAATCTCAACTATTATTATTGCTTATCACAAGCATCACTTTTTTCGTTTTCTACACACTTATTTTTATTCCAATGGAACAAGGAGATATCCAGATTTCCTCGGTTAACTTAGTCGCCTTATTTGTTTATTTTTTCATAATGGTCGGCTTGACTACGATTCTATTACGTACCATTAGTAAGGAGAACCGACTAAACCAACAAATGATTGAGCAGCAGCAATTTAAACAATATATGCAAGCATTAGAACAAGTGAACCGTGAGATGCAAACATTCCGACATGACTACGCAAATATTCTATTAACATTACGAGGATACATAGAGCAAGAAGATTTGGCTGGCCTGCAAAAATATTTTAACGAACAAATTAGTAGAGAAGAGCAACGTTCGTTGTTTAAGAACAAAATGTTTAGCCAGCTTGAGAACCTTAAAATGATTGAGTTAAAGGGGTTGATTGCTACTAAGCTACTCATTGCGGATGAATCACATATTCCCATGACGATCGAAATTCCAGACACGATTCAAGACATCGCAATGAATCGTATACATTTGTCGCGTATTATCGGTATTCTTTTAGACAATGCCATTGAGGCTAGCACCTCTTTGAAAAATCCTAAGATTCATCTGGCTTTCATTACTATGCCAAACAAAGTCGTCATGATCATCGAGAATCGAACAACGTTGGATACAATAAACAGTAAAAAATTGTTTGAGGAAAAGACTTCAACAAAGGGCGAAAATCGTGGATTTGGTCTATTCAACGTTAGAAAAATATTGTCCAATTACGCGAATGTCACATTAAACACACGCATTGAAAATCATATGTTTATTCATGAAATGACGATTGACGGGAGGAATTTTGGTGAAGGTTCTACTTTGTGAAGATGACACGCATCAAAGACAGCTTTTACATCAAGCCATTACAAACTATGCGCTATTTCATGAACCAAGTATTGAAATTGTCCTGTCTGCCAACCAACCAGATGAAGTGTTAACCTATTTGGAGAAACATCAAGCTGATTGCTACTTTCTAGATATCGAGCTGAATCACCGACTCAACGGGATGGATATCGCTGTTGAAATTAGAAAAAAAGACCCGCTAGCGACGATTATTTTCATTACGTCACATGCCGATCAATTAAAAATGACATTCACTTACAAACTAGCCGCACTGGATTTCATCGTGAAAGATACGCCCAGTCAAATCAGTTCGCAAGTTGTTGACGTGCTGCAAGTTGCATTCCAAAAGTATAAACAGCTCGGTGAATTTGATCAATCATCAATGGTGCAAATTAAAATTGGCGAACGTATTAAGAACATAAAGCTTCAAGATATTTATTTCATTGAAACGTCTTCAAGTCCACATAAGCTTGAATTGCATGAGAGAAATGGATACTACGAATTTTACGGTAAACTGATAGACTTTGAACAGCTAGGAGAGTCTTTCTTTCGATGCCATAAAAGTTTTTTAATAAATCTTCAGCATGTAGTAGAACTACATACGAAAGAACGCACAGTTACGATGGCAAATGGTGCAGTTTGCTCAATTTCCTTCCGTCTGTTTCGAGAATTGCAGCGAAGACTGTCGTTATGCCAATAAAATTTTTAGTCTTTTTACATATTTAGACCAAGAGTTTTCTATGAAAATAGAAGAAACGAATTTAGATAAGTCTCTATACTACGAAGAAATCAAATAATATTCATACGATTAGCTTTTTCTTCAACTATGTGTTATTCTTAAGAAGAATTATTTTTGTTCTTTTATCGAATGGATATTAGGATTTTGCTTTTCGTCTAAAGTATTTGAGCAAGAATAGTAACACATCGTGTGGAAATCCACACTAGGAGGTAATATTAATGGAACAAGGTACAGTTAAGTGGTTCAACGCAGAAAAAGGTTTTGGATTCATCGAGCGTGAAGGTGGAGAGGATGTATTCGTACATTTCTCAGCAATTCAAAGCGAAGGTTTCAAATCTTTAGACGAAGGTCAAAGTGTAACATTTGAAATCGAACAAGGACAACGCGGCCTACAAGCTTCAAACGTTCAAAAAGCTTAATTACGGCTAAAAAAAAGACCCTCGTGTAGGGTCTTTTTTTATGTTCTTGAATATTTAAAAGTATGTCTCTCGACTCCTTGCGTACTTAGTACCAAAGCTTCTAAAGTGATTCCTAGGTATTTTACCAAGAAATTTTTCGCGAACACCACTTCATGTAATTTCCAGTCACTCTATCAACATTGACAAATCGCAAATGTAAAGCGATATCTTTCTCACTACTCTATACTCGAGTTCATCTTTGCTCTAAATAAACTTCGATGTGTACATCAATTAAAAAAATCCTCCCATACTACAGTGCAAAAGGAGGTTTTTTCAATGAAGAACATTCAGCGCAAAAACGCGAATAGTAATGTCGTCAATGCCAATGGGAAAGAAGAAATATCGATGGAGCTTGCAGAGCTCGGGAATTTACATCCGAAGCAAGAACCCATGACGCCGAACCAGCGCGAGAAATCCGAGCGCGAAAAGCCGAAATAAACGCAGCGTCCTACGCTCGTTCAAAGTTTCGTTATTCAATTTTGATTAAAACCGGTGCATGATGACTAGCATCTGCACCGGTCCTCTATTAACGGGCTGCTTCCACCCGATATAAAAACAATGCCATTTCACCACGCGTAATCGGTTCGCCGGTCCCAAATCGGGTAGGCGATTTCCCTTGCGTCACATTATTTTTCAATAAAGCATTTACCGCTTCTTCATAATGTGGCGCTACATCTATAAAAGGATGCTCCACACCTTCTGCTGATAGTCCATATGCCCGTTTTAGGAGCAACGCCATTTCACCACGTGTCATTGTATCATCCGCACCAAAATGGGTTGCTGATTTTCCGTTTGCAATGTTTGCAACCTTTAACGCATTCACCGCTCCCCATGCTCTTTTCGGTACATCCAAATAGGTTGTAGTTGTTGAATCTGATTGATCCAACTCCAATATTTTCGCAAGCCAAATCGCTGCATCCACGCGTTTAATGTTGTCGTATACGCCAAATTCAGTTTTTGTAATGCCATTTGTCACTTCTTTGTCTGCCAAGAAGGTGACCGCCGGCATATACCTGCCTGTTACATCTTTAAAATCCACTTCCGCTTTGAAGGACATCGTGTACACGCCACTTTGCCAAGAAACTTGTGCAAAAGGAACGAAATAATAGACGCCTTTCGGGAGTGCAATTCTTTGAGTGGAAGCTTCAGGGTGTCCGATACTGCCACTACCTCTATGTGAAGCATAATTGATACTTATACCATCCGTTAATTGGTAACCACTAAATTCTGATGAGAAATTGATCGTTACATACCCATCAAATTTCATATCTATCTTATAGTAGTCATAGCGATCTGTATAACTTAAAAAGCCGGTGTACATTTTCGGATCCATTATCGAGATGGGCATTGCGGTAAACTTGTTATTATTCAGTTCAATTTCTTCATTATTTGCAGGCATAAACGAAACAAGCATTTCATAAATGCCTTGATTGGAACCATATCCCATTATATGAATGTAGTACGTGCCCGCCTCAAAGTCTTGATGCGTTTTCCATGTAACTGGTGTTCCTTCATAATATCCTAATGAATCCCGAGAAATCATGTCTCCCTTTGCATCGTAGAATTCAACAGTTCCGCTACGCATTTGGGAAACGATATCCAGTTTCAGCCGACCTGCTTCCTCTACCTCCACTTTATAGTAGTCATGATGATCGTTTGCGCTAATAAACCCACGGATCCGCTTTCCATTCACTTGAATTGACATCGCTTCGGTAAACGTTTGATTGGGTTCCGTTTCCGTATTGTGTACTGGATTAAATGCTACTGATAGATCATATTTCCCAAAACTTATTTTGTTATTGTCTTTAACAAATACAGTATACACAACTGGTTCAATATTTACTTCCTTTTGTAAAATTTTCGGATTTCCAGGACTACCGCCATTTACCCATTCGTATTCGCCCACAAGTTCATTATTGGAATCTCTAAATTCCAATAGGGCTGAAGAAAAGTATACCGTGAAATTAATTGTGAGTGTTCCTGCCTCCTCAGCAGTTACAGTGTATGCTTGACTTGAAGAATGTTCGGTAATTTCACCAGTGACAGTTGTATTATACGGAAGAACCGTATCGGCTTTTACTGTCTTAGGTAGTGGAAATACAAATAAAAATAGTGATAGGACAAGTACTAAGATGCTAGCCTTCTTCATGGTGTTTCACCTCTTTCTTTTCCTAAACATTACTGCTTTCAACTCATTAAGAATCCGATTCGTATTGAATACATGCTACGAGCGGAATGATTGATGGCATTCATTTTACACATTAAGTCCTGAATAGAATAAATGAAAAACCGGTGCTGAATCCATCTGATCCGCACCAGCATTTCCTCTTATTTCGTTTCGTCTGCCCGGTGTAAAAATATCGCCATTTCTCCACGAGTGATCGCTATATTGGTACCGAACTGATTGGCTGATTTCCCTTGCGTAATGTTGTGTTTCAAAAGCGCTTTGACCGCATCTTCATACCGTGGCGAAACATCGATAAATGGCAGATGCACACCGTCACCGGATAATTGATACGCTCGTTGGATCATTAACGCCATCTCACCACGTGTCATCGTATCATTCGCTCCGAAATGAGTTTTCGACTTGCCGTTTGCAATATCCGCTTGTTTTAGAGCATTTACCGCTCCCCAAGCCCTTTTAGGCACGTCTAAATACGGTGTACTCGCTGAGTTTGAAGTATCCAACTCTAACATCTTTGCAAGCCAAATCGCTGCATCTACCCGTTTAATCTTTTCATTCACTCCGAAATAAAAGGGCGTTATTCCATTGGTAACGTCTTTATCCACCAAATAATTAACTGCTGTAGTATACCTGCCCATTACATCCCTAAACATATGCTTTTCTTTACTTTCAGGTTCAGCTGAAAATGCAAGCGTATAAATGCCGCCTTGCCAAATCGCACCCTTCATCGGCACGACATAATACGTTCCTTTTTTGAGCTGCTGTTTTCTAGTCGACGTTTCGGGAATCCCTACCGCACCGCTACTCACATATGAATCGTACGGTACATCTTTTTCATCGATTAAATGATAGGCACTAAACTCTGAAGAAAATTCAACCGTCAAATATCCATCATACGGCATCTCGATTTTGTAATAGTCCTTTGTATCGGTATAACTCAAAAACCCCTTATGTGTCTTTAAGTCGTTTAACTGAACTGGGGTTGCAGTCGCTATTGAATTATTCGGTTCAACCTCATCCGTAATAGCAGGTGAGAAAGAAACGAGCATTTCATAGATTCCTTGATACGTATCATTGCCGGTTACACTGATATAGTACGTACCTGCATCAAAATCAATATGGGATTTCCACAGCAATGGTAATCCATTATAGAAACCTAAACTTTCCCACGTAACAGTTTCTCCATTTGCATCATATATCCGAACCGTACCATTCATCATTTGGGAATCAATTTCGAGGAATAAACGACCCTGCTCGACCAATTCGATTTTGTAATAGTCTTCCGTATCATTCGCGCTAATGAATCCTCTAATTTTTTTGTCATTCACTTGAATCGCCATGGCTTCATCAATCGATTGATTCGGTTCAATTTCCGTGTTGTTCGCTGGATTCAATGTAACTTTCAAGTCATAGTTACCATAACTTGTCCTATTATAATCTTTCACAATTACAGTATACACACCAGGTTCAAGATTGACTTTTTTATTAAGATTTGTTGGATTTTCTGGACGTCCATGAAAAACCCCTTCAAAATTACCGATTCGTTCATTTTTGGCATCTCGTATTTCAAGAAATGCAGCCGAAAAATAGACGTTCACATCTATCGATAAAATGCCTGCTTCCTGAACAGTTACTGTATAAGCATCCATTGGTTCTTGTTCAGTAATGGATCCTGAAACAACTGTATTCAGTGGCAGTGATGTATCGGCTTTCGCAAATGTTGGAAGAGCGATCACAGACAAAAACAGTAAAAGAGTAGGTACGATGATGTTAATTTTCTTCAAGATGTTTCCTCTTTCGTATAAAATTTTCTTTCCTTTTTATAGTACAGCACACTTCGTACATTCGGCAATACAAATTCCAAAAATTAACAAGTTACCTAGTTAGCATTATTTACTAATCTCCGAGCAAATAAACTAATTGTTCCTCACACTAAAAAATCGCAAATTTGGACAAGTTCATTGGATACCTCTTCTCTATAATCATATCGAGGAGGAAAAAATATGAATGTATTTAATAAGAAAGATCCATACGCTGTTTACTTGTTCACTTGTTTTTCATCACAACTATTTTTCACGTATATCTTTACTGTCAATTTGTTATACCATGTACAAGTTGTAAAGCTCGATCCACTGCAACTCGTTTTAGTCGGGACGGTTTTGGAGCTGACGGTTTTCCTATTTGAAATTCCAACTGGTGTACTGGCAGACGTGAAAAGTCGAAAACTCTCTCTCATCATTGGCTACTTCTTGATTGGATTCGGATTCATCATTGAAGGGCTGTTCCCTCTGTTTGCGGCAGTTATCTTCTCGCAAATTGCATGGGGGATTGGCTATACGTTTACAAGCGGCGCCCAGCAAGCTTGGATCGCAGACGAAATTGGGGAAGAAAAAGCATCGCTAGCATTTATGAGGGGAGCAAAATTCGGGCAGCTTGGCCAGATTATCGCCATTCCGCTTAGCATATTGACAGGCTATCTCATGATAAACTTACCGATTGTCATTGGTGGAATTTGCATGCTTGGACTAGCGATGTACTCACTGTTCTTTATAAAAGAAGACAACTTCAAACCTCTACGACCAGGCGAACGGATTTCTACGTGGAAAAGCATGAAGGGAAATATGCAGAAGATCGTTGTTTATTCCAAAGCAAGTTTTGTCATGAGAATGTTGCTCTTAATCGCTTTGTTCATCGGATTGTATAGCGAAGGATTCGACCGCTTATGGATGTCACATTTCATCGACGTTTCCGCTTTAGCTTCATTATCAAACGAACAATTAGTCATTTTCATGGGCGGACTTCAATTCATTGTTGTCTTACTTTCTTTCACTGCACTTCACTTTATAAACCGCAGTGCGATTCACCTGAATTTACGACCTATTTACCATACCCTTTTCGTTGGAAGCACGCTCATTGTCGCTTCCCTCATCGGCTTTGCATTCTCGACATTTGTTGTGAGTTTACTCATCTTTTACGTCATCGTTCAAGTAACGAGACAAGTAATGTATCCGTTAGAGGATATTTGGCTGAATAAAATCATCCCTGACTCATCCACACGTGCCACTTTCTTTTCCGTGAAAGGCCAAGTCAATGCCATTGGTCAAATTGGCGGTGGACCGATTATCGGATTGATTGCATCACGATTCGCTGTGAAAACTGCCATCGTAGCAAGTGCTTGTTTTGTTATGCCTGTGTTGTACTTCTATACAGTTGTGTTAAAAAAAGACAAAGCGTGAACCACTCACACTTTGTCTTTTTCCTTAATTGGCACATATATTTCCATCGTAATTTTCTCATAAAGCCAGTCGTGGCAACGTTCATCGTAATATTCAAAGTCATAACCTTGCTCGTCCACTTCGTAAGACGATTGCGGCAGCCAATCTTCCAATATGAATTTCCACGTGCCTTTAATGGCAGGGACAAAACGATCCACATCTACTGGAGGAATATTAAATACCGCATACGTCGCTGGTTGTATATGCAACTTTTTCAGACCTTTAGGAAGCTTGGCATCATCATGATCACAGTCAACGGCAAATAAATAAGTGAACGTATTGTCCGTTTCTCTCGCATTCAGGTTCACGCAATACTCTCCATGTTTCTTCGGAGCTAATTGTTCATACAACATCGTTTCAATCGCCTCTTCTGGCGCGATGCGCTGATCCCAAAATGCTGGAGCATCCCTCGTATAAAACACGTTATCCAATCGACTTTTATACGTTTTTCCTGCAATCGTAAAACCCGTTTTCTGAACGATTTTCGGTTGCATGACAATGCCTCCGACTTCTTTTTGACGGAAATTCATTAAATCTAGCTTAGGGGGAAATGACGTCGGACAATGCAGTCGGTATAAGTTCGGAGGACTCCCAAAAACTCGTTTAAACGCTTTCGTAAAACCGGAGTGGGTTTCGAATCCATATTCAAGCGCAATATCAATCACTTTTTTTCCGTTTACCAACTCGAATAACGCATGCTGTAGTTTTCGCTTAACGACATAATCCATTACGGTATAACCGATATGCTCGTGGAAAACGCGGTAAAAATGAAAAGGAGAATACCCACTTATTTTCGCCAACTCGTCAGGTTTAATTTCTTCCTTTATACGTTCTTCAATTGTATCGATGACCTTTTGTAGTAAATGTATTTGTTGGATAGAAAACACCTGCCTTGTGCATCTATTTGTTGCTCAGTGTCAATTATACGCGTTTAACGCCTCCAGGTCAGCGGCAAATCAGCCCTTTTCCCCATTTCTACTACCACTTGTTAGAGCAGCTTCGCTCGACAGAAGCGCTTTGCGATTAGCTACTTACTATAAGAAAGGCACTCTAATCTTTTTAATCACTGATAATTGACCACTCTCCAAACTCGAAACAATAAAAAACAACCGTCCCATTTTTAAGAGAACGGTTGCTAAATTGGTCATGTAATCGACGGAACAGGTTAAGCTTTACACAATCTTACTCGTATGAATCTTCCTCGATGCAAGTATATATAGAACCACTGCAACGCCAAGCGTAACTGGAATCGCTTGGTACCATAGGTGATCATTTTGCAACAGAATCATATTGCTCGGCAGCAAGTTTGCAAATGGATTGAACCAGGAAAACGGCCCCCATGTCACAAAAGTAGAAACAAAATAGCCTGCTGCCAATGTTAAGAGGAGGACGGCCAATGTTGCAAGCGTTTGCTTAAACAACAGGCTGTACAACAAATACAAAGCAATGACCATGATGATCGCGACGGAAACGATAAGAAGACCCTTTGTCATATAGCTGGAAATTGTCGTAAATTCGATAGCATTGTTTTTTTCAAGTAACACAGGATAATTGAAGCTTCCTTTTTCACCGAAAACGAATCCAATCAATAATGCCGACGAGAGAACGACACCCAACATGACGATGTATAATAATACGGCACTCCAAAATTTACTCATGATAATCTTCGTTTTCTTTAGTGGTTGTGTAAACAGTTGATTGATCGAGTGATTCTCATACTCGCCGGATAAAGATTCACCAATGATGAGTATTAGTAAAATGAACGCCCCGAAATGGATAAACAAGTCTACAATTTGCTTCATGAAATTCGGTAACGCCATACTATAAACAGCATGTTCAGGAGGGATGCCTTCCTTCAACAACTTCTCATTCATCGCTATACTTTCACGAATTTCTTTATCGGATAGAGGAAAATCCCCGCCCTCTTTTTTATAGGCAAGTGTATTTGCGTAAATCTCATTTTGCAACGTCAATTTACTTTCCCAGTCTTTAGACGAAGCGATGCCGATCAATTCGTATAATTGGTCCCTAATTTCAGAATTCATCTTTTGCAGTTTCAATTGTTCTTCATTTTCAGGGTCATTTTCCAAGGCGATTCGATGAGCTCTTGCATTTGCCTGACTCGCCTTTGACTGACTATCAATTCGCTTATTTTCTTCTTTCACAATATACGACTGAAAAGTGACATTGCGGACAAACAGCAATGCGATACCAATGACAAGAAGTGACATGATATAGAGGAATCTTTTGCTAAAGAAGATTTTTTTGAATTCAAATAGCAACAGTTTCATCTGTCTTCTCCTTCGCAAACAATTCTTGGTACCGTTTTTCCGCACCAATTTTCTTCGTCTCGATGGAAGTAATCGTAATTTCATTTCGGTTCATCAAATCCAGAAACTCTTGCAAAATCACTTCTGTTTCTAAAAAGACAATGATCCCCTCATGCATTGTGAACTGGACGCCAGCCTGCTTCAGCGCTACAACTGCTTTTTCCGGATGGTCGACAGCCACATAATATTGATTGGCCGAGAAATCTTGAAGGGATTCCTTCAATAGCGCCCCATCTTTCATGAAATAAATGATATTCGTCAATCGGTCGATCTCGTCAAGATTATGCGAGGATAGAATGATTGTTGTTCCTTCTTCATATAATTCCAACAGGATATTTCGCATATTAATGGCACTTGTTGGATCTAGCCCGTTTAATGGTTCATCCAGCAACAATAATTTAGGTTCATTAATAATCGACATGGCGAGGAGTAAATGTTGCTTCATACCAAGTGAATAATTCCTCACTCTTTTTTTCATATAGCTTGTCATGCCAACCCGATCAGTCACTTTTTTAATGTTGGACAATGGAATTTTCTGCACGTTGCAAATGAATTTCAAGTGGTCGTAACCGGTCAAATCCCCATATAAGATTCGGTTATCCTGCAAATAAGACACTTCATAAAAGATGGATGCATCCGTATTTTTCTTCCCTACCAACTCAACACTTCCCTCGTTAAATGGAAGCAAATTCGTCATACAGTTCATTAATGTCGTTTTCCCCGCACCATTCGGACCGACAAGCGCAATAATTTGAGGAGTATCAATCGTAATATCGATCCCTTTTAAAACCGGTTGTTTTTTATAGTGTTTTTTCAAATTGGAAACGTTAACAATCATCATGCCATCCCCCTAATCTTTTACTTATCTCTGACTCTTATATTGAAAGAGTGAGAGCATATAAGTCGCTACTAATAGAACCCCACTACAAATAGCTAGAACCATCATCCCAGTCGTATAAGTAAAGTTAAAATTCTTCAATGTTGCTGCGAACTCCATCGTGACAATGTCCGTCGTCGAAAAATAATGGAAAGGTATATAGTGCGCAAAACTTGATAAAATGGACTGCTCTGCTAATTGCACACCTAACAAAATCGTAAGTATTGTCAGTCCAAGCGCGAGTATCATACGTTTTGCCAGGATTGAATAAAGGAACAATAAAGAATAACAGAACAACAGCACCATGAAAAACAGGAGGGCTGACTTCAAGATGAAAGTTCCCATATTGATAAATTCAAATGCATAATCCTCGCCATACACAAGCACCGGATAATCCCAGTCCCCCAAACGGTCAAAGATCGCACCTAGTACGACCGATATCGCCCCTATACCTACTAGAAATACAAAACTTACAAGTAGAATCGCTATGAATTTGCCGACCAAAATGCCGTGCCTGTTAATAGGTTGTGTACGCAAAAGATGAATAGATCCATTTTTGGCTAACCCTTCTTTTGTGACGACATCCCCAAACAGGAGTAAGAAGAACACAACCCCTCCTAAACTAAAAAGAAGGCCGGCGACATGTTTTGCATAATAAATACCTGTCGAAGAATATTGATTGCTATATTTTCCGACGATTTGTCTCAGAAATTCATCATCTCCAACACCCGCCATCGGATAATACAAGTCATAAGCCGTTTTCCATGACACGTCCCACAACCAAAATACCGGTTCAATCTCTTTTTCAATCAACCAATTGTATTGTGCTCGTCTCGTCTCCATTGTAAAAAGTGTTGGGAAAGAAGATGTATAATATTGCCTACTTACAATATTGCTATCAAGATCGGGCGGTAAAAGTTCAATTTGATAATTCATTACAGCAGGCCAATCATGTTTTTTATAAGCCTCCACTTCATGTCTATGCTTTTCATAGACATTGTTGAAAATCTCATATTCAGTTGTCCCTTCTTCTGTCTCCGCTAGTTGTTTTTCCATTGAAGTTAACGTACCTTCAAGGTTAGAGACTACCTCATCCAGACGGGTCGTATTTATGTAAACGAATATATAATAAGCTATGAGAAATAGTAATAAAATGAACGAAAACATCCTGAAATACTTTGTCTTAAAAATTTTACTCACTTCAAATTGAACCAACCTAAACCACATAGAATCCCCCCTTCAGTTGTTCCTTAATCATATTACTAGTAGATCGAACAAAGAACAGATTGCACCTCCTTTTCAACGTCTTACTACACATAGTTCGACATTTAAAGTGGATACTCCTTCCATTTCCTGGATAATTTTATTGTTTGTTCGTTCTTTTGTGATAATAATAAATTAATATTCTAATTGAATGGAGTTGATGTTGTGAGACGTATAGTCTTTATTTCTTTTTTAGTAATGTTTCTATTATTAGTGTCCGCCTGTTCAGATAAGAAAACCGAGGAAGTTTCACCGCAAGGAGTAGAATTGCAAGGGGAAAATGACTATCCAAAAAAAATCCCTCACTTTGGAGTAACGTCTAGCAGTATAGCCGCCAATGTCATATTAGATAGGTTATGTTGGGAAAAGCCAAATGAAAAATGTGACATTAAACATGTCGAAGACTTTGACGGTCTTTTTTTAGGAAAAACTACTATGAGTGTAAACCCAAGAGAAGAGATATTTTTTTCCCATTCCTCCCCTTCTGATGTCCCAAAAGAGCTATGGGGGCTTGATAACATTCAAATTGACCTAGTACAAAATTTTAAAGGAGGGAAGTCCCAAATCGAGCACGATGGAAAATCGTTCACTGCACCAGAAGAACCCGGGAGATATTATTATTCCGCAAAGATCACTTGGATCAACGACATTAAAGGTGAAGCAAGTTACGCCTTTCAAGTTATTGTAAAATAAAGACGACATAGGGATTTCCCATACTCCGTTATCACCACCTAAATACTATTTTCTATTTAATTCTTCAAAAACAGCAAAACAACCGTCCTACACAAAGAACGGTTGTTCAATTTTCTATGCAGTTGAGTAAACTGTCGCTTCTCTATTAACAGTAAGCATCTATTTGCTAGGCTACATGTATTTTATTCTCAAGAAATGAATTTTTATATGAAATCAACGACTTACATTTGCCGTTTCACTACATACACCATTGAAACACTTCTTGCATGTAGCGCATTTTCATCCCAATCTCCATACACTTGTACAATTTCAAATCCGTTTTCCTGTAACAATCTGTTCATTTCTTGCGGGTATGAATACCGCAGCAAAATTCCATCTTGCGACTCGGCAATTAACGTACCGTCCCGATAAACTTTCCGATTGGTTTGACAGTCGAGTATTTGTGTCAGGTGGTCATACTTATCACGGGAACTCTCGATCACTTGATTGCCATCTTTATCGACAAATTTCTCTTCATACTCATCAACTACCGACAACTCTTGCAAAATTGGATTGCGGGTGTCAAATATAAAAAAACCATCCTCTATAAGATGTTTTCGAACTGATTGCAATAAAGCATTCTGTGCTTCATTCGTAAGAAAATGTTGAAAGGAATTTCCGGTCATGAATGCTAGTGAAGCTTTTACAGGAATGTCCAACTGTGTACAGTCCTGTTGAACAAACTCAATGGACAGGTCTAGTTCTTCCGCCTTTTGTCTTGCTCTCTTCAACATCCCTTCATGCAGGTCAACACCAATTATGCGAAAACCTTTTTGTGCCATCGGAATCGTTAACCTTCCTGTGCCACAAGCCAATTCGACGATTGGTTCATCTTGCTTCGCCCATTTTAAAATCGTATGTAAATCCTTTTGATATCCTTCATAAAGATAATCATACATTTCAGGGTCAGCGTATTTCTCCAAGTTTTCATTTTGATTGATCATAGCTGTATGCCACCTTTTTCATATACTAAATTCCACAGCATCTTCATCTTCAATTCGGATGTGAAAGCATCCTGTTTTTGTACCGACAATCTGTCCGTCCTATTTAATAAAACCTGTTTCCAATTTCACGTTTGTTAACCAGAAGGATTGCGTCATTTTTCCAGCTCCTTCCCCTGATGTATAGTATTCTTCCATTCCAACAAACTTTCATTTTTATGTGGATCGTTTACTACCGTTATCAATTTATGTACGTAGGGTTGAAGGATTTCATTCATTTCATTGCGCCGTCCCTCAAAGTACTTTGTCCATTTATACATGTTGCGCAGCATTTGCACATTCGGTTCATACGCACATGCTTCCATTCCCAGCACTTGCCTTATATGTCTGCTCAAAATCCGCATTTTCCGTTTCCATAACGGGGGATCCAACCAAATGACAACATCCGCCATATCTAAGAGGATGTGATAGGAAGGGCGGTACACCCCTTCCGCAATCCAGCTTCCTGCAGCATCCATTTCCTGAATCACCTTAAGTTGTTCATCTAGTGATCGTTTCACCCGCACATCGTCCACAGTATGGTAAACGACAGAATCCAGTTCAATAAAAGGCAAACTTGTTTGTTTCGATAGTTCTTTGGCGTATGTCGTTTTCCCGCTTGCAACAATCCCCATGATAAAGATTTTCATAGCTGTCGGTACCACCTAACGGCTTGTCTCTCAATCTCTGACGCAAATTCTGCCTTTCCGTCTATATACGCATCAATATCGTCTGGGAATTGATTGGCTAACCTCTCTTTTAGGTCTCCATACTGCTTAGCTATGTTTGGATGAACACGCAAGTAGTCTCGAAATGCCAAGTGTCTTTCAATGTCGCGAGAGCCTTGTTCGTAAATATGTACATGATGCGTGCGCTCATTTCCGCCTTTTTGAAAGTAGCGGCGTCCGGGAATCCCATTTTCACCCTTTGCTTCATAGCCAATACGGTCCATTTCGTCTGTATACTTATCGATCAATGAAATATCCTTCACAACAGGCATGATGTCGATAATCGGTTTTGCAACTAATCCGCATACAGATGTACTTCCGATGTGGTGGATGTTGATTACTTCAGCGCCGAAAATGGCTTGTAATCGTTTGGATTCGGTCTCAAAATCCGACTTCCATTTCACTGAGTAAGGTGTTACTTCAACTATCCGTATGTCGATTCACCCCTTACTTATATTTAGTTAATAATTCATCAGGAATATGACAATAATCATTCGGACACCTTGTTAACCGATCTTGATGTTCTTCTGCACTTCTCACATAGTTTGTAAGAGGCAATACTTCAACAACAATACGGTTCCAATCCTCTCTTCCGACAATAAATTTCTTCGCCTCTTTTAAGTGTTCAGGATTTTCACTATATACTCCTGTTCTGTATTTCTCGCCTACATCTTGTCCTTGTTTATTCAAACTGTATGGATCAATAATCTCAAAAAAATAATTCATTAAGTCGCTAATCGTTACAATTGTTGGATCGAATCCTGTTTTTACACATTCGGCGTACCCATCATATTCTCCGTCAAGTGTGTGACTTGTTCCGTTAGCTCTTCCGGCTTCAGTAAATGTAACGCCCGGTAATGTTTTGATAAATGCTTGTACGCCCCATAAACATCCCCCTGCGAAATAGACAATTTCCATATCGACTCTCCTTTTTGTTTAATAAATACTATTTCTCTGAGTAGGGTTTTACTTCAACTTTTCGTATGTTGTTTCGCCCCTCGTCTTATAGATTGGCTTTGGGAATTTTTTTCAAAAAAGGAGGAACGTTTGCATAAAACCGTTTCATAATAAAAAAGCCCCTATACAAAGGGCTGCTGGAATTGGTGACTATGCTTCACCTGGAAATAATATACCAAGAATTATTATATTATTTTGATCCTTTTCATAATAAATCTTGAATTTCCTAATAACGATTCGAGATAAACCCTTATAGAAACCAAACTCCTCTGTGTATGTTTTTAAAATAAATTCATCTCTTAAGGATTCCTCAATAGCTAAAATCAGTGTAAATATGAATTCCAGAGTCTCCTCTGGCGTGAAATGTTCACTCCTAAACTGCATCAGCTTTTCTCTAACAGCAGGAAACCAGATTATATTTTTACTACCCACTATTCGAAATCCTTTGCAGAAAGTGAATTTAATAGTTGTGAAGTTGACATACCTTTTCCTGTTTTATATTCATTTTTACTTTCTTCAATCATTTGTTTAAGCTGAGGGTTATTTTCAACATCAGTTTTGATTGAAACTTCATCCTCTTCCTGTAGGACAAGGGTGAACTTTCCCTTCCCTGGAAGAGAAAATTGTAAAACTGAATTATCACGATTCATATTTGCTATGTGCTTCATAAGCTCTTCTGATGATTCAATATATCCCATAAAATCACCACCGCCTTTAATTTTCTATATTATAACATAATTCATGTTCCTATATTCTAGAGTTTCACTTTAGCCGTTAAAGTGAGGAGAACTTGTGCCCAATTGGATAGCAACAGTTCATAGTAGCACGATAAGTTATTATTTAAAGGATAACCCTTCTTCCTCTAATGAACTTCTCATAGTAGGCAAGGAAGCTGGTCCAATCCCATGAAGTTTCAGGATTTCCTTTTCCGTGTACTTCGAAAGTTCTTGCAAAGTGTCAATTCCTTCGTGAATCAGTGCATTTCTTGCGGGCGAACTGAGTTTCGAAAGGAAGCCACTTGCAGGTTTATTTTCCTTATTACAAGTAGGGCAACTTGTGCATTCACTACTTTTGTAAAACGTATGTCCTTTTTCACAAACTTTTACTATTTTTTCTGCTGTCAATATAATACCTCCAAATTTTTCTCATACTAGCACCCATCCGCAGAATCACAACTACTGTAAACTATTATCTCTTCCATCCTAGATTTTACGTTTCCAATAATCCCATGCGTTCAAGTACTCCTCCAAATCATGTGGATGCACCTTTTTACAAATCCCTATCCGTGTGTATAACTGAAAGACGACTTCTTCAATCAGGCGTGATGTTGGTATTTGTACATTCTCTAGCAACGAAAACGAGGATAGCAAGGTTTCCATCGATAAATTATCCGGAGACGAGCAAAATGCATAGGTGAAGTCATACAGGACAGGACCAACCATCGGCGACGGATCGATAACCCCAACGAGATTATGATGATGAAAGACAAAATTGTGAACACCTGTATCCCCGTGAAGATAATATTTCTCCTCTTTGGATTCATCCACAGCTAGTCTCTCTACAATGCCTTTCATTCTCACATAATCCTCATTCGGCAATAAATACCCAATGTTCTCATGCGCATATTCTAAGCTTTTCATGTTGAAATCAAACCATTGTTGACGAGGTTCTCCCCCTAATCTACCCCAAGCTGATGATGCATCTACTTTTTCGTAATGATTAAATAAACCTTGAACCAATCGCTTCATCCATACAGACTTCAATCCACGGTTGACGTGTGTATGTCCTTCTATGTAGTCATAGAGAAAAAAATGCTTTTCTGGATCGACATAGAACACTTTTGGGAATAGGTCGATATGGGCATACGTGGTAAAAAAACGTTCAACCATTTCGATTCCATTCGGATGATCATATTTTAGCGTATAAAGTGGAGTATTATTTTCCGAAATGACATATACCTGTCCATCCGTTGTTCCGCTACGTAACTCATTGATGTTGTAGGTTCTATTTGGAATGATGCCCATGTCTATAAACGCCCTTACATGTTGGTTAACTGCGAAAGACCTTTCATTCCACAAATCACTTTTGCATTTTGCAATGTCCGTCATTATGGCCCACTTCCTTAAATCCATTGTCTATATAAAATGTCCTTAACTTCGGATGATTTGAAACGCAATCGAGACGGATTGTTTTGTCGAGGTTTTCTTCAATCCATTTTAATAATTCTTGACCAATCTCTTTTCCCATATAAGCTGGCCGTACCGCTAACCGGTGTAGATATAGGACATCCTCATGATCTTCGCTCCCCCAAATATGCTGATCCCATTCACTTTGTGTTGCATAGAGCGTAAACGTAGCAATCAAATCACCATCTAACCAGACCGCATATGTCGCTCCATCTAAGATAGCTTGTCGAATTTCTTCATCTTCTCCACCTGCTAATAAAAACCCCCACTGGTTAACTTCTTTAATTTTTAGCCAAGCTGCCACTTCTTTTAATAATTGAGTAATGGGTGCAACATCGTCCTCTGTTGCTCTTTGAATTTGATAGTTTCCCTTCAACATACTTCCCCCTTATCTCCTTACTACTTCTCTTTAAAAAAGATATAATCCTCTTTTTCGAACAAAATAAAAGGAGATTCTAGTAGAAACATCGAATATATATTCCCATAAGAGAATGGGAGGAATTTAATATGAGCATTGATGCATTAGCAAAAAACAAAAAAAGTTGGGATGAGGTTGCCCCGCGATTTTTCGGTCGAAATCCACTTCCGGAGTATGGACCACTTGCTCCGCGGGAAGATGAATTGAACTTGCTTGGGGATGTGGCAGATGCGAAGGTGTTGGATATTGGTTGCGGAAGCGGCCATTCCTTACAGTATATGGACAAAAGAGGTGCAGCAGAGCTATGGGGGGTAGACCTGTCAAAGACACAAATTGAAACGGCAAAGGGTCTGCTAGCAGACAGTAACGCACCTGTTCATTTATTCGAATCGCCGATGGAGCAAAATCCTGGTTTACATGAAGAGTATTTTGATATCGTCTATTCCATATATGCACTAGGATGGACAACTGATTTAGACAAAACACTTGCGAACGTAGCAAAGTATTTGAAAAAAGGCGGACTCTTCATCTTCAGTTGGGAACATCCATTACACAGCCGTGCGAGTTTTGAAAATGGAGCCCTTCATTTCAATAAATCCTATCACGAGGAAGGCCCTTATGATCATGAAGCGTGGCATGCGCCTGCAATCATGCAACAGTACAAAGTAAGTACATATTTGAATACATTAATAAGCCATGGATTCTGTATAGAGAGAGTAATTGAAGAAGTATCCTTGACGGAGGAAGATCGAGAAAGACATGCGAATCGATGGTATTCTTTCGAGAAGGCAATGATGCTGCCGACGACGTTAATTGTTAAAAGCAGGAAGATGTAAATATTATTTATAGAAGGATGTTTTAGTTTCAACATGTTACTATAAAGGCAAAAGTTCGCTTTTAATTAACCGAACTCTCGCCTTTATGGTTACTTCTTTCTTATTCATTGTCAAATAAATGATTCTCTGAACTGTGCCATCTTCGTTTCGTAAATCACTTATTAAAAATACCTTCCAATGGCTCCCAAGGAAAAATGGTCGCTTCAAATTTCTCTTCAATCACCGCTGGGTCATTAGAAGCAAAACGTTTTGCGTCTTCCAAACTTTCAACCTCAAGAATAATTAGCCCACCTGTGTGATCCATGAACGGCCCTCCTGCCACCAGAATCCCTTCAGCTAACGCTTCTTTCACATATTCTCGATGAGGTACGAGCCCTTGTTCCCAATGCGGTAGACCATCCTTCCATGCCTTTCCAGTTGTGAAATGAATAACAAATTTTATAATAATCTCCTCCTACTCCACCTATTTACTTCTACATGACTTTCAACAATACCTCTCTCTTTCGAAGTATTTAAAAGCTCCAATCCATCCCAACAGACAAAACCACATAATACCAAGCATCGTGCAACTTGGTTTCATGTGGTTTTTCATATTATTTAATGTGTTTCTTGTACAGCGTAAATCAAGAAAGCACCTCTGTTCATTAACAGCAAAGGGGCTGTTAACAGTTGGTTCTAAGGTAGTATCCGTTAAGTGGTTTCTTTTCTATCCTCTTGTCAGGGTGAGTATTTAACGAAGATGGAATGAGAAATATGATGCTTTCCACTTATGGTTGTACGCGGATATCCCGGATTTCCACAGCACGGAACGGACCAATGACTGTCCCTCTGTTTGGGGTTGAACAAGTTTCCCTATCCGCCTGTACACGTCCACAACCTCGGTTGCGACCACATCCGCTATCCACGTGATCTTTTTTACCACAGCAAGCCATGTTAACACCCCCTTCGTTCTTATCGTATTCAAGAAAATGATGAACGGACGGGCAAGTCATTATCGGTTTTTCGTCTACCATGCATCACCCATTTCTCATCACTTTCTTTTAAACACGTTCCATAATGGCGAGTTTGTGTTTCTCTCTTCCTGCTCAATGGTTACTTCCGGAACAACTTTTGCGGAGGGTGTGGATGAAGGTGCATCTTGGACAGGTGTTGCAGTTTTTCGTACGACTTCCTGTGTAGCTCCTTCATGATTTCGCCATCTATCTATTTGTCGTTTTTCTTCATGTTCTTCACCATCTTGTGTATGTGTCGCTTTAATGGATGCAGCCGTAACATGTGTAGGAGGTGGATAGTTGTAGCGATTATGCAGTTGCTTTTGAGCCATTTCCATTGGCAGTTGATTGGCCATATGATGAAGTTGGCGGAATGATGGGACAGATGATTTCGATGCCGCTATGTGATCAACGTTTATATCCCCAGAAGAACTGCTTTCTTCAAGGTCCGCTACTTGCGTAGTCAACTCTTTAACGGTCTCTTCTATAGTAGTCACTTGTTTCGATAGGAAACGAAGTCCTTCTTCCAGCATTTTCGCCATTTCCTCCAATTGACCGTTCTGGGCTTCCACGCTTTTTTCGACTTTCCCCATCCTTCTCTTTAGATGAATGTCGGTTGTCGAACTATCCTTCTTTAATGAAGCAAGTGCCTGGCGATACCGCTCAATCTTTTTATTCAATTGTTCAATTTCTTCGTCTCGACGATCTTGTTTATCCATGAGTTCCCCTCTTTCAATTCCTTCTTGTCATTCCTATCTTATTACTGTGCGGATTATCCTGTGATTCCTGTCATATTTAATCCAACATGAAAGAATTCCAACTCGACCTTTTCTTTTGCCTAAGCAACTGTCGTCAAGGTACATATGATACGAATGCAAGGCTATTTAAAATACGGAGGTGACAATATAAATGAAAGAGAAAGTTCGTCCTGACCAGGAATTGATTTGTATTAATGTCGACAAGGTGTATGACTGGGTATTAAAAGAAAATACTTTTGATTTCACACCTCAAAGCCCATTGACATTCCCATCTGTTCCAGCAGGTGCTGATTTCCAAAATGCCACTTACACGTGTGAAGTACGTCCAGTACCACAAGCTGAAAATCCGGTTGTCATTTTAGATCGTGTAAATCGTGAATTCATCATTGATGGAAAACGTGTTTGCTTGCAACAGCTGACTATCCGTAAGAGATTCAGACTTGTCGTTGTCATGACATTGCCGAACGGTGAAGTATACCGCAGCACACCAATCGACGTAGCACGGTCTGAGCAAGTAATCCTTTGTGCTCCAGAAGACACAGAAGTGACAGTTACGTATACAGACTTGGATTGCTTCGTTAGCTCAACAGGTACCGTCACAAGAGGTGGTGCAGGCGCTCCAGAAACAAGAAACCTGTTCTATTTCTCCAACCTTGTCGTAACAATCAGAACGTGCCAAAGCATTCAGTCTACATTCCCAGTAACAGTGGAGTTTTTAGCAGACTTCTGCCACCCGCGTGCTGAGTTGGCAATCGGCTCATGCCCACTGCCATCTAGACCGCCACAATGCCACTCAATCTTCCCTGAATAATGACCGTCATAAGTGTACAAGTAGGCACATAGGATAAAGAGAGGGATTTTGCCCTCTCTTTATTTCTTGTATTGATGAATAGGAGGCTGAGAAATGCAATCCGATGACGTACGAAAAAAGTTAAAAACCCTTCAAGACGTTACAGAATCGTATGTAGCGACACTAAAAGAACTTCTACACAACCAAACGAATCGACCACAGTGTATCAGCTATTTTACATATGCTTTGCAGCTTTCCCACGATACGGAGCTGGAAAGTTTTTGTCTTGGATCTCTTCACATACACAATATTGGCAATCAACCTCTGACAAACCCTACCCTCCACCTTCACTTGTCTGATAAAGCGCCGTTCACACTTAACGGAAAATTTGTAAGCAACGTAACAGCCCTTTCTTCCCAATTAACGAATGGATGGGAACGGATAAATGACCGATCCGAAAAATCTGCGTTTCATTTAAAACCTATCGGCAAAACGTCGATTGAGCCTGGGGAAACACTGTCCTTCACAAATTTCCAACTGACATGGTCCCCTTCTGCATTTTATGCAGGCAGCGTAACCGCCACGTTATTTAGTGACCAACAACCAGACGGGGTAGATGCCCTTAATTCGATCAACATTAATGGTTCGATGACAACTGGAAAGGAGCAATGACGTGGACGCCCATTCTTTACAACAAGCATTTCACGACATGATTACTAACTTAACAAAAGATGTGTTGCACAATAAGTCAGAAGAGAAAGCGTCTACCAGCTATATGTATTTAGACGCTAAAACGATTAACCTCCTACTCCTCTATCTTCTGATGAATAAAGAGCTGCAACTGACGCGGTTGACGAATCGGAATCCCTCGTCGACTCTTGATAAGGAACTGATTGACGAACTCGACAACATGATTGTGAAGAACAAAAAGGCTTTTGAAGAGTTGCTCAATGAGATGAAAACAAATTTATAAGGAAGGTGCGCCATGAAGGATCTCGTCAATGAAGATCCCGTCCAATTAAAACAGACAATCATTTACTTACGTGCAGAATTGAATAAGTACCAGACGAAAGATGCCAAGGCAACGTCTGCATTCATTCACACCCTCCAAACTGAAAACAACCGACTGAAAGAGGAGCATCGACAACTGCTACATTCGTCAAAAAAACTTTCAAAACGCATGTCCCTCTATGAAAAAAGGATTGCCTCTTTACAAACGCAAAACAAGAAATTGCTTGGTCAATTGTCCGCTATGGAGAAGGCGTTTCAAGAAGGAATGTTGGCAGCCGTAGAACGAAATTACGGATTGGCGGAAGTGGTCAATGCGCTTCAACAGGTCGCTGAAAAAGTTGAAAATGATGACCTGTCTGAAGTGGTTCAACAGTTACAAGTAGTGATAGAGAAGATGGGGGTGGAAAAGAATGTTTCTATTCAGCTGATGGAAGCGTTACAAGTAACAATAGATAGAATTGCAGCTAGCAGTGGTGATCGTGTCGAGGTTGCTACGGAGAAAGTGCTTGAACAATTGCAAGGGATTGTTGGGAAAATGGAGACGTTAGAAAAGGGCAAGGATGTATGTACAAATGTACGTGATGAGATGCAGATAATTGGAGAGAGAGTTTTAGCTGTCAGTGGTGATCGTGTTGAGGTTGCTACGGGGAAAGTACTTGAACAGTTGCAAGGGATTGTTGGGAAAATGGAAACGTTGGAGAAAGGCGATATGGATAGGCTTAGTAAAACTTCAACGGCGCTGCTTCAAAAACTAGAGTCAATCGTTGAACGTATGGAGATTTATCAACAAAACGGCGGGGAAAAACTGGAGATGGTTACTGCCCAACTACTAGAGAAGCAGCAGGTTGTCATTGAACAATTGGAAGGTTATAGAGTTGATGGAAAACTTAGCAGAGAACTTTCATCTCAAGCCCATGAAAAGTTGAAACAAATCATCGATACACTGACAATTTTGCAAGGTGAAGGAAAGCAGAAAGAAGCCCTACTTGCATTGCTTGCGGATAAAAAGCAGCAAGTCCAAGCGTTGAACGTAGAATTAGATGAACAAAAAACGTTACAGCAAACTCAACGAGAACTCATTCAAGTGTTAGAAACCTACGTTGAGCGACTCGCCCTCGAACCCGAAGAACTGCACACCGACTCCATTTTGCAACAAATCATTGCTCTGACCGAGGCATATGCCAATAAACATCAAGATTAACGGTAAAGATAGCGCACGCGGCCGCTATCTCTCTTTTTTTGTGAATGAATGGTGGAAACTCGTTGCTTGCGAGGAGTTTATCACCGCTCATTGGCTAGTTATCACCGCTTGTGAGTAGTTTATCACCGCTTGTGAACGCTTTATCACCGCTTCAGATGAGTTTATCACCGCTCGCAAGCACTTTATCACCGCTTAAACTACTTTTATCACCGCTCGCCCAGTTTCTTACAAATATACACCTATAAATTGAGCAGATTGAGCGGGTTACAACCAAATAATTATGATGAGATTGCGTTATCACCGATTCTAGGCTGGTTATCACCGATTCGGAGGAGTTTATCACCGATTCTAAGCACTTTATCACCGATTAGAAGGGGGTTATCACCGATTCGAGAGACTTTATCACCGTCTCGCCAAGTTCACCCGGCCAATGAAATGAATTTGCAGCGGACAATGGATCCTACTATGGAGAGGGCAGCTTTTTTAAACTATTCGATCGAGTTATCACGCTGAAGCATGCTGCTAGTTGGTCGTAAATGTGATTTATCACCGCTTGTGTACACTTTATCACCGCTTCAGATGAGTTTATCACCGCTCGCAAGCACTTTATCACCGCTTAAACTACTTTTATCACCGCTCGCCCAGTTTCTTACAACTACACACCTGTAAATTGAGCAGATTCCGCGGGTTACAACCAAATAATTATGATGAGATTGCGTTACCACCGATTCTAGGCTGGTTATCACCGTTTCGGAGCACGTTACCACCGATTCCAGGCAGTTTACCACCGGTTCGACCTACTTTACCACCGATTCTAACCACTTTACCACCGTCTCACCAAGTTAACCCTGCCTGTGAAACAACCGACCGCTCGCACACAAACGCCCGCACCCGCACCCCCATCAAAAAAAGCGACACACACAGGTCCCCCCGTATGCATCGCTACAAAACCATCAACTATAGACAGGCTGATCTTGAAGTCGTAACTTGAAATCTAGATGGGCGGTGTAGTAATCCGTGGCCAACCCTTTTTCTGCACCGTCGTGTTTTTCCAATTTTGTTATGAGTGTTCCGCGTACGCCATTTGCGACGTCATTGTCCAAGTATTGATTGCCTTCGAAGAAGACTTGGGAGATGAGGTTGTCGCCGTTTTGCGGTTTGAAAAGCAAGTGTAGATGCGCTGGTCTAAATGGATGGGAGTCGATCCAGTTCAGGAATTTTCCTGTTGGTCCACCTGTTGGAATGGAATAGTCACCAGGGACGATTGTTTGTACTTCGAATTTGCCGTTTTCGTCGGTAAATAAAACGGCACGTAAGTTGTCGGCAGGAATGCCTTCTGCAAAGCCTGAGTATTCGCCGTTTGCATCGGCTTGCCAAATGTCGACTTTCGTATTGGCGAGCGGATTCCCCTCTACATCCGTAACGGTACCTGAAAAGATGAACACATCGCCCTTTTCGTCTTCTCGCATTGGCATCGCGCCTTTATTTGGGATTTCTTTTGCATTCTCCAAGTAGAACGGCCCTAGAATTGTCGGCTCAGTTCCTTCTACGTTTTTGTACATTTCTTGAAGAGCATGTGTCTCAAAGAACACGTCCATGAATAATGGGATTTCTCCTGCTTTCCCTAATTCGTCCAACCAATTGACAAGTGCGTGGTAATCGTTATGATCGAGCTCATGCTCACGAATTAACTCCTTAAACTTCACGACCATTCCATTGTACACATCAACTACTTTTTGATTCATACCTTCATCCTTTCCAATTTGGATTTTCGATTATCGTTGAAATGCCCATTCCACCTGCGATGCATAACGTGACGAGACCATACCGCTTTCCCGTCCGTTCTAATTCATGCACCAACTTTGTCAGTAATATCGCACCCGTTGCGCCAATCGGATGCCCGAGTGCAATCGCCCCTCCGTTTGGGTTCACTTTATCGAGATCTAGACGTAACTCCTTTATTACTGCCAATGCTTGAGCGGAGAATGCTTCATTTAATTCCACAAGATCAAGGTCTTGAATTGTCAATCCCGCTAAAGCAAGGGCTTTTATCGTAGAATGAACGGGTCCGATGCCCATTCGATCTGGTGACACTCCAGAACTAGCTTGCGCGATGATTCTCGCTTTTGGCCGCATGCCTAAACGAGCTGCCTCTTCTTCTGATGCAAGTAATAACGCTGCTGCACCGTCATTGCGCCCGCTGGAATTCCCTGCAGTAACCGTGCCACCTTCCTTAAAAACAGGCTTGAGGCGACCTAACTTCTCCAAGCTCGTCACTCGCGGATATTCGTCTGTTTCAAAACGGATATGTCCTTTTTTCCCCTTCACTTCAACTGGCACAATTTGCTGTTGAAATATGCCTACCTGAATCGCTTTCCTAGCATTCTCCTGACTCCTTAATGCAAACTCATCCTGTTCTGAGCGCGAAATTCCATAGGTTTCCGCCAAATATTCTGCCGTCATGCCCATCGTCAAATTGCCGTATTCCTCAATTGGCTGGGACCCGGGTTGACTTTCGGTGTTCGGATCGAGTAACAGGCCATTTCCAGCGCGGTATCCATATCGAGCATTCCGCAAGTAGTACGGGGCGGTGGACATGGATTCCATCCCTCCAGCAACAACAAGCCGTCCTTCTTCACTTCTAATTTGTTGAGCGGCTGAATGAATGGCTTGGCTGCCCGACCCGCATTGACGTTGGATCGTATAGCCAGGAATTGTGACGGGTAGCCCAGCTCGTAACGACGCGACCCGCGCAGCGTTGGAAGCATCTGCGCTTTGCTTCGCCTGCCCCATAATGACTTCATCTACAGCATCTCCGGATATTCCAACTCGATCAATTACTTCCCTTATTACCGTCGCGCCGAGATGATCGACAGGCACATTAACTAGTGACCCTCCAAGTGTTCCAATAGGTGTTCGAACCGCTTCCAATATGACAACAGTTGTCAATGAACCACCTCCCTGTCACAAATCCCTTGCATAATGAAAGATTTTCTCCTTGTCCATTTCCATTCCGAATCCTGGACCCGAGGGCACGACGATTTGGAAATTGTCATATACAATTGCATTTGCCGTAATTGTATCTGTAAACAATAGAGGGCCAAACAGTTCTGTTCCGTATTTCATTTCAGGTATCGTCGAATACAGTTGTGCAGCAATCGCCGTTCCAAGAGAAGACTCAATCATCGTTCCCCCGTATAAGCCGATGCCCGCCGCTTCTGCAATGGCAGCAACTTTTTTTGTCGCTGTAAGGCCGCCCGCTTTTGCAGGTTTGATTGCAAACACATTCCCTGCACGCTTTTTTGCCACTTGAAAAGCTTCTCCTATTGAACTAAGCGATTCATCTGCCATGATTGGTACTTTGAATTTTGATGTCAGACGGGCCATTCCTTCTTTATTCCAGCTAATCAATGGTTGTTCAATCAAGTCCACACCACCGTCTTGCAGTGCCTCAATGCAATACAAAGCCGTCACTTCATCCCAAGCTTGATTGACATCGACTCGAATGCTCGCAGCTTCACCAACCGCCTCTTTGATGGCAAGTACGTGCGCAACATTCCGTTTTGGGTCACCGACACCGATTTTCAGCTTGAAAATATTATGCCGTTTTGCATTCAAACTTTCTTGCGCTTCTTCGATGTCCCGTCTTGTATCCCCACTTGCAAGTGTCCAAGCGATTGGCAATGAAGTATGAAGTTGGCCACCGAATAATTTGTAAGCAGGAATACCTCTCGATCTTGCCGCTAAATCGACAACCGCAGCCTCGACCGCCGCTTTTGCGAACCGATTGCCGACAACATGTTGGTTGACGGTATACGCAATTGCATCAAAGTGAGCTGGATTTTTACCGATTACATGCGGCGCTATATACTTTTCTATATTGACTTTGATTGCTTCTGGTGTCTCTTCAAAGTAAGACGCGCCACCGATAGTCGCCACTTCTCCCCAGCCTTCGAGGTCGCCTTCCCCTTTGACACATACAAGAATAATCGTTTGCATGACGATTGTATGCATCGCAAGCTGGTGGGGACGGATTGTCGGAAGATCGACGATGTACACTTCGAGCGATTGAATGTTCAAGCCAAACAGCTCCCTTCAATGAAGGAGGCATCTGTTTTCATCTTCACATCATCAAGGGTGGCACCAGGCATGAGTTCCGTTAGAACGAGTTGACGATCTACCACTTTAAAAACCGCCAACTCCGTAATGATCATGTCAACGCTTCGGGTGGAAGTAATCGGAAATGTGCATGCTTTCATTAGCTTACTGGCACCATCTTTCGTCGTATGGGTTGTCGTTACAATCACTTTCTTTGCACCGACTAATAAATCCATTGCGCCCCCAACACCAATAATGTTTTTACCAGGGATTGCCCAATTCGCAATTCTCCCCTTTTCATCGACTTGAAGAGCACCAAGAATCGCACAATCGACGTGCCCCCCTCGAATCATTCCAAACGATGCCGCACTATCGAAAAACGCAGCACCTACGCGCTCCCCAACCGGCAGTTTACCTGCATTCACAAGGTTCGGATCGATTTCAGCCGCTTCCGTCACACCGAGCAAACCATTTTCCGTGTGAAAATGTATTTGACCGTCTTCAACATACTTTGCGACGAATGTCGGTATGCCGATGCCTAAGTTCACAACTGAGCTATCTTTTAATTCACCAGCAGCACGCTTAGCAATCAATTCTTGAGCATTCTCGATCGACGACACCTTCCTTCGTCAATAATTTCTGTGCAACAAGTAGTCGATCCACGAATAAATGAGGGGTCACAATCTCTTCAGCAGACAACTCACCTGGCGCAACAATTTCATCCACTTCAGCAATGACCAAATTAGCAGCCGTCGCCATAATCGGGTTAAAATTACGTGCTGTCTTGTAGTAGATGAGATTTCCTAGTGTATCCGCTTTATGTGCACGAATGAGCGCCACATCTGCACGGATTGCTGGTTCAAAAAGATAGCGCTCACCGTCAATTTCTCGTTCCTCTTTCCCATCAGCAAGCTGTGTACCGACACCCGTTTTCGTATAAAAACCGCCAATACCAGCACCTCCAGCACGCATCGCTTCCGCTAACGTTCCTTGCGGCAACAATTGCAAGTGAATTTCCCCGCGTTGATACGCCTCTCCGACTTCACGATTGCTCGTAAAATAGGAACCTATCGCCTTGCGAATCTTCTGCTGGCGCAGTAAAGCACCTAACCCTTCACCTGCTTCTCCTAGGTTATTGCTGATGACTGTTAAGTCCGATACATCTTTTCTCGTCAGCCCATCAATTAATGTCAACGGTGCACCAATGAGGCCAAACCCGCCAACCATAATCGTCTGGCCGCTCTCCACACCAGACAAAACCGATTCTACAGAATCAAAGCGCATCGCCATCACATCACCCTCCAACGGTCAACCAATCACTCGTCTCAAACCATGCAGGAATTCCAGCGGTCAATAAACAGATCAAACCAACTTCTACTAATTCATCTTCCGTCGCGCCAAGTGCTCGAGCGCGTTCAAACCACTCTGCAGATTCAAACCCTTGTAGCTCCGCGCAATAAATCCCAACCATCAGCATCGCTTTCATTTTCGAACCGACAATTCCACTTTCTAACAGAAGCTCCTTACGTCGGTCGCCAACCATTCCTAACACATCTCTTATATAAGATGTATCTTCGTCCTTGCTAATGGATAGCAAGTAGCTGAGCAGTTCATCCATTGATGCATAATCAGACAAGTGTTCATTCCGTGTCCCTTGTAAAGAGAGCGCATACCTGATCGCTTGAATGCCTGTTTGAACCGATTTCGATCCTCCGTACACATAAGGAACTAACAAAAATTCAGCAAGTTCAAGAACAGTTGCACCACCATCGACTGCCCCTTTAGTGTGATACACCATACTTCGTTCGTAGCATCTTGCTGCATTGATGCCCACAAGCAAAAGGTCTTTATCTTTTGTCGATAATGCACCGTCCTGCATGATTGTGCTTCGCAAATTCGTGTAGTGGTCAAGTGCCTCAGGACGGTAATTATGCATTTTCCTTACCCATTCAGGTACAACACCATACACTTCCTTGAAGTAATTCAACCCATCACTCATTTACCTACACCTCCTTCAAAAACGTTTGAATGGTTTCGATAATCGCAGCCTGTTTGGTAAACATCATCGTATAGTGATTGCAATCCGATGTGTATGTTACGAGTTTTGGTGTAGCTTGTATCGTCTCTTCAAAATCCTGTCTTTCGAAAAAAGGTGGGAATGGACCGATGTTTCCAGTTGCCTGAACGAGCAACGTACTACAGTTCACTGCCGACAGCACTTCCTTTGGGTTGAATGAATAAAAACTATCAAAGTCCTCTTGAATGCATTGACCAAAAGACTTATGCACCCACAAATTGTCGACTTCATGTATGTCATATTCCACGATTTCTTGCACAGCATCCGTCCACTCAATACCTAATTGGCCGTATATATGTCGGACCTCTTCTACATATGCTTGCTTCGTTTCATACGTTTTCTGTAATCGACCAAGTGAAGGCTTTACAATTGCCTGTTGTCGTTCAGACATGCGAGCAGCCCCGTCCAGGAGAATAAGTCCTTTCACAGTCTCCAATTCGCTCGCAACAATCGCAGAAATGAAGGCCCCCATCGAGTGCCCTAGCAAAATTGGATTTTGAATAGCTAAGTGTTCAATCAAGTCCTTCACATCCTGCGCATGCGTAAAGATAGAGGGGACGTCACCCATCCCCGCACTATTTCCCCTTCCTCTCAAATCGATGGAAATGAAACGATACTCTCCTTGCAATGCCTCGGCATAATGATGAAAGTTTTTGTGCGTACCGGTTAAGCCATGAAGGGCAAGGATCGTCCCCTTTTCACCTGGATAATCCGCAACTTGAAAGTGTTTGCCTGCTCGTTCAATTGTGTATAATTGGCACGTCATTTTTTGAAATAACTCACATCATCGGGATTGATCCACGTGTCGTTCGTCCACCCGTTAATGTCGTAGTCGTTCATACATTCTTCAGCGAACTTCTCGAACTGATCCGCTTGCCCGCTCATATTCGCGACGACCAAGTTTTCAAGTCGGATATTTTCGTGGTTTCCTGAATAATTCCGCTCGTATAATTCGTGCCTGCCGCCATATTCCGTACCGATAACATCCCACAGCAACTTAATGAGTTTGATTTTCTCTTCCGCATTAACCCCATAAGAGCCTCTATATAATTTATCTAACAGTGGACGTAGTTCAGGATTTTGGAAATCCTTTGCACTAGACGGTTGAGCAATTAAACTTCCTGCAACGACATTCTCAATAATCTCCTTCACGCGCGGCCACCCTTCGGACATGAACATCCGGTAGGCCAAACCATAATTCAAATTCGGAAGCTTTGAACCGTTTCTTCCTTCATCTGGATTGAGCGCCATTGCGTCACTTAATGCCCAGAACATATTCTTCCAAGCAAGCACTTCTCCGACATTCACTTGTACACCACGGAATTGGTCAGACCCGTTCATCTTCACCGCTTTCAGCAATAAACCGGAAACAAAATCGAGTTTAACTGCAAGACGTGTCACGCCATGGAAGGTGAAACGATTCAAGAATCCACTTTCTGCGAAGAAATTGTTCACTTTCTCCACATCTTTATAAATAATGATGTTCTCCCACGGAATGAGCGCATTATCAAAAATGAGGACAGAGTCGTTTTCATCAAATCGACTGCTCAATGGATAGTCAAACGGGCTACCCATTACAGCGGCATTCATTTCATAAGAAGCCCTACTCACAAGCTTCACACCAGGCGTGTCCATTGCAGCGACGAAAACGAGCGCGAACTCTTCTTTTTGAATAGGTGCTGCACCATAGTGCGCGACAAAATTATAATTCGTCAATGCAGAACCCGTCGCCACCATTTTCGCTCCGCTAACGATGACCCCCTGATCCGTCTCCCCAACAGCTCGGACAAAAATATCCGAAACCGCCTCTAATGGCTTATGCCGATCGACTGGTGGATTAATGATGGCATGATTGAAAAACCAGTTCCGTTCCTGCGCTTCCTTATACCAACGACGTGCATTATCCGCATACTTTCCGTAGTACTCCGGATCCGCCCCAAGCGTTGCAAGGAATGCCGCTTTATAATCCGGCGACCTACCCATTTGCCCATACGTCATGCGTGCCCATTGTGCAATGGCATCACGCGAAGCTAACAAATCTTCTGCACTCTTGTCCACACGGAAATATTTCTGTGTAAAGCCCCCGTTCCCCGTATCCGTCTCAACTGTCAAAACCTCTTTTGTCTTTTCATCATGGAGGGCATCATACAACCGAGCGATTGACCTCGCTGCATTGCGAAATGCCGGATGCGTCGTCACATCCTTCACCTTCTCACCATGCAACCAAATCTCCCGCCCATCTTTCAAACTTTCCAAGTACTCTTTCCCCGTTAACGGCAATAACGTTTTTTGTTCTTGTTGAATTTTCAACCAATCATCCTCCTTGTCCCATTACAACCATTCGTATGCTTGTCTAAGGGGAAACATGCGGGGGAGAAAATAAAAAAGACTAGCTTCTCGGCAATGGATCGTACCGAAAACTAGTCTTGTGATATGAAACTAACCACTAGAATAATCATATCGAATCTACTTCTTAGTTATAGAGGTTCAATTGTAGCAAACTTCCCTCCAAAATATCCTAGAGGCGCGCCATCTTCATATTCAAACCTCTTCACTTTCCCGACAAATAACACATGATCGCCACCATCGTACTCTGCCCACGGTTCACATTCGATATATGCAAGTGAGTCTTTGATACGGGTATCATCCCATTCAAATGGCGGTACATCTAAAGGGCGACCCGCAAAATGCATTGCCGTGTCTTGTTGGGATTCTCTGAGAATGTTGATTGTAAACGCATTGTTTTGTAGATATGGCAATGCCCGCGTCCGCCGATCTACAGAAACAAGCACTAATGGCGGTTGCAACGACACCGATGTGAATGAATTCACCGTGAACCCATGCTTCCCCTCTCCATGTTCACACGTCACAACCGTCACACCTGTCGCAAATCTCCCAAAACAATTCCGCAGCTCCCGCACATCCGTCGTTACTTCATTCATCGTATCCTCTCCATTCAAGTAGGTTCTGGACAACTCTTCCTTACCTTATGCAATGAAAATAGGTGAGTATGCTGATGTGGAGTGTTTATTATGCTGGGGCATTCTACTATTAGGTCGGCCAATTCGGTTATCACCGCTCATTGGCTATTTATCACCGCTCGTGAGGAGTTTATCACCGCTTGTGACGACTTTATAACCGCTTAAACTGCTTTTATCACCATTCATCCAGTTATTTACAGATTTTCACCCCTAAATCGAACAGATTCGACGGAATACAACCAGCCAATCGAGGTGGAAATGTGTTATCACCGATTCGGAGGGGGTTATCACCGATTCTAAGTACTTTATCACCGATTCGAGAGACTTTATCACCGTCTCACCAAGTTCACTCTATATATGAAACAAATTCCCAGCGGACAACAGCTTCTACTATGGAGGGAAGGCTTTAATAATTAGTTTTGATCCGTTAATCACTCTGCCGTATGCGACTAAGTTGAATGCAAACGTGGTTATCACCGCTCGTGGGAAGTTTATCACCGCTTAACGATCGTTTATCACCGCTTAAACTACTTTTATCACCACTCAACCAGTTATTTACAGATATTCACCACTAAATCGAACAGATTCGACGGAATACAACCAGCCAATCGAGGTAGGATTGCGTTACCACCGATTCTAGACGGTTTACCACCGTTTCGGAGCACTTTACCACCGATTCCAGGCAGTTTACCACCGTTTCGACCTACTTTACCACCGATTCAAGCGACTTTACCACCGTCTCACCAAGTTAACTCATATTTGAAATATATATTAATTCTATAGGGGCCTCATACTAAGAATAACTCTCCATCACTTTTCTAGTCTTTTCTTTCAAGCAATCAAACGCATTCGCCACTGCTTCTTCAACTGTAAGACCATCATCCATAATTGCATGTACTTCTGTAAACAAAGGGATCAACAATTGTCGGCTTTCTTCATCCACCGCACCAGAGATTAGAATGACCGGCTTCCCTTTCTGTTGTGCCGCTTTTGCAATTCCGAAAGGCGTTTTGCCCGATAAGGTCTGCCTATCTGTTTTTCCTTCGCCTGTAATAACTAAATCAGCATCCTCTACAGCTTCATGAAAACCGATTGCATCCAACACGACGTCAATGCCTTGCTTCATCTCACCGTTGAAAAATGCTTGGAATACGCCTCCAGCTCCCCCGGCAGCTCCAGCCCCTTCTTTGCAATGAAGCGCGATACCCCTTTCCCTTTCAATCACATCTGCAAAAAGAGACAAATTTCGATCAAGTTCTTCCACAACTGAAGAAGTTGCTCCTTTTTGCGGCCCGAACACGTAAGAGGCACCATTCTGACCAACAAAAGGATTTTTAACGTCACTCGCAATTAAAAACGCACTATCTCTAATCCGACCATCCCAATCTGTATCATCAATAGAATATAAATCCTTGAGTGCACCTCCCCCTTTCGTCAAGTCACGACCATATTCATCCAATAAACGCATACCTAATGCTTGAAGAATTCCTGCGCCCCCATCATTTGTTGCACTTCCTCCAAGGCCGATAATGAATTTCCGGTATCCACTATCAATCGCATGTGCAATCAATTCTCCCGTTCCATATGAAGAAGCTCTCAATGGATCCTTTTCATCATCAACCAACCGCGTAAGACCCGAAGCTTCGGCGATTTCAATGACACATGTTTCTTTATCCCCAAGAATCCCATAAGTCGCTACAATTGGTCTCCCGAGTGGATCTTCAACGGTTACAGATGTGTATGTACCATTCGTCGCGTCAACTAAGCTCCTCATCGTCCCTTCTCCGCCATCTGCAGCAGGCAAAAGTATTGTTTGGCTCGTCGGTACCGCTTCTTGCACACCAATCGCCATCGCCCGAGCGGCTTCGATTGCCGTTAAACTTCCTTTGAATGAATCAGGTGCCAAAATCACCTTCATCCTTAGCACCTCCTACTTGCACTTCAATGCGAATAAAGCGCTTGCATTTAATTATATGTTCTGAAATTAAAAATACATTATACTTGCTGTATAAGTTACATTTGATTTTCAGCAAGAATTTTATACAAGGGGTTGTGGATTTGATTACAAAAAAGCTTGCGGAGGAAATTGTCCAGCAAACAATGGTTCGTTTGAATCGGAACTTGAATGTGATGGATACGAATGGCATGATTTTGGCATCGGGGGAAGCGGAGCGTATTGACCGTATTCATGAAGGCGCAGCATATGTCGCAAAAACGAAGGTACCACTATGGATCACAGACGACAACATGAAAGATTGGCATGGCACGAAGCCTGGCGTTAACATGCCCGTTTATTACAAAGAGCAACTAGTTGGTGTCATTGGCATTACAGGAACGCACGATGAATTAAAGGATGTTGCAACACTTGTTCAATTAACAACAGAAATGATGATTCATCAATCGTTCATTACATCTGAAGTGGAATGGAAGCGGAAAATGAAAGAGCTGATCTTTGAAGAATTAATCGAAATCGGTCCACTATCAACAATCGTTGTCGATCGATTATCCGCATTGAATTTTAAGATGACCGGTCCTTTTCTGACGATTTTGGTCCAAACAAAGGACCTCCAACAATTTCCACTACGATTGACGGAAAGTATAGAGGAATTATTTGAAAGAAAAACTGCCTTACTAGGTCACTCACAATTTAATCAATTATTTATCGTACTGTCCGATGTAAAATCAAGCGTTTTAGAACGTAAAATCATGAAGATCCATCAGTTATTGCATACAGATCATTCCGTCGAAATCGGTGTCGGCCTATACGTAGAAGATTTAAAAGATATTAAGCACTCCTATGAAACAGCTAAACTTGCACTGACTTATGGCAATGCCCATGAATCAATCCATTATTACGATGCTATTGAACTAATCGCCTTACTAAAAACCGTATCTGCACCGATGAAGGAACGATTAAGCAAGCGCGTCTTGGCGGGGTTAAACGACCAATTAATTGATACACTAGAAGCATTTTTCGAAAATGACATGGTTATCGGATCAACTGCTGATGCGCTCACCATCCATCGGCACACATTGACATACAGATTAAGGAAAGTCAAAGAGCTGACAACTCTTGACCCAGTCCGATTTCAAGACGCTCTACTTTTTTATATTGCAATTATCTTGAGGAAGGCATGACAGTTCCATGGTAAATTTGATAAGCATTAACTGTTTTATCGGCAACATCTAAACATGTTCATCGCCTATCCATTGCCGTTGTTCCACCAACTTAGGAGGACTCACTGTTTGGCTACCAAAAAGAAAAAGAGCAATGCACCCAACAAACGGTACATTGCTTTTCATATGATCAACTATTTGGAACAGTATTCAAGAAAAGTGTAGTCATTAATTAAAATATCCCGTCATCCATCGGAATGCGAAAAGGGCTGCGACAACAATGGTAGAGCGGCCGAAACTTTTAGAAGATATTTGTTCCTCTTTCCTACCCTTTGCAACTACGTGACCAATGGCCAATATAAGCACCGGTACCCCCGTAATTAAAATAATCGGTTTATATATAGCTTCTAATAGAGGGGAAGTGACCTCTCTGTGATCGAAAAAAAAGATTAAAACCGTCGTAGCTATTGAGATGGTAGCTAGTATACCTATGAGCCATTTTGCAGTTGAGTAATTCAATATAGATACCCCTCATTCTCAAGAAAAGATAGATGGATTGGGCTTATTGTAAAACTTCTTTAATTAAAATATCCCGTCAACCAACGGAATGCGAAAAGGGCTGCGATTACGACGGCAGAACGACCGAGGGTTTTGTTCGATATTTTATCTTCCTTTTTCCCCCGCGCAATCAGAAGACCGATGATCAACAGAAGCGCCGGTAGCCATGTTAGAAAGACAAGTGGTACAAATACATCGACGAAAAGGGAAGGCAAAATCCCCTTTTCATCCATGAAAAAGTAGGTTGCAATAATCAATAAACCGATTGTAAATAATATTCCTATGAGCCATTTTGCAGTTGAGTAATTCAATATAGATACCCCTCATTTTCAAGAAAAGATAGATGGATTGGGCTTATTGTAAAACTTCTTTAATTAAAATACCCCGTCAACCAACGGAATACGAAAAGTGCAGCGATTACGACGGCAGAACGACTGAGGGTTTTGTTCGATATTTTATCTTCCTTTTTCCCCCGCGCAATCAGGAGTCCTATGATCAAAAGAAGCACTGGAAACAATGAAATGAAAACAATCGGTTTAAATAAAGTCTCAAAAAGCGGAGGTACGCTCCCGTTTTGATCCAATATATACAACAAAGCAATTGTTCCAAAACCAATCGTAGATAATATGCCTATCAGCCATTTTGCGGTTGAGTTGTTCATTTTTGATACCTCTCATACTCATATATCCAGGATGGATTTGTTTTACTGTGAATGATTCTACCACTTTTCGATTTTAGTCAATCCTTTATACCCTCTCTAGCCTGAACGTCGGAATCATTTACTTTATCGGTAATAGATTAAGATTCCTGGCCAGAATTCCTATTTTTAGTTGCCCCTAAAACATTCACGCCCTTTCGGATTAACCCGGCATAAATTTCAAAATCTATCTCATAAACGTTACGAATGTCCTAAAAGCAATTAAGCAAATTAGAATGACAAATGCATTTAGGAAGTTGTGTCTAGTGATCTTTTCTTCATTTTTAGAAGTAGCCAAAATACTTGCCAGTAACAAAAATACTGTAGGAAATAACGTAACCATCATAAGCGGCTTGATGATTAGAGCTAAAAATGGAATCATCATGTCTTTTTCATCCAGATAAAAATAAGTTGTTATTGAAACAGTAGCAACAACTCCTAATATAATCGCCAACCCTCTTGCTGTTGAAAACTTCACCTAAATCTCACCTACACAATCTTTTAAAGTAAACCGAGGAAGGTTAGGGATCTACAATGGAAGATTTCCCTGCTAAAAAAATGCCCAATGATATAGTGAACGGCATTATTGAAAGTTCCCTCTGTCGGCCTTGGATTTCCTTCATCTTTTCGCCAGCACCTCAAGCAATAGTATCTTCTGTTAAGACGCTAGTTTTCCAGGTTAATTTATAATACTCGTTTGTATGTATATGATTACCATTGTGCTTTTTCGTTGTCAAAGAAATGTATAAGTATATTTCCTATCATGCAGGAGAATAGGCATTAGGTATAAAGCCTACAAAATGCAACTTGCTATTTTTCCACTACTCAAACTTTTATATAAAGCTCTTAATTGATATAGATATAAGAATTTATTCTCAGAAAATGTAACAGCAATTCACGCAATTAAGGTCTTTTGATTCATTTTTAAACGAATCAACGTAAATATCTTGAACTAACACTGTTAGATCTCTAATTGTGTACATGCTATTTGATTAGTATATAAATTAATCCACACAAAATTCTTCATAAAAAAATCCCCCATCGACAACTAACGAGTCGATGCGGGGAGAGCTAATTCATCCATTCCATTATCACGAGAAATACACCTGTCAGAAACAGTGCGACATGACCAATACAAATCTTAGGGAAGAGTCTTTTATTGATCTCTTCTTCCATTGCCACGGGAGTTTCCACAGAACAAGATTTGCAAAAGCGTGAGGGCTTTTTCAATTGCTTACCCTTGTAAAGCATCTTGCACGGCTGCAGGATCGAAGCCCAAAATCCATTTTCCATTTAGTTCAGTTTGCGGAACACCCATTTGTCCTGTTGTTTCCACAAGTTTTTGGGCAGCCTGTTGGTCATGCTGTACGTTCACTTCACGATATTGAATGTTTTGTTCATCTAAATAATCTTTCATCATTGTGCAATACGGGCACGTTGATGTAGTGTAAACTGTAGCGATAGTTGCCATTTTGACATCTCCCTTTTGTTTAGGTTCTACCTGTATTTTATACCCCGTACGGTATAAAAGCAAGCACATTGTTTATGGAGGTTTTTACACATGAAAGTTATTCCGATTGGTATTTGGGGCGGTTTTCCGAAAGCAAATGGGGCCACTTCATCCTTTTTACTTGAGCATGATGGGTTTCATTGTCTTGTGGACTGCGGGAGCGGCGTTCTAGCCTCGTTGCAAAATCATCTCCCATTGGAAGCATTGGATGCTGTTGTCATCAGTCATTATCACGCAGATCATATTGCAGATATCGGCAGTTTGCAGTATAGTCGCCTCATTAATTTTTATCTCGGTCAACCTTCTTCGGTGTTGCCTATTTACGGTCATGACAAGGATCGTGAGCATTTTGAAAAGCTTTCTTATAAAGAACGAACGGTTGGAGTTGCTATTCAAGAAACGGATATCGTGCAAATCGGACCATTTGAAGTGTCATTTTGTGAGACGACTCATCCGGTCTACTGCTTAGCAATGAAGTTCCAAGTAGCTGGACGATCCGTTACGTTCACGGCAGATACTGAATGGCGGGACGAGTTAGTTGCGTTTGCGAAAGGAACGGATTTATTAGTAAGCGAAGCGAATTTGTACGAAGAGCACCTCGGGAAAGCGCCTGGACATATGGCCGGCAGTGAAGCGGGTAAACTCGCAAAATTGGCTGAGGTGAAACAATTAGTGTTGACACATTTGCCCTTACACGGCGAACCCAGAGACGTTTTACAGGCTGCAAAAGTAGTGTTTGAGGGACCAGCTGAACTTGCCGAAGTCGGTAAAACTTACGAATTAAATGCATAAAGACGTTTCTCCTGTCTCATTAAAACAAGCGGACAGTATGGCAGCTGTCCGCTTGTTTGCTTCACAGTCAGTATGGCGTCTGACCGTGTCTATAATAAAGTGTTTTTATGTTTAAGTTGTTACATTGTATTACTCTTCATCTTTTTCAAATGAAAGAATTGCACCTGTGTATGCATCGATTTTCAATTCATACTCGATGTCTCCATCTTCCATTTCAACTTCGTACACGTTGCCGTCTAATTCAAATTCCGTGACAACACCCGTTGCTTTTTGTTTAGCGATTGCAAGCACTTGCTCCTTTGTAAGCTTTGTCCTTTTGGCCACCGGTTGACTTTGTTCAGCCTTCACTTCTTGCTTTACAGGTGTAGTTTGAACGACTTGTAAAGAATGATTCGTTACGTTTTGTTTAGTAGCTTCAACTTTAGGAACAGTGTCATTTTTCGCTGTACGGTAACGATCCTTTTCGAAGTTGAGCACTTCTCCAGTCGCTGCATCTAGATCGATTTCATACTCAAACTCATCGTCTTTTATTTCAATTTCATAGACTTTACGATTGTCGTCTGAATCGAGCTCGATTTTTTCAACAGTACCGTTCGCCTTCTTTTTTGCAATGGTGAGCGCTTCTTCTTTCGTCAACAACTTTTCGGGCTGAGCGTGCTCATCGTCATTATCAAGAGCCTCTTTGTCGAACTTGATGACTTCACTAGTAATCGCATCTACTTTTACTTCGTATTCAAATTTTTCATCTTCCAATTCAATATCATAATAGTGGAGATTATCGTCTTTATCTAACTCGATGTCCTTTACAATAGCATTTACCATACCTTTTGCAATGGCTACTGCTTGCTCTTCCGTAATCATCTTGTCAGTCCATTTTGTGTCAGTAGACTTCTCAACAATGACTACTTCTCGTGACAACGCATTTACATGTAATTCATATTCGACGCCTTTCGCAACAGCGTCCACTTCGTACACATAGCGTGCACCTTCTTGTTCCAGTTCAATTTCTGTAACAATTCCACCTACTTTTTTCTCAGCTAGCTCTTTCGCTTCCTTCAATGAAATCAATTGATCCTTTGAAGCAACACTTGCAGGTACAGAATCACTTGCCATCGCAACCCCACCGATGGCGATTACCCCAGCCATCGCCGGAATCAACATCCATTTGTTCATCCATTATCTCCTCCTTATCCTTGTTATCTTCATCTTATCCAACGAACATGAGAGGAGATTGAGAGGATTATTAGAAGTTCATGAGAATCATACTAGTAACTGCTCCTTCATTGTTGTAGGCGTTTTTGTACAAATATGAAAGGCCCAGATTAATAAATAAAAATCGCGAGCAACCAAATGTAAAGAACCTTGGTTGCACGCGATTTCAATTTTCACTTCATTCATACATCCGACATACTTATGTGCGGATCCATTATTCATCCCACGAAACAGTCATCACTGCACCTGTAATAGCATGTATTTGATAGGTTACTTCATCTAAATCATCATCCGTATCAATGTCAATCTGCACTAAATAATAGCCGCCATTTTCCGTTTCTTTGTAATCGACGTCATCGACTTCACCGACCATGCCGGCAGGTAATTGAGTCATACCAATGTTGGCGGCTTGCTGCTCTGAGATTAACACTGGCTTTTTTGGAGGTGTAGTCGGTTTGTTTGACGGTTTTGATTCAGTTGTCGTTTTACCTGTATTAGTTTTCGAAGACGTTGTGTCATTCGTATCAGATTTGTTTTTATCAGATGTTACAGGCGGTTTCTCTGTCACCTGTTCTTTTTCAGGTAACGGGTCTTCAGTCTTTTCTGACATACCCCCTGTAACCGCGTCTTTTTCTTTATCATCCTGCTCTGCTTTAGTAACATCTGTATTTACGGACTCTTTCGTTTGAATAAGGGAAAGCACTTTACCCGTTCCCGCGTCCACTTCAACTGCATATTCTGCGCTTCCCTTAATGACATTTGCCGTGTAAACGGAACCTTGTAATTGTAGATCTTCAATCTCGCCTTGATAAATCAGCGTCAACTGTTTTTGAATTTCATTTTCTGATAACGTATTCGCTTTTGTCAGCTTTCCAGCTGTATAAAGCTGTCCACCAACGATAATGACAACCGTTAAAATAATCGGTATGAACCAAGGTTTTTTCCATATTCTCATGCAAAAAGCCTCCTTTTTATCATCTTACCGAAGGAACATTAAAATTCACTGAGAATCCTCTCTCTTATTTGGAATGAACACACGTATACACGTCCCCATACCCACTACACTTTCTATGGACAAATTCGCTCCTAAACCGTCGGCAATCTCTTTCGCTATGGAAAGGCCTAATCCTGTTCCACCTGTTTTACGGCTCCTATCCGAATCGACCCGATAAAAACGATCGAACAAATGCGGTATATCTTCTTTAGGTATTCCTTTTCCATAATCCTTCACAGTCACTTCTACACCGTTCGACTGGTCATTGATAGATGCAACAATTTCCCCATCGCTATATTTCCTTGCATTATCAAGCAATATGAACAACAGCTGTTTCACATACTTTCCATCTGTCTCCACGTAATATTGTTCATCCGCCTCAATTTGAATGTCTCTTCCATACGCTTGTCGCAGAGGTTTGACAACATCTTCTACCAATTGGTTCACATTCGTATCCACAAATTCAAATGCCTGCGCTTCATTACTTTTCGCTAAGTCAAGCATTTGTGTGATCATTTCTTTCATACGTCCCGTTTCTGAAAGAATGGCAGCTAATGCCTCGTCCACTACTTCGCGGTTTTCAAGCCCGCGTCTTATTAACAGGCTTGCATAGCTTTCGATCACCGTCAAAGGTGTTTTCAGTTCATGCGAAGCATTGGATACGAATTGTTCTTGCTTGTTATAGTTCTGTTCCAATTCTTCCATCATTTCATTGTACGTCCGTTCCATCTGCGCCAGTTCATCTTTTCCGTCCACGTTCTCATTAATCTTTTCAAACTTGCCCGATTGCCGATTACTTGTCATCGTCTGGATAAGTTTTTCAATCGGCTGAGTCACAATTTTTCCTAACGTCACACTCGATAACACGATTAAAATCATGGCAAACGCCGTAACGCCAATTAATACGAACTTTAGCACGCGCAGATTTTCTTCAACATCCGTTAACAACTGTGTAATTTCTAGTGTCACCACTTCACCCGTCGGCCAGATTATGGGCATCGTGATGGATAATGCTTCAATTCCTTTAAAATCTCGAATGACAAAAGGATCATCAGCATTCGTACGGTCACCAATCTTTCCAAGCCCCTCTACTGATTGAACAATGGTAATTGCTTTATTTGCACTGTCCGTTATCGTTACCGCACTATTTGCCGGGATGGTAGCCCGTATAACGATTACCGCATCCTCTTCTGTTGCCGTTTGACTTAATGCCGTGGTTAAATTATTCGACCGACTTAACAATTGGTGGTATTCCGTGTTATGTGACATTCTTTCAAACAGAAAATAAATAAGAACATTCGCCAACACCAGGATAATAAACATCAACAACGTCGAGAAGACATGGATTTTATTTTTCAGCTTCATGGATCGGTTCCTTTAATGCATAGCCGACGCCTCGCACCGTTTGAATGAGCGAAGGACCGTCTTGCATGTCTATTTTCTTGCGGACATACCGTATGTATACATCGACAACATTTGTATCACCGAAATAATCATAGCCCCAAACTGCATCTAATAATTGTTCACGCGAAAGAACCTGATTTGGATGACGCAGGAGATGAAGCAAGAGATCGTATTCCCTTGGCGTCAGCTCAATCAATTCGCCGTTCCGCTTCACTTCGCGTGATTGTTCATGTATAGACAAGCCCGCAAACTCATGGAAAAATTCATCTTTTACAACCGCTTTTTTCTGTGATGAACGAATTGCAGATCGGATTCGTGCAAGTAACTCATCAATTTCAAAAGGCTTTGTTACATAATCATTTGCCCCTAAGTCAAGACCCGTCACTTTATCTTTTACATCACTTTTTGCGGTCAATAAAATAACAGGCGTCTCTCCTTCCGTCGCCCGAATCCTTTTTAACACATCCAGTCCGTTCAACCCCGGTAACATTAAATCCAAAAGCACAAGGTCCCATTCCTGTTCCCGAAATTTAATAAGACCATCCGTCCCAGTATGAGCAGTGCCGACTGCATACCCTTCAAACTCCAGCTCCAATTGAAGAACACGTGCAATACTTTCTTCGTCCTCGATCACTAATATTTGCTCTTTCAAGTCGATCACCTGCTACTTTTTTATTTTATTCTATCAGAAAATTTAGGGTGGAGAAAATAAATAAGGTAATGGAGGTAGAGGAGTCTTGTCGCGTCTGGCATTCATTCACAAAAAAACCGCGGAAAGCCCAATGACCTCACGCGGTAAGATAGTTTTATATATTCCTTACAAAAACACGATTGCTGCCAAGATGACCGCCAGAATTATACGGTAAATGGCAAACGGTACGAGTTTAATTTTTGAAATTAATTTCAAGAAGAAACGAATTGAAATGAGCGAGAAAATAAACGCACTTAGGAATCCAACAATGTAAAACGAAATGTGATCCATCGACATGTATTCCCAGTTTTTCATTACCGAAACAAGACTTGCTCCCATCATAATCGGTACAGCCATGATGAACGTGAAGTCGGCAGCCGTTCTATGGTTCATGCCGAATAATACACCGCCTGAAATCGTAGCGCCTGACCGAGAAAAACCTGGCCATAATGATAGACATTGGACAAGCCCAACAGTAAATGCTTGACGATACGAAATCTGATCCAACGACTGCACTCTCGGCTTTTTCGGCCCAAATTTATCTGCTACTATCATGAGAATTGCACCGGCAACAAGTGCGACAATAACCGTTTCAACACCAAATAAATAATCGTCAATCAAATCTTTAAATGCAAATCCAAGAATGACCGCCGGTAACATCCCAACAATAACATGCAACAAGTTAAATCGCTTGTTCATCTTCTGACCGTCGATTTTATACAGTCCGACTAAACTGAACAGTCGTTTCCAAAACACGACGACAACCGCCAAAATCGATCCTAACTGAATAACGATTTTAAAGGTGATCGCAGGGTATTTGCCAAGAAACTCCTCCGTCTTCAGCCACATATCATCTACAATAATGAGGTGACCTGTCGAAGAAACCGGTGCAAATTCCGTCATACCTTCTACAAAACCAAGTAATAACGCCTTCAATAATTCAAATAACTCCATAAGTCCACTAAGCCCTCTTTCTACGGAAGCGGATGTACCCGATACAAACCGCAAAGCCGCTAATTGCTAACACGATATAAACGATTGACGAATAGATATCCATATACCGGAGTATCGATTCCCAATTTTCACCGACCGTAAACCCTATTGTAACAAGAATCGCATTCCAAATGAAGCTACCAATCGCTGTCAGGAGAATAAATAATGGAAAATTCATATGCGCCATACCTGCTGGAACTGAAATTAGACTGCGCACAAGTGGAATGAGCCGGCAAAAAAAGACCGTCCATGGGCCGTATTTTTCGAACCATCCTTCCGCCCTTCTCAAGTCTTTTTTGGAAATGCGCAACCAGTGCCCTTTTCTTTCAATCAACCGCTCAAGTCGCTCAACATCCACAACTAGTCCAATACTGTATAACACCATCGCACCCACTACAGAGCCAATCGTCGCTGCAACAATAACACCCATTCGCGTCATTGATGAAACTGTCGTGACAAAGCCCCCGAACGTCAAGATTACTTCAGATGGAATTGGGGGAAATAAATTTTCAAGCAAAAGTAAAAAACAGACGCCAAAATAGCCATGCTCGCTAATAAACTCAATTATCCATTTCTCCATAAAACGCTCCCTTTGGTTTATGGATCAGTACATACAAGGCCCCTACAACAGGACGTTCCAATTGCGTGGATGGTTTCCGATAATCCATGATGGATTGTACGTGGACAAAGAGTAAAATATGCTTCAGCATTTATGTGCATAAGTTGGGCAAAATGGACTTATGCACGTTTTTTTGTGGATAACAAAGTGGATATGTTTATAATTTCAGAAAATGCGCTGTTTTTGGGCATATTTTATCCACATGTTGATAAATTCGCGGGAGATGAAGTTGTTCATTAAGTTGTGAATAACGAACCGACTTTACCGAAGAAAATACGAAATACCATGCGTTTCTTACGAAAAGGATGTTCTTCATTCTGGGGATAAAATAGAGGATGCAATTGAAAATCACAGCGGCTATCGACAAAAGTGAAATTCGTGTAGCAAAAAATAAAACTGCGTGAACCCAAAGTTTGTGCAACTTGGATTTACGCAGTTTTTCCGGAGGTATGCCCCAGAGCTGTTTTCGCTTCTTCTATGTTCTAACAACCAATAAATTATTAGAAGCCAATCGTTCTTCTCGCAGATCGGTCGTGGCGGATTGTGAATTTGACGGTTTCCTCTTCATCGACCGGAACGTGTATCGGCAGTAGAATTTTGTCTCGCTTTTTCTCCCAGTCGTGTGTCGATTCATCGACCGTCCAAAGATGTCCTGGCACTTGCTGGCGAATAATGGCTTCAACCGGAACACCTTTCGTATTGCAAATTGAGTATTCATATTCGGTATACTCATAGCCACCTTCTTTGTACTTCCCTGATTTTTTACTCGTCACTTTAATATCGCAAGCTTCGCCGGACTTTAAGCGCACTTTTTCATCGACTTCAGTATGCTTAATGCGATATTCTCCAATAAATTCTGCACTGCCATCTTTCGGATTTGTTCTGTACATTTTAAAAATACCAGCCGGTAACGGAAAACCTAATCCGTTCTCCACTGTATTATCAAATTCAATGTAAATATCCGGATTGGCCGTTTGTTCATTTATCTCATATATGATTTGCGCCTTTGAATTCATTGATGACAGCAGGCGCAGTTGCTTGCGTTGCTTGTCCTCCAAATCAATCGGCCGAGGAAATGTGTACGTGTGGAAATCCGAAAAGGCATCTGTTGCAGCTTCTTTCTTCTGCGACAATTCTTTGCTTTTCTCCACATTTTCATTCCCGGCTTTACTCAGCTTTCCTGAAATCAAACGCAATGTCGCATCCTCATAATTCACACCCGAGTAATTTTTCATCGTCAGCCAACCAGATAAATCGAAGCGGTCTCCATGCATCGAAATGACATAATCAGCTTTCCACGACACGCCATCCGTTAAATAAGACACACATACTTCATCCTTCATTTGCTGACCAACTTGCCAAACAAGCGTTGGCTCTACATGAAAACCACTTTCTGTCTGAGGAAAACGGATTTCTCCCCTCGGATTCATGACAAGTTCTCCCGTCTCAACATCTTGCAATACAACTGGACCATTCGCACGCAATAGCTTGTAACGCTTTCCTTCTTTCGAAAGTGCATCTTTCATCAACACTTCTTGCCCTAAATATTTCTCATAAAGCTTCAACTCATCCATTAAATCATACTCATAGACGAACTCCGAAACGTCCATTCCTTCGATAATGACCGAATTCGGCTCCAGCTTTCTCGCAACTTCGAGAAACTCGACCCACTCACTTCCATCGAGCTCCGGTACTGAACGCGTATCTTTCACCAACGCAAATCCGTCATTGTATACCGTCAGTGAACAGGCTGTAGCTTGTGACTTCGTAATTCGTGTCGGCATGTTAAACCTCCTCATCGTTTACCGGCTATCACTAAACTTTCCATTTTACATCCGTATATACGCTATTCCCTGTTCTTTCAAAATTAATGCAACATGACGGTGATTTCTATGGATTACAACCTGAGATGCCGCACTCCATGATCAGTCCTTCTATTGCTAGTAAGCCACCGAATTCAAGTACCCACCGATTCGAGTGACTTTTACCACCGACTTCGATCTGTTTACCACCGAATTGAGCGACTTTACCACCGGTTCTCGACCTGTTACCACCGATTCGAACCACTTTACCACCGATTCGCCACTTTCTAACCAATTTGCCATCGTTTCAAAATCGCTCAATCGGGCACTTTCCCGTTATCACCGGTTCTACGGAGTTTATCACCGGTTCTGGGCTAGTTATCACCGGTTCTCGGAGGGTTATCACCGGTTCTCTCGACGTTATCACCGATTCGCACCACTTTATCACCGATTCGCAGGTTTCTAACCAATTTACCATCGTTTCAAAGTCGCTCAATCGGGCACTTTCCCGTTATCACCGGTTCTACGGAGTTTATCACCGATTCGCAGGTTTCCAACTATTTCACCCGCACTTTAGCTTCCCACAAACCTATAAATTTACCGTTATCACCGCTTAGATGGCGTTTATCACCGCTTGCGTCCCATTTATCACCGCTTACATCGACGTTATCACCGCTTGCCGACTGTTTATCACCACTCACCCAGTTAATGGAATCCCCCGCCTCAACTCTCTCATCCCCCAACACATTTCACCTTCACAATTCACCATCCCACATTCCATCCACAAAAAAACCACCCGCGACACATCTCCCACGCGAGTGGTTTAAAACTTCTCTACTCACACTTTCAATTCATGCCCTTTCAACTGATCGCGCAATGCTTTTTTCAAAAACTTGCCGACGGATGTTTTTGGGATTTCAGTCAAGAACACGACATCGTCTGGTACCCACCATTTGGCGAACTGCCCTTCTAAATAGGACAACAACCGTTCCTTCATCACATCATCAGCCGTCTTGCCATCTTTCAAGACGACACAAGCTAGCGGGCGTTCTTGCCATTTCTCGTGTGGAACGGCGATGACCGCAGCTTCGAAGACATCTTCATGTGTCATTAGGGCATTTTCCAAGTCAACAGATGAAATCCATTCGCCGCCACTCTTGATCAAATCTTTTGTCCGATCCATCAACTTCAAATAGCCAAATTCGGTCATGACGGCAATGTCACCGGTGTATAGCCAACCATCCTTAAATGCTTCCGCTGTTCGTTCGTCTTTATAATACTCACTTGCAATCCACGGTCCACGCACGGTTAATTCGCCCATCGTCTTGCCATCCCACGGGACTTCTCCATCTTCATTTACAATACGGACTTCAAGGCCTGGCATGATGAGCCCTTGTAACGTACGAATATCGACGCGTTCATCCATTGACAGTTCTTCCATACCCGATGTATACACGGAAAGACTGACAAGTGGTGAGGTTTCTGTCATGCCGTATCCGACGTAGAATGGCACTCCAAGCTTTTCCTCGAACGCCCGAATCAGCCCTTTTGGAGAGGCTGAACCTCCACAGACAATTGCACGCACTGATGATAAATTTCGCGGTTGCTGCTCCTGTACTTTTAACACCGCTAGCCAAATGGTCGGCACGCCTGCTGTCATTGTGACATTCTCTTGTTCAATCAAATCCAGCAGCAGCGCAGGGTTAAGCCCTGGACCCGGAAGCACTTGAGTCGCTCCAAAAAATACAGACGCAAACGGGATGCCCCATGCGTTGACGTGGAACATCGGAACAACTGGCATGACGACATCTCGTTCGCACAAGCCCATCGCATCAGCAAGTCCGAGCGCATAACTATGCAACACAATGCCGCGGTGCGTGTAAACAACACCTTTTGGATTGCCCGTCGTAGCAGATGTATAACACATGCCCGCTGGCGTATTTTCATCTAAATCTTCAGGATAGACAAAGTCATCGGATGCCCCGTCAAGCAATGCTTCATATGAATGAACATTGGCAAGCGACGTTTCAGGAATCTCTCTGCTATCCCCCATGATGACATAATGCTTCACCGTCTTCAGCAACGGTGCAAGCTTTTCAAAATGCGGGAACAGATTATCATCGACTAATAGAATTTCATCTTCTGCATGATTAATAACATACGCAATATGCTCCGGTGACAAGCGAATATTCACCATATGCAGGATTGCGCCTGTACTTGGCACGCCGAAATACGCCTCCAAATGGCGGTGATGATTCCAACCGAATGTACCGACTTTCGTTCCGTGCTTCATCCCCAGTTTTGTTAGCGCATCGGACAATTTCCGCGTCCGCTTTGCAAATTCACGGTACGTAATCCGGTGAATTGTATCCTCTCCTGTACGTGAAATGATTATCTTATTCGGAAAAAACTGTTCAGCTCTTTTAATGAAAGAAGATAGTAGTAGCGGTGTTTGCATCATAACGAACATTCCCCTTTTCCCACATGTATTTTTCCCTACTTGTACAACCATTCGCTTTGCATCCTATGACACACATGCGGCTCATATGCCGTCAACCTAACCCCATATTTTTCGCGATAATCAACTTCATAATTTCATTCGTTCCTGCATAGATCGACGCAACGGGAATATCCCTGTACCTCCGAGCAATCTTGTACTCTTCCATGTAGCCATAGCCGCCATGGAGTTGCATGCATTCGGCAGAAATTTCCCGCGCCGTCTCCGTAATCCAATATTTTGCCATGGACACTTTCGTGACGATTTCTTTCCCGGCTAGATGGTCCTCGATGAGCGATTCTAGAAAAGCCTTGCCAAGCTCAACTTTTGTAGCGATTTCTGCGAGCTTAAACTGCGTGTTTTGGAATGAACCAATGGACTTCCCGAACGCCTCGCGTGATTTCACATAATCGAGCGTCATTGCAAGCATATCTTCCGAAGCGGTTTGTGCGGATAATGCAACGACGAGCCGCTCCTGCTGCAGTTTTTCCATGAGATAGCTGAAACCTTTGCCTTCTTCACCAAGTAAATTCCGAGCAGGCACCCGGCAGTCTTCGAAATAGAGTTCCGCTGTATCTTGCGCATGCATGCCGACCTTGTCCAACTGCCTTCCTTTCGTAAAACCAGGTGTCCCTTCTTCCACCAGCAGCAAACTAATGCCTCGATGCTTCGGCTGCGCTGCTGGATCCGTCTTTACGACAACGAGAAACAGGTTGCCATTCACTCCGTTTGTAATGAACGTCTTCTGTCCATTGACGACATAAAAATCCCCATCTTTTATCGCCGTCGTCTGGATACTCGCTAGATCCGACCCTGTTCCTGGCTCCGTCATCGCAACGCCTGTAATGACATCCGCCGTTATACAACCGGGCAGCCACCGTTGTTTCTGCGCTTCATTCCCGAATGATTCGATATACGGAACAACGATGTCATTGTGCAAGCCGACACCCGTCAAGCCTGCGCCAACACGTTCCATCTCCTCCCCGATGATGACGCCGTAGCTAAAATCGAGTCCTAATCCCCCATACGCTTCCTCCACTTGTGGACAAAGAAAGCCCATCTCACCAAGTTGTTTCCAAAATGATACGGGTATCACTTTGTCTTTCTCCCATTGCTCATAGTGAGGAACAGCCTTCTTCGCTAGAAATTTCCGAAGCGTTTCGCGAAATAAAACATGTTCATCCGTTTCAAACCGGTAACGCGCCATACAACTCCCCCTTTCACTTGCAACGTATAAATTGCTTATACCTCCCGCTAACAACAACCGGCACTTCGCTAGCCCCTTCATACAATTTTCAAGACGAGCCACTCTAACCAGTCTCTATCCGCCTTAACAGGCAACTTGCTATTTCAATACATACTTCATGCACAATCGATACCTTACGCTGTCCAAACCACTCATCTATTTCGCCTGCATCCGTATCGCACCATCCAACCGGATTACTTCGCCATTTAATAGCGGATTCGTTACGATGCTTTCAACGAGTTTTGCATATTCATCCGGCCGTCCTAGCCGTTTCGGAAATAATGTCATGTCCACAAGTGCTTGTTGAGCGGGTTCAGGAAGCCCGGCGAACAAAGGCGTTTCAACGAGGCCAGGTGCGATTGTCATGACGCGTATGCCGTATGGTGCAAACTCCCTTGCAATCGGAAGTGTCATGCCAACTACGCCACCTTTTGATGCACTATATGCCGCTTGCCCGATTTGCCCTTCAAATGCCGCGACGGAAGCGGTGTTTATAATGACGCCACGTTCGCCTTCTTCATTGGGCTCATTGTCCATCATGGCAGCTGCCGCGACACGGAGAACATTGAACGTGCCGATCAGATTGACTTGGATGAGCTGTTCGAAGCGTTCAAGTGCCATCGGGCGACCTTTTGACACGACTTTCCCAGGAGTCGCTATTCCTGCGCAATTGACGAGCACATTCACTTTCCCGAATGTCGCTACGACTGCGGCTACATTTCGTTCCACCTCTTCCGCACTCACTACATCTGTTCTTTTGAATAAAACCCGGTCTTCCCCTAACGCATCAACTAACGCCTGTCCACGATCCTCGTTCCGATCGAAAATGGCCACTTTACCACCGGCAGCGACAAGCCGCCTTGTCGTCGCTTCCCCTAAACCGGATGCGCCTCCTGTGACAATTGCAACCGTTTCATGTACCTCCATCTCTTCAGCCCCTTTAGACAATCCTTATCGATATGAGCAATCAACCATTATCGTTCAACTAACGACTGGTAATCGCCTGACCTAAACGTAACAAGTTCTCATGTATTGCATGCATGGACTTTCCCGCTATCATACAACGTTGATCTTTTTACGTTCATTTTCAGATGAACGAACGCAGTGCCGACTAAACGGCGCATGTTACATTACGCACATTATTCTTAGCACCTTGCAGTCAACCATCCCGTCATATTCAAACCTTATAACCGCTCAATAATCGTAGCATTCGCCATGCCCATTCCTTCACAAATCGCTAACAATCCGTAGCGACCACCTGTCCGTCTCAGTTCATTCACTAACGATACGAGCAATTTCGTTCCAGTCGCACCAAGTGGATGACCTAATGCGATAGCGCCCCCGTTCGGGTTCAACTTGTCGGGATTTGCCCCAACTTCCTTCAACCAGGCAAGTGGTACGGGGGCAAAGGCTTCGTTCACTTCGTACACATCCATGTCGTCGATTGTCAGACCAGCTTTCAGTAAGACTTTTCGTGTCGCTTCAATCGGACCGGTGAGCATAAGGGTCGGATCTGAACCGACAACTGAACGTGAGACGATGCGAGTGAGTGGACGTATCCCCAATTCATCTGCACGCTCTTTTGACATGAGCAATACGGCAGAAGCACCGTCACTCATTTGACTGGCATTCCCCGCTGTAATGACGCCTTTTTCATCGAACACCGTTTTGAGTCCAGCAAGCACGTCGAGTGTGGAATCCGGACGCGGGCCTTCATCCGTTGAAATTGTTTCGACGGCACCATCGCCGCGATTCACAACAACTGGCACGATTTCGTCTTGGAACTTGCCTTGTTCAATCGCACGTATTGCTTTTTGATGGCTTTCATAGGCAAACCGATCGAGCGCTTCCCTTGTCAGTCCCCATTTTTCGGCAATGCGCTCAGCAGATAGGCCTTGGTTAATGATTTCATATTTGGCGGTCAGTTGAGGGCTCAGTTTTGCGTCACCCATGTTGGAAAACATCGGCACTCTCGTCATGCTTTCGACGCCACCTGCAATGACGATGTCCATGTCTCCTGCTGCGATTGCTTGGGCAGCAAAGTGGACCGCTTGTTGGCTCGAGCCACATTGACGGTCGATTGTGACACCGGGTACGTGGATTGGGAAGCCTGCAATCAATGCCGCTGTCCGTGCAATATTGCCGCCTTGTTCACCTGCTTGTGTGACGCAACCTAAAATGACATCTTCTACGTCTGCTTTGTCGATGCCCGCTCGATTGATAAGCTCTTCGAGGACGATTGCTGCTAGCTCGTCCGGCCGATAGTCTGAAAATGCCCCTTTGCGTCGACCGACTGCCGTTCTGACACCTTCGACAATGACAACTTCCTTCATGTCCGCACCCCATTCTCTGAATTAATTGATAGTTCATATAGTACTAGCTTACATGAAAGCGCTACCAAATTCTAGTTGTATTTACTCGAATTCAGTCTCAAGTCTTAGTGCAATATCCGCTTTCCGCCTGTTTGGACGAGATGAAATCCGTTATATGATAGGTGTACAACGAAAGGAGGAACAACAAATGAAAAAATTTGGTCTTGCGATACTTGGCATTGTGGCAGCTATCGTTGTTCTTGCGAATTTAGGATCGATTGTTGCATTAGCCATTTCTGCTATCGTCGCTTTTGCGGGATTCCATTATTACCGGAAGAGTGATTCGACATTGCTCAAGTTGTTTTGGGCGATCGTATTGCTGATCGGTTTGTTGACGGCAATTTCCAACATTCCGGCGTTCATCGGTATCATCGCGATTCTTGGTGTGTATTACGTGTGGCGCAAATGGAACGACGTGAAAAACGAAGATGTAATCCCTACACATTCCAATGACCCGTTCGTCAATTTCGAACGTCAATGGGATGAACTGACAAAATAAGGAGGAATAGACGATGAATTCATTATGGAACCGATTCGTATACACTGTGCAAGCCGATTTGCACACGATGCTGGATAAAAAGGAAAAGAAAAATCCGATTGCCATGTTGAATCAATATATAGTAGAAGCGGAAAAACAAACACAATCCGTCGGCAAATTGTTGGAGCGGCAAGGGAAGTTAAAGCTTGCACTAGAAAAGGAGTACGCAGAAGCTGCAGCAATGGTCGATAAACGCCGCAATCAGTTACAGTTGGCAGAGACGACTGGCGAGGAAGACTTAATCGCATTCGCACAAGCTGAAATTCATGCTTACGAAACACGTGCTGCAGATTTGGCAAAGAGCGTGACTGAGTCTGCAAATGAATTGATGGCACTCGAACGAAAATTTGAGGAAATGAAACATAAAGTGAAAGATATGAAAGTCCGGCAGTTGCAATTGATGGGCAAAGAAAATGTGACACGTGCCCATCGCCGCATGGATAAATTTATATCGCCTGAACAAGCAGATGCGCATGTTTCTAACGTGGAAGAGATGAAACAATACATCGAAAACCTTGATCGTAACATTTCACGCGACTACGAAACGTCTTCCATGGAGCGCCGACTGGAATCATTGGAGAAAAATTCCGCAAAAACTGCGGAAATTGTGTAAGATAGTAGTAGTTGATGTGAAACCTGCTTTTGAGCGATTGTTCACATGCCAAGACGAAATAAACGGGAAGGTGCTTGCCTTCCCTCTTCAATTTCAGTTGGACTGGAGGGCGTTACTTTAAATGCCTTCCTTTCCATTTTGTTAAAACGTTGCGCTTTATGGTCCACGCAAAGAATAGGATGAGACGTGGAATCTGACAGGAAGAAGGAGGCATTCAGCATGAGAAAATTAGACACGAGCAAGATGACGTTTTGGATAATCGCCTTTCTTCTGTTGATATTTGTGGAGTCTGCATTTTTATCTAACGGCAATATCATCTTCCTCCTTCTTGGTGCCGGATTTACGTATTTTGGTTTTAAAAAACGGACGAAGTGGATGACGTTTGTAGGGTTCTTTTTCATCGTGATGGCGTTGCTTACTTTATGGAGCTTGCGCATGCTGTTGTTGGCATTATTTGTGTATATTTTATATCACCTGTGGAAAGGTGTACCAGCTGAGGAAATTATGCGACCAGTGAAATCCGTCCCGCAAGCAACTCCCAACGGCATTTGGAAAAACAAGTGGTTTTCTGTTCAATCTTCCCCGTTTTCATCATATGAATGGGAAGATATCCAAATCCAAGGCTTCTTTGGAGATATCCATGTCGATGTAACGGACACTGTTTTGCCTAAAGGGACGTCTTTCATTTCTGTTCGACAAGGGTTTGGTCGAATAAAGATTGATGTACCTTATGAAATACCAGTCCGTATTCATTACACGACGTTGTTTGGTGAGGCAAGAATTCTTGATATTAGCCCGAAACGAATGATCAATGAAACGCTTTATACGAAAGATGGTTATGAAGGTGTCACTGGCGAGCGTGCAGAACTCATCATTTCGTTGGCGACATGGATGGGTGATATTGAGGTGACGCGCAAATGAAAAATCTCGTTGGCCGTAGTTTCTCTTTATCATTGTTGTTTTTGGCAATTACCGCGATTTATTTTTATGCACTCATCGATGTGCCAATCGAGGAAAGCTGGGTGCTCTTTTATGACATCCAGTATGCCAATGTCCCTTTAGGTGCTTGGATCCTCATTACGTGCATTTCATTAGGGACTGGAATTGCGTTTTGGATGGGCGGCATTAGCCGTTCCAAAGATAAAGTGTTTGTGCAGAAACTGACAGGGTTAATTCAAAATGAAGAGCTTGTAAAAACGAAGCGATTTTCACCGAAGATTGAGCGACGACTTGTGGATGTCTCGAATATTTTGGCGACGCAGCGGAAAAGTTTGCAGCGCATTACGGATGAACGCGCAGAAGCACAAGACAAAATGATTCAGGAGCGCATCGTTCAAGAACGGCAAAGATTGGCACGTGAATTGCATGACTCCGTGTCCCAACAACTGTTTGCAGCTTCGATGTTGCTGTCTGCAATAACGGAAAGCAACGAGGATGATGCTGCATTGCAAAAACCGTTGTTGCAAGTGGAACGGATGGTACAACAAGCTCAATTGGAAATGCGCGCGTTGTTGCTACATTTACGGCCAGCCGCGTTAAACGATAAATCATTGGCACAAGGTCTGGAAGAATTGTTAGTGGAATTAAAAGAGAAAGTAATGTTCGATATTCGTTTCCGTTTGGAAGAGGTGTCGCTATCTAAAGGAGCAGAAGATCATTTATTCCGCATCGCACAGGAAACGTTGTCGAATACTTTACGGCACGCACAAGCAACCGAAGTAGACATTCTCTTTGTCGAAAGAGATGGTCTATGTATTTTTCGCGTTCAAGATAATGGTGTCGGCTTTAAAGATACAGACGGTAAGGGCGGATCTTATGGGTTGCAAAACGTGAAGGAGCGTGCAATCGAGATTGGCGGCACATGTAAAATCGTGTCCGTCCCTTCGCAAGGTACGATTGTTGAAGTGAAGTTGCCGACAAAAAAAGGGGATGAGTTGGATGATTCGAGTTCTTTTAGTGGATGATCATGAAATGGTACGGATCGGGGTGTCCGCCTATTTACAGACGCAACCCGATATGGAAGTCGTCGGGGAGGCTGTCAACGGTATAGAAGCTGTGGAAAAAGCGCTCGCATTACGACCGGACATCATTTTAATGGATATGGTCATGCCTGAAATGAATGGAGCGGAGGCAACAGCTGCCATTATTAAACAATGGCCAGAAGCGAAAATCGTTATTGTCACGAGCTTTTTGGATGACGATAAAGTATACCCTGCCCTCGAAGCGGGTGCAATCAGCTACATTCTTAAGACATCCAATGCAAAAAGAATTGCAAATGCCATCCGCGATACACTGAAAGGGCAAACGGTTCTAGAACCAGAAGTGACGACAAAAATGATGCAAAAAATGCGAACGGGCACAGCTCACAAACTACATGATGAATTGACCGAACGCGAACTCGAAATCCTTCTGTTGTTGGCTAAAGGGAAAACGAATCAGGAAATTGCCGATGAGCTGTTCATTGCGCTGAAGACAGTGAAAACGCATGTGAGTAATTTGTTGGCGAAGCTCGAGGTGCAGGATCGGACGCAGGCTGTCATTTATGCGTTTAAGAATGATTTGGTGGAATGATGGATTGCTGAGGAGGAGTTTCGATACAGTATGCGGCGTTTTCGATGGGTATGCGGCGTTTGAGGCGCTTATGCCGCGTTTGAGGGAAATATGAGCTGTATTCGGCAATTTTGCCGCGTTCGGGCGAAGTATACCCTAACTTACCTATTGTGGGTGTCAAAGTATAAAACGAGAGTGACAGGGCAACACGTTAACAGATAAAGTTTGAATAAAAGCTTAAGTATATAAATAGAAAAAAACCACGCAATGCGTGGATTTTATTACTATAACTTTGTAGTTAAACATTAATCAACAGCAATATTGTAAGTTCCAGTTACTTCGGCACTGGCCTGTATAGTGTAGGTTCCAGAGAATGCTGGTATTGGACCTAATTTGACAGAAGTTCCTGGATCAACATAGCCACTCTTAGCAATTATGTTTCCTTTACCATCCACGATTCTAAACACAACCGTACCAGGATTACCAGCCCTATTAGTTATAGTAGGTGAGTCAGTGAAAATATTATTAGATCCGATAACGTTCGAATATACGTTCCTTGTTAAGTAAACATTACCTGACCAATCAATCATTGCTGAAATCTCGTCATTTTCAGTTAGATCGCTTTCATTTACATTAATGTGATCAGTCTTAGCTGCATTTGCTTGAGGTGTGTTGCCAACTGCTAATGCTAGTGCAAGGGCAGTTGTAGAAGAGAGTATAATCTTACTAATTTTTATAAAAAGCACTCCAATCAATATTTTAGTTTAATAAAAACAATTCCAAATTTAACATTACTAATCTTTCTAAAAATTGTCAACATTAATTTTTGTCCTTTTTAGTTATGTTGCATTTATTAAGTATATCCCATCACTTTTAGGTTTAAATTCAAAAAAATAATCCACATTGTTTTTTAATTTTTTCAGTTTTACACTCGAACCAGGTAATATTTTCAACTCTTCTATTACAATATTGCCGTTTTTATCCTTTACTCGTAGTAATATTTCATTTTTACTATTTGCGTGATTAGTAATTTCCTTTCTCCAAAAAAAACTATCGTACTTCAAAGATTTTTGACCTTTAAAATGTAAGCTTTCCCATTCTTCCTTGTTATCCTCAGAATCTACAACTACATTTGCACTTTCCATAGGAAAAAAAATTTGATTCACTACTCCTACATCCTGAATTAAGAGTGCACCGATAACAGTTAATATAAAGGTCAATACGGTGGTTGTTATGACTTGAATACGGCGCTTTTTATTTACTTTTTTAAAGGGTTTAATTGCATTTTTAACTTGCTCTGGTATTGGTTCGACATAATCAGTTTGCATCATAGTTAATTGGGTCTTACATTCATCACAATTGTGTAAATGTTCTTCAACAATTTCAACAGTATCATCACTACAAATACCATCAACGTATGATGGTAATAAATCTTTAACAACATTACATTTCATAATGATCCCTCCGTATCATTTCTGCTAAACTAGTTTTGGCACGGTAATAAGTAACCCTGGCCCAGTTTTCACTTTTATTAAATATCTTTCCTATCTCTCTAAAGCTAAGGTTAATTGATGTTCTTAGTAAAAAAATATCACGATATGGCTCTTTTAAAAGATGTATTTTTTTGTGGATTGAAATAAGTGTATGTCGGTTAATAACTTCGACCTCTGGATCATCAACATTTGAGGGGATATCCAATCCCATTTGCATTATATTTTCAACGCTCAAATGTCTGTTTTTTTTCTCCTTTTTTAAATGGTTGTAATATGTATGTTTAGCAATCTGACATAACCAAACAGACAACTTACATTCACCGTTATATCGATGAATAGACTTTACTGCTTGGTAAAAGGTCTCTTGAGTTAGTTCTTCAGCTAAATCTACATTCGATGTTAAAAGAATCAGGTAAGCCTTAACTTCGTTTGCATAACACTTGTACATCTCACTTAAATCCTCCACATTCTCCCTCCCCTCTTTTTCCATATACTTATATATAGCTTTAAAACCGAATTCGTTACAAGAATCCTGAAATATTTTTCACATTCAATATAGTACTTTCTGAAAAAGCATTATTATCTACTGGAATGAACCATATATCTCAATAAATTTCCCATTGGTAACTATTTTAAGTGACAGCGAGGGGAACCCCCCTTCTTTTTTTTTGTTGTTTTTGGGTATAACCTTAGTGAACCAGCTACACTGAATGAAGTATATAGTTCCTATAGTGGAGGTCTGAGGAGGAAACTTAAAATTAATTTTTTCTAAATATTCGAGAAGGTTTATCGGGACAAATGTCTAACTATATACTTATCAAATAATTTTAATGGAGGGAAAAAAATGAAAAAAACTTTTATCGCTTTTTTCAGTTTTGTATTTATTTTATTTTCTGGATTAAACGGAACAGGTTATGCTCAATATGAACAAACATCACAACCTTCTGATACAATCAAAAGGCTTGTGGAATTGGAAAACGACCAAAAATGGGAGAGCATCTCCGAATTATGGTCAAATGAAATGAAAGATATTATGGAGGGATTTTTAAGTAATGGCGAAAATATGAAGCAGCACAAAGGTTTATTCAATATTCAGAAAGCATCTTTAGTAACGCAAAAACAGATACCCGAAGAATATAAAGAGTTATTTCCGGATATGAGTGAATCTTCCCTTTTATATTATATCGCCATAGATTACGAAGTTTATAAAGAAGATGTTTTCCATATGAATGGGATTAATTACTTTTTGGTGGAATTAGTTAAGGAAGGTAACGATTGGAAAATTAAACAACTCCAAAATGCACCCGTTGATATATTGAAAAGTTATAACCTAGGATTTAATACAACTGATGAGGATAAGATGATAGAGATAATCTCAAAACGCCATAAAGGAGATTATTTAAATAGAAGCAATAAGCTTCTTGAAGTTAATAGATTATCAGAAGCTGAATTAATGAAGTTACGAGGTGAAAAACCTTTAACGGAAGAAGAAGTAGCTGAAAAAATTGGATTGAATAGCACAAAATCCTCTTCTGATTCATACGCTTCAATAACTGCTGCGAGTGATCATGATATACCACAAAACATCTCAGTATACATGACATCACCTATCAACAAAACTGCACACGGTTGCAGTAGTGACTGTGTTAGAGCTGTATACTTTAAAACTACCTATATAAATAATGTACTTCCAAATGAATGGGGAATAAATTGGCATGAAAATTCACTAAAGACAGGTGCAATGGCAGTGAAAATGTACGGATGGTATGGAGTATATTATCCTTTGGCATCAGCAGTAGGTGCTCATGTATATGATAATATAAATAGTCAAGTATATAAAAGTGGATCTGCCACTGCAAAAACAACTAAAGCTGTAGAAGATGTAAGCGGTGTAGGAATGCATAGAAAAGACAATAAAGCTCTTTTCTTAACCGAATTTGCTGCTGGCATTGAAAATTCACCAGGCACACAATCATCAGGAAAGATTTCTCAATGGGGATCTAAATATTGGGCTGATAAAGGCGAATTACCATATTGGATATTAGGATACTATTATAACGGTTCCAGCAAAGTTGGAGGATCAGGAAAAACATTTGAATACTTCACTTATTAAAAAGTAAAGGAAGATTCTTCTACTGGGCTATCGACTTTGTCGATGGCCCGTTTTATTATTATTTCATTACCTTTTTATTCACATCTAATTATATTAAATAAAATATCTGTAGCCCTTTGTCCTTTTTGACCTACTGCATCAATCAAAAAATGATAAAGAATACTCTCATCGTTTTTAAATTTATGTTTAAGTGTAAATATGTCATCCTTGCCCTTACTTCTTCCAATTAAAACTTTCTGAGTAGTTGTCTCCGTTCCTGTAGGAACAAGATAAAAATAAATTTCTAGAGTATTTTTAGCATGCACTTCGACATTAATTTCATTGTCGCCACTCGGAATACATAGCCAACCATTTTCCACCACATATGGAGCTGTTTTATACTCAATTATTTCTGGCGTTAAGACATTAGATTGAACATACATTTTTTTACTAATGCCCCAAGAAACACTAATTAAAAGCAAAACTATTATTAATACTCCCTTATATAACCTTTTCATATCTAACCTCCATTTTTAACATACTTTTACACTGACATAGTCTGTTTGACCATTGCGTTAAAAAGTAATATTAGGTCACAGAAATGCCCCTTCTAATAGTATGATTTCTTTCACACCAATAGATAACAAAATGAAATTCCGAATTGCTCATCCTACGATATTTTTCGAAAAGATTGGAGCGACATATTAACCACTCTTGAAAAGGTGGTTTTTTATATTTGGACGAAGGTTTGTTTTGTTCAATTTGAGTATGAGCCGTTCCGACAAAATATGCGCCGTTTGAGCGAAGTATGCCGCGTTCTATAAGAAATAAGTTGTTCAATTAGTGAACGCGGGGCTTGCTTTGTCACAAAACTGACTGAATCGCGCCTAATGGGTTTTGACCAATTAAGCACTTGTTCTAAGTTGTAATCATTGATTCGTCATAGGCTATAAATGACTAAACGAAGAGCTGCTCAAAAATAGTCTATTCGCCTCGATTTTTATTTCTAAAAAATGTTAAAATTGAATTAGATCAATAAAAATCATAAAACAGGAGGCTTAGGTTATCGTGAGAAGCTGGGTTTTATCCCTTTGTATCTTTGTAACACCCACTTTGTTATTGATAGGTTGCAGTGATCCTGAACAAGAGACAAGTGAAATCGATTTATCGAGCGAAACAGATATGGATGAAATTGAAGCCCAAGCAAATGATTTCTTGAAAGAGGACAAAGAGATTTCAACTTTTACAATTGATCGTATTGAATATAGTCATGAGAATCAAGACTTAGATAAAGTATACATTCTCACTTATTCTATGAAACCTTCCAATCCTGTCCAGAAAATTTCATCCTGGCAGGCAGTGGGGTTATGGGAGATGACGGATGGGTAAAGGAGCGCGTGTATTACATTGTTGCTAAAGACAACGGTGAGCTTCTGTTTAGCATGAGTCCTTTGTAAAGTTAGAACCCAACAAAGTTTGGCTAATTCGATTTTCCATGATACCTTACCCTCCACTGACCTCTAGCCGCGTTTTCGAAAAGAATGCGGCGTTTTCGACGTTTATGCGGTGTTTGAGGGAAATATGAGCTGTATTCGGCAATTTTGCCGCGTTCGGGCGAAGTATGAGCCGTTCCGACAAAATATGCGCCGTTTGAGCGAAGTATGCCGCGTTCTATAAGAAATAAGTTGTTCAATTAGTGAACGCGGGGTTTGCTTTGTCACAAAACTGACTGAATCGCGCCTAATGGGTTTTGACCAATTAAGCACTTGTTCTTAGTTGATTCCACGAAGCATTCCAATTCTTATCATTGTAGATTGGAGGAAATGAAATTGTGAAAAAATTTATATTTATGTCGCTTGTTCTAAGCGTTTTCTTTATTGTAAGCGGATGCAATAATAAAAACTCTGTTCCAAATATTAAAGCAGATTACTTTGATATAGGTTTTGGGGAGAGTTTGTACTTCGGGCATAATAAAGTAGATAAAGAAACTGTTCAGTCACTCGTGAAGGCTTATAACCAAATAGAATATAGCGGTCAAACAAACCAAGAAATAAATTATGAAAAGGCGATAACGATAACATTTATCTATAATGATCAAATTTCTGCTACTTTGGTGATAGATGATAAGGGGCTGTTTCATATAAAGGACAGTGCTGAAAATTATCTAATAGATCCAAACACTGACATTTATCAACAAGCATTAGATATATTTTATGAGGTGAAAAATCAATCGTAAGCATATGTGATAAAAGGGGTATTCCCTTTGATTTTATGAAGTATATTAGCTTCAGCTAACTTAGTGCTCCTCATAAAATTCATATATATGTGCTGTAGTGTTAAAATAGAAAAAGAATCAGTATTAACATTAACAGGGAGAAAGGATTGAAGGAAATGGCTATGGAATATTTTCAAGTGAATTTACCGAAGACCTTTTTACCATTTATCAATCATGCTTCTGGGGATAGTCTCGATGCAAAAGTAAAATTATCTTTAGCTATAGGTATGTTTATCGAAAAACAAGTAACCTTGGCACGAGCAGCTGAGTTAGCGGAGCAACCTCTTGCCGATTTTATTGAGTTACTAAAATCCAAGAGCATTCCTTGGATGGAATACACTGACGAGCATTTAGAAGATGACCTTCAATCAGTACGAGAGGTTTTATTATCAGAAGATGATTCAATATGAAAAAGATTATAATAAATTCCACTCCGATCATTAGCTTATCGATTATTGGTAAACTCTCCTTACTTCATGAACTTTTTGAAGAAGTGTATGTACCAGAGGCAGTTTATCAAGAAATTGTAAATGGTAAATCTAAAAAGAAATATGGCAGAAAAGAATTACAAAAATCTGTAGAAGAGGGCAATATTAAACTCCTACAGATAAAAAACAAGCAGCTTGTTAATACATTATATGGAAAACTACACGAGGGTGAATTAGAAGTCATTATAGGCGCAAAAGAGCTTGGATTACTTAACGTCTTACTTGACGAGCGTGCTGCAAGGTCTTTATCAAAAACCTTGTTACTTCGACCTATAGGAACTGTAGGCATTCTGCTGCTCGCTAAAGAGAAGGGTAAAATTGAAAACGTAAAACCATTTTTAGATCAGTTTATAGCTAATGGGATTTACCTATCGAAAAGCCTTTACAATCAAGTACTAAACGAAACGGAAGAAAAGTAGAAATAATTCCATGAATTAGCTGATGTTTGCGGTGTAGTACCACTGTTCAGACCGAAGACCAGATTTCTTCTTGCTTGGAGTAAAAGCTGGTAACTCCAGTAGCAACTTAAAGAGTAGAAAACCTCTAAACAAACCGCCTCGGAGTAAGGAGGCTGAATTGATGCCCGTTGGACGCATCTAATTGGAATTGAAAGCAACGACTTCTTACTACGATCCTGTTAATTTACTAGCCTTTTCTCTTCTTGAATTCATCACATACAGTCATAAAACCGCCTAGCTATCTCTAATCTCGATAGCTAGGCGGTTTTCATTGCATCTTTACTTCATATTAATTATTGTCTAAATGGACCGTTTGGGTCTTCCCCACGGTTCGGATCGTATGGATATTCTTCGCCAGCGTTCGGCGCGTTGTATCCTTCTTCGTTCGTTTGGTTAAACTTTGTCGGATCAGGATTTTTTAGGGTGTTTGTCATATCAGAATCAGCCGGATCCGATAATGGCAATTCATCGGAAGGGAGATGTCCCGTACGTGGTTCGTAATCCTTTCCTGTTGGATAGTCAGTCGGCGGCATATGGTTTGTACGCGTTGTTCGACGCATCGCTTGCTGCGCTTGACTTGCAGATTGCTTTGCTTCACGCTTCATATCTTGTTTTTCTTGCTCCCACTTCTCCTTGGAAACATCTGCATTTTGGAGACTGCTTTCCATTTTCGACAAGTAGCGTGATGCATGATCACGTCCACCTAAGCCAAATGCGAGACCGAAAGCGAGCGCCACTCCCCCTAAGATGAGGATAAATGCCGCATTGATAATCGCGGGTGCAATGCCTAATTGGCTGAGTGCCATGAAAAACGCAAACGCCAAGATTGCGTATTTTGCTACATAGCGCAACACGTGTGGTTGGCCGGATTGCGTCGTCATAATACTGCCGACAAATTTTTCTGCAAGATTTGCGAGCCAGAAGCCGACTCCCAAAATGACGATTGCTGCAACGACCATTGGCAAGTAAGCAAAAATTCCTGTCGCCAACGTTACCATGAAGTCAAAGTCAAGAATTTGAAGCGCTTCGACAACGAACAGCAAAATAACAACGATTTGGACAATCGTTCCGATAATTTGCGAGAAAGATGGCATTGAAGCGGAGACGCTAGAACGCACACCCATCTTTCCAAAAATCGAGTTGATGCCTAAATTGTTCAATAGTGAAATGACGACACCTTTCACCCACTTCGCCAAATAAATACCGACGAGGACAAGTACTACTGCTACCGCAATTTTCGGCAACATCGTCATAATGTCGTTCAACATGGCAATTGCAGGACCGGAAATTCCCTCAAGGTCCAACACTTCAAGTGCTGAAATCGTCACAGGCAACATAATCAGTACAAAAACAATCGTTCCGATTACGCCCGAAATACTTGTTGTCGTCCCCGTAGACGTCAGCTTGAACTTATGTGCAAATCGGTCAATGCCAACCGTTTCAAGTAATTTTGTAACGATGGTACGAATGATTTTCGCGACGACCCAACCGATTGCGAAAATTAGTGCTGCACCTACTAGCTTTGGAATGAAGTGCATGAAGCTTTCTAGCATTCCTTCAAACGGGCCGCTAATTCCGCTTAAGCCAAGTGCATGTAAGACAGCTGGAACGAAAAGTAGCAATATGACATAAAACGCTATATTTGCTGCGGTTTCCACCCATTTCGACTTATCGATTTCATCGGGTGAAGCACCAACCTTTGCAACGTACTTGTTCAATTTCATCTTGTGACCGACTGCCAAAATTACTTTTTTCACAACAAGTGCAAGCACCCAAGCTAACAAGAGAATCAAAGCAGCTTTCAAGATGCTAAGAACCGCACCACCAATGCCTGAGTACATCGTCATGAACGGCTCAGCAATCATGGATGCATTCATGATGTTAAAGAATAATAGGAATGCCAATAGTAAAATTCCGAAGAAAAACACCTTACTAATGATCTTTTCAACATTCCATTTATCGTCTTTCACATCGAGTCTTTCATTCACCCTCGACTTCTTCAACCGCTTATACACCGCATTCTCCACTGCTTTTGCAATAAAAAAGCCGATGAGTAGCACAATTAATCCAATAATTAGTTCCGGAAGCCAACTTACCATATTGGCAAAATACAAGTCTCTGAACATTCCATGTCCTCCATTCGTTTTAGTAGTCTACTTAGGACTATTCCTAAAATCGTGGAAGTCTAAACCTATTCATTTAGTAAGTATGGAAAAAGTCGAACAACCACCCAATTCATTTCCAAATCAGATGGCTGTTCGACTTATTTTGCAGTTAGTTTAATAAGTGCATGAATGATACCTGTATGAACACCTTCGTGCCATGCGACAAATTCCACAACGTCTTCTACCGTGTTCATTTCTAGTAACTCGCCAATTTTCATTGGCGATTCGAGCACATCTTGTAGTTTTTCGTCGAGTATATGCGCCAACCGCTCCGTTTGTTCAGAAAGCGCGGCAATGAGTGCTTCCGTTCCTGGTACATCGCCTTCCCACTTCGCCGGGCTTGACCCTGGAGCAAACAAAGGAATCCATTCTTCATGTTCAATTTCATAGTCTGGGACTGCTTTCTTCACCAATGTTTCCATCGTCATGAAAATATGTCCGACATGCCAACGAATCGTATTGTTGAATCCTTCAGGTTGGACATCCCAAGCTTCCTCTTGCGCCTGTTGCAACCATCCAAGCGTATAAACCCTTGCGAATTTCATTTGTTTTAATAAACTCATCCCCAACTCCCCCTTTCATTTAACTTTAATGCTATGTACAGATTGTTTCAATCGTTAAAACAATCATTTTTCGCATCGATTGTCTCCACAAAAAAACAGCCTCATCGATGGGCTGTTTACAAGTATCCTACTTTTCTTTTTTATGTTCATTCCATTGTTCATGTGTTTTTTCGTTGAATGAATGACTCATTTCATTAGAATCGCTCATTTGTGGACGTGCTTTAGGCTTTACAGTTTCACTGGCTGGTGGTTTGTTTTCGCTGTAGGCTGACGGTTCATGTTTGCCGGTTTCGTCTTGAGCGTTTTTGCGAAAGTCACGTGTCCAGTTGGAATCGGACGGGTCCGCTAAAGGTAGCTCATGCGTCGGCACCATTCCTTTTCCGGGTTGCAACACTTTTGGTTCGAGATCTTTCTTATTTGGATATTTTCCATCTTTTATTGTCATATTGGAATCCACCCTTTCTACCTTACCCTAAGTAATTGTCTTTTCCCTCTTTCACCGCAGCTAAACCTATTTTCTTTACTGGAACACATTTATCAGTATTTTCGTCCTCTTTACAAGGAGGTGGTGAAATGAGGAAAACATTCGGTTCCCTTTTCCCAATCGTTAGCATCGTCGTCTTGTTATGGATCGAACAAGGGCTTGAAGTATCATATGTCTGGAAAACAGCTGCAAAAGCACTCCTGTTCCTCATAATCCCACTCATACTATTCCGAGCGACTCGCTTTCCTTTTTTACGCTTTCGGAATACGGATAGACGGAGTATCGGCATCGCTGTCGGTTTAGGTGTCGTTGTCATGTTCGCAATTATCGGTACGTTTCTCGTCTTGCAGACATATATCGACTTGGATGCACTTATTGCAGATCTCACGTTATCAGGGATTACAGTTACAGTGTTCCCATTCATCGCGGTCTATATTCTCTTTGGCAATTCCATAATGGAAGAGTTTTTCTTTCGTGGCATCTTGCCCGATCTTTTCGGTCGTTCGCGGCTGCGTTTCATACTTCCTCCACTCTTTTTCGCGATTTATCACATAGCGATCTTTTTGCCTTGGTTCAGTTTACCGATTTTACTATTAGCAGTTGGCGGACTGTGGGTTGGTGGTGTCATTTTTCAACTTGTTAATGAGCGAAGCGGGACGATTCTTCCGTCATGGATCATTCATCTGTTTGCGGACTTTGGGATTTTGCTGATTGGTGTGTACGCTCTTTATTTTTATTAACTGAAAAGCGTTCGATCTGCTCTTGGTTACCGATGACAATAAGGGTATCGCCTGCTTGCAGTTTCTCATCCAGATCGGGATTGCTGATCAGTTCTTTTTTTCGTAAAATCGCGACGAGGGTGATGCCATAATGCTTACGCAGTCCCGCATCCTCGATTGTGGAGCCGACAATTGGTGATTTCCCTTCTAAGTCGATTTCACCCACCATGAAATCCTTTTCTTCGGATTTGATTAAGTCTTTAATGTAGTCCGCCCCTGTCGGTTTTGTGACGGACATGGCAAGTTCGCGCCCTCCAATGATGGATGGATTAATGACACTTGTCGCGCCTGCCTTTTTAAGGATTTCTTCCGAGTCGGCCCGCTCTGCCCGAGCAGCAATCGTCAGTTCTTCATTCAATCCTTTGGACGTCAAGGTGATAAACACGTTATCTGCGTCACTTGATAAGGCTGTAATAAGCGCTCGCGCGTGTTCCACTCTCGCTTTAAGCAACGTATGCTTGTCCGTTGGATCGCCAACCAAGCGCAATGTTTCCGGTTCAAGCGTTTCTTGCAACTCTGCATCATTATCGTGAATAATGACGATTTGAATGTCCTCATCATCTTCTTTCAGCTGTTTATATACTTGTTGGGCAACTCGTCCAAACCCACAAATAATAATGTGGTCATTTAAATTCGCAATTTGTTTTTTCATTTTCCTCAACCACACTTTCTCCGTTAACTGTTTTTCGACAAAATAGGACGCACCCATCCCTAATCCATATGTAACAATCCCAGCTCCTGCGGGTACGAGCAATAGTGCAAACCAACGCCCTTCGTAAGTAGTCGGGTACATGTCACCGTATCCAATTGTCATAATGGAAATGACCGTCATCCAAAGTGCATTGAAAAACGATAATTCTTCATAAAACATAAAGCCGATTGTTGCTGTCGCAAGCAATACTATTGTCGTAAATAGTAAAATCATCAACCTTCTATATCGAATATCAATTCGTAACCAACGTTTATACAAACCCATCAACTCCATACTAGCATACTCTTCTTTCCTGTATTCCTTCTGTAGGGTGGGCATAAACCATTTGTCTCGTAGTGTGTACGGTCTTCTTAGGGTGTGTGTAATTTAATTTGTAAAGGTTAAGCAAAAAAATCCGCATGCATGCCAAATTTCCAGGCAATGCACGCGGTTTGTTTATTTCATAGGTACGGTTACGGTCACTTTGAACAGATCGCCGTCCAGTTCAATTTTCATGTTTCCCCCGTGCATATCGACGATCGATTGCGCGATGGCGAGGCCGAGGCCAGAGCCATCAGTATGACGTGATGTGTCGGCACGTTTGAAGCGTTCGAACAGTTCGTCGACGTTTTCGCCTAATTCATATTTCGTAATGTTTTTTACGACAAATTCCGCAACGTCCACTCTTTTTCGAAGCGTGACATACACACGAGTTCCCGGCAATGAGTATTTAATAGCGTTCACGATGAGATTATCGAGTACACGCCACCATCTTTGCCCATCTACATTTGCCATAAGCATGTCATCTGGAATATCTGTCCTAAAATCAAGTCCGGATTGAGCGATATCGTCGGCATGTTCTGCGAGTGCTTGTTGCAATAACTGCGTCAAATCGACACGTTGTTTATGCAACTCCAAATTCCCACTCGCCATTTTGGACACTTCAAATAAATCTTCAATGAGCGTTTTTAACCGTTGCGACTTTTTATCCAAAATATCGACATAGTTTGCACGCTCTTCTGGTGTAATCGATTCATCTTTTAACAGATCGGTATACGTAATAATTGATGTGAGCGGCGTTCGTAAATCATGGCTGACATTTGTAATTAATTCCGTTTTCAGCCGCTCGCTTTTCGCCTGTTCAGTCATCGAGCTCCGTACCCCTTCACGAAGATTGTTTAAATTCTTCGCGTGTTCTGCAAGCGGAGATTTCCCTTCGATTTTAATTTCTTCATTCAACCGACCTGCCGCCATCGCTTCGGTTGCGACTAAAATTTTGTTCAAGTACGCAACTCTTCTTACGAAAATGAAACTTACAGGCAGACCAAGGAAGAGGACGCAGAAACTATAAAGGACAAAAAATACTGGATCAAAGAAAATGCTCAAGAAGCCGACGCCTGCAAGGAAAAAGCCGATGAGCAAGATGAATGTTTGAACGCCAATCGATTTCTTCAAGAACATCGTTTGCAAAGCTTGTAAGAAGCGGATAAAATACATATCCTTTAAGTCGGCTTCTACAGCCCCTTTTTGTTTCCAACGCTCCAGCCCATGAACCAGTTGGAATGCAAGTAAGATCGTTGGGAGCACGCCGAATACAAGGAAGGTTACGGTCCAGCTGCCTAGTCTGCCTAATCGGGGGTATTGAAAAAGATTAAAGAGGCCAGAGGAAGCACTGTCAATATAGAAAAATAGTAGCAATGCTGTCCCTAGCAAACCAATCACTTTAAGATCAATTTTTAAACTTGCATATCTAGCTTCAAAAGCAGTTCCTGTAACCCATTCTTTTTGAAATCTTAAAATAGTGATAAGTGCTATAAGCGCAAGGATGCTTATCAGCCAAAACACATAAAGGCTGAATTTACCTCGTGTAAAATCTTTATACTGGGCATGTAACGAACCACCGCTTTCAACAACTGTCTTTGGCAAAATGACTACCCCTTCAAAAGATTGGACAGGTTTGGCCATTGAAGCCATATTATCTGTACTTACTGCATAACTGCCGTAAGAGGAATACGTTGTCCATTCTGAATCTGGCAGCTGTCCGGGCAAAGAGTTCGCTTTAAAATACCCCTTCGATGCGTTAAATTGTTTTTTATAAATTGCTTGGACAGATACATCCCCTGACGAAAATGTCTCGCCTGTTTCTATGTTTGTTAATTCATATGCAATTGGCAATGAATACGTATCATTTCGCATCTCATGTAAATATTGTTCAAGTGATTGCTCCTTTTCTTTTCGAATTTTCGCTTCGACATGCGCGTTATCTTTAAAGTTGAGCTTAATATCTTCGAGTTTACTATCTCTCTCTTCAATTAATGCTTCGACCACGACTTCATTGGAGGCGCTTTGTGCTTCATCAATTCTGTCTTTGTATTGACCGTGTATATTTTCAACTTGGTCAGATAGGGACCCATATCGGGTACGATGCTCCTCTATTTCACTCTCTGATACTGTAATTCGTTTTTTCGCTTCTTCTATATCCATAACATTTAGTTTAGTCGGACCGATTTTGGAATAAAATTCTCTCATTCCATAACTGACATCGTCAGACTCAGCAAAGTTATGTCCAATTATGTTCGTGCCATGTCTATTTAATGAAAGCATTGAAACAAGAACAATTACGACGAGTGCTGCCCATACAACAAGTGGCAATCTATTTTTCATCAGGCAGTGCCCCCTTTAATGATGCGTGCAAAATACGATACGATTTCTGTGGATCGTTCCCATCCGTCTGCTGCGATGTTTAATAGATGAGGAAAACAATAACCGATACTAATTGTAGCGATACCGATTGCAAAGATGGACATGACGAGTGGCAAACGGCTACTTCTCGATTTTGTACCCAATGCCCCACACCACCTTTACATACCTTGGATTTTTCGGATCTGCTTCGATTTTCTCGCGTATCTTCCGTATATGAACAGCGACAATATTCTCGGCGTTGTACGCTTCTTCATTCCAGACGCGTTCGTATATTTCATTAATTGAAAACACACGCCCCGCATTTTTCATAAGCAATTCTGTAATTTTGTATTCAATCGGCGTCAGTTTTACTGGGGTTCCATCGACCGATAACTCCTTCGCATCTTCATCGAGGACAAGCCCATCAATCTCAATCTTTTTCTGGCCATCATACGTACCTAATTGGACATACCGACGGAGCTGTGATTTAACGCGCGCCATTAATTCCAGCGGATGAAAAGGCTTTGTCACATAATCATCCGCACCAACGGACAAACCATGGATTTTATCGGAGTCCTCCGCCTTCGCACTCAGCATAATAATCGGAATATTTTGCGCTTCCCTGATTTTGAACGTCGCCGTAATCCCATCCATATTCGGCATCATAATGTCGAGGATAAGTAGATGAACGTCATTCGTTTGGAGCAAATCAAGTGCTTCTCTCCCATCCGCCGCCTTCAGCACAGCATATCCTTCATTTTTCAAATAAATTTCAATCCCATCGCGGATCTCTTTATCATCATCCGCCACAAGCACATTGAATTTCGCCATCATCCGCACCTCACTTCACTCTATGCTACCCATTGTATTAGTTAAATCTTAACATTCCTCAAGGGGAATTATGAAGAAATTCTTAAGATGAGTGGTGATGTAGTGGATGAGTGAGCTTTGTCGAAATGTTTGTCTGTTTATCGCCTAATATATGGGTGAGTGGTGATAAATTGCTGATGAGCGGTGATAAAGTCACTACAAGCGGTGTTAAACTATTTCATGAAGATACTAGAGTGAAATAACGGATTAGAAACACTCAAATTGTAGGGAATCGGTGGTAAAGTGTTCAGAATCGGTGGTAAACGGCCGAGTATCGGTGGTAACGAGGCTAGAAACGGTGGTAAACGCGGGAGAATCGGTGGTAAGGTGCTGTAAATCGGTGGTAAACTTTTTGTTTCTTTAAAGTAGAGGCTTTTTCCTGGAAACAATCCATGAACCCCCCTTGAATTGTAGGCAAACGGTGATAAATTCATGGGAATCGGTGATAACTCATCGAGTATCGGTGATAAACTCGGGAGAATCGGTGATAACGCAGCTAGAATCGGTGATAAACTTTTCCGCCAGTTAAATAGGGGCAGAGTCTGAGGGCACGTCATTAAAATCACTCAGAATGAAGGGAATCTGCGGATTATGTCCCAAATCCGCAGACAACTCAACAAGTTACGGTGCTACATTTACTCACAGGAATATAACTTGCACCCCTCACGAAATGTTCACACTTTTTCGTTTTCACTCCCTCTTATTGATTTTACAAAATAGTATAATAGTAGTAGTTTGGGGGAGATGGTTATGGAGCACTCTACAAAGAATTGGTCGGGTTGGCGGTTTCCTGTACTGTTGCTTAGCGCAATGGGATTGTCGACGGTGGGGGATTTTATTTATTTAGTGGCGATTAACTTGCTTGTTTTTCAAATGACGAATTCTGCAACGGCGGTTGCTGGGTTGTGGATTGTCGGTCCAGCAGCGGCTATTTTTACACGATTTTGGGCCGGCAGTGTCATTGATCGGTCAAACAAACGAAGACTGATGATATGGACAGATATTATTCGAGGAATTTTGGTAGCACTTGTTCCGTTCATGAGCTCCGTGTGGGGCGTTTACGTTTTGCTTTGGTTTATTAGCATGGCGAAATCCTTTTTTGCTCCTGCTTCGCTCACGTATACAACGACACTCGTTCCCGAGGAAAAGCGCAAGCGGTTTAATGCATTTTATTCGTTGACGACATCTGGTGCATTCATTATTGGTCCCGCGATCGCAGGCGTTTTATTCCTCATCGGCTCTGTGCATTTTGCGATTTGGATGAATGCGGCGTCCTTCTTCATTTCAGCTCTTATTTTATTATGGTTACCGAACGTGGATGCAAAACAGACAGCTGGGCTGAATCCGTTATCCATTCAAGCGATTGTGCAAGACTTGAAAGCGGTTGTTGTTTTGGGCAAGTCGAGACTGTTGGTAATGGTTGTTCTCGGTGTGTACCTCGTTTTCACGCTCATGACGTTTGCGATGGATGCACAAGAGGTTGTTTTTACACAGCAAGTTGTTGGATTAAGTGAAATTGACTACAGCTTACTTATTAGTATTACCGGCATTGGTGCCTTGGGAGGTGCAGGAGCGGTTGCTTTGTTTGCCAATAAATTATCGATACGCATCCTGTTCGGCGGTGGTTTGTTCATGGTGTCAATCGGGTATTTGCTGTATGCTTTCAGCCAATCTTTTCTAATGATTGCTACTGGATTTATTCTCCTTGGATTTTTCAATGCATTCGCCAACACTGGCTATACGACTTGGTACCAATACCAGATTCCAATTGAATATATGGGCCGTGTGACAAGTTTATACGGTGTCGTCTTAAGCCTTTTTCAAATTTTATTTGTCCTAGGAATGGGTTTGGTCGCGGATCTCATGTCCCTTCGCGTGACGATCATTGCACTAGCATTGTTAAGTTTGGTGAGTGTATGGGCTTTGATTTTTCTAATGGTGCAGCAAAATACAAAACAGGTGTTTACAGATGTCGATCAAACAAAGTTAACGTAAAAATCAATCAAAATAATATGAAAATACACTAAAATAACATAGAGAAAACGAGCTCCTAATGGTATGCTAATAATATACTGGTAGAATCTTCAAATACTGTATATACGGGAGAGATGCATTCCAATGAAAAAATGGTTGTTGCTGTTCGCTACACTATTCTTGGTAGGCTGTGCAGAGGATGAAAAAGAGTTGCCTAAAGAAGCGGAAGTCGATAAGGCAATTAGTTTAAAACCTGTAATTGATGTAAGCATTAATAATTTCGGAGCATGGGCATACTACGACAAGTATTGTTGGGAAGATGCTGAAAAGCAATGTGCTCTCGAACCGACATTACCTTCCGAATTTTTGGAGCGTGAACATGTGAATCATGTTGAACCTGGCGAGACTATTTCTTTCCGCTTCTCGATTCCTTTGGATGATTGGGATTTCCCACAACCGGATTCATTCATCGCTTATATCCAAGATGGTGAGGAAATGAAACCAATCGAAGTGAATGAGAATACTGTCCAAGCACCTGAAACTCCCGGAAAGCATTACATGTCTGTTAAAGCGATATGGGACGGCGAGGTAAAAGGTGAAGCCATTTACACATTTTCACTGTATATAAAAGAGTAATTCCAACGCTAATCAATTCACATTATTAGGATGCCACATTTTCGAATAATCCATTCTAAAATGAACATGCTTTCCCTATAACGGGAGGTGATTGCAGATGGCGAAAGAAAAGAAAAAGAAGATGAAAAAAGGCAATACGTTGGACCGTGAAGAGTTTGGCTATGGTTTTGACATCAGCCCTGATGATTTTGAAGTGATTGGCAAGAACAATCAAGCGAATAAACAGAAGGATACTGAAAAGGATACAGAGAAACACCGTCCACCAACCAATTGATTTTGTCTATTGATTTATTAAAATAAAGTGATTATAATCAAAACAACAACATCTTACAAAGGCTGTGAAAGGGAAAAGTAGGAAGAGGATGTCGCATAGAGAGCTTCTGATGGTGGAAATGAAGCGGACAAATCTTTCGAACATGATCCTTGAGCTTCGCACTGAACACTCTACGGATTAGTAGGCTGCGACGAGAATTGGCGCTTGTTATCTACGTCAAAGTATAACGCTTTTTTAGCGCGTACTTTTGGAGGTAATCAGTGTGAGCTGGTTATAATGTAAGGTGGTACCACGGGCAAAAACCCCGTCCTTATCGATTGTGATCGATAGGGGCGGGGTTTTTTTGTACTTAAAATGAGGAGGAGTTATAATGGCAATTTTTATAGGCGGAGCGTGGCCATATGCGAATGGCTCGTTACATCTCGGACATATCGCAGCGTTGTTACCTGGAGATATTTTAGCGAGATACTATCGGTTAAAAGGGGAGAAAGTGCTGTATGTTTCCGGGAGTGATTGTAACGGTACACCCATTTCGATTCGCGCCAATGCGGAAAATGTATCAGTGAAGGAGATTGCTGACCGTTTCCACACAGAGTTTGTAGTTTCATTTGCGAAGCTCGGCTTTACATACGATATTTACACAAGAACAGATGGAACATTCCACCATCAAATTGTTCGTCACGTATTTTTGAAATTAGTCGATCGGGGGTTAATTTTCAAAAAGGAGACGGAACAAACCTATTGTGAATTTGACGAAAGGTTTCTACCCGATCGCTTTGTTAGAGGGCTTTGTCCGCATTGTGGTCTTAAAGCAAGGGGCGACCAATGTGACCATTGTGGTTCGCTTTTGGATCCATCCGAACTAAGAAACCGTACATGCGCCCTGTGCGGGAATGAACCGACGACGAAGTTAACGGAACACTTTTATTTCAAATTAAGTGATTTTCAACAGCAATTGGAAACGTATGTAGCGAATGCGAAAGTTGAAGACCGCTGGCGAGATAATGCCATTAACCAGTCTGAACGGTATTTGCAGGAAGGGTTACATGACCGTGCGGCTTCAAGGGATTTAGCAAACGGCGTTAACATCCCCGTTCTCGGTTATGAAGGAAAGAAAGTGTATGTATGGATCGAAGCCGTCACGGGCTATTATTCTGCGAGCCGGGAATGGGCAGCGTTGAACCGAACGGATTTAGAGGAGTATTGGAATGAAGACATGGTTTCCTATTATGTGCACGGCAAGGACAATATCCCTTTCCATACGATCATCTGGCCCGCCATCCTTATGGGAATCGACCAGCAACACGCATTGCCGACCCATGTCATTTCCAATGAATATTTGACGCTAGAGAAGCGGAAATTGTCGACGAGCGAAAATTGGGCGGTATGGGTGCCTGACATTCTTGAGCGCTATCATCCTGATTCATTGCGCTACTTTTTGACGGCGAACGCCCCGGAAAACCGTGACGCTGATTTCTCATGGCGGGAGTTCATTTACAGTCACAACGCAGAACTATTAGGAGCGTATGGCAACTTTGTTAATCGATCGTTGAAATTCATTGAGAACTCATTTGCAAGTGTTGTACCGCAAGCCGAAATTGATGTGGCCATGAAGGAAATGATATGTGATCTTTATCCGAAGGTCGGGGAAAAGATTGAAAAGGGGCATTTTAAAGAAGCAATTGAAATAATTTTTGATGGAGTTCGGAAAGCGAATAAATATTTTGATGATGAAAAGCCATGGGTTCAAATTAAGGAAGTTGAAGATGCTTGTCAACAGACGATGGCAACTTGTGTTTACTTAATTGCCAACTTCGCGCAGCTTCTCTCCCCTTTCCTTCCTTTTTCAAGCGAAGATGTGGGCGCGCTATTAAAATTGCAAAAGTTCGAGTGGCAAGAAGTGACTGTTGGTAGTCGTGTATTGCCGCCAGTAAAACCGTTATTTGAACGGATTGACGTCGGACGGATCGATGAAGAATTGGCACGACTGCATAACGGAAAAATTTGATGAAGACTAGCCTCTACTTTTTGAAGTGGAGGTTTTTTTGGGGACTTGTGTAAGTGGATGAATGTGACTGGGGTTCATTTGTACGAATAGTTGGGTTGTGAACGTATGTAAATTCCTTTATTTGGATGAGTGGTGATAAACAGCAGTTGAGCGGTGATAAATTGCCGGTGAGCGGTGATAACACATCGACAAGCGGTGATAAACTCACAACGAGCGGTGATAACTAGTTTTGGCCTGCTAACAGGATGAGATTGCTGAGAATTATCTTCTGGAAGTTGTGAATCGGTGATAAACTCCTCCGAATCGGTGATAAACTGGCTTAAACCGGTGATAACACTCTCCGATTCGGTGATAAACTGGCTCAAACCGGTGATAACGCTCTCTGATTCGGTGATAAATCAAAAACAACAAACTCGGCGCTCCCCCTTTTGGTATGAAAAGGGAGTGGAATGGAGAATCGGTGGTAAGGGTCGTTGAATCGGTGGTAAACTGCCCTGATTCGGTGGTAAAGTCCTTCGAATCGGTGGTAACCTCCTCTGAATCGGTGGTAAAGCCCTCCGAATCGGTGGTAAATCGGTAAATGCCGCAATGGTGCGACTTCATTCCCATGAATAGATGGTTTACACGCGTCTTGAAGTTCCTTTATCTAGATAATCAGTGCTGAACTGGCTCGTTTAAGGATAGCGCCCTCATGAATCGAGGGTCTTTGGGTCAAACGCTGCATTCTTCATTCTAAAGCAACGATCTCACCAAAATAGTTCGTAACCATCTCCTATTCCTCTCCCTCCATAATAACTAATGCAATTTTTGCATATCTTTGAGACAATAAGCGTATATAGGAAAAGGTTGGAAGAGTAGTTGCATAAGCATTACGTTTTTATAGAAAAATTGCGATGAGTAATTACTCGCTTTACAACGCGATTAATCCGCTAACTATAAAATTTTTTACAGGGGGAACATACAATTGTTTAAAAACGATGCAAATCAAGTACGTGCCGGTTGGATACTTTTACTTGCTGCTGTGAGTATGTTTGTTGGACAACAGCTTTTCGCTTTGCCAGGTGTATTTGTCTTACTTTTTACTGATTCATCTTCAATGATGACGGGTTCAGAAGCTGATCTCCTCGCTTCCTTTGACGACTATCCTTGGATTTTCCTTCTTACGCAAGGAGGCGGTACGATTGGCGGCATGCTCGTCACGGTTTTATTATGGAAGTTTTTAAATAAAGGCACTTTACACACACTCGGATTCAGAAGGCCGCTTAAAGACTTAGGTTTCGGCTTGTTGTTAGGAGCCATTTCGATTGTCCTTATTTTTATCATCCTTTCCGCTACTGGGGATGTCACGCTTTTGAATCCTTTTTCCCAACCGGAGTTTTCCGTCTATACCTTGACGTTTCTTCTATTATTCATTCTCGTTGGTTTCTTTGAAGAAATGTTTTTTAGAGGCTATGTGATGAGGACGATGGCTGATCGTGGGAATCCTAAATGGCTGATCTATATCGTTTCAGCTGTTATCTTCAGCTTGGCGCATGGCATGAACCCGAATGTAAGCCTAATAGGGTTACTGAACATTGCATTGGTCGGCGTGTTATTTGCTTATATGTTCGATGTGACGAAAAGTTTGTGGTTACCGATCGGCTATCATATTACATGGAATTATGTGCAAGGAAACGTCTTCGGATTTCCTGTGAGCGGAACGACTCCCCATGGAATCTATTCCATTTCGGTGGAAGGTGGCAATGAATTATTGACAGGAGGAGCGTTTGGTTTAGAAGGCGGCATGTTGGCAACTTTGCTCATTGTGTTAGGTTTTTTAGCGACACGTGTGTATGTAAAAATGAGAGGCGATGCATGACGTATGAACAGGAGGGCTACTAGGTGGATGAAGAGAAGAATCCTGCCGAACAGCGCGAACGCTTGCGACAAAACGAGTTGAAGAACAGTCCCATGAATGCTTTAGGTGACGGGATGCGACAAGGTAATCTTGCTGATCTTGTAGGTGGTGTCAGTTGGAAAACGACCGGCGTACTAATTCTTGTTATAATTGTCGTGCTTGTCTTGGGAGTAGTTTTTGACTGGTATTAATTCTTAATAAACCGCAAACAGCCGATGTTGGAAAAACGGTTGCTTGCGGTTTTTACTGTCTTTATTACCCAACATTCTTTTTCTGCCGACCGCTTAGCGTCAAGACGAGAATTCCCCCTAATAACAAGGCGATTCCTGACCAAGAGACGACCGACAGTTTTTCGCCTACTACAACTACACTAAGAATGGCAGCAGTTAGTGGCTCGGCTAATGACAGTGTAACGGCTGATGAGGAAGGAATGTTTCGCAAACCGATTGAAAAAAGAATATACGCAATGGTCGTCGTAGCAATGCCGAGATAGAGCATCGTTGAAATGCCCGGCACTGTCAATAACCCTTCTGTTTCAAACATAAATAAAAACGGCAACAACATCATGGCGCTCGCTGAGAAAATGACTGCCACAGATGTTATGGCCGCTACTTTTTCCACTACTTGTTTGTTAAACAATGAATAGCATGCGAATAGTAAACCCGCACAAAGCGATAACGTCACGCCTACTGGATGGACGGCCATTCCTTCTTTATTTAAAAAGAGTAAAATACAACCGACAATTGCCATTGCTGTAGCGGTCAACCATACCCGCGTAGGACGCCTTTTGTGAATAAACCATTCGATAAGTCCTGAAAACATCGGCGCACTCCCAATCGCGACAACCGTTCCAATCGCAACGCCCGTTAACCGAATGGACGTAAAAAAGCAGTATTGGAAAATCGCCATCGCCAACGCAGCTGAAAGTGTCGCTTTCCATGGCCAATTGCGAAATTCAATCTTGCGCAAGAGTAGCATTACGATCAGCAGCGTAAACCCACCTACAGCGAGCCTCGACGCACCGACCGCTAATGGGTGAACCGTTTGTGGCATGAATGTCTGAGCTGTACCAGTCGTCCCCCATAGCATCGCGCCAAGCAGGACTGTTATGTAAGCAATGCGTTGCGACAAAGAAATCCCTCCCCTGTTAATTTGAATATAGCATGTTTTCGGCGGAAATGAACCTGTTTTCCATATAATTCATGTCGTTCTTTACGTATTGCAGCTGAGACGATCAAGCAGTCGCTGTTATCCATTGAATACGTCGAGTTATCGATCGAGTTCACAATTTATTCGATTGAATACGGGAAGTTATCGATCAAGTTCACAAAGTTATCGCCATTTCATGACCTTTTTACTAGCACACGCCTGCCCATAAACCTTACTAATGGCAAAGGCATTTTGTGCGCATCATTCAAACGCTCCGCAACTCATCTACTCCCGCGGAAACGACACCTGTAAATACTATTTTCTTGTCGCGCTACATGCACTTGACCAACTAAAGGTTTTTCCGCGCAGCGGATGCTTCTAATCATTTGAGTTCACAATTTATTCGGTTGGATACGAGAAGTTATCGATCAAGTTCACAAAGTTATCGCCAAAAAGGGACCTTTCACCTAGCAAAAGAAGGTCTAGCAACAATAAATTCTTTCAACACCCCCATTACATTCAACGTTATTGATAACTTAACTGCCAAGCTATGTTTCGATGGGAATTTTACGCGTATGCCTAGGCAACCTACATTATCTATACATATTCACATACAATGTATCTGCATTTAATTCCCCCCATTAAACTCCCCAAAGTCCTTCACCTGTTCAACACCATAAATCGTTCATGAATTGTTTACATTGTTGCTGAATGATCCCCTGCTTCCTTATGGTAAGCTGTATGAAAGGAGTTGCAGCACAATGGAACAAACTTCAACAGCTCGTACATTACTAATAGAAGCAACGCAGTTTATTACACAATGTTATGCTGAACTGGGGAAATCAGATGAAGATCGACTCGATCGTTTAGCGGAAATTAAACATGAAATCGATGTAACGGGGACCTATACGCACAAACCGTTTGAATTGGAACACGGTGCGAAAATGGCTTGGCGCAATAGTAATCGCTGCATCGGACGGTTGCTTTGGCACACATTACACATTGTTGATGCGCGTGATGTGGTTTCAGCAGAAGATGCATTTGAAAAACTAGTCGACCACATTGCATATGCAACAAATGATGGGCAAATCCGCTCCACTATTACCGTTTTCCCTCCACGCAAAAATGGGAAAGATCCACTTCGGATTTGGAACCATCAACTGCTTCGGTACGCCGGCTATAAAGATGGAGCGGAACTTATTGGCGATTCAGCGTCCCTTGAACTGACTGAGGTATGTGAAAATCTCGGGTGGCATGGGGAAAAAACACCATTCGATTTACTCCCTCTTGTCATTCAAGCAGACGGAGAAAAAGCGCAATGGTTTTCCATTCCTGAGGAAATTGTAAAAGAAGTACCGATTATCCATCCTGAAATCGAAGGGTTTGCGGCGCTAAATTTGAAATGGTATGCGGTTCCGATCATCTCAAACATGCGGTTAGAAATTGGGGGCATTGATTACCCAATGGCACCGTTTAACGGTTGGTATATGGGAACAGAGATCGGGGCAAGAAATTTGGCGGATGCTGACCGCTACAATATGTTGCCACGTATCGCCGACTTAATGGGACTAGATACGAAGTTAAACCGTTCACTATGGATTGACAAAGCTTTGGTGGAGTTAAATATAGCCGTATTGCACTCTTACCAACAAGCTGGTGTGACGATCATCGACCACCATACAGCTGCAAAGCAATTTAAGCGCTTTGAAGAAAACGAACGAAAAAGTGGACGGGCCGTTACCGGAAACTGGGCATGGCTCATTCCCCCTTTGTCACCGGCCGCCACCCATATTTACCATCAACCTTATTCTAATGAAAAGCAATCACCTAATTATTTTTATCAGCCGGATCCGTTTGGGAGCTACTACTAAATCTCTTCAATAAATAAAAGCTCTCAAAATCGGTCATTCCATACCGATTCACACTGTTTACCACACGTCCATCCATCTATCGCCTGTTGTTTGGACGGGTATAATATGCTACACTGGCATGTAGGCTTTATGCCTCGTGGTTCGTAACCATCCCACGATAAAAAACTAAGGAGAAATGAATATGAAGGTTAAAACGCTTGCAACAAGTGGCATTATCGCTGCATTGTATGTAGCTGTCACGTTTTTGATAGCCCCTTTCGGCTTCACAAACATCCAGTTCCGTTTGTCAGAGATGTTCAACCATCTCGTCGTTTTCAATAAAAAATACATCATTGGGATTGTACTCGGTGTGTTTGTCGCGAACTTATTGTTTTCTGAACTTGGACCAATTGATTTGGTATTCGGTGTCGGACAATCTGTTATCGCGCTATCGATTACAATCTTTTCAGCGAAGTTCATCAGTGGACTTTATAAAAGGATGTTATTTAACACATTGGTGTTCACAGTAACGATGTTCCTCATCGCCTGGGAATTAAACATTGTGTTAGAACTTCCATTTTTACTTACATGGCTTTTCGTTGCAGTTGGGGAATTTGTCGTCATGATGGTCGGCATTCCAGTAATGATTGCGTTAAATAAACGAATCAATCTCGAAAAGTTGATTTGAAGAAGAGGCGGATTTCCGTCTCTTTTTTTATGAAAGAAAGGAGCACTCTCCATGTATATGACAATTGAAGAAACGGCAGATTACTTAGGCATGCCCGTCAGCCAAGTGCAGAAGTATGTTTTGGAAGGGCGTATCAAGGGTATTCACAATGGCAATGAATTTTTAGTGAACCAAGCGCAATTTGAATTGTATTTTAAACAGCTAGAAACAGTCAAACGCCAAATCGCGGAGTATTTAAGTGAACAAATCCCTCCAGACCGAGATATTAAAGACGAAGATTAACGCGAAAAACCCTAGTACCATCGACTCAATTTTTTCATCATTTCCTTCACCTACCCTTCTTGAATAATTACTACCAATTCCGTGTATAACTATTGATGCTATGTTGTTTCATTCGCATGATAAAAAAATAAAATAAAACAATTCCATATATATTCATACACGGAACGCTTTTGCTTTCCTTCAATAGGATTGGTATAGTTTATAGTCGTTTATAAAAACGCAATTGCATAGGGGGAAACATGAGAAAAATCTCAAATGTATTTTACATCACAATCGGTCTTATTATTTTGGCCGTCGGTTACGGGGTGCTTGCATCTGAAAGCTTTGAAACCGTTACTTCAACAATTAAGAACTTTGTAGCCGCTTCATTCGGCTGGTATTACATGATGATTATGTCTGTATTATTGGCACTTAGTCTCTTTTTGATTTTTAGTCCGTTCGGAAAAATCCGTTTGGGCAAAAACACAGATCGTCCTGAATTTTCAACCGTGACGTGGATTGCTATGCTATTTTCTGCCGGGATGGGGATTGGCCTCGTATTTTACGGAGCTGCAGAACCTTTATCACACTATGCAATCAATCCAGCGACGAAGGAACCGAACACGGATGCAGCATTCAAGGAAGCATTGCGTGAATCGTTCTTTCACTGGGGCTTACACGTATGGGCCATGTACGGTATTGTCGCATTGGCACTTGCCTATTTCCAATTTCGAAAAGGCGAACCGGGGTTAGTTTCAGCAACATTGAAGCCGATATTCGGTAAAAAGATGGAAGGCTCTTGGGGTACACTTGTGGATGTACTTGCCGTTTTTGCAACTGCTTTTGGCGTTGCGACAACGCTCGGCTTCGGTGCTGTTCAAATTAACGCAGGACTGAACTATTTGTTTGGATTCGAAATGGGGATCACTTCGCAATTCATCATTATTGCAGTCGTCACTGTATTATTCATCATGTCGGCTTGGACTGGAATTAGTAAAGGAATTAAATACTTGTCCAACACAAATCTTGTTCTAGCAATTGCATTGCTTGTATTTGTGGTCGTTTTAGGACCGACACTACTCATTTTCAACATGTTTACGGATTCCGTCGGTGGTTACTTGACCGATCTCGTGCAAATGAGTTTTCGAACCGCTCCTTTGAATGAAGGCAATCGTGAATGGCTGGATATGTGGACAATTTTCTATTGGGCATGGTGGATTTCGTGGGCTCCATTCGTCAGTATGTTCATCGCCCGGGTATCAAAAGGACGTACAATCCGTGAATTCATGATTGGTGTATTATTGGCTCCGACTTTATTATGTATGATTTGGTTCTCTTCTTTTGGTACGACAGCCATTACTGCACAAAAAGAAGGGATAGCAGACTTATCAAAGTCGTCCATTGAACTTGTTGTATTTGATATGTTTGGTACGATGCCATGGTCCTTCTTCATTTCGTTAATTGCCATCTTGCTCATTGCTTCCTTTTTCGTTACGTCCGCTGACTCAGCGACATTCGTATTAGGTATGCAATCGACATATGGCTCTTTGACACCACCGAATAGTGTAAAAATCATTTGGGGCGTCATCCAATCTTCCATTGCATTGATTTTGCTCTCTGTCAATGGATTGACCGCGTTGCAAAACACAATCATTATTGCAGCGTTGCCATTCTCTTTCATTATCTTGCTAATGGTTGTATCGCTCATTAAAGATATGAATGCAGAATTGAAGCTTTCTAAAACAAAGAAATAATAGCAAAACCGCGTGGAGCCAAGGCCTAAGCCTCTTGCTTTCACGCGGTTTTTTTCACTTTATCGTTAGCTTAGAACAGGAACTGGCTTTAGCTGACGTATTATATGCACAAGATCTGCGACCATGGCGCTGCCGGTAGGATACATCCCTGCTCCTGGACCAATTAACGTCAACTTCCCTAAATAATCCGTTTCGACGATAATCGCATTATCGACGCCATCAATTGCATAAAAAGGATGTTCAGCGTCTAATAGGACTGGACCTACTTTACCTGACAACTTCCCCTCATCGTCAATTCGGATGTCCGCTACGTGACGATAGCGAAGTTCAGCTTTTGAAGCTTCCAACACATCGTCGGTTTGGATATGATCAATCCCAACGACTGACACTTCTTCCCATTCAGGCTGTTCATCAAACGCTAATGAGCTGACAACCATTAATTTATAAAACGCATCAAATCCACTTATATCATCTGTCGGATCTGCTTCAGCAAACCCCTTTTTTTGAGCATGATGAAGGGCTTCTTCAAAAGTAACTCCTTCATCTCGCATCGCAGTCAAGATAAAATTAGATGTCCCATTTAAAATGCCCTGCACCCGATGGACACGATCCCCCGCCAACAGATTTTCGATTGTCCGGATAATTGGAATACCACCAGCCGTTGTCGCTTCGAAACCGACTTGTACGTCTCTGAATTCTGCGTGTTTCAATAAAGCTGGGCCATGTTTGGCAAACATCTTTTTATTAGCCGTAATGATATGGATTCCCTTTTCAATCGCCTGCGACAAATACGTGTACGCCGGCTCTTCATCCACAATTGCCTCAAAAATGATATCGATTTCTGGATCGTTCAAGATGTCGTCAATCGAATATGTTACGAGGACACTCGGAGCGACCGCCCTGTTCTTTGTAACGTCTCTTACTAAAATAGAAGCAATTTCAATCGTATAGCCTGTATGTTGTTTCAATTGCTGCCTTTTTTCGTTTACGATCTTATAAACGCCTTCTCCGACAGTTCCGAAGCCGATTATAGCGGCTTTTATTGACGGTATGCCGCCACCTCCCTATAATCTTTCGCTGCTGTAGCCTCTTTTCCTTGTCATGTACTAAAGAAAAGGAGACCTCCCCCTTATCGCTGCGTCACAGGTACCGCTTTTGCAATTGCCTGTTCAAGATCAGCAATAATGTCTTCAGGTGATTCAAGACCAACCGATAGGCGAATCAACTCTTCAGGCACACCTGAATTTTTCAAGTCCTCTGCAGAGAGTTGCTGATGCGTCGTAGAAGCCGGATGGATAATGAGAGACTTTGCATCACCCACATTCGCCACATGAGACCAAAGGGTAATGTTGTCAATCACTTTACGACCTGCTTCACGCCCGCCTTTGATGCCGAAAACAATAATTGAGCCGAAGAATCCATTCTTCAAGTATTTCTTCGCATTCTCATGTGTCGGATGGTTTTCAAGGCCTGCATATGTCACCCATTCAACAGACGGATGAGCCTGTAAGAACGCGGCAACTTTTTGCGCATTTTCGTTATGACGCGGAATTCTTAAGTGCAAAGTTTCTAGACCTTGCAGGAAGTTGAATGCACTATCCGCATCTAAGCAAGGGCCGAAATCACGTAACAATTGCACACGAAGCTTTGTCGCAAACGCTGCAGTTGCTGCATCAATACCATAACGTAGACCATTGTAAGTACCATCTGGTTCTGTGAAACCTGGGAACTTGCCTCGTGTCCAGTCGAATTTCCCTGCATCTACGACGACACCACCAATTGTTGTACCATGTCCTCCAATCCATTTTGTCGCAGAATGAATGACTACGTCTGCACCAAATTCGATTGGATTTGATCCGTATGGGGATGCAAATGTGTTATCAATGAGGAACGGTATTTCGTTTTCATGGGCAATGTTAGCGACCGCTTCAATGTCGAGCACCTGTAGGCTCGGATTTCCAATTGTTTCAGCAAAAATGGCTTTCGTTTTATCCGAAATGGCCGCGCGGAAGTTCTCAGGATCCGCAGCGTCAACAAATTTCACAGTAATTCCGTAACGAGGGAGTGTCACGGCGAATAAATTATACGTACCACCATATAAATTGCTTGCTGCAACAATTTCATCTCCTGCACCTGCAATATTTAAAATGGAAAATGCAATAGCTGCCATTCCTGAAGAGAGCGCAACTGCAGCAGTGCCTCCTTCGAGTAACGCGACGCGTTCTTCAAAAACAGAGACCGTCGGATTTGTAATGCGCGTGTAAATATTGCCTGCTTCTTGCAAGCCAAAAAGGTTTTGGGCGTGTTCAGTATCGCGGAAAACAAAAGCGGTTGTACGGTGAATCGGCACTGCGCGTGAACCTGTGTGAGGATCCGGCTTTTGGCCACCGTGTAAAAGAAGAGTTTCAGGTTGAAGTGAGTTGTTCGTCATTGTCATTACCTCCAAAAGTTTTTTTAAGATGAATGAGTTCGATGCGGAGGCGATGGGGTTTTAGGAATAAAAAAATAACCCCTTTCGCTAAGAAGAGGGTTACGCTTACGCTTATTCCTCCCCTTATCTTTCAGTCCGTTCGCACGAATCTGTAGGAAGTAGCACCTTTGCAAGTTCATCACTTGCCGGTTGCCGGGCATCGCAGGGCCTAGTCCCTCCGCCGCTCTTGATAAGAGTATGGGTATTCAGTTTTTCATCTTGTGCTACAGTATAGGCTTCTTTTTTTTCAATGTCAAGTAGTTTTATAGAATTTTTCTGAACCTTGTATTTACACTGAGTGTTATGATAGGGGTATGTTATTTTACTAACAACGACTTACCTTTCTAGTGTGTACGTCTATTTTTAATTTGGAGGAATTCCTATGACAATATGGATTATCGGCATCATTCTATTTGGTTACTTGGTTGGCTGCCTACATGGATCGACGGTAGCGCAATGGTTTTCTGGGGTTAATCTAAAAGAATCCGGTGTGAAAAATGCAGGTGCATCGAATGCTACAATCGTATTAGGCAAACGGTTTGGCGCACTTGTCGCAATTATTGATATCGGCAAAGGAATTTTTGCAATCCTTGCCGTGCGCTTTATTGCCGAGCGTGTAGGTTTTTCAGTTGAGTCATTAACTGCCCTATTATTTTTGGTAAGTGTGGCAGTCGTTTTCGGCCACAATTTTCCGTTTCATATGAAATTCAATGGCGGGAAAGGGACTGCTACCATTATCGGAGTGTTATTTGCTCTTGACTGGCGCTTCGGTCTTGCAGGACTTCTTTTATTTATAATCTTTGCATTGCTCACAGACATTCTTGTGTTTGGCGTCCTGATGCTGTACGGAACATTTCTCGCTGCTGCCATCTGGATGGTCGGTGTTTGGCCAATTGTAATCGCTATTGCCCTTTTCGTGATGGCTATTTGGAAGCACGGAGAAAACATTCAACGGATACGTAATGGAACCGAACCAAGGATTCGTGCGGTTTTCAAGAAGAAGTGAGCAATCCTTAAATATAAAAACCCGTATGAAGACAAGTATCACGAACTTGTTTTCATACGGGTTTATATTATTTTTTAATAAAATCAAACGAGAAATTCCAGTGAGTTCATCGTTTAAGATATTCTTTTAACTCTTTTTCGATGTCTTAAGCGAGTACTGCACCAGTGGCTATTGGTATGAAGATCAATGAGCAAGTCGTTCCTTATGGGGCAGGTGAATGGGATACTCTTCTTGATGGCTCTCTTTACGTTTCAACAACTGGTACTAGTACACCAACAGTTACTTCAGGAGGCGGGGATCTTCGGGTTTGTATAGGCGGTGTTGACGCAGGTAATACAATAAACTTCTCAGTTGTAAAAGCGTCTACGAAGCAAATAATTGTCCATTTATTTGATGTAAACACTGGTTCTACAGAATCTGAATATAAGTGTTTGCCTAAATTTGATGTAAGACCTTATGTTGATAGTAATGGAAAGTTTGATTTATATGTTACAGCAAAAGGGAGATACAGTGACGTAATTCGTATAGTGATAGAGGATTGAGAAAGGTTAATTGTCTCCTGAAATTTGTACATCAACGGTAAATGGATTAAAATTATTGTTCTTGGAAGCAATATTTACAATGTCTTGGATGTCTTTTATGACTTTTTCATCTATTTGATTTATGTTTTTCAAATAAACAGCGATAATTTGTTTATCGGGAGAATCTACTAAAAAACCAAGCGAGCTGGTAGGGTCATAGCCTTTTTCGCTTATAGCTTGTAAAACCTCAGAAGCAAAGCCTGTGTTCTGCAGTTTGTCTGAAAATTCATTAGCGTAGACTTGCTTAAGTTCATTTTGGGAAGACTGGACAGCTAAAGGAGATTCACTTTTTACAAAAAACGTGATTAATATTACTCCTATTATTCCTAAAACGAGCATTGATGATTTGACCAAAAGGGGTTTTGTCATGAGATGCCTCCTTGAAAGTGATGGTAAATAATATGCTAAACCAAAAGAAAAAAACCATTTTTTTAAAAAATGGGGTTTTTCTCCGTTAAGCGTCCCTACTAAGAAGGGGGGCAACGCAAGTCGTACTTTTTATCGTAGGAGCCTTTTTTGAGGATGGTTCATTCTGTTAGTTTTGCAAGTTAAATAGAGTAATCAACTGTAGAAGATAAATTCAGACTCTTTTCAGATATACCTCAGCCAAATCAATTCGACCGCTGCCATGGCCAAGATAATTCTGGATCTGGTCCATCGCTGCTGAAACTTCTCGATACAACGGACGTTCCTCCTGCGTTACGAGGTGGTCTTTACGATAACCCGCTTCTCGGTTTTCGACCATCCGTTGAATCATTGCCCGTCCTTCCCGCGGATCAGCTCCCGTACCTGTACCTCATATTTCTTTGTATGGCACTCTTCTATAAGTGCCTTTATGTCTATGTACTTTACTCCTGCCAAACGATCAGACGCAAAGGGGCTAAGACCCTCTCGGCTCACGCCGTTCACCCCAGCCTGCGCCTCCCCTTTGAAACAAAAAAAGAAGTAGCAAATGCCACTTCTTTGGAATTCAATCAACACCTAACATCAAATCCTCGTAGGTCAATTTAAAACCAAAGTGGAGAGTTCTTAAAAAAATAAAAGCGAGCAAAATCTGCTCGCTTTTTCTTTGTTAATATTTAGTCATAATACTCCCATTGTCCATTTGGGAATTGACCAGCAATGAGAAGGTAATCTACCCGAGGTTCATTCCGATCGATGTCATCAAAGTAGTTACCATTAAAATAGTCTGTTCCGTGGAAGCTAAGAGTTGTATATTTTACTTTAATTGCATAAAGACCTCGTCGTTGAATATTACTTCTAATTCGGTCGATGACATAATAGCCACCTCTTAACCCATTTATCGTATCCTGTTTTAAAGTATTGTGCATGTTAACAATCTCGGTAGCAATAGCTACTGCTAATCCATAAAGAGTTCCATACTTAGCGATTTTTGGTATTGTGAAGATTGTAGTAACGAGACCATATTGTGCCAGACCAGAATTTAAAAAAGTTTCAATAGAACTAGCGTTTTGCATGTTCCTATCAATAGCATCTGCCACAAGGTTATTTAAAACTCGCAAAGCATGTAATTGAGCATCTGTGTATGTCGCTGTAATGATTTTTAAATTCGACATAATTATTTCCTCCCTTTTAATTTTAAAATGTTCTTCAGAAGCGCTTCTAGTATATAAAGGGGAGTTCGCGATTTAAAAAACAACCTCTTACGCAAAAAATATTTTATAATGTTAGAAAGGGGAGGGAAAATCATTGAAGAATAAAAGGTATATAATAATTTTATTTACAGCGATTGTACTACTGAGTGCTATTTTTGGGGTTAAATACATTAATAATTTACCTAAAGAAACAACATGGGGAGAAATGCTAACTAAAATATTTAGTAAAAATAATTCAACAGTTATAGGATTAACAATAACAGAGGAAACCCCTGATTCTTACACTGATGTCAAAATAACTGACGAACAAACCATAAAAGATATTTTAGAAGGTCCTGCGAAGACAAAATTAAAAGAGGCAGATGTACATCTGGGACCCGACGCTAGAAAATACCTTGTAATCTTTCGTACAGATACAGGAGGAGATAGCGTTTACATGAATTTGAGTGAAAATCTCATTCATTTTCATGGTAGTGGAATTTCGTATGAAACTGATGATGACAGTGTTTTTGGAGTTATACACGAGGCGTTCATAACAAATAACAATTAAAACAAAGAAGCAGCTAATTCAGTTGCTTTTTTTATATAAAAAATCCAATTCTTTTTTTACAAGTCTTTTTAAAAAAAATAAAATTGATAGAATTTTAATGAGGGGTTGTTTTTTCCTGTCTAAAAACCCCTTTATTAATAAAGAGGTATTTTGGGTATTTGGTGAATTTTCATCGAATATTCATTTTTTTACCCTAATACACGAACATAAGTTTGCTTTCTTGCTGAAAAAGGGGGATGTAGATGGAGAATGTTGCTATTGCTAAAGAAAACAAATTGATAGAAAGCTTTCTATCAGAAAAAGAACATGAAGGTATACACAAAGACTATATAAATGAACCTTCTAAAGAAAATAAGGATAAGTTAGAAAAAGCTTTTAAACAATACTACAAAATTGTAAGAGCTATCTCGTATTTTGAAAAAGTTATTCGTTTTGAATCGAAACACATTGACCGAAGATTACGAACTCATAATCAACGATACCAACTAATCTTGGACAAGCAGGTAGATGTTGATAACGAAAGCAATGTAATTGATTTATTGGTAAGTAAAAACAACGAGAACAACATTCACGAAGAAACAAACTCCACACATCTAGAAGACCACATCCACGATTATAGAATTTTAAATTCCCTAAAAAATTTAACAGAACGGCAAAAACAAATATTGTACTTATCTTTTGTTCAAGACCTAATGGATAAAGAAATTTCTAAGGAATTGAACATAAGTCCACAAGCTGTTTCGAAGTCGAAAAATAAAGCATTAAGCAAGGTGAGGAGGTATCTAGATGTGGGATGACTTAACTTTCGTTCAATTAATAGGCAATTTCGGCTTTCCTATTGTTATTACAATATATTTGTTACATCGCTTCGAAAGACGCTTAGAAGCCCTAGAAAAAGCCATAGGCGAGCTTTCTAAAAACATATCGACTATAAAGAAGTGATTATTAGCAGCGAGGTGAGACTACTATGCAATACACCGACAAAGATATAGAATTCATCATCAACAAATTGGAACCGAAAT
>NZ_JANKJL010000007.1:0-160464 GCF_041414805.1 Sporosarcina sp. OR05 | reverse complement strand
CGATATGCGGCGAATGGGAGAAGTATGCCGCGATTTTTGGAGATATACGACGATTGGACGCGGGTGGTTGGAGTATGAAGGATGCGTGGTCGCGCAGGAAGCTCTTCACAAGCTAGGGGCTTAAGTAAGCAATAACGTGTGTTAATGATTAAGTTGATTCACAAAAATTGTTGTAAATTGGTTAGATTTTCATGAAATCCTTTTTCACTCCTATGCTAAAATAAAGTCAAAAGCCCATGAATAGGAGTGTTGCAGTATGAAGATCATCCCCTCAAAGAAAATGTCAATTTTTTCTCCAGCAATTTTTGGAGACTTGAAAGCTGCAGCAACTGCCAAGAAGAATACGGGTGCAAACGTTGTCGATTTAAGTCTAGGCAGTCCGGATTTGCCACCAGATGAAAAAATCAGACAAGTGCTATCTGAGCAAAGTGCATTAGCAACCTCTTACGGATACACGTTAGGTGGTACAAAAAGGTTTAACGAAGCGGTTGCAAACTATTATAAACGCCGTTCAGGAGTACAATTGAATCCGGAAACGGAGATACTTCAAACGATGGGCTCGCAAGAAGGATTGGTCCACCTTCCTTTTGCTTTTTGTGATGAAGGGGATGTCGTCTTAACGACAAATCCCGCATACGTTGCGTATGATGCAGGTATTAAATTAGCGGGTGCAGAACCTTATTATATGCCGTTAAAAGCAGAGAATGGCTTTTTGCCAGATCTAAGCGCAGTCCCAACTGAGGTTGCCGAGAAAGCGAAACTCATGATCCTAAACCTTCCGGGGAATCCGGTGCCGGCCATGCCGAGTCCAGAATTCTTTGAAGAAGTTGTTGAGTTTGCAAAAAAACACAATGTCATCATTTTGCATGACGCTGCGTATTCAGAATACTATTTCACTGGAGATCAACCGATGAGTTTCTTGTCGACACCTGGCGCAATGGAAGTTGGAATGGAGATCAATTCCCTATCAAAAAGCTTCAGTCTCGCAGGTGCGCGGATTGCTTATATTGCAGGGAACGAGGAAATGGTCCAACTCATCAAACAGCTCAAGTCGAATTTGGATTACGGTACATTCGGTCCAATTCAAGAGGCGGCAGCTGTGGCACTTGATCATGGAGAAGAGATAACGGACCGGTTGCGGAAAGAGTTTTCCCTTCGCCATAAAGTACTAATGGAGGGATTAGCGAAAATCGCCTGGACAGCAACACCATCAGCGGGTGGGATGTTCGTATGGGCAAAGTATCCTTACGACATAGATGATGTGGAATTTGTATTTAAAGCAATTCATGAAGCCGGTGTCGTCATGGTACCTGGAAGTATTTTTGGTTCTGAAGGGAAAGGGTATGTCCGAATGGCACTCGTGCAGAACGAACAAGCGTTGAGCCAAGCGGTTGACCAATTGAGTAAATTAACGATCGATAAATAAGATGAAGCGTTAGTGGACACGTCGATATTCCGTGGACACTAACGTTTTTAATTATGTCTTAAGTTAAGGGAATATATATACCTTTTTCAATGTTCATGGTTATAAGCGCTAATTCATTCATGGTTGAATAGGAAAATAGTACGCTCTTGAAAAGAGAGAGTAAATCTATAAGACATTGTTTACATGGTGACATATGACGCAATGAACATGTTATTTCAATTTGGATTTTTCCTCGCAGCAGCGGTAACAGCCTTTGTAGCGATTATTGCGTTGTTCATTAACAGAAAAAAGTAACCACCCTCCGCTACTGCTAGGAAGCTGAGTGGTTACTCCTTGTAACACCTTAATCTTTTTCCTGGCCAACCGCACTTCATGCGGATGTCAGCTGCATTGACTAGGTGTTTGCGCACCTGGTCTTTTTTAGAATATGCCTAGTTTAGCACAATTATGTTAAGAATACACATATAAAATGCCGTGGAAAAGAGTTAAAAGAGTCTCGCTAGAAATAGTTTTCAGTTGAGGAGAGAATAAAACAAAGAAATTAGCTTCGAGTCTTTTTGTGCACCAAATTGGCTGGCGGCGGTCTAAAAAAACACTTGCAAAAAAACTTAATAGGAAGTATGATAATGACTAGATGACCAAATTCGTATTTTGGTCATAACGGTAGAAGAGGTGAGGAAGTGGATCGTAGACAGGAAATTATGGAAGCAGCCGCTAAATCATTTTCCTTGTTTGGGTATAAGGCGACGACGATGGATCAGGTGGCGAAGATCGCGAATGTCGGCAAGGGAACAATTTACACGTTCTTTTCAAATAAAGAAGAATTGTTCAATGCGATTGTGTTGAAAATGATTGCTGAGATGCAAGCTTCTACAGATGCTGTAACAGTGGAAGGCGCGCCGTTTGCACAAAATGCACATGCACGTCTCATGCAAATCTTAACATTTCGGAAGACGCATCAATTGTATGCAAAGCTGATCGAAGAAGAAAAAGAGCTTCGTACGCCTGCGGTCATTGAAGTATTAGCGAACATAGAAAGTGAAATCGTCTCCACCATCCAAGCGAAAATCGAACGGGCCATCCATAAAGGCGAATTAAAACCTTGTGATAGCGAACTCGTTGCTTATCTCCTCTTTAAATCGTATATGGCGTTAGTCGTCGACTGGGGAAAAACGCATGACGAGGAATTGACGGAAAAACGGATTGCGGGCTTATTAAGTGGTACAATTTTTAAATGTCTCTTAGCTTGAGACTCTTTTTTTATTCTAAAATGACCAATTGAGCATTTTGGTCAATTCGTATTAAATGGAGGAATTGTAGATGAAAAAATCAATGATAGGTGCTGAATGGAAGCAGTTGTTTCGGACGAGAAAAATGCTCGTACCACTAATTGCGATTCTATTTATCCCTGTTTTATATGCAGGTATGTTCTTATGGGCGTTTTGGGATCCGTATGCGAATATGGATGCATTGCCTGTGGCGGTCGTCAATTCGGATGAAGGTGCTGAGTTGGAAGGCAAACAGCTTGCGATCGGTGACGAGCTTGTGGATAAACTGATGGAGAGTAAGAATTTCAACTTCCAAGTTGTATCCAAAATGGATGCGGAAGAAGGCTTGAAAGGACAAGAATACTACATCGCGATTGAAATACCGGAGAACTTCTCGGAGCATGCAACAACGTTGTTGGATGAAAGTCCTGAGAAGCTGACGATTATTTACAAGCCGAACGAGGGGTATAATTTCCTTTCCGCTCAAATCGGTGAAACGGCGATGGATCGCATTCGGGCTGAGGTGAACGAGAAAGTTGCTTCGACGTACGCTGAGCAGTTGTTTGACTCGATCGCAACAATGGGTGACGGTTTTGGCGAAGCTGCGGACGGTGCAGGTGCGTTGCACGATGGGGCGAGCAAACTTGCGGATGGTGCCAATGATTTGAAAGGATACTTGGAAACATTGGCGTCAAGTACAGTTACACTGAAAGACGGTTCCGATCGTTTGGCGAAAGGAACTGCAGACGCTGCAAAAGGCGCTGCTGAGTTGGATCAAGGGATTGGCACATTAGCTGCTGGTGCGAAAGAGTTGGAGGCAGGTGCTCAACAAGCTTCCGGCGGAGCGGCTGATTTGCAGAACGGCATTACAAATTATACAGCTGCAGTCGCAAAATTGAAGGACAGTTATGCACAAATCGGTCAAAAAGAGCAAGAGTTTGGCCAAGCGGTTGCGACGGTTGACGAGAAGACAGGTACGTTAAACGGGGCGGCACAAAAACTAACAGCCGGCTCTAAAAATGTCCAAACGGGCATTACGAACTTGTCCGATCAATTAAGCCCCGTGCTCGCTTCACTCCCTGAGGAACAGCAGGCGGCGCTCAAAAATGCACTTGCTCAATTGCAACAAGGCAGTGCGGAATTGGCAGGCGGCATGCAGGAGTTATCAGCAGGAACAGCGGCACTTCATGAAGGAACGACACAATTGCGTGACGCAGCTGGACAGTTGAGTGGCGCGCATGGGCAAGCACTTGCAGGAATCAATCAACTGGATGAATCATCTAGCCAATTGGTAAATGGTTCGGAAAAACTTGCAACAGGAAACACCGCTTTGGCGCAAGGTCTTGCACAGCTTGCGGATGGTGCAGATAAGGCGCAAGCTGGATCATCCAGTCTTGTTGCTGGATTAAATGAATTAAATGCAGGAACAGGTTCGTTGAAAGAGGGAACAGGTACACTGGCAACGAAATCGAAGGAGCTTGCGGATGGATCAACAACGTTGACAGACGGCATGAAAGAGTTGGACGAAGGGACACTCACTTTGCAGGAGAAATTAAAGGAAGCGAATGAAACTGCGAGTGAAGTAAATCCGAATGAAAAAACGTACGACATGGCAGCCGCTCCGGTCGATGTCGACAAAGAGGGGATAAACGAAGTACCAAACTACGGTACCGGTTTTGCACCGTATTTCTTGTCACTCGGTTTATTCGTAGGTGCGTTGTTATTATCGATCGTCTTCCCGCTCGTCGAACCGGCCATTCACCCGACCGGCGCATTCAGATGGTTGGCAAGTAAAGTTTCCGTCTTAGCAGTCGTCGGTTTGATACAAGCGCTTGTTGCGGTTGTCATCATTAAATACGGACTCGGGATGGAAACTGTCAGCACGCCGTTGTTCATCTTGACGGCAATCATTACGAGCTATACGTTCATCGCGATCGTCCAAATGTTCGTATCGATCTTTGGTGACCCGGGCCGCTTTATGGCGATCATCGTATTGATCTTGCAATTAACGACAAGTGCAGGAACGTTCCCATTGGAATTAATTCCTGAACCGCTGCAAGTATTTAATACAATCTTGCCGATGACGTATTCAGTCCAAGCGTTTAAAGCAGCGATTTCGACAGGCGATTTCACACATTTATGGAACAGCAATGGCATCATGATCGGCTTCATGGTCGCATGCCTTGCGTTAACGTTTGGCTATTTCGCGCTGTTGTTCAAAAAACGATATTCACGAGAAACAGTAGAAGCATAAGCAAAAGCGATCCCCGGATACGTTCGGAGGATCGCTTTTTTGAATCGCGTTATGATGGTGCGTCGAGAGAGATTGAACGGTCCGCGTATTGGGAGTAGGTGTTGCTCCACGTCTAAAGTGAAGTGCTCCGCGCTCAAGCTAGCGAGTCCCGCGATCAACCAAGCGAAATCCACGCGAAAAAAAGAGCGGCTCGCTTACCCGAACCGCTCAACTCTAATATTCAACCGCTTTAAGATCCGACAAAATCGCCGCCGTCCACATGAATCGTTTGACCTGTCATATAACTGGAGTCAGTTGATGCAAGAAATACATAAGCAGGTGCATTTTCGGCTGGCTGTCCTCGACGTTTGACCGGGGTATCCGCGCCATGCTGCTCCACTTGTTTTGCGTCAAATGTAGCAGGAATGAGTGGTGTCCAAATAGGTCCCGGTGCCACGGCATTTACGCGGATGCCTTTGTCTGCTAAATTTAATGCAAGGGAGCGCGTGAAAGTCGTAATGGCCCCTTTAGTTGCCGAGTAATCGATTAAGCCTGGCGAGCCGTTGTACGCGGTGACGGATGACGTATTGATAATCGTATCGCCTTTTTGCATATGTGCCAATGCAGCTTTTGATAAATAAAACAACCCGAAGAAGTTTGTATCGAATGTTTCGCGCAGTTGATCGCTTGAGATGTTCGCAATGTCGTCTTGAGGGAATTGCTTCCCAGCGTTATTAACTAATATGTTCAAACTTCCAAATTCGCGTACCACGTTGTCAATCAACGATTCGCAATTCTCTTCTTCACTAATATCAATCCGAAACTTTTTAGCTTTGCCACCATATTTTTCAATGAGCTCCACGGTTTTATTCGCATCGACATCTTCTTCCTCATCCAAGTACGCAATGGCGACGTTTGCACCTTCTTTTGCGAAAGCGACCGCTACTGCTCGTCCAATCCCGCTATCTCCACCAGTAATTAATGCGTTCTTCCCTTTCAATTTTCCTGAGCCTTTGTAATTTTCATCGTCATAAATCGGAGCAGGATCCATTTCTGCTTCAATGCCTGGTTGGTGTTGTTGCGTCTGTGGTGTAACTTGTTCATCTGTTTTTTCATATTTATTATTCATCGAAAGTCTCCTCCTTGAATAATGTCTGCTTCAAGTATTCCCTCTGACATTGTTCGTAAACGTTCACGAATTTAGGGAAAAGAATGTGAAGTGACAAGTGCATGCTGTAAATCCGTTATAATGAATCGGAGGGGGTTGATGATTGTGAAGACATTATTACTGACAGGATTTGAACCGTTTTTGAAGTATCCCGTAAATCCGACAATGAAGATTGCACAGGAACTACATGGAATGGAGATTGGTGGATACCGCATTCATAGCGAGATTTTGCCGGTGGAGTTCAGTGTGTCGGGCGACCGACTTGTGGAGCATATCGAAGAAGTAAAACCGGATGCTGTTCTGTCATTAGGATTATCTGGTGGGAGATTCAAAATAACACCAGAGCGTATTGCGATTAATGTGAATGATGGGCCAGCAGACAACAGTGGACATGTACCAGTTGACGAGCCGATTATGGAAGATGGTGCGGATGGGTATTTTACGAATATGCCAATTCGAAAAATGGTGGATCGTTTGAAGCAAGAAGAGTTGCCAGCAGCCATTTCTAATACAGCTGGGGCTTACTTGTGCAACAACGTCATGTACCGCGCGCTTCACTATGCGCACGTTCAACAACGAGGAATGCTTGCGGGTTTCATCCATATTCCAGCCTCGCACGAACTCGCCGTCGAACATGGCCGCGTACCGAGTTGGTCACATGCGGATTTAAAGCGTGGCATCATTGCATGTATTGAAGTTTTAGGTGAATAAAACAAAACGCCAAAGTGCAATCACTGCACGATTGGCGTTTTTTTTCACGGATTTATTCGCGTAAGCTATCTATTGCTAAACTGATCGATACAATTCTTTTCGCTATGTTTTGTCTCCGTCGTAATGGACTCGCCACTTGCATGATGTTTGCTGCAAAACTGTACGACGTTCTTACCTTTTTTCGTTACGCCATAATAATATTGCAGGTCAGGTTCGTCGTGAAAAGTGACTGCATAATGACCGTGATAGACATCTTTTGAAATCGTGTGTTTGGGTTGAGCATAGCTTTGCCATTGTATGTCGCTATCCGTATACCCTGCCTCTTCCAAGTGCTGAGGGATATATTTATTGACGAGGTATTTATGATAGGGATTACCATTGTTCAAAAAATAAATCGTAATAAATGGTGCTGCTACAAATGCGACCAATCCGAGAATCCCAATAATGATCGGTAGCCGCTTTTTCTTTGACCGATTCGTAATGACAAACACCTCCACGTAGCAAATGAAAACACAAATGCTTGTATTTTCTATATTTTACCACAAGTCGCTTACTCGTCAAAGAATCCCCCTACACAAACCATAAAAATCCGTAACCTGAACTGCGAGATTACGGATCAAAAACTTATAAGAAGAACAGTCCTAGACTTACAACAATCCCACTTAACACTAACACGAACACACAATAGCCCATAATATCTTTTGCACGCAAGCCTGCAATTGCAAGAGCTGGTAAAGCCCAGAAAGGTTGGATCATATTCGTCCATGCATCTCCCCAAGCGATTGCCATCGCCGTCTTGGAATAACTCACGCCAAGCGTTTGTGCAGCATCCAGCATGATCGGTGCCTGCACCGCCCATTGTCCACCGCCTGAAGGGACAAAGAAGTTAACGAGACCAGCTGCAAAAAAGGTGAGCACAGGGAACGTCGCTGCTGTAGAAATACTAACGAACCATTCGGACATTACCAGGGCAAGACCTGACATGACCATCATGCCCATAATCCCTGCGTAGAATGGGAACTGGATGATGATTCCTCCAGACGTTTTCACTGCATTAGCAACTGCAGCTAGAAAACGTTTCGGTGTGCCGTGGAAAATGATACCGAGAATAAAGAATATCATATTCACGATATTTAGATTCAAGTCAAATCCTTTAGAATAAAAGTGCATGAATAAGTAAACAAGACCTAAAATACCGATGAGCATGGATAAGGTGAAACTGTTTTCAAGGCGGGAAGCGGGTGTAAGGATTTCCTCCTGCTTCACTTCCACTTTCTCTTCCAATAGCTTCGGATCAATCGATACTGTGTCTGCAGGCTTAGGCATCATGAAACGATTCAATAGCGGTATTGTAATGAATAAAATCGCTATGATGACTAGGTTATATGTTGAGAAAATAGTTTCTGACGTCGGGATGATACCCATCGTAGATTCAAAGTCATGATTAGGTGTTGCAATCGCTAACGGAATCGATCCGCCAAGCCCTCCATGCCAAATAATAAATCCGGAGTAAGCGCTTGCAATTAACAGACGATAATCGACCGTTGTTACTTTTCTTGCAATCTCTTTCGCGAATAAAGCACCGATGACAAGTCCGAAGCCCCAGTTAATCCAGCAAGCAATTAACGAAACGACCGTGACGAGTAAAATTGCGGTACCTGGTGACTTTGCCAAGCTAGCTAACGAACTTAATAATTTTTTGAACAAAGGACTACTGGCCAACACATGTCCCGCAACGAGTACAATGACCATTTGCATCGTAAATGCTAACAGTTTCCAAAATCCATCTCCCCAATGGACGACCATGTCTAGTGGTCCTGAGTCAGTAAATACAATGCCTAGTCCGAATACGATGACCGTTAAAATCGCTACGAATATGTACGGATCTGGTAAATAACGTTCCATAATCGTATTCGAAAACCTTGTGAGTGTTTTCATTTCCAATTCTCCCTCCTATTTCCCTCGATTTAAGACTATCATATTTAACTCAGTTAGTAGATATGTTTTTTTAGAAAAATGAAACGAAATTGAAATACAACAGTCTACTCTTGTAAAGGGACAGAAAAGGAAGGGTGTTTCAAATGCGGAAACCAGTCATTTGGCTTGGCGTATCAGCTGTTATCGGCGTAATGGCGCTGACATTTGCATTTTTTATTGAGAAGGTGACCGTCTTGGCGACAGAAACCGCACTGACGGAGAGCGGTTGGCAAGTGTATTTTTCGGAACCGTTAGCGAGCGACTCAGTTGAAGCGGGGCATCTTTATGTAACGGATCAGCATGGGAAGAAGATGCAGCCAGAATTTGAATTGCTTGCAGGGAATAAAAAACTGCAAGTGGCCGGTTTAAAACCGGGTACGTACACGTTACACATGAACAAGAAAGCCGTTAACGGAAATTTCTACAAAGTGATGAAGACCGAGAAACTCGAATTTACTGTGTACGACGAGATTGAATCAATTCGTTCGAACGAAGATTTATTGACCTATTTCAAACGGGCAAAAGATCACATGACTCTTATACGAGCGGATATGGAGTTTGAGGAAAGTGCGATGGAGAGTGATACTTCCGCTGAATCCTCCAAGGAATCCTCCAAAGTTGCGAGTGACGGCGATTATTCTACAACGAATGTACAAGTGGAAGGGATCGACGAGTCGGATATTGTCAAGACAGACGGGCGATTCGTGTACTCTGTATTCGGAGAAAATGAAGTCGAAGTCCTTGATATTCAAGATCCTCAACGTATGAAGGTAGCTTCACGAATTAAAATGGATACGAACTATTATCCATCACAGCTATTTCTTCATGATGATGTACTCATTGTCATCGGTAGTAAGAGCGAAGTAATTACTGAAGATAAAGCGCAGGCAAAGCATTTTGCACCGTCTACTAGTTTTACGACAGTCCGTTTCTATAATGTAAGCAATCCACAACAACCTGAATTCATTCGTGAAGTAGGGGCGGAAGGCTACTTGAACAGTGCAAGAAAAACAGAGAATATGTTGTATGTTGTAACGAATGTCCATCCGCATTTCTGGGCGATGGACGAAATCGAAGAAGATGCTTTGCGTCCGAAAGTTTTTGATTCCTCAAACGAAGAGGATACGTCTTATATGAACTTTGACGATATTTCGATTTTGCCCGGGGCTACGGAACCAAGCTACTCCGTCATTACAGCCATTGATGTATCTTCACCGGAAAGTAGTCAGCTCGAGACGAAAGGGTTTCTCGGCAGTAGCGAGCAACTGTATATGACGAAGGACCATCTTTACTTAACGGCTACCACTTATGACGTGGAGCAGTCCAATAAGGCGTCAAGGACGACAATTTGGAATCCTGCCAACGTCCAAACAGAATTCTTTAAGTTCAAGCTGAACGGAAGTAAAGTGGACTATTTTAGTCATGCTGCATTGAAAGGTAGCATCTTGAACCAATTTTCCATGGATGAACACGAAGGGCATTTCCGGGTCGTCATGACGGAAGGAAATATGTGGGATGACAGTAATCCATCAAAAAACCATTTGTATATTCTCGATGAAAGCATGGAACTGACCGGTTCCGTTGAAGGCCTTGCGAAAGGAGAACGCATCTACTCCGCGCGTTTCATGGGGGATAAAGCATACATGGTAACGTTCAGGGAAACAGATCCACTCTTTGTTATCGATGTCGCGAATCCATCCAAGCCAGAAGTATTAGGCGAATTAAAGATCCCAGGCTTCTCGAACTACTTGCATCCACTCGATGAAAACCATCTGATCGGCTTCGGATACGACACCGTTGCCAAAAAGAATCCGTCTGGTGGCGAACCGTTGATTATTACAAAAGGTATGAAAATTTCCTTGTTCGATGTGTCTGATTTCCACAATCCAAAAGAGAAGTTCACAGAAATCATCGGAGGGCAAGGTACGTATTCTCCGATCCAATATGACCATAAAGCTTTGTTCCAACACAAAAATCGGAACTTGTACGGCTTCCCGGTAAGCGTCTATGAAGAAACAGCGAAAGAATTTGAGTTGGACTACAAAGGCTCAGGAGCGCTCATTTACGAAATCACACCTGAGAAAGGCATTGTGTTAAAAGGGGATTTGGTAAAAGGTTTAGCGAAAGGCCAACAATATGAAGAATGGGAAAAGCAAGTCGAGCGCATTATCTATAGTGGAGACAATTTGTTTACAGTCGCGAGAGAGGAAATCATTAGTTATGACCTGAAAGATTTTGAGGAGATTAGTAAGCTGCAGACGAAACAGAGGTAAAACCCTACACTAAATATTCTTAGCTTAAGTTGATAGAAGACCATGGAATCGCAATAGATTCCATGGTCTTTTGAATGAAGTGTGTGTGTTTTATACTTTGGCTGCCCAGATTTCTATTTCAACTTTTATTTCAGGTAAGCCTAATTTATCTACATACCCAACGGTCATAGAGGGATAGTCCTTATGAAATAATTGCTCCCATTGTTCATCAAAGAAATTCCAATCAATTTCTTCGGTTGCCCATATGTTGACTTTTATAATGTTTTCAGCAAGTAATTCTTCAGATACCAACACTGCCATAATATTGGTGAATGTGTTTTGCACTTGGTCATTTAAACTTTGTGGGAATTGGCCATTTCCATCTATCCCCACTTGACCAGATGTCACATACAACTCTACATTCCTAGGGATTTTAGTAATATGTGCGTAATTCCCGACGGGTGCTGGCATGCTTGACGGGTTTTTTCTTGTAATTTTAGTGCTCTCCAAAATTAATCATTCCATTCAATTTTATTCTGCTGTACTTCAAGACAGCCTACAATTAGACACACTTCACCCTTTGTAGGTCAATCTAGAAAAAAACAGCAGTGGAGTATCCGTATCCACATGATAAATACATCAGTATTTTTTTCTTCATTGTTGGACACTCCTTCCTGTTGAATGAAATGACAGTAGAATTTATGTCATGATTTCAAGTTTTATAAGTAGAAAAATGTTGAAAGCTATAAAACTTTCTTTAGTAACATGTTACTAAACTTCTTGCCATAATTCTACAAATACGAAATGTGTGTAAATTCAGTGAGGTAAATGCAGCACCTTATCATCTTCCTACAAATTGTTTTTTCAAACTGTGTCCTCTAAAATGAAGGAAAAGCGGATGGAGGTGGGGACATGAAGGTGACTGACAAAGAGTTGGCGATTGACTGTTGTTTGCTTGCGGGACGCCTTATGATGGAAGCAGGAGCGGAGACGTATCGAGTGGAAGACACAATGGAGCGGATGGCTCGGACACAGGAGCTGTCTGCGGTTGAAAGTTTTGTGACGCCAACGGGCATTCTCCTATCGCCAGGTAGTCCTCATCATACAAAATTGGTGCGCATCAAAAACCGATCAACGGATCTAGAAAAAATTGCACTCGTCAATGACGTATCGCGCAAGTTGTCCACAGGCGACTATACTTTGGCTGAGGCGTATGCGCGTTTGCAGGACATTCAACGCGCAAATGTTATGTTTCCGATATGGCTGCAGCTCGTAGCAGCAAGTGTAGCGAGTGGTTGCTTTCTACTGTTGTACGGAGGTTATTGGTCTGATGTTGTCGCTGCAGTGGCGGCAGGAGGGGCTGGTTTTCTTGTCCTTACAGTGCTTCATGAATTGACGAAAGTAAAGTTTTTCGCTGAATTTCTCGCCGCGTTAAGCGTAGCGCTTGTTGCTTTCCTTGCAGTGCGCATGGACTTAGGAACCGAACTGGACAAAATTATCATTGGAGGCGTCATGCCACTTGTACCGGGTTTGCTAATTACAAATGCGGTGCGGGACTTAATGGCAGGACACTTTATGTCTGGTTTATCAAAAGGAGCGGAAGCGTTTCTGACCGCATTTGCCATTGGAGCGGGTGTTGCACTCGTCTTGTCGTTTTGAAAGGAGTGACACGAAATGGATTGGATTGTGCAAGCCGTACTCAGTTTTCTCGCCGCGGTAGGGTTCGGTGTTATTTTTAATGCGCCACGTAAAATGCTGTTCTATTGTGGATTTGTCGGCATGGCAGGCTGGATGATTTACAGTTTGTTTGAATTTTATTCGGGGGATGCCGTGCAAGCTTCTTTCCTCGGTGCTTTTGCAGTCGCGTTATTCGCTCACATGTTTGCGAAGCGCTTTAAAACGCCGATGATCATATTTAGTGTCGCCGGCATTATTCCCCTTGTGCCAGGAGGAACCGCGTATAATGCAATGCGTCATTTTGTGGAAAATGATAATTTGACGGCCATTTCCTTTGCGGTGAAAGCCTTCATGGTATCAGGGGCCATTGCGATGGGACTTGTTTTTGCGGAAGTATTTATACAACTACTCTTTCGGTCGCGATTCAAGAAAAAACAAGCACAGCAACTGTTCAATGACAATCGACCGGTGTAGAAGGGGGAGAATAAGTTGAACAAAAAGTATGGCTATATGCTCGTTGGTGTATTGATTTTCTTACTCATGCTCGTGATCTTTAAAAATTTACAAGCTGTTTAGTGTACATTAAAAACGGAGCGCCTCAACGAATTGAGATGCTCCGTTTTACGATTAGATGTCAGTTTCCTTCATTGGGACACCGATGTAATAGCCTTGTACTGCATCGACGCCCATTTCTTTCAACGTTTCAAACTGTTCTTCGGTTTCAACACCTTCTGCAATGACATATAAGCCCATCGATTTACCGAATAAAATCATGCCTTCAACGAGTTGTCGCGTTTTTGGCATCGTCGTTAACGATTGAATAAAGATCTTATCAATTTTCACTTTGGAAATCGGCAAGTTTTGCATGTAGCGGAACGAAGCGTATCCTGTTCCAAAGTCATCAAGGATGAATTGGATTCCAGTATCTTGAAGCGCTTTCATCTCATTGACAATCGCTTTTTCTTGTTCAGCCTGAAATGCAAATTTTTCCGTGATCTCCAGCTGAATTTTCTCTGGTGGACACATCGTTTGTTCAAGAATTGTAGAAAGCTTCTCTCGCATTTGCGAAGAGTTGCTGAATTCACGCACAGATGTGTTGACAGAGATGCTAATATCCGGTTTCTCCGTCGTCAATTTCACTGCCAGATTTGCAGCTTCTTCGATGACGTACGCACCAATCGCATGGATCAAACCGTTTTCTTCCGCGATTGGAATTAACTCATCCGGAGAAATTTGACCAAGTTCCTCGTCTTCCCATCTGACGAGTGCTTCATACACATGTACTTTTCCGGTGGCGATATCCAATTGTGGTTGATACACGACTTGCAAATTGCGATGATCCAGTGCGGTTAGCATTTTTTTATCAATAATCGAACGACGATTTAAATCTTTGTGTGATTCGACAGATAATGAAGAAATGCGTCCGCCTCCTTGCTCGCGGATCGTTTTTGTCGTTGCCAATGCTGCTTTAATAAGGTGTGTATAGGATTGTTGGTCTTCTGGATAACGAACAATTCCACCGCTGATCGATAACGGCAATGACTGATGATTGATGTAGATGGGTTGCTCTTTCAAAAATGGCAAGAAGCCTTGTACAAACCATTCACCGAATGATGTAAGCACAACAAATTGCCCGACGCCAATGCGAGCAATCGGATCTCCTTGGAAAAATCGTTTGAGACGATTCGTAAATTCCTGAATGAAAATAGATTCTGAATCATAGGATTGCAAATCTTTCAGTGTATAATAGTGATCGATTGCAATGTAAACGAATGAAAAATGCTTGTTTTCAGCAATGTTTTCGTTTACCATCGTTTCTAACTTGTGACGGCTCATCAGTCCAGTTTCAAAGTCGATGAATGCGATTTGTTCGAGTTTTTCTTGCAACTCAACGTCCGCTGTAATATCGAGCTCTAAAAACATAGCTGATTCGAGGGAACCTTCCTCGTTCATTGTTGGGATTGCCATCATCTTTACGAAATAAGGCTCACCGTTTCGACTTGTTTTTTCTGCTGTACCAAACCACGGCTTGCCGTTGGTGATAAAGTTCCATATTGCATGCGCCTGCGCTTGTTTTTCTTCATCTTCGGAAAACATTTGCCAAAAGGATTTTCCGATTATACGTTTAGGTGTCCAGTTACTTGTAACCAAGAAGTTTTGATTTGTATAAGTAATTAGTCCTTCACCATCCGTACGTGTTACCATAAAGAATTGCACGAGACTGTCCATGATATACGGTAATTCGGTTTTTTCGATTAAAGTAGCCGAATCCATCTATCTGTCTCCTTTCGGATGTTATATGTACTTTATTATATAGGAAGATTGATAAATAAACAGTACATCTTTTATGAAGATAATAGCACATCTTAGACTAAGACCAAAATCATATAAAGGTGGTGGAGCGTCATGGAAAGAGCTAAAGGGATTTTCATGATTATCATTGGTGCGATGATGTGGGGTGCCACAGGACCTATGATGGAATGGATATTGAACACAAGCACAATGTCCGTATCTTTCATGCTGATCGTCCGTTTAGTATTGGCAGGAGCGGTCGTTTTACTCATTTTGAAACTAAAAGGCGTAAAAGTATTAAAGCCCCTTCGTTATAAAGTGTGGTTGCGTCAAATGGTCCTCTTTGGCGTCTTTGGAATGCTTGGCGTCCAATTTACTTTTGCAGGATCGATTGATTCAAGTAATGCCGTCATCGCTACACTTTTTCAATTTTTAGCGCCAATTTATATTATCTTATTCGTATCCATGAGACAGAAAGCGACGCCTCCAGCAGCGCAAATCATTGGTATGATTGTTACAATGGGTGGCCTCTTCCTTCTATTAACGAACGGCACATTATCAGGCTTTGCGCTTAGTAAGGAAGCAGTTTTCTGGGGAGTGGCCGTCGGTTTTGCATTTGCCTTTTACACACTATACCCCGTGCGCCTGATGAATGAATGGGGCGTCCTCCTGGCAGTCGGATGGGGGATGCTCATTGGTGGTGTCACGCTTCTTATTGTAAATATCGGAAGAGTCGGCAAGGAAATCGGTTCATTGACAGAATGGAATACAACTTTTGTTTTATTCCTCGTCATCGTAATCGGAACGGTCGCATTCCTACTCTTCTTAGGGAGCATGAAATACATTTCACCTGTTGAAACAAGTATTTTATCCAGTTTTGAACCGCTGACAGCGATGATTATCTCGGTCATCTGGTTCGGAAGTGTATTAGGCTTTTGGCAAATTGTCGGCGGGCTAATCATGCTACTAGGTGTGACGGGTCTGTCGGTCGCGGGTAGTAAAGTGAAAAAAGAATAACGGTTGGTTACGAGAATAAAGGTTCAGAGAGTGGGAAAAAGTGAGATCGGGGCGGCCTGATTTCACTTTTTCTTTTTTGTTTGTGTGGGGTTTAGTGAGGCGTGGCGTCAAGTAGAATGTTTTATTGACGCGATAGGGAGGAAAATAGAATCTTGCGTGTCATAAAGAGTGGTTTAATGACGGGATAGGCATGAAAATTGCAGCTAGCGCGTCATAAAGAGTGATTTAATGACACGATAGGCATGAAAATTGCAGCTAGCGCGTCATAAAGAGTGTTTTAATGACGCGGTAGGCATGAAAATTGCAGCTTGCGTGTCATAAAGAGTGTTTTAATGACGCGATAGGGAGGAAATTTGGAGGTTGTGCGTCATAAAGAGTGTTTTAATGACGCGGTAGGAATGAAAAATGAATCTAGCGCGTAATAAAGAGTGATTTAATGACGCGGTAGGCATGAAAAATGAAGCTAGCGTGTCATAAAGAGTGGTTTAAAGACGTGCTAGGCATGAAAAATGAATCTAGCGTGTCATAAAGAGTGATTTAATGACGCGATAGGAATGAAAAATGAATCTAGCGCGTCATAAAGGGTGGTTTAAAGACGCGTAAGGAAGGAAATCTGCAGCTAGCGTGTCATTAAACATAGTTTTAGCATAATTATTGCCCGTCACCCTCGAAACCGGCGCCTGGCGGTCAAATAGGAATGCTCTATATGCCTGCCAGAGGAGAAAATCGGCGCCCTCAGTCAAATAGACCCCCTCTAATTGCCCGTCACCCTCGAAACCGGCGCCTGGCGGTCAAATAGAAATGCTCTATATGCCTGCCAGAGGAGAAAATCGGCTCCTGCGGTCAAATAGACCCCGTCTAATTGCCCGTCACCCGCGCAATCTGCGCCTAGCGGTCAAATAGAAATGCTCTATATGCCCGTCAGAGGAGAAAATCGGCGCCCTCGGTCAAATAGAACCCGTCTAATTGCCCGTCACCCGCGAAACCGGCTCCCACGGTCAAATAGAAATGCTCTAAATGCCCGTCAGATGAGAAAAGCGATCCCCGCTGTCAAATAGACCCCCTCCAATTGCCTGACAAACCTCGAAACGCGCTCCACGGTAAGTAAAATGCATTTTTATCCCAAATGAACCTTAAAAGTTCCTCTCCAAGTTAAAATATCTCCCGCAGTTCCCGGAAATCCCCCGCAAACCCCGTTCTACTTCTTGGAAACTTCTCGAACATTCAAGAAGACCTACTCCCTATACATAATTTTTGATGTGTGGCATAATAGTGACAAAAGAAAAATAATTCGTAATACGAAGTAGTTGTTGGGGGTCTGGAATTTTGAAAACAGTCTTTTCCTATGCGAAGCCATATAAATGGCCAATCTTCATTGCGCTATTCCTTATGCTAACAGAACTTTCCGTGGAGCTCATTCAACCTTTATTAATCGCAAAAATCATTGATGAAGGGATTTTAGCGGAAGACGTTACGGTCATTTGGACGTGGGGCAGTGTCATGATGGGGCTTGCATTCGTCGCATTTTTCTCAGGGGTGATCAACTCCTATTTTGCTGCACATGCTGCGCAAAGTTTTGCATTTGATCTTCGTCAAGCCTTATTTCGTCAAGTTCAGGCTTTTTCGATGGCGACGTTTCTGCGTTTTCCAACAGCAGGATTGATTACACGGTTGACGAGTGACGTAACGATGGTGCAGAACGTATTGTTCATGGGACTTCGGATCATGATGCGCGCGCCATTACTTGTCCTCGGCAGTTTGGTCATGGCTTTCGTCGTGAATGTGAAATTAGCATTTTATTTAGTAATTGGTGCACCTCTATTACTTATTTTTCTATTCATTATGGCGCGTAAAGGAGTTGGTTATTTCTCGAATGTCCAACGCAGATTGGACCGGGTGAACCGGGTCATTCAAGAAAATTTGCAAGCCGTTCGTTTAATCAAAGCGTATTTGAGAGGCATGTACGAAGCGAGTCGCTTTTCAAGAGTCGCGGATAAGTTACGTCATGACACAGTGAAAGCGATGCGGATGATGGAGCTTATTCTTCCTGTGCTTTTATTCGTCATGAATGTCAGTCTGATGGCGGTTTTATGGTTTGGTGCTGTCGAGATTGGCAACGGGGAGGCACAAGTCGGTGAGCTTGTAGCCATCGTCAACTATGCGATGCGCATGACAGGTGCTTTTTCAATGTTCGCGTTCATCATCGTTGCATTCTCGCGTGCGAAAGCTTCTGCTGAGCGGATGGAAGAGGTGCTTGTGGCGAATGATGATTTGGAAGTGAATCGGTCTGAAAGCTCGGGCTTGAGCCAGCTTGAAGGCGAGTTGCGTTTTGAACATGTTTCCTTTACGTATCCAGGAAAACCGGAACCGATTTTAGACGATATCTCTTTCCATGTCGCACCTGGTGAAAAACTCGCCATCATGGGAGCGACCGGTTCTGGAAAGTCCACGTTATTAAATTTAATTCCTCGTATTTTTGAGGCGACAGAAGGGGAAATCTTTGTCGGTGGAACTGAAGTGAATGAGTGGTCGCTAAAGGATTTGCGCGATACAATCGGGCTCGTTCCTCAACAATCCATTTTGTTCACGGGCTCCATACTAGACAATCTATCATGGGGAGATACGGAGGCAGCGCCGGATGAATTGGAGGAAGCGGCGAAAAAGGCGCAAATCCATGAGTCGATTGATTTATTCCCACAAAAGTATGGCACACGTGTCGGGCAAAAAGGTGTCAATTTGTCAGGTGGGCAAAAACAGCGGCTTTCCATTGCGCGGGCGCTTGTACGAAAACCATCCATCTTGATTCTTGATGATAGTACGAGTGCGCTCGACGTGAAGACGGAAATGGCTCTTTGGGAAGCGCTTGAGAAAGAGGCGGCGACGATGCTAGTCGTGACGCAAAAAGTGCAAACGGCTAAAGGTGCCGATCGAATTCTTCTATTGGATGAAGGGAAAGTTGTCGGCTATGGAACGCACGCTGACTTAATGCATCAGTCACAGCTCTACCAAAGAATTGCACAATCACAAGCGGAAGAGGAGGTGATCGTCGATGGTGAGGAGCATTCGTAAACCGTTCGGATATGACCCGATCATCAAGAAAGAAGACATTAAAGGACCAGGAAAAAAGAAAGCTGAACGGGCCAATGATTGGAAGTCTGTATTGTTGAGGATTTGGAAGCTTGTCGATGAACAACGGGGACTTCTCATCGCAGTGCTTGCGCTTGTTCTTGTCAGCTCCGTCCTATCATTACTCGGACCGTTTTTGATTGGAAAAATCATCGACAACCATATTATCGCGATGCAATTCGACGGACTCGCAGGGAAAATTATTCTCCTCATTGCCATCTATGCCGTTTTGTCATTCGCCTTGTATTTTCAAAGTTTCTGGATGGTCGGGATTGCACAGCAAACCGTCTTCCGTCTACGCACAAGTTTGTTCGCACACCTGCAAAAACTACCTGTCACGTTCTTTGACAAACGGCAACACGGGGAGCTCATGAGTCGCGTGACAAATGATATTGAAAATGTCAGCCAAACGTTAAATTCGTCTTTCATCCAAGTGTTCTCAAGTATATTGACGCTGACAGGAACATTTGCCGTCATGCTGTATCTGAGCCCGATATTGACCTTGCTGACGATGACAATCGTTCCCGTCATGTTCATCGCCATCCGGTGGATAACACGTCGGACTGGCTTGCTGTTTAAAGAGCAACAGCGAGCGGTTGGTGAACTAAATGGCATGATTGAAGAGACGATTTCAGGACAACGAATTGTCAAGGCATTTTCCCAAGAAGAACGCGTCATGGAGGAATTTGCACAAAAAAGTGAACGACTGCGCCGCACCGGTTTTTGGGCACTCACTTATTCAGGTTTTATTCCAAAAGTGATGAACATGCTAAACAACGCGAGTTTCGCAATTGTAGCGGGCGTTGGAGGTTTATTGGCATTGAAAGGGGATGGGCTCGTCACGATCGGAACTATCGTCATTTTTTCCGAGTACGCCCGTCAATTTACGCGTCCACTTAACGACCTATCGAACCAGTTCAACACGGTGCTTTCGGCAATTGCTGGTGCCGAGCGGGTTTTCAAAATTATGGACGAGCCAGTCGAGAAAGATGATGCGACAGGTCATGCTGAAACAGTTCTAAAAGGTGATGTTGAATTTAGAAATGTGTCTTTCGGCTATGCAGTGGATACGGATGGCTATACGGTCGACGGCATTTCATTCCACGTCAAACCGGGCAAGACCGCAGCGTTTGTCGGGGCAACTGGTGCAGGGAAAACGACAATTATGCAATTGCTTGCACGTTTTTACGAGGCGAATGAAGGGCAAATCCTCATTGATGGCATTCCTATCAATGAATTGCCGCGTGAAACATTGCGGAGCCAAACCGCTTTTGTCCTTCAAGATCCTTTCCTCTTTGAAGCGACCGTCATGGAAAATATCCGCTACGGAAAACTTGACGCAACAGACGAAGAAGTAATCGAAGCTGCGAAAAAAGCGAATGCCCATAGCTTCATTTCACGCTTGGAGGCAGGTTACAATACCGTGCTCACAGCGGATGGCGGGGAAATCTCACAAGGTCAAAAGCAATTGCTCTCCATCGCAAGGGCCCTCGTTGCCGATCCGGTCTTACTGCTGTTGGATGAAGCAACAAGTAGCATCGATACCGTGACAGAACTCCAAATTCAAGAAGCACTCGATCGTCTGATGGAAGGTCGCACAAGCTTCGTCATCGCCCATCGATTGAACACCGTCCGAAAAGCAGATACTGTTTACGTCATGGGGCAAGGGAAGCTCATAGAATCCGGATCGCAAGAAGCATTAATTGCACGAAAAGGTGTGTACTATACGATGCTCATGGACGCAACATCCTGACAGGTTAAGCATCGACTACATACGAAACCCGCTTAAACCGAACAGCATCGGCAAGCGGGTTTCGTGTCAGTGCTTCTCTTCTACATCTAAAATCGTGCCATCATCAAAATACACTTCTAAGTCAAACTCGGTATACGTATCCACGCCGAACCACTCCAACAACTTATCGATCGCTTCCTGCTTGGAAGTATCTTTCGTGAAGAGGATGTCAATGAACATCTCATCCAACTTCACCATCGCCTCATCATCTTTTAAGTCAATACCGGCCAATTGATTTTTATAAATGGTTTCCATATTGCGATCCATCTTATACTTCGCCTCAATCATATCATGCCCATCCACCTCAATCTCGAGCTCAAACTGATCAAAGCCATACCCATTCCCCGTCTCCAACGAACCGCCTTCCTTCTCATTCTCATGCAAAACGGTCGCATCCTCCCGGTTCCGATCATCAGGATCCTTCCCGAACCCACAAGCCCCTAACACGAGCAACGCAAAAACCAACACTGCGCCATACTTCACTATGTTCTTCATGTAAGCAACCTCCCAAAGTAATCTCTCCTCAGTATTTTCCTTCCTGTTTGAAAATTAAACCCAACACCCCAAGACCTTTTTGGAGAATCGCGAATGAAAGAAGGCGGGGAAGTTCATTTGAATCCGCATGTATGGGCTCAATGGAAGTAGAATGCATGCATCTTCATGAATTTTGTTAATGTGGGAATCGGTTTAGTATTGTGATACGTCGGCTATACGTTGTGATGCGACACGCAAACGTTGTGATACGCGTGGTTTACGTTGTGATGCGACACGCAAACGTTGTGATACGAGCGGTTTACATTGTGATACGGAGCGAGTATTGTGATACGCCGGCTATACGTTGTGATGCGAAACGCAAACGTTGTGATACGCGGGGTTTACATTGTGATACGCGCCGTTTACGTTGTGATACGGAGCGAGCATTCTGTTATGAGCGTTTTCCGTTGTGTTACGACGAGTAAGTGTAGTAATGAGTAACACCCTAACCATGCAGATCTAACTAAATGCTCTTAGCCTTCTCAAAGCACTTCTCACATTGGAAGTTGAGAAAATAGTGTGTTTGATTCATGGAGAAAAAAGGCAAAACAAAACCAACTAGCAAGAAGCCAGTTGGTTCATTTACCATTTTACCCGATGATCTTCGACACATCCGAGCATTTGGCGGATGCGGAGCGTAGAGCCATCTTGCAGCTGTACGGTGCCGTTAAAATAACCCACGTATTGATTCGCGATCCTTTTGACGTATTGGGCATTCAAGTTGGACGTTTGCTCAAAGAATGGTGTAAAGGAAAGATCCACTTGCGAAGTAAATTTTGTGCGAATGATCCAGGGTGTCTTGAAATGTAGAGGGTCGGTCGTAAAAATCACATCTTCATGAATTTTTGTCATCCTTCCATCGACAAAGACTGCATTTTCCGTCATGCCAGTACCTTCTGTCCACTTTGCACCCAAATTCAATCCGATTCGACGTCCGCCTAACCGTTGAGAAGCCAAAGCCCAGTATCGTTCTGATTTCCGTGGCCATATACCGCGCCCGTAATCCAAAACGGCAAAACTATAATCTGGATTAAAATCATAGCGTCGAGACCCAATTTTTACAAAACCGGTAGTCGGCATGCTATGCATTTTGGCTGTGAATTGGAACAGATCTCGCTTCCGAGGAATGACAACATTCAAGGAATCATCTTGTTCGGGATGTTCGATATGCAAATCGGCATGCAGCACTTCATTATCAAAATCCTGAATGGTTACAGATAAGTGCGTTTCTCCTTGAATATGCACAAGTTGAACAGAAATCCGTTCGTTGATGAACTTCACGCTGCCAAGCACATCATCCGGCATTTTCACTTTCCGGCCAACGGGTAACACAACCTGCTTTTCATAGGAACGTTGTGTCTCGTAATCGAAAATCGAAACTAAACAGATTGCTGCATAATCAAAATGGCTGATGGACGCAGAAAATAGAAGGTCCTCACCGAACACACACCAATAATTCCACTTCTTTTTGCGCATGAAATGTCCCTTCAGATTACTCTCTACAAAAGGACGTCGAGCGAAGCCGATTGCTTCAGGATTCAACATTCCTTTCTTATCGCAGAGTGTAACAGGACCCGTAATTTCCCTTTCAGCATGTTGCAAGGAGAAAGCCCCCAATCTATTGTCTTTTACAACTGTCATTGTTATAATTTATAGTATAGCAGATAGTCGGGGCATTAGCTCAGCTGGGAGAGTGTCACGCTGGCAGTGTGAAGGTCACCGGTTCGAACCCGGTATGCTCCATAAGTAATAACATTGATAGGACGGCGTTTCTTGAAGGTTCCAAGCGAATCTTTAAAAGAAACGCTATTTTTATGCCGACATTTTGCCGACTAAACAGAAAAACAAGCTTGCTTTGAATAAAGTTAAATGTATTTTTTTTCTTCATTTCAACTCTTTTTAAGAATAGAATCAAATTTATCTGTTGCGGCTTTATCGGCTACTCTCAAAGCGTGTCCGTATGTATTCATGTCGATTTTAATATCTGAGTGTCCAAGTCGTTCTGAGCTTATTTTCGGGTGGACTCCTGGACTGCTCCATGTGCAGCAGAAGGTGTATTGAGATATGTTAAACGATAATTTTATAAAATGCTTGGGAATACGTTTTCTTACATTTATAAGATGAATGAATATAACTCCCGTTAAGTCGTCGTTTTTCACATTACAATCGGAGCATAATGTACAACAGAAAGGTCCTATTACCAAAGTTTCTCTAATGGGCGAACTATGTTACCATCATATAAAATTCATCAACTAACAAGAATTGTTATACAAAAGTCATGTTTGAACATCGTTTTTCAAACATGATATTTATAAGAAATAGGAGCTGTATTAATGCATTTTATTATCAGACAAGAACAGGAAAGCGATTATGAATTAACTGAGAAGGTCGTAGAAACCGCATTTGCATCTGCGATTCAAAGTGACCAAACTGAGCATAAATTGGTTTCACGAATCAGACAAATCGATTCATTTATTCCAGAGTTATCCTTGGTAGCTGTTGACGAAGAAAACAATAAAATATTGGGGCATATTCTTTTATCTAAAGTGTTCATTAGTGATGCCAACAATCAAAAAACGGCGTCACTTGCACTCGCACCTGTTTCAGTTTTACCTGAATACCAAAACAAAGGTATTGGAAAGTCATTAATCCGAAAGGCATTAGAAGTGGCGAAAAAGCTTGAATTCCAGTCAGTATTCGTACTAGGTCATCCCGAATATTATCCGAAATTCGGTTTTAAGAAGTCATCCTTATGGCAAATTAAAGCACCGTTTGAAGTGCCAGAAGAAGCTTTAATGGCTATTGAATTACTGGAAGGCTCTCTTGATCATGCAGCTGGTATTATTGAATATCCAAGTGTCTTTTTTGAGTGAAAATTTTACAACTACACTTGTTAGTTTTGCAACAAGAGATCTATTAGATTCCTTGGGGTTTATTAGGTTTTGGGTGCAACAGGATCGATCTGAATAGCCTTCTTATCTGGAAAACTCTCTGCATAAATTGGGTATTGTTTAGAATGTGAAAGATTAGATAGAACGTATACATTAACGTTCAGATTGTTGGTTTTGTCTCTAGTTCTTGCTGGGTCTAAATAATAGTTCGTTTTTACCGATAATAACTACTAGCTAGTATAGGTTTAAAGGAGTGTCTATTATGATTCAACAAGAACTTTTAAGGTCCATTAATAAATGTATGGATGATTTAGATTTTATTTCTGCCAGAAAATACATGGAAGAGAACATGGAGATGCTAAAAGAGAATAAACATCATCTTAGAAGGAATGCGAGGGAACTATTCAATTTTCTCATTAACAATACAGCTGAACCCATTACTCGACGAGAAATGAATATAATTTACTCAATTAACAGTTATGCTTCTAACTTTAATGTTAGAGGATTGAAGATGTTGATAAAAGACAATGTGGATTTAATGCTAAGAGAAGAAATCATTTCTTATCTTAATGAGGACGCAAAAACAATTTTAGAAAGCATGCAAGTAATAAATAAGTTATAAGTACACGAACGCCTATGAAGGGCGTTTTTTGTTTGACCAAAGAGAAAGTTTCAGTTTATCCACTCGCTATGGAAAATTGGTGCGAAGCCGGCAAATAGGGAATCATTTATTCGAGGCTTGATAAATCAAGGGGTCACATCGGAAGAAGCACAGAAGCAATATGAAGCCGAGCTTCTTTTTTCTCAAGTATTTAACATAGATTCCGCGTTGGTTTGTGCGCTAAACATGAAGATTACTTTTGGGGATATTGTGAGTGGTCTTACTGATTCACATATGGAGTAAGAGCGCGCTGTCTTTTAGCAAAAGAAGGTCGTCTTTTGGCGATCTTTTTTTGTGCAAATCTTCTTCGTGTAGTTCATTGCATCAAGGTTAAACTTGCTCATTCACTAAAAACTTCAGCCAAATATGTCACCGATTCCACAAAGCCGGCACGATTCAGTAGTGAAGAAATACTATAGCAGTATAGTGAAAGGTTACAGTCTTTCATTTAGTAAATCGAAAGGATGGAAGGAGTTGAAGCAATGCAGTTTGTGAAGCCATGCGAAGGCTATATTACGAGTCTTTATAGTAGTGCGCGTTTGGATCCGGTAACGAACAAAGGTGTGAGACCGCATTGGGGAATTGACTACGGATCGGCGACGAATAATGAAATCTGGGCAGCGGCTAGTGGCTATGTTCGTTATATTGGGTGGGGACATGCCACTGCGGGCAATTATATTGTCATAAGACACACGAATGGATGGGAGACCGCATATTTGCATTTACAGACAATAGCCGTATCGACCAAACAATACGTTTCTCAAAGTCAGTACATTGGCATGAAAGGGAGCACTGGAAATTCAACGGGCGTTCATCTGCACTTTGAAATGAGTAAAGGGACGTGGCCGGGCGGTTATGCCAATCACGTGAACCCTGCTCTATATATCATCGATTCTACAGTTAAGGTTGTGCAAGAGCAGTTAAATCGATTGGGCTATCAATTGGTGGTGGATGGCCTTCAAGGGGATCGTACAACGAAAGCCGTGATGGATTATCAGAAGAGCAGGTCATTGCCTGTAAATGGTGTGGCAGACCATTTGACGAGATCGAAGCTGACAAAAGAAATCGCTGAAAGAGAGAAGCCGTCGCCACCGATTGTACTGCCGATAGGGAAGGAGGAGATCATGTTGGAACTCAACCAACGTCAACGAGAAGAATTGGCGAATGTGTATCAATATGCACGAGAGCTTGGCGTATTTTCTTCTGATGAACATGAGAAAGAAATGAGAGAGGGGAAAATGACGGTGTCCAAAGCCATTTACTTAAACGGGTTAATTGCTGGAGCTGCACTTGCAGATGGGAAAAGAATAGGTGGATAAAAAAGTGCGCTTCAAAATCGTACGATAGTGACTAGAAGTCATCCTAATCTCCTTTCTATACGAACTCGAACAAACGCTTTTGTAATGAATAAATTAGCTAGCACATACTTCATACTACAAGTTAGAGTAATGTACAAGTCATGCTTTTTAATGTTAAAATAACTACAGCAGTTTGAAAAGGAGATGGAACAATGGGTAAATTAGAAGAAAAAGTTGTTATCATTACCGGCGGAGCTGGTGGGATTGGTAGCGGCATGGCAACAGCAATGGCGAAAGAAGGCGCAATAATTGCGATTGTCGATTTGAATGAAGAAGCCGGTGAAAAGACGGTCGCTGAATTACAAACGATTTCTCCAAAGTCCACATTCATTCAAGCAAATTTAATGGATCACCAAAACTTAGGTAAAATTGTTGAGAAAGTGATTGATCAATACGGTAAGTTGGATGTGTTAGTGAATAATGCGCATGCATCTAAGCAAATGACGATTGAAGATGCAACGCAAGCAGACCTTGACTTATCATTCGGTACAGGATTCTATCCGACGTTCTACTTGATGCAAGCGGCACTTCCATACTTAAAAGAAACAAAAGGGAATATCATCAATTTCGCGTCAGGAGCAGGCCTTGCAGGACATGAGACACAAGGTGTTTACGCGGCTGCGAAAGAAGCGATCCGTGGCTTGTCTCGCGTAGCGGCAAATGAGTGGGGCAGATTTGGCATTAACGTCAACATTATTAGCCCGATTGCAAACACACCAGGCGTTGAAGCTTGGGCGAAAGCGCAGCCTGAGTATTACGAAGCGGTACGAAGTAAAATTCCATTGGGTCGTTTCGGTGATATTGAACAAGACATCGGTCGTGTCGCAGTATTCTTAGCATCCGAAGACTCCCAATACATTACAGGACAAACGATCATGGTTGACGGTGGGTCAATCATGTTGCGATAAGCTGTCGCTCAGCCTGTGCAAGAAGAAGATCCGTGCAAACGGGTCTTTTTTTGCATGGGCTCACATGTATGTTCATACGCTGTTAGTAGGGGGTGGTAGGCATATGTACAATCGAGAGGCTGCGGTTCGGTATGCGGATGAATGGTGGAATGGTCGCAATCCGGCATTTCCGTCGTTCGATGTGGATTGTACGAATTATATTTCGCAATGTTTACTCGCTGGAGGTGCTCCGATGTACGGGCAGCCAAATCGAGAGCGTGGCTGGTGGTTACAACGTGGGAACAGAAATTGGAGTTTCAGTTGGGCGGTCGCTCATTCGATGCGTTGGTATTTAGCAGGCTCCAAAAAAGGGTTAACAGCTAAACAAGTCAGTTCGGCGGAGGAGTTGGATCTTGGAGATGTCATTTGCTACGATTTCCAAGGAGACGGTCGTTTTGATCATACAACGATTGTGACGGCGAAAATGGGGAATGTTCCACTCGTCAATGCACATACGTATGACGCGTTTCATCGGACATGGGACTACAAAGACTCCTATGCATACTCCCCAAATGCCAAGTACGTTTTCTTTAAAATAAACGACCAGTTTTCATAATGAAAAGACGGATACCTCAACAGGCATCCGTCTTATTTTAATACCACAATACCGCAAGCGTTCCTTCTCCTGCATGTACTGCGAGCGTGGAACTGACATCCCCGATAACGACTTCGAGTTGAGGCGCTTTTTCTTGAATCATTTGTTTTAACTGGTTTGCTTGTTCTAATACATTTCCTTGCATGAGATAAATTTTTCCTTGGCCGGAAGGATGCGCTTCGATCACTTTATCGACTAAATATTGAAGCGCTTTCTTTTCGGAACGGACTTTGTCAGTTGCTTCTAGTTTCCCTTCAGACGTAATTTGAATGACCGGTTTGACTTTAAGCAAACTTCCGAGGAAGAACTGTACGCCATTCATGCGTCCGCCTTTGTACAATTGCTCGAGTTGTCCCATGAGGATGTAGTTATTCAATGTTCCTGCCATCTTGTCGAGTTGTGCTTTAATGTCTTCGACAGAAGCGCCGTCTTCGTATAACTCCATTCCTTTCTCCAACAATCCAGTAATACCGTAAGAGAGGGAAAGAGAATCGACAAATGTTATCGGAAAATCTGCAATTCCTGCCCCTGCGATAGATGAAGCCAATGTTCCGCTCAATTCGCTCGATAAATGCACGGCTATTGCCTGTTCATAGTTTTCCGCGATTTCCTTAAACTTTTCCGCGAATTCTCCAGCTGAAGGTTGAGAGGTTTTCGGGAACTCTGTTGCGTTTTTTATTTGCTCGTATAACTCTGCAGAAGTAAGGTCAACTCCATCGATAAATTGCTTTTCCCCGAAATGTATATTTAACGGGATTACATAAAAATCAGGGTGTTGCTTCAATTCTTCTGGTATAAATGCAGTGCTGTCAGTTATCCATGCTAATGGTTTTTTTGTCATTACGTCAGCCATCCTTTTCGAAACTTTCACTTCTTTCATTACTATACTACAGAAAGTAATTTCATGAAATAGTATTTGGGCATTTTGGTAGAGAAAATCCTAATCGTCCCTTACATTTCCACGAAACTTCAAATCATGTATAATGGTGAATAGTATGTTTTAAAGGAGAGTTCTTATTATGAATGAACAAGCATTGTCGATTAGGGATGCAATTGTTAACCGTCGTTCGATTAAAAACTTTAACGGTCAGCCGGTTGATCTCGAAAATATAACAAGTATTTTAGAGAATGCAATTTGGGCACCGACTCATGGATTGCGCAACCCGTGGCGCTTCATCGTCGCTGCGAATAAACAATATGCCAAAGTGTTAGATGTGCTGAAAGAATACGGAGTGCCAAAGTGGAAAGAGCTTTCGGATGAGGACTTAGAAAAACAGATGAAGAAGTTTAGCGCAGCCGGAGCGGTCGTTTTCGTCATCGTTCAAGAAGATGCGCGTCAAAAAGAGCGTCTTGAAGATTTTGCGGCAGCAAGCGCACTTGTTCAAAACGCAATGCTTCTTGCGTGGGATCAAGGAATCGGTACGTGCTGGAAAACACCACCTTTCTTGGACAACCCGAAATTCCGCGAAGAGCTCGGTGTAAAGCCGGGGGAACGGATCATGAGCATGTTGCAATTCGGGTATTTTGATGAAATTCCTAAACCCCGCACACGTACACCACTAGAAGAAATCGTTACCTATTATGGAATGGAAGATGAAGAGACTAGCGTTGAAGTCGAACAATAAGTGTAAAAGCCGCGTGCAGACAAGTTGCAATTCACTTGCTGGCACGCGGCTTTAGTTAATTCAAGAAAAAACTTATTTTGTTAACGCGTCTTTTGAGAATTGTGCGAGCTCGCAATAGTAATCCCCAATCACACGAAGTCCTTTATCGAAGTTCTCTAAATGGAAGTGCTCGTTTGGTGCATGGAAGTTCTCGCTTGCAAGTCCGAAGCCCATGAGCACGACAGGCAAGTTAAGAATTTCGTCAAATGCAGCAACGATTGGAATCGAGCCACCCATGCGTGTGAATGCAGTTGGGACGTTGTACACTTTTTCGTAAGACTTGCCTGCTGCTTGAATTGCAGGATGGTCGAATGGTGTGATGAAGGGCTTTCCTTTATCGAATTCACTTACCGTTACGGTTACGCCTGCAGGCTTATGTGCTTCGATATGGGCTCTTAGTTTTCTTACGATATCTTCAGGATCTTGGTCAGGAACGAGCCGGCATGTGATTTTTGCCCCCGCTTCAGATGGTAAAACCGTCTTAATGCCTTCGCCTGCAAATCCACCAAATACGCCATTTACTTCAAGTGTAGGGCGAGTCCACGTTTGCTCTAAATACGAATAGCCTTTTTCTCCGAATAATGCTTCCACGCCAATTTCTTGCTTAAGTGCCTCTTCGTCGAAATTAAGAGCTTGATACGCTGCACGTTCTTCATCCGCTAACGGCCGTACATCCTCGTAAAAGCCATCGACTGCAATCGTGCCTTCTTTGTCATGGAAAGACGCGAGTATTTCAGAAATAGCGTGAATCGGATTTTGCACACCACCACCGTAAAGCCCTGAATGCAAGTCGCCCTTTGCACCTTTAACATCAATCTGTACACCGGCTAAACCGCGTAACCCGTAGCAAATTGCAGGTTTGCCAGGACCGTACATGCCTGTATCAGAAATAACGATGATGTCCGCAACCAATTTCTCTTTGTTTTCTTCAATATATTTTTCGAGGTTCGGACTACCGACTTCTTCTTCACCTTCAATAATGAATTTAATATTCACTGGCAAGCTACCGTTTTCATGCATTAACGCTTCAACTGCTTTAATATGCATGAACACTTGGCCTTTATCATCGCTCGCTCCACGTGCATATAATTTATTGTCGCGGATTTCGGGGTCAAAAGGACCGCTTTCCCAAAGATGCAACGGGTCAACCGGCTGGACATCATAATGTCCGTAGAAGAGAATTGTCGGTTTGCCTTCCGCATGAAGCCAATCACCGTACACTACTGGATGACCATCAGTTGCGTCGATTGAAGTGTTTTCCAAGCCTGCTTGTTCGAATGAATGCTGTAACCATTCAGCTGCTTTTTGCATGTCTGCTTTGTGTTCAGACAGTGCACTAATGCTAGGAATGCGAAGGAAATCTGTTAGTTGTTGCAAATGCTCATCCCTCTTAGATGTGAAGTACGTATCAAGTTGTTGGTATTGATCCACTCTAATCCCTCATTTCAATTATTATTTCGTGAATAGAAACAGTATAGCATGTAGAAAAGGATTCGAGTGATTCTAACGGACGAGTGACGGATAAGTATGTTATGATATGTAAAAGTTACTAAAAGAACAAGCTGTTGAAGACTAGAAAATCCTGGAGGAATTACTTTTGTTTATAGCACTAGGGTTCTTTTTATTCATGTCGTTCTTCCTGTCAGGAAGTGAAACGGCACTCACTGCAGTCAACCGAATGAAGGTACAACTTCGTGCCGAGCAAGGTGACCGCAAAGCAATTACCGTAAGAAACCTCATCGCGAAACCAGATCGTATGATTACGGCGATTCTAATTGGGAATAATATTGCCAATATTATGATGCCGACAATTGTTACGATGATCGCAATTGATAAGAATTTAAAAGTCGGTGTGTTGACGGGGATATTAACCGTCGTCCTCATTATCTTTGGTGAAGTCTTGCCGAAAACAATAGCAGCAACATTTGCAGACCGGGTCGCGTACATAGTAGCTCCAGTCATTACAATCCTTGTAAAAATACTTATTCCGTTAACGGCGTTACTTGCGATGTTTACAAATGTGTTTATCCGCATTATCTCAAAAGGGACTGTGACGGAAGCGACATTGACGAAGGAAGAGCTTCGTTCCATGGTAGATATTGCTTCGACAGAGGGAACATTTGAACAGGAAGAGTCGCAACGGTTAAAAGGCGTGCTTGATTTTCCTGAAAAAGATGTATCAGACGTTATGGAAACGCACCGTACAGATGTCATTGGTTTGCCAATTGACTCGACGTACGAAGAAGTGCGAGACACCATTCTCGAACACTTTTATACCCGTTATCCGATTTACGAGGAAAGCATTGACCGGATTGTCGGCGTGTTTTATTCTAAAATGCTCATTGAATGGTCAATCCATCCAGAAAAGAAGTTGTCCGAGTTGATGGATAACGAGCCGTTGTTTGTTGTTCAAACGGCTAGTGTTGAGAAAGTGTTCAAGTTGATGTTAGCAAAAAAGAAGCATATGGCAATTGTTTTGGATGAATACGGCGGCACGCTTGGTATTGTGACGCATGAAGACATCATTGAAGAAATGATTGGTCAGGATATCGAGGATGAAACAGACTTTGACGAAGAGGTGCTTGTCTATGAAAAAGACGAATCTGTACTTGTTTGTCACGGTCGACTGGAAATCGTGGATGTCATTGAAATGTTCGATGTAGAATTACCGTCAGACCATGAAACAATTGGCGGATTTGTCATGCAGGAACTCGGTCACGTACCTGAACCGGGGGAGCGCTTTACATTCGAAAATCTGTTTTTTGAAATCATGGAAATGGATCGCAGTCGTATTGTAAAGATGAAGATTACGAAACGAACAGACGAAGAATAATAGATGAATCCTGTGAATTCGGTGAAAGCCGAGTTTGCGGGATTTTTTTGTTTTTGTTTTTTTTCTTGCTAACAAGCGTCCTCCGCTTTTCATTGTCTAGCTCCGAGTGGCAGCTGCTCGGGTCGCTTCGGAAATGAAGCAAAAGGCAAAGAGCGCCTTTCGTTCATTTCCTCCATCGCCTGTCGCAGCTGAACGCCACTCTCCGCTTTTCATTACTTACATTTTTGTAAGTTAAGTGAAAGGGAAAGCGATAGATTGTAAGGGGGCTTTTGCTGATAATAAGGGTAACAGTTACAAAACGGAGGGCGTTACTGATGAAAATGGATTTAACAGAGCTGTATGAACAATACGGCCGCTATATATATCACTTATGTTTAAAATTGACACGTAATAAAGAAGAAGCGGAAGATCTCATGCAAGATGTGTGGGTGAAAGTTGTCCGTTACAGTGGAAAGATGGACAGTGTTGATCGTATGAAAGCTTGGTTGACAACGATTTGTATGAATACATTCCGCGATCGTTACCGTAAAGATGTGCGAAGAAGTAAGCACGTTATGAACCAACCTGATACATTGGACGTTCCGATTCTCGATTTGGTTCCCAGCGATAATCCGACGCCTGTCGAAATGATTGAGCAAAGTGACATTCAACGCATGGTGCAACAAAAGATTGGCGAGTTAGACGGGATTTATCGGACGACGATTGAGTATTTTTACGTCCATCAATACTCGTTGATTGAGATTGCAGAAATGATGAAAGTGTCGATTGGAACCGTGAAATCACGCTTATTCCGCGCGAAAAAGTATTTGAAAGATTTAATGATGGATGATTCTTCCGTGCGGGAATATGTTATTGCGTAACGAAAAGTGTCGGCTTCATGCCGATGCTTTTTCTTTTTGGGCAATTTTTTTTAAAGGAATGCGGCGTTTGCGGGAGTTATGCGGCGTTTTAGCCTATTTATGCCGCGTTTAGTAGAAGTATGCGTTGTTTGTCCGTTTTATGCTGTGTTTGAAGGATTTATGCGGCGTTTACCCGACTTATGCGGAAATCGTTTAATTGGCTAGAGTTGATTAGTACCGCGGGCGGAATTTGTTGAGGGGGTTGTAGTCGCGCAGCAATGTTTTTGACAAATAGAGGGTTGGTAGATAAGCGGAATGCGTCGTTTTAGCCTATGTATGCCGCGTTTGAGAGAAGTATGCTTTGTTTGTCGATTTTATGCCGTGTTTGAAGGATTTATGCGGTGTTTACCCGACTTATGCGGAAATCGTTTGATTGGCCGAGTTGATTTGTACCGCGGGTGGATTTTGTTGAGGGGGTTGTAGTCGCGCAGCAATGCTTTTGACTAATTTGGGTTGTACTTTCTTTATATTGCTAGTTTGCTAACTCCTGATTGTTGGGTATGAGTGGAGTAGAAAACGAGGTTGATGAATATGAAGAAGAGACGGAAGTGGGTACGGCCGAAGTGGTTTGTGTTAATGGGTGTTTTGTTGTTTTTATTCGTCTATGTCGGCGTCATCAGTTGGCATACATATAAGCCGTTGCCGAAAGGGCTTAACTATCAGGGTGATATCCACTGGACAGATGATGTGGAGATGTTTACGGACCTGACGTTTGCTCAAAACAAAGAGGGTGACGGCATGGTGCATGAGCTGACGATTTTCGACGAAATTTATAAGATGATTGAAGAGGCGGAGTCATTCATCGTGTTAGACTTTTTTCTAATGGATCATTATTCGGATGAAGATGTTGACTTTCCTAAAATTGCTCAGACGTTAACGGCGAAATTGGTGGAAAAGAAGGAAGCCCATCCTGACATGGACATCATTTATATTACTGATCCGTTGAACACGGGGTATGGGTCTTACGAGTCAAAATGGTTTGATGCATTAGAAGATGCAGGAATCGAAGTCGTCTATACGAAGTTGGATCCATTGCGTGATTCCACGCCAATCTATTCCGGTTTGTATCGGACGATTTTTAAGTGGGTCGATTTTGAGACAAAAGGATGGATTGATAACGCGATGGCGAGTGAAGCGCCTAAAATGACGTTGCATTCTTACATGGTGTTAATGAATGTGAAAGCGAATCACCGGAAAACAATTGTGACGGACAAGGAAGCATTGGTCACGTCGAGTAACCCGCATAACGCAAGTGGTTTCCATGGGAATGTAGCGATGAAGGTGTCCGGTCCAATTATTAATGACATTCTTGAAGCAGAAGAGGCGGTTGTGAAATATACAAATGGCGGATCTTTGCCGCGTGTTGAGGTGAAAGCGCCAGCTGACGGGGAATATGCAGTTCAATATTTGACGGAAAAGAAGATTCTTCAAGCGTTAGTAGGAGATATTGCGACAGCGCAAGAAGGAGATACAATTCGAATGGGCATGTTTTTCATTGCCATGCCGGAAGTCGTTGAGGCGGTTGAGGATGCAGCGAACCGAGGCGTGAAAGTTGAAATGATTTTAGATCCGAATGAAAACTCATTTGGCAATGAAAAATCCGGACTTCCAAATCGTCCCGTTGTGCAGAAAATGATGGACGAAACAGACGGGAAAATTGACGTGCGTTGGTACAATACCGTTATTGGTCAATACCATACGAAACTTGTAACCGTACGGACAGCGCAGGATACGTATATTACAAATGGATCTGCCAATTTGACTGGAAGGACGTTGAACAATTACAACTTAGAAGCAAATTTGCGGATCATTGCACCGAATGACAGTGAACTTGTAGGTGACATTGAGCAATACTTTGACCGGTTATGGAAAAATGAAGACGCGCTATATACGTTAGATCTTGAAGAATATCAAAGTGAATTTACATTTTTACAACGTGGCATTTATCAGTTGCAGGAAATGTTAAAACTGACGACATATTGAGTGTTTTGCAGGGAAAACTTTAACAAACAAAAAGCGTGAAGCTCGGGTAAATGTCCGTTGCTTCACGCTTTCGTTTATGTTGGAATACGAGATACCGATTACTTGGACGAATTAATTTTTGCATGTACTCAATTCATCAAAAATCCGGTTACGTTTAGTCGGCCTCTCTATTTCATTCTACGTAAGCTTGAGAATACCGTTATTCTGCTACAGTGGCGAGCTGTTTGTTCAGTTCTGCGAGACGTTCTTCCATCGTGGCAAGGCGGGCTTCAGCTTTATGGACGGAGTCCGCGTTTCCGGTAGATTCCAGTTTTTCAATATCCCCTTGAAGGTTCGTATACTCCATTTTCAGTTCTGCAATTGCTGCTTCCAGTTGTCTTTTATTCATGAGGAAATCCTCCACTGTTTTCCTTCAGTGTAGCATATCCGTCAATGCTTTTCCGCTCGCACCGCGTTTCGGGTATTCAAGTAAATACAAAATGGTTTCCAACACTTTGTCTTTGCCATTCCCTAAATTGAGCGCAAGCTGTCGATCAATTGAACGTTTCCGCAAGGATTCGTGCAATAAAGGCTCCATAATTGCGTTTAGCAAATTGGATTGTTTTACTTTTCGACCAAGCCCTAAGTGAGAAAAGCCATGATGCTCTTTCGGAAATGCGAGTCCTAGCTCAAAATCATTTTGGGAAAGGACGATGCAAGGGATGCCCATAACTGCGATTTCATAAGGTGTATAACCGGAGCCACATAAAATGATGTCAGCGGTTGAAAAGATATCCGGTAGATGATAAGGTGCCTGTTGGACAAACGTATTTCTTCTTCCGAGTGCCATCATCTTGAGCGTACTAATGTCGTGTGCATAACGCTCTCCAATCACAAGTGTCACTTTTAGCGGGATATGAAGTTGTGAAACATGGCGCAGTGCACGGTAAGACAAGTTGCCTTCGTCTTCCTCGCCGAATGAAATGACGAGGTGGGGTAGCGGGCCGGGCTTAGGCTTGGTCAATCCGGACTTTTCATAAGTTCGGAGTGCGGGATCCGCTATGAACAGTTGGCGATCTACGATGTAATGATCGGCATAGCCATCATTCGCATCTTCCAATAACGTTTGTAAGACGAAATCGGCTTGTAAACCACCATCTCCAAAGTCGTCGAAGTGTAAAATGGAAGGGACAATTTCCCGTATTTTTTCAACTTCCTCTGCGACTGTTGAACCTGAATCACGGATGAGTAAGTCTGGTTTGAGGAGGTGCAACGTTTGTAACAGATTCGTATTTTTGCCAATTTGAATGGCTTTACATTCTTCGGGTGGGGCAGGGGAGTTTTCTCCGACAATGAATAACACATCTGCTTGTTGAGAGATCGATTCGGCAAGTACAGCTGCCCTTCTCGCAGGGTACGAACCTTTTCCATCCGTCCACGTAATATGAAATGCGACCACTTTCTTTTTTGAATTTTCGATTGGAATCACCCTTTCTATTCCTATGAATCAATGAAGCTTCTCTTAACCCTATGATTCGTTCAAACAAGTTATGTCCAAATGCGTGGAAAGGGAATGGAAATGTGGTAAACTAACATCTAATCTAGAGGGAAATGGGGTATTTCCATGTTTGATTCTTTATTGTTCGATCTCATGTTTGTCATTCTTATAGGGATGCTTTCCCAATGGGTTGCATGGAAATACCGGATGCCGGCCATCGTTGTTATGGCGGTAGCTGGGCTAATTGTCGGACCGATTTTTGGTTGGATTAATCCCCAACAAAGTATGGGGGATTTGTTTGGGCCGATTATTACATTCGCGGTTGCAATCATTCTTTTTGAAGGTAGTTTAAACTTGGATGTCCGTGAAATTAGAGGGTTCAGCAAACCAGTTGGGCGAATTGTTACCATCGGAGCGTTCATTGCGTGGATTGCAGGCTCTTTGGCGGCCCATTATTTAGCAGGTCTGTCTTGGGAAGTGGCGTTCATTATCGGTGGATTGTTCATCGTTACTGGACCGACAGTTATTTTGCCGTTGTTGAGACAGGCGAAGTTGAAGCCGCGTGTGGCAGCGATCTTAAAGTGGGAAGGGATTGTCGTCGACCCATTTGGTGCGTTGCTAGCAGTATTTGCTTTCGAATTTATTAAGTTCATTAATAGTGAAGTGACGTTTAACGCGTTGATGCTGTTTTTTGCAGCTTCCGCTTTTGCCGTCTTTCTTGGATGGATTGTCGCGTTGGTTATCGGAAATGCATTTGAGCGTGGGAGCATTCCCGAATATTTAAAAGCGCCGATTCTGTTTGTTGTTGTATTGTTCACCTTTGTTTTCTCAGATGAAATCATGCATGAAACCGGGTTATTAGCCGTTACTGCCATGGGGATGAAAATGGCGAATATGCGCTTGACGACTCTAAACGACGTGCGTCATTTCAAAGAAAATATTTCAGTCCTACTCATATCAGGCATTTTTGTCATGTTGACGGCTTCTCTGAATCCAAAAGTGTTAATAGAAGTTTTCAACCCTTCCATCCTCATTTATGTTGCCGCAATGATCTTTATTGTACGGCCGTTGTCGATATGGCTTTCGACGATTGGCACGGATTTGACGACACGTGAGAAATTGTTGATTGGTTGGATTGCGCCAAGAGGAATTGTCGCCTTGACGGTTTCAGGCTATTTTGCAACGATTTTATTAGAAAATGGCTATGAGGATGCGGAACTACTCACGGCACTGACCTTTGCATTAGTGTTATCGACCGTTGTCCTTCACGGTTTCTCAATTGGATTCGTTGCTAAAAAACTGAATTTGACAACGACAGATGAATCAGGTGTGGCGATTGTCGGGGGAAGCCGATTTGCAGCAAAGCTTGCACAGTCCATAAAGGATACGGGTAATGAAGTGCTGCTCATCGATCAGTCGTGGGCGGCATTGGCGGATGCAAGAAAGAGTGGCATCAATAGTTATGTTGGCGATATTTTATCAGAACAGATTGAATACCACATTGACTTGACGCCATACCGATACATGTTGGCGATGACAAAGACGGATGTATATAACGCGCATGTATGTGCAGATTTTGCTCCGGATCTTGGGCGTGATCATTTATTCCAAACAGCCTTCCAAGTAAGTAAGGACGAGGAATTCTTTACGATTACAGGCGGGCAGGCATTATTTAGTCCTGCGATATCCATTTATGATTTGGAAGAACGGATGCATACGGGGCATGTCATTCGAAAAACGTTATTGACGAAGCAATATAGCTATACACAGTATTTGCGTGAACGTGATGACAAAGCGATTTTGTTATACATTTTACGAGCAGACGGATCGATTGAATTCTTTACACCAAAAGTGGAATTGCAAGCGTCCGCAGGCGATGCAATTGTTGCATTGACTTCTCCGGCGAAAACGATTGAACGTGTGAAAGAACGTTTGGAAGGTGAAAACGGAGATCGTGAAGTTCCTTATGAAAAACTAGAAGAACTGTTCACCGAGGAACCGACCCAATCCAAACCTGAAATTCCTGGAGCTGCTCCAATTTCAACGATCCAATCCAAAGGAGCGCTGTAACAGTATTGCTCATAGTGTTATGGTACGATTGGAAATGGAGAAACAGCTTTGAGGAGGATGACCATTGAAAGTTTTGTTTGTGGACGGGACCATTATCGGCAACAAAACGGGCGCAGTGCTCGATACGGTCGAAACGTATGTGAAAGAAAGTGGCAGTGCAATAGAAGTTGAGCGGATGAATTTTGCGGATTATGAGCATCAATTCGTAGATGGACGTCCGTCAGCGCAATATAATGCAGATATGCAACGACTCATAAAGAAATTTGAAGAAGCGGATGGATATATCATTGCCACGCCGATCTTCCAAGGATCCATTCCAGGCGTATTAAAAAACGCTTTTGATATGCTACACCCACATGCGATGCGCTACAAACCAGTGTCCATTGTTGCAAATGGTGGAACGTATCAGCATCATCTAGTCGTCGAAAATCAGTTGAAGCCAATTTTAGATTACTTCCGCTGCCTCGTGACGCCGAATTACGTATACACACATGCCGGACATTTCGATCAAGACAATCGGATAATCGATGAAGATGTACACAACCGTTTACGCGAATTGGTAAGGGTGTTTGAGAAGTATACGGAAATGAGTAAAGGCTTATCCAACGACATGTTGGATGAAAAATAAGCAATAGGAGACCTGCCGACCTTTCAACAGGAAACGGCAGGTTTTTTCTATTAAACGTAGTAAAGCAAGTAGAGGAGTTGGTCATCTAGCATGCAACAATGACCGAACTCCCGTATAATCGATGTATGTAGAAAGGGGATTTTTTTATGTCCAAATCAGTTGTATTAGCCGAAAAACCCTCAGTCGCTCGCGACATTGCAAGGGTGCTCGGGTGTAATAAAAAAGGAAATGGATTTCTGGAAGGTTCTAACTATATTGTAACGTGGGCACTCGGGCATCTCGTCACGCATGCAGATCCTGAAGGATACGGTAATGAATATAAAGAGTGGAAATTGGAATTGTTGCCAATCATACCGGAACCGTTCAAATTAACACCGATTCGCCAGACGACAAAGCAATTTAATGCAGTGAAAGCACAATTACGCCGCAATGACGTGTCAAATGTCATCATCGCAACGGATGCCGGGCGGGAAGGCGAGTTAGTCGCACGATGGATTTTAGAAATGGCTAAAAATCGCAAACCGGTGAAACGTCTTTGGATTTCATCCGTAACCGATAAAGCGATTAAAGACGGCTTCAACAATTTAAAAGATGGTCGTGCGTATGAAAACTTGTATGAAGCAGCAGTTGCTCGAGCAGAAGCGGATTGGGTCGTCGGCATTAATGCGACGCGTGCGTTAACGGTGAAATACAATGCACAGTTATCGACAGGACGTGTACAAACCCCGACGTTAAGCATGATTGCGGAACGTGAAAGACAAATCCGAGAGTTCAAACCGAAGTCTTATTATGGCATGCAAGCATTAACGGAAACGACGAAGTTCACATGGGCAGACCGTACAGGACAGACACAATCTTTCAATAAAGAACTAGTTGAAAAGTTATTGAGTCAATTGGATGGAGTGCATGTCGGAAAGGTGAAGGACGTAAAGACGACGCCGAAGCAACAGCCCGCACCGCCATTATTCGATTTGACGGAATTGCAAAAAGAAGCACACCGCAGATGGTCTTGGTCGGCAAAAGAAACATTATCGACATTACAAGGTTTGTATGAACGGCATAAAGCGGTGACATATCCTCGAACAGACTCCAAACATTTGACGACCGATATGGCAGGAACGTTAAAAGAGCGTATTAAAGCGGTGGATGTTGGCGCGTACCGGAAAGCGGTCAATGTGTTGCTGCGTTCGAACAGTGTGAAGCCGCAAAAAGGCGTCATTGACGACAAGCGTGTATCGGATCACCACGCCATCATTCCGACGGAGGAAACGCCGGTACTTCAAAACTTATCCGACAAGGAACAGCGGTTGTATGATTTAATTGTGAAACGTTTCCTTGCCGTATTTTTCGGCCCGTTCCGTTACGACCAAGTGACGGTTGAGCTGGAAGTTGGCGGAGAGACGTTCAAAGCCAAAGGAAGAACGGTGACGGATGAAGGATGGAAGACGGTTTACTCCACAGATGACGAGGAAGAAGATACGGATCGCTTGCCTGCTTTCAAAGTAGGGGAGGAAATGAAAATCCGTGCTGTGGTCATGACGAATGGCCAAACGAAACCACCAGCCCGTTTCAATGAAGGAACGTTGCTTGCAGCGATGGAAAACCCTGCGCAATTCATGGCAGGAGAATCCAAAGACTTGATTAAAACCCTTGGTGAAACAGGTGGCCTCGGAACCGTTGCGACACGAGCGGACATAATTGAGAAGTTGTTCAGTTCGTTTGTCATTGAGAAAAAAGGAAACGATATTTATACGACTTCTAAAGGAAGGCAGTTGTTGGAACTTGTTCCAGAAGACTTGAAATCCCCTGCTTTAACAGCTGAATGGGAACAAAGCTTAACAAAAATTGCGAATGGGAAAATGAAAAAAGCGGTCTTCATGAAAGAGATGATTGCATTTTCAAAGAAAACAGTCCACGAAATCAAAACGGATGAGAAAAAATTCCGTCATGATAATGTGACAGGGAAGATGTGCCCGGATTGCGGCAAACCTTTACTAGAAGTGAATGGAAAACGAGGTAAAATGCTTGTCTGTCAAGATCGAGAGTGCGGACACAGACGGAATGTTTCTCAGTTGACGAATGCACGTTGCCCGAATTGTAAAAAGAAACTGGAGTTGCGTGGAGAAGGAGACGGACGTATTTTCGTCTGCAAATGTGGACACCGTGAAAAATTGTCGGCTTTTGAAAAGCGGAGAAACCAATCCGGCGGTAAGAAAGCGGACAAACGTGATGTACAGAAGTTCATGAAAAAGCAGGAAGAACCGACGAATAATGCGATGGCGGATGCGCTGAAAAAACTATTTGAGAAGGAATAAATGCGGCATTTGCTGCCATTGACAGTCATGATTACCTACTTTACGCTTCGATTTTAGCTCTTTTACCGGATACAGTTGTAACTGAAAAATGGGTATACTTATCAATAAGCGAATCCTTTAGGAGGTGAGAGAGCATGAATACCAGTATGCTATTTGCATCGGCCGCGGATCAAGTGCAACGGTACGACGCGACGAAACGCAGACATGCAGAACGAGCGTATGACCGCCAAGCCGAGTACAACGGGCGGCACCAAAAAACAGTGGCGGACTTGGAAGCACTGCTGACAGGAAAAGCGGAGCATTTGGATCGTCGGGATTTTACAAAGCTTGGTGCTGGGCAAGTGAAGCAGGTTGCGATTCCAGTTGGAAAGACGTTGGAAGAAACGATAGACGTGTGGCGGGATGTTAGAAGGGAAGCGATTGCTTCGACAGATCCGACAACGGCAGATTATCAGTTAGCAGCGACGGCTTCTGCCAAAATCATGGAAACCGAAGCACGACTTGCGTTGCAAAAGAGGGAACAATCCCAACAAGTTGCAGAAGCAAACCGAGCAAAAGCGGAAACGTTCAAAGTGGCATCCATGGATCTCCCTACCGATCTAGAACGGGAACTGCTTCTTGAACAAAGGCGTTTTGCGAAAGCAATCTCCGCATACGCCATCCAAATGGAAGCGAAGCAAAATCGGTTTATGACTGCATGGCCAAGTTTTTCAAGAAGCGCATAATGTAGATGAAAAAGTAGTAAGATCCCACCTCCCTAGGGCATCTTGCTGCTTTTTTGTATAGAATTCGGATGCCGAGAGCATCTGTCACGTACAATGTAGCAGGAACTGGTAAAGTAAATGGTATCGGAAGTTCGTGGAAGGGGCGTGTGCACATGGGGAAACAGAAGAAAAACGTGAAGACAAATCCTGTCCGTATTTTGGACAATGAAAAAGTGCCGTATGAGTTAATGGAATATGCAATTGATGATGGATTGGTTGATGGGGTTTCGGTCGCGGAGAAAACGGGGACGTCTAGTGAACTTGTGTACAAAACGTTAGTTTCACGTGCGAGTGTAAATGAATTGTTCGTATTTCTCATCCCAGTTCGTGAAGAATTGGACTTGAAAAAGGCAGCGAAAGCGGCAGGTGTGAAAAAACTTGAGATGTTGCCGTTAAAGGATTTAACAAAGGAAACCGGGTATGTACGTGGGGGATGTTCCGCAGTTGGGATGAAAAAGCGGTATCCGACGGTATTAGATACGACGGCTATGAATTTTGAAGCGATTGTCGTTAGTGCAGGTAAACCCGGTTTGCAAATGAAAGTGTCGCCGCAGGATCTTGCCCGTGTAGTAGGAGCTACATTTTGCGATCTCACAAAAGGGTAATTTAGGCATGTATTGTGCTAAAACTCCATGATACAATGGTAGAATAGGCTATTTAGAGTTGCGCTGATGTAAGATTATAAGTAGTAGAAAGAAGAATGCATATGAGAAAGATTTTTATGTGGCGTTGGATTTTCTTCCTCGTCGGCATGATGGTCATGTCGCTCGGGATTTCGATGACGATAAAAGGGCAACGACTCGGGATCGGTCCGTGGGATGTGTTGCATGTCGGGCTGTACCAAAATTTTGGTTTGTCGATCGGCACGTGGGGAATCATTACAGGGTTCCTCATTATTCTTGTGACCGCAGCTGTGTTGAAACAATGGCCGCAAGTCGGGACATGGTTGAATATGGTGTTAATCGGTTTGTTCATTGATTTGTTCAACTGGTTACTACCGGATTTTTCGTCCATGACGGGGCAAGTGAGCATCTTTACGTGTGGTGTGCTTGTGCTCGCATACGGAATTGGCATTTACGTCGCGCCGAATGTCGGTGCAGGGCCACGTGATAGTTTAATGCTCATTCTCGTCGACAAGTTAGGAATCGGCGTGAAGAAAGTGCGCACAATGATTGAAGTGACGGTTGCCATTGCGGGTTGGTTATTAGGCGGCCCAGTTGGCGTCGGTACGGTCATCATTGCGTTGTTAATTGGTCAAATTGTCCATTATTCCCTACCGCAATGCAGAAGATTGTTGCTGAAAATTATTCAGGAAGATGAAAGTGTATTGTTTATTAAGAAGATGGAGAAGGCATAAGTAGATTTGGTGCTGAGTGAGTACGCTAAGAAACCTAGCACGGGACACACTTCCTATATGGACTGTGTCCCTTTTTGTTGTCGAAGTACTCGAGATGTGCAGTAGAAGCTCGCAAAATGAATGGATAGTGAAATGCCAGGAATGCGTTCTAATTTGGAGCAAGGATTAATCTGAAGTTGAATAAAATCATTTGATTGAATTGCATTTTTAGTGATAGTAAGCAACTCGGTTGTGGTAAAATATAACAGATGAATAAAGTTTAATCGTTAGTTCATCAACAAGATTGGTAGGTTCTATTGTTAGTAGTCAATGGATATTCTGGCAACATTGGAGAGGGACATTTGAAAAATGTAGCAATTGGTGGATTCGTCATGATGGGTGGCTTATTCCTGGCTGCAACCGTCATTATCGCAGGTGCGATCTATGTGCCTGATTCGACTTCGTGGTGGTCTGGTAGGTCAAAGTTTTGGTTTACCATTATAGGCGGAGAGATGTATGGTGAGGACCGGGTAGATTCGTTGTTTTTAGGATTGCCTCTTATTATAGGTTGGGTTTTAGCACTCGTTGGATTAATCATTTTGGGTAGAGAGTACTTTAAAAAAACTTGAAATTATGTTGAGTAAAACGCACAGACGTATTGATCTGTGCGTTTTTTTGCTGTTGTACTTTTAGTCAGTTTCAGGTGTGTTGGTTAACTCTTTATTTATAAATATACCCTCGAACCCTTTTGCTTGCGTACCGGCTTTCCCTGTGGGGTCTCACAATTTGTGCAGTCCCCCCTGGAGTAAGCGCATGCACTCTAGTCAACTAGTATATTGCTAATCACTTTAGTAAATGCTCATCAGGATTGGAGCGGAAGGCGGCGAAGTGCAAAGATGTGCTCTCAACGCTCCGCTTTTGTTCGCAAAAGCCGTTCTTCGTTACGGCATTTCCTGCGGGAACAGCGCGAGCTGAAGACCCTGGACTGAGCGAAGCGAGGGAAGCGGCTGAAGCCGTGCCCGCGGAAAGCGTCCGCCTGAAGCGGAAATCCGGTATTTATCGAAGATTATAAGGAAAACCGTATAGTCTTGTATCCTATAAATTGGTTAATCAACACGCCATAGTCAGTTTAATAGTCTATAATGTGTTATCCAAGATTTAATTTATGTAAGACAAGCCGTGCTTTTTTTATGCGTTAGGCATATGGTAGATGTATGCAAGAAGTCAATCGAAGGGAAAGGATGGTTATCATATACGGAACAATTACCGAATACATGGGGACAGCCTATACAGGACGGGGGATTGCGCATAAATACGACACATTGATTGCCACCGCGGAGCAGACGTTGTTGGTAAAAGCACCACCTACAAATTCAGTGTCTGATCTATTGAATGAAGCGACAACGTATTTCATTAAACGAGGATTTGACGTGGATCGTTTTCATAACCCGGTCGATGTCGATCGAATTGACGCCATTTTCGTCAGTGCATTCGGGTTATTCATTCTCCAATCATCCCATCCGGTCGCTTTGGAACCGACGGAGTTCGGCGGGCGTCATCGTGTCATCAGCTTTTACGATACGTTCGATGAGAATAAACTACAAGCTCAAACAACCGACTTGAAAAAGATTGCAGAGGAATCGGATCTTCAACGAACGAAGCTGCTGCAAGCAATGACAAATGCCATTCACATTCATGAGGAAAAAGAAGCGTTAAATATTCCGAGGGTCATGTGGAAAGAACATGATGAATTGCTTGAATCCTTAAAAGTGGAATTGTTCGGTACGATGAAGTTGCACAAGAAATCGACAGTGGCCCATCGTATCGCAGGCTCACTTGCGCCGGGCGGATCGCGTGATTATTTGCCGTCCATTACGAGCCGAGTGAAAAGGCGGATTCTTATGAAAGGTTTATCGGGTACGGGGAAATCGACGATGTTGAAAACGCTAGGGAAAGAAGCGGAACAACGTGGAATTGACGTTCAGTACGGTTGGTGTGGATTAGATCCGAATAGTGTCGATCTGTTGTTGTTTCCGGAACTTTCGGTTTGTCTGTTCGATGCCACTCTACCACATGAATATGACCCTGAACGACCAGGCGATGAAATTTTAGACCTTGTTTCGCTCGTTGCTGAAAATGCAGAAGCGGAAGAGGCCGTGCAAGAGATTGAAGGGCGTTATAAGGAGAAAATTATGGATGGTATCGGATATATGCATGCATTTGCGCAGTCTGAAAGCAAGCTCCGTGACGTTATGGATAAGGCGATTGATCGGAAACGATTCGAAGAGAAAGCGAAGCAGTTTTGGGCATGCATTCATGAGTGAAACGGTTCTTTCAGCGCGTTTTGCTTCCATATGCTAAAATGGGGGCATCACCTGATTGAAAGGAAGATCAATTTGTCCAAAGTTCTCGATACGTATTTACAACAAAATTTACAAGAATTGCGTGACCAAGGATTGTACAATGTTATTGATCCCGTGGAAGGTCCAAATGGTCCTGTTATTAAAATCAAAGGAAAAGATTTAATTAATCTATCCTCCAATAACTATTTAGGTCTGGCGACTGACGAAGATTTGAAAAAATTGGCGATTGCGGCTACTGAAAAATACGGTGTAGGTGCTGGAGCCGTCCGTACGATTAACGGTACACTCGACATTCATATCGAACTCGAAAAGAAACTCGCGGAGTTCAAAGGAACGGAAGCAGCGATTTCATACCAATCCGGTTTCAATTGTAATATGGCTGCGATTTCAGCGGTTATGACAAAACAAGATGCGATTCTTTCAGATGAATTGAACCACGCATCCATTATCGACGGCTGTCGTCTATCTGGTGCAAAAATCATTCGTGTGAAACACCAAGATATGGACGATTTACGTGCGAAGGCGAAAGAAGCGAAAGAATCCGGTCAATACGGCAAGCTCATGTATATTACAGACGGTGTGTTCTCGATGGATGGCGATATTGCAAAGTTACCGGAAATCGTGGAAATCGCGAAAGAGTTCGACTTGATCACGTATGTGGATGACGCGCATGGTTCAGGCGTTACCGGTCTAGGAAAAGGGACTGTGAAGCATTTCGGTCTAGAAAAAGAAATCGACTTCCAAATCGGTACGTTATCAAAAGCGATCGGTGTTGTCGGCGGTTATGTAGCAGGTACACAAAACTTAATCGACTGGTTGAAAGTCCGCTCACGTCCGTTTTTATTCTCAACGGCTTTACCGGCAGGCGATGTTGCAGCGATTATGGGCGCATTAGATAAAATCATGGCATCTACGGAACTGCATGATAAGTTATGGGAAAACGGCCGTTACTTGAAGGAAGGGTTGAAAAACCTTGGCTTTGACATCGGTGTTTCCGAAACACCAATTACACCATGCATTATCGGCGAAGAGAAGTTGACACAGCAATTCTCTACACGCTTAATCGAAGAAGGCGTTTACGCAAAATCCATCGTCTTCCCGACGGTTCCAAAAGGCACAGGCCGCGTTCGGAATATGCCGACTGCAGCGCACACGAAGGAAATGCTTGATGACGCACTTGCGATTTATGAAAAAGTAGGGAAAGAGTTAGGCGTCATTTCATAAAAATAGTTTAGCAACTATCGTATCGGCTTTTGTGCTGGTACGGTAGTTTTTTTATTGAATGATGCAGGTGCTATAGATGTTCGTTACATGATTAAAGACATGTAACGCAAAAGGGGCGTTGGGGCATGATGATGTGAGCTTCGAGGGAAGTTTCGCGCATAAATCGATTAGACTCGGAATAAGAGGCTCTCAATTTTCGCCATTATCGTCAATTGGTCGATTGGTTTTGTAACAAAACTAGTCTTTTTTTACTATTTAACGTTACAGGATGATTACTTTTTAGTAAAAAGGGTAATAGATGAGAAGAAATCATGCGAAGAAGGATGATAGTATGCGATATAATGAGAGCATTCAGTTATTGCAGTCGAACGGCAGAGCGGGCTCGTCGATTGTTAAATATAGATATGAAAAGATTAAAAAGACGATGTTGATGATTATACGAGAAGCCGGTGTTATTTCATTTGAAGAGCTTTCAACAAGAACGTTGAAACGATTAACTCCTTTTGACGGCAATAATCAGTGGTATATGGAAGCGATTGTTACAGATTTAGAAGCGCGTGGACAGTTGGAATGTCCACTGTTGAACGGTCAATTATTTGTTCGATTCGCTAAATGATAAAAGCAAGCCCTTCGTTGATTGATGGGCTTGCTTTGTGTTTACAAAGTGGTTTATTTAGTTGGAATGTGAACTTCTCTTGCCACTTCATCATGAAAGACTGTTGTGAGTTCACCGTTAGGAAGTTCAAGGTCATATTGCGTCTGTTCATTCGGTCGAACCGCGACAATGAGGCAACGAGTGCCATCCTTTAATTCGACAAATGTCTCTTCCACAAAGTCCATTTCTCACACCTCCTTCGTTGAAAATGTCCTCTCAGCTACTCTCTTCAACGTATAGTGCAAAACATGCCTTTGCATGCCGACAGCTTGTTTTGTCGCCATCGCCATCTCTTTCTCAAAAACCTCTCTCTTCTTTTGCTTAGCTGCAATGATCCCTTTCAATGAATGTACCATCCACGGGGTACCAAGCTTGGCCAAACATTCAGAAGCTCTTTCCAGATTGTTATTCATAGTATACCCGATTCCGCTATAATAATTCCGATAAGCAGGGTCTTCCATTGTTTTTGAAAACTCCACGAGATTTCTCCACTCTTTCTGGTGGAAATATAAATTTGCTTTGTACACTTGTTGCACTTCCGCATTTGCATAGGATTTTAGCACACGCTGTAAAGAAGTAATAACTTCCTCGTCCGTTCCATGAGCGAGTGCATAAGCATATCCAAAAATCGGTTTACTGCGATGGTTTGTCAAATACCGGTTAATCAGTTTCAAATTGCGGGATTTGTATATGATATAGAATGGGTAACCCATCGTTAAGATGAACGTGAAAATCATGATGATTGTAAAAACGAGCCATGGCTGTAACCCCGCCATGTATAAAGACAAAGCGAGCAGGACGCTGATGACAATAACAATTATGTAATTAACGTATTTACTAAACATGATGCACCTCAATGTTTTTCTTTAGTATAACAGAAAATTGAGAGGAAAAGATTGCTAACTAAAACAGGTAGTTGTTTTTCAGAAAAGAACATAATATAATCGTAATGTATTGATAATAAAGAGTTTATACTACTTAGAATAATTTATGTCCTTTCCATAAATACATTTGATCTTTAGGAGGAGTATGTGTTGAAGAAAATAATTGTTACAGGTGCACTTGGCCAGATAGGTTCCGAATTAATTGGTAAACTCCAAAAAGAATATGGCGAAAATAATGTTTTATCGACAGATATTCGTAAACCTGAACATCCGATTGCGGGTCCATTTGAAGTGCTAGATGTGACAGACGGTAAGAAAATGCATGATTTAGCAAAGGATTTTGGTGCAGATACGATTATGCACATGGCTGCCTTGTTATCGGCAACCGCAGAAAAAAATCCATTGTTTGCTTGGAATTTGAACATGGGTGGACTTCTAAACGCACTGGAAGTCGCTCGCGAATTAAACATGCAATTTTTCACGCCAAGTTCAATCGGAGCATTTGGCCCTTCAACGCCAAAAGTGAATACGCCGCAAGATACGTTGCAACGCCCGACAACTATGTACGGTGTCAATAAAGTATCTGGTGAGCTATTATGTGACTACTATTACAGCCGTTTTGGCATTGATACAAGAGGTGTACGCTTCCCTGGACTCATCTCGTATGTCGCACAACCTGGTGGCGGAACGACAGACTATGCGGTAGATATTTACTACAAAGCGATCGAAGAAGGGAAGTACGAGTCCTTCATTGCAGCAGGTACATACATGGATATGATGTATATGCCAGATGCACTGCAAGCAATCGTTGACTTAATGGAAGCGGACCCTGCAAAATTGGTGCACCGCAATGCATTTAACGTAACGGCAATGAGCTTTGAACCGAGCCAAATTGCAGCGTCCATTCAAAAGCATATTCCGGACTTTACACTATCGTATAATGTCGATCCTGCTCGTCAAGCAATCGCTGACAGTTGGCCGGACAGCATCGATCCTTCAGCAGCTGTGGCGGAGTGGGGTTTTAAAGCACAATATGATTTGGACGCAATGACCGCTGACATGCTTGAAAAGTTAAAGATGAAGTTACAACGATAAGCGTATATAGGAAAGCCGTTGATTCGATTAGGATTGACGGTTTTTTTGTAGTTGTTTGATGAAATAAACGATCTAAGGAATAAAAAGCTGTCCTCTTGTGGAGAGTTGTCGATGATCGAGTATTTTTTAGTTGGAGGATTAGCATTACATATACTGGAATTTTTTTAGTTTGAATGTAACGAAATGTCTTGAATTTCCGTCTACTGAATAAGGAGACGGATTTCATGAAGATACGGAGGATGTTCTTCTTCGGTGTAATTTTATTCGTACTAACGGGTTGCCGGCCATCTGCTTTTGGCGGTGAAAGTATAATTGAATGGGTGGATTTTATTAAACTCCATGGAATAGAATACAATGGAATTCATTCTGGGGTTTTAGCAGACGAGCACGATATTGGAGAAAAAATCGGAACGGTTCAATTTAGAGTGGCAGATAACGTGACTAATCCAAACTATAAAATCAAAGATGGCGATGCTGCATTTCATGAAAAGGGAACTGATATTTATCAAGTCAAGGATCAACCGCATTTAATCGCAGTTAAGGATGCTCATGCCATAAATGGATACCAAGTATACTTTTCAAGAGATGAACTTGACTATCAGTGGCATTTTAAAGATATGCCCATTGAAAAGGTTAAGTTAATTGAGATTTATCAAAGTGTCCCGGCAGAGAAGGATAAATTGATTGCTAAATTGACAAAGAGCGAAGACGTCAATACCTTCCTTCAACTACTAGTGGAGAGTGAAGAAAATCCTAACTTCCAGCCGAATAGTGAAAAAGGGGATCCTCTTTTTTACGAAATGGTTTTCTATACGGAAGATCCAATTGCTTATAAATTTACCATGTAGTTCGACGGAAACACCTATTATTAGTATCCTTGGGACACATCTATCTTGTCTGATGAGATCAAAGATTTCATTGAAGGAAATTAAAGGGTGTTTCAGTAATTTAGCGCTTTATGCTTACAGAATAAATAAAATGTGTAGTTGTAGATAAACTTAATTATTTTCATTACAATGTAATAGTACTGGACACAACTACTAATTTTAGTAACAAAGCATAGGAGATGTTTTTTTGAAGTATGTAATTTACGGAATCATTTTTGTTTGTATCATTCCTGTTCTTGCCTTTTTCCTCATATCTAAAGAGTTCACGTTGTATCTCTTAGTATGTTTGTTGATTCTTCTCTCCGTCATTTTTGTAATTAATCGGATGGGAACGAATAAGTGAGTTAAATGCTTTTTCAATGAATTGAATGGGGGTATGTAATGTGGGTTTATTACTAACGATCATCATGTCATTCTCAATCATTCTATTATTCATTTCTTTATTCTACGCGGTCATTAATCGTTCTTGGTCAGCGATGTTTGTATGTTTTATTGCGAGTCTACCGGTTTCGCTATACTTTGCAAGTGTGAGTTCGCCGTTATCCTATTTAGGATTGGCACCGGTGCTTTTCTTGATTCTCATGATTGGTTATCGAGTGAAGTTTAGAAGTAATGAGTTCAATAATTAGCGACTCTTGCTGGTAAAGAAAGTTCGAAATTAACGATTTGGAGAGAGCTTATGAAAATTATTCCCTATCTATTATTAGGTATCTTTATCAGCGCTGTGGCTTTTATTATTTTCGAAAATATATACTCCAATGTAACAGGAGCTATTTTCAGTTTAACGGTACCTATTGGAATGATTTTAGGTATGCAAATCGCTATATACAAAAAGTTACAAGATAAGTAAATAAGGTTATGTGATAGAGGGAGAAAGGAATTGAGCGGGTTGCCGTTCAGTTCCTTTTTTGCATTTATTGAAATGCAAACTTCGCAAAGTAGTAGCTTTTCAATTGAGACAAGGAGGCTATCGATCGGATAAACTAACTTATCGATCAAGTTCACAATCTATTCGATTGAATCCGCCGACTTATCGGTCGAGTTCACAAAGTTATCGATCGAATTCACAAAGTTATCGCCATTTCGGGACCTTTGACGTATTCCAACAATGACGCGTTCTCCTAATTCTCCCGTTTTACATACAAATCATCGATTAAGGTTGAAAGAAGAATAGGACCTTCCACTAGTAAAGTTATCGATCAAGTTCACAATTTATTCGATTGAATCCGCCGACTTATCGATCGAGTTCACAAAGTTATCGCCATTTCGGGACCTTTGACGCACCACAAACACCCTCAACCCAAACAAAAAACCACCGTATCTCAAACAGATACGGTGGTTTTGCAATGACAAATTAAAATAACAAATGTGCAACGCCGGCTACGATCGGTAGGGCGATGAGCGTACGTAATAAGAAAATGATGATCAAGTCTAAAATGTTCAGTGGTATTTTTGTTCCGAGGATCAAGCCACCGACTTCAGACATGTAAATGAGTTGTACGACCGAAATCGTAGCGATTGTAAACAACGTAATCGGGGACGTGATGACACCGTCTGCGAGGATTACAGGTAAGAACATATCTGCAAATCCGACGACCATTGTTTGTGCAGCTTCTGCAGCTTCTGGAATACCGAGTACAGCTAAAATCGGTTCGAACGGCTTTCCTAAAATGGTGAACACGCTTGTATATTCAGCTAGAACAAGGGCGATTGTACCGAACGCCATAACGACTGGCGCAACACCAATCCACATGTCGAGCACGTTTTTCATACCGTCTGTGAAGATTTTGCCGATGGAACGATTTTTTGAAGCTGTGTCTAGCGCATACTCCAACCCGTGGCTGACAACGTTGTACCCTGCAGGTAACTTTTCGTCTGCCCCTGTAAACTTTCGACCGTCGATATACTCGGTCTTTTTACCGCGCAGCGGATAAATCCGTGGCATGATTAATGCCAAGATGATACCGGTTAAAATAACAGTTGCATAGAACGGTAGGAAATATTGCGACATGCCAACTGTATCGATAATAACGAGTGAGAACGTAATCGAAACGACTGAAAACGTCGTAGCGATAATCGCTGCTTCACGTTGCGTGTAGTGGCCTTCTTCATATTGTTTGCTTGTCAATAAAACCCCGATTGTTCCGTCGCCAATCCATGAAGCGAGTGCATCAATGGAAGAACGACCTGGTAAATTGAACAATGGACGCATTACCTTCACCATCATTGTGCCGAAAAACTCTAGTAAACCGAAGTTTAATAGAAGTGGTAAAAGCAAGCCGGCAAACAAGAAAATCGTGAATAAGAATGATACAAGACCATCTGGTGCCAGTAGCAAGCCGCCTGTGTTTTCATTCCAAATGGCTTCCGGTCCGACTTGGAACGTTACCATGATGGCGAAAATTGCCCCGACAAGACGTGTGATGGCCCAAAATGGTGTCACTTTGAATAAGGATTCCATGAGCGACGGTTTTGAACTGGACCGCGGGACGAATAGAAATACTAACGATCCGATCGCCGCGATACTAATCAAAATCATTGCAGCCATTGGCATTGCAGGTTCTACCCAACCTGAAAGAATCGCTGCAAATTTTGCGATTGGCACTTTCCATTCGTCTCCGAATTTAAGTGGTATCATGAATAGGATGATTCCTAGTATTGAAGGCAGTAGAAAATAAAGCCATGTGGATGTGCTATGCTTTTTCATGCTTTTTCTCCCCTTATGAATAAATTATCATTTTTATTGTATATTTATACATTCTAACTACTTTAAGACCTATTGTAAATATAGTATCACAATGTTGTATTTTTCTGTAATCAAATTTGAAAATAAAAAGAGCCCTGTTAGTTTTTCAGACAGGGCATAGGCTTACGTTCATTCAAAATCGCGATCCCATTGATACGTATAGAAGCGTTCGTAATGTAGCCATTTCATCGCTTCAGGGTCTTTTTCAGCTAAACGCTTTTCCATATCGCGCATCATCCAAACGGTTTGTGAAGCGTGCGCATTCAACGTCGCAAGTTTCTTTTGTGCAGCACCTTCTACGTGATGAAGGACGTCGGGTTGTCCAATGACCTCTACGGTATTGTGTGCAAATGCGATCGTATACAACGTCGGCCGTTCGCTTTCAGGCATTCGACGAATCGCTCGTACGACTGCGCGTGCTGTTGCGTCATGATCCGGATGGACCGACAATCCTGGATAAAATGAAATGACGAGGGATGGATTTGTGTCTTCAATTAAGTCTGTAATAAGCTTAATCATCTTTTCGTCATCTTCAAATTCAATTGTCTTGTCTCTTAGCCCCATCATTCGCAAATCGGTAAGACCCATCGCAGCGGCTGCGTTTTGCAGCTCCTGTTTACGAACTTGTGGCAATGTTTCCCGATTAGCAAATGGGGGATTGCCTAAATTTCTCCCCATTTCCCCTAGTGTCAAGCATGCGTAAGTAACCGGCACGCCCATCTCGATGTAGGTGGAAATGGTACCCGATACGCCGAAAGCTTCATCGTCTGGATGTGGGAAAATGACAAGTACGTGTCGTTCTTTTTTTATCATCGAAAAGCCTCCTTAGCTTACCATTGCTACAACTTAATATGTAAACGGTGTTTCACTAATTTCAAGAGCGACTGCCAATTTTCCGTCGGGATCCAAGCCTGCCATGAGGAGACGGTCGTGCTCGTCGACTGTGTAATGCGTGATGCCTTGCGCATAAATCCAACCGGAAGGCAATTTCAAGCCGATGCGATGTGGCGAATCACCAGCCACTTTTCCGAGCTCATATTTCACAACAACGTTCCGGATAAAGGCACCAGCATTAAAAAATCCTTCTTTGAAATGCGTTGCGTAAGCGCCGTTCGTCGTTTCAAGATGGATGTACACATCTTTATTCGCATAGGAATTAAGCAATTCCTGTAAGTGGTCGGGTTGAACTTTTTCCATGCAGAATCCTCCTTCGTGCAAACTATCAATGGTTTAAGTATATAGAAAACGATGATTGAATGCGATTGACGTGCTTGAAGGGGGCGTCTTCATCAAGAGGGTGGACATAGCAGAAAGGTGGCGAGCGGTAGGTGGGATATACATGGTATACATGCTGGTGCCGATGAAGTGGACTGTGCAAGTTCGGAGTGAATCGCCTAAAAAAGCTAGGTGCCCGCGTTACTTAAGGGCACCTAGCCAATCCAGACGATTAGATCGTTGTTGTCGTAATGTCTGATGCACCAAATCGATTTTTCGCACCGTGCATGACAGGGCCAACATACGCATTCAGCTGCCAGCCGTTAGCGATCGCTGCAGAGACGAACCGCTTTGCTTCAATGACCGCTTCCTTGACGGCAAGTCCATTCGCAAGGTTCGCGGTAATCGCTGCTGCAAACGTACACCCGGCTCCATGGTTATACGGCGTCGCTGTTTTTTCTGCTTCCAACAATGTGAATGTCTCGCCGTCATAAAACAGATCGGCGGCTTTGTCGTGATCCAATTGTTTCCCGCCTTTTATGACAACATTGCGTGCTCCTAATGAATGAATTTTTTCGGCAACTGATTTCATCTGTTCAATCGTTGTCGGGGTTTTCATGCTCGCCAATTGGCCAGCTTCAAACAGGTTGGGCGTGACAATCTCTGCATGAGGAAGTAAGTATTCCACCATGGCATCGACCGTACCGGGGTTCAACACTTCGTCATCTCCTTTACAGACCATCACCGGATCAATGACGACATGATCAAGTCCTGATGCCGTAATGGCTTCGCCTGCCGTCCGAATGACTTCTTCCGTGCTCAACATTCCTGTCTTAATGGCATCGACGCCTGTTGAAAGTGCGGTTTTCAGTTGTGCTTGCAACACGTCAATTGGAAGGGAGTAGACTCCGTGATTCCAATGATTGTCGGGATCCATCGTCACTACGACTGTCAAAGCGGTCATGCCATACGTGCCGTGCTCTTGAAATGTTTTTAAGTCGGCCTGAATGCCAGCTCCTCCCGATGTATCTGAACCTGCAATCGTCAACGTCTTTTTCATCGTCATTGTTGTGATTCCCCTTCGTGTTTGATTAAAATCTTTCCTTTCATAGTAAGGAAGAAAAACGTAAAATACAATTAACGGGAATTGAAAATAGTGATGCTAACGTAAAGCAGCTGTGCGGGGCGTTCGAAGTAGAGCTCCAGTGCCCGTGGTAGACCGTTTTGTGACCTAAGTTGGCCAAACCCGCATCCAAACCGGGACGTCTCTAACTCAAAGCCGTTCATCACAGGCCTCAGATAAATTACTAAGTGATTCTCCCGCAACTAAACCGGTGACCTTGCAATGAAAAACGATTTGGTAAGGAGTTGTCACAGATGTATAGTTTGCCAGGAAACTTTTTCATAGGCCAAACGTACAACTTAGTAGAATAGACTCGAAGTGTAACGGATTGTGTCGAAGGAAGGTGAGTGAAAGTATGGGAGATCAGAAAAAAATACAAGAAATCGAGAAACTGTTAAAAGAATTGAAGGCGGCAGAATCTGAAAGTGCTGTCACAGTGGAAGAAGCAATGGGCAGGAGGAAGAGTTTCTGGCGCATCGGCAAACTTTTTCTATCGTTCAAGCTATGGAAGCGTTCGTTTATCCTCATGGCGGTCTTGGCTATCCTGCTAGTTATCGCAATTCCGTTCGTCACATTTTATGTATTAAAACAAGGTAGCACGTTCACCGAAGAAAAAGGCGTCTTCGTGGAACAAATACAGGATTTAAATGAAATGGCAACCGCCGAGGCGTTTACAAAAGTAATTGTCGAGCGGTCGGACAATCAATTGTTCGGGCAAAGTATCGGCATGAATGTACCTGGAACAAAACGGCAACTACTTGTCGTCATACCAGGATCCGTAAAGGCGGGCGTCGATTTATCCGGCGTAACTGAAAACGATATTGTCATCGATGACGAGAAGAAAACAGCCAACCTAACGTTACCAGCAGCTCAATTTTTAGGCGGTGCAGAAATCTATTTTGAAGACGTTGAGATCTATTCGTATGAAGGGGTGTTCCGCGAAAAAGCGGACATTAACGAAGCATATGATCTAGCAGCAGAAGCGAAGACGCTCATTTTGGAAGAAGCAACAGGACAAGGTGTGTTAAAAACCGCGCAATTCAATGCAGAAAAGACCTTAAAGGAAATGTTTTCATTCGCTGGCTATGACGTGACGATTGAGTTCAAGGAGACTGAGAAGCATGGTGAATAAAGTGTTTGGCAACGACTGGGATGACGTATTGCAAGAAGAATTCACAAAACCCTACTTTGCTAACCTGCAGCAATACCTTGCGGATGAATATGAAAATGAAACAGTCTATCCAACTAGGGAAGACGTATGGACTGCTTTTAAACTGACCCCATTCCATAAAGTGCAAGTCGTCATACTTGGACAAGATCCGTACCACGGGCCAGGACAAGCACATGGACTCAGTTTTTCCGTCAAGCCGGATGTCAAATTCCCACCGAGTCTCCGCAATATTTTTAAAGAATTGCAGTCGGATATTGGTTGCGATATTCCTCCGTCCGGTACGTTGACAGGCTGGGCAAAACAAGGTGTACTTATGCTCAATACCGTTCTGACCGTCCGAGAAGGAGAAGCGCATTCTCATCGAAAACAAGGGTGGGAGACTTTCACGGATGAAGTCATTCGTCGCTTAGCGATGCGCGAAGAACCGGTAGTTTTCATATTGTGGGGGCGTCCTGCTCAAGAGAAAAGGAAATTAATAGACCTCTCGAATAACGCTATTGTGGAATCGGTCCATCCAAGCCCCTTGAGTGCAAGCCGAGGGTTTTTTGGCAGCCGTCCATTTTCGAAAACAAATGCGATTTTACAAGCGTGGAATGTTCGCCCAATTGAGTGGTGTAAGACCGATGGGGGAATTTGATGGGAAAGAATGCCCCTTAGTTTTTGTGAACGGTAGAGATTTGACAAGCGAAAACCTCATTGGGGCGCGTCATTGCGTACGCAGTTAGGCCATGATACAGTTGATAGGAAAGAGGTTGATGACATGGCTGTAAATTGCTTTACCTGTCAATATTGTTATGTCACATGGGACCCGAAACATCCCCGTGGTTGTAAGGCATATGGATTTAAAACGCGCGAACTACCGTCCATCGTCGTCCGACGATCTTCCGGCATGGAATGTATGAAATATGAACCGAAAAAAGGGGGCATCCGACGTTGATTGCGACGAAACGAATACTTGCAGAAATGGAACGCCAACTTCAGCAGGCACGAACGACGAATGATGAACAAGCAATTCGAGAAGCTTTGGCAGCAATCCGCTCGCTTTGCGAAGTCGTACTAGGCGAAGAAACGATAGCATCACAACCAGTTGTCCAACAGGCCGTACCGCTTGCCCAACAACCACAAATTCATTCACTGGAAAGCAAACCGCTTGTTGAAGAAGACGCAAATGGCGGTTCGATTTTCGATTTCTAATTGTTGAAAACTTGCCTATTATGAAAACGGGAATACTTGTTGAAATGAGCTATCATAGAAATAGAAACAATTATTCACATTCAGAAAGAAGGAAACCATATGCCATTTTTTATTATCGCTGGTGCTGTTAACGCGGCCATTGCAGTTGCCCTCGGCGCATTTGGCGCACATGCACTGAAAGAACGCCTATCCGCGCATTACCTCGCCATCTGGGAAACGGCCGTTCAATACCAAATGTTTCACGCCATCGGTCTCCTAGCAGTCGGCATCCTCATGAGCTCCGCGCTCCTCGGACCGTCGACACAACTGAGCTGGGCAGGCTACTTACTGCTCGCGGGTACGATTATTTTCTCCGGCAGCCTCTACGTCCTTAGTCTGTCAGGCATCGGAATTTTAGGCGCAATCACCCCAATCGGCGGCGTCGCATTCATTGCTGGCTGGATAATGTTAATCATCGCAGCGGTGAAATTTGGAAAATAATAAGCGTTTGATCGAGTTGAAGAGCCTAAATTCTTCAACTCTTTTTTGTGGAATCTCGTCGTCGTGAGTTCTAGAAATGGGCGAGGTTACGCGTGAATGGTGTCTCTTCGCGTGAGACAACTTTAATACGAGTACGCCTCGGTCAAAAGTGGTTTGTTCCGCACCCAAAGCGAGTCGTGCAGAGTCCAAAGCGGTTCGTCGCGCTTCAAAAGGAGACTGTCCCGTTCCAAAGAGCGTTACCCCACGCCTGAAACGTGTCCTCTACGTCCAAATAGAGAGAAGTAACGGCTAAGCGGTTGCGAAAACAATGCACTGTACACTCAATTGTCGAAAAATTATTCGTTCACCGATTATTCTTTTGATAAACTATATAAAAAGGGGGAGATTGTATGGTGTTGACCGGTTCACGTTCCAAACAAGCCATTTTACTTGTATTACTTCTTCTCGTACTTGTTAGTAATTTCTTAGCTTATCGACTGCCTGTCATCCCAATTCCGGCTGATTCTCGTGGAGTTGTCATTGGATCGCTGCTCGATTTTACAATTGTCGCGCCACTTTTGATTCTAGCGTTGACGCGAAAAAAGGGCTTTACAATAAAGCGTTTTTTTACATTTATGGTGATGGGGCTAATCGCTGCTCGGTTTATCATTCCTGCTGAACATTTTGCTCCATTTAAGGTTCTTCCTTATGTTGCAATTGGTTTTGAGGGTTTGATTATTCTAGCTGAAATCGGTCTTCTTTTCCTTCTAGCAAAACATTTGCCTGCAATTATTAAAGATCTCAAGCAAAGTAATTCGAGTAGTTTGTTTGCATTTCCTAGACTGGTCAAGGAAAGAGTTTCGGCGCATCCGCTTATTTCTATTATAGCCGCTGAAGTACTAATGTTTTACTATGCGGTTGCATCTTGGAAGCGCCAACCTCCAGTTGGACAGAACTTGTTCACGTTACATCAGAAAACGAGCATGCTTGCGTTTAACATTATGCTCATTCATGCAATCGTCATTGAAACGATAGGAATCCATTGGTGGTTACACGAAAAATCCTTCATCCTTTCAGTTGTTTTACTCGTATTGAATGTATATTCGGTCATCTATTTTATTGCGGATATCCAAGCAATACGCCTTAATCCATTGAAAATGAATGAAGATCATCTTCAACTATCGTTAGGGTTAAGCAAGCGAATGGAAATCCCTTACGAAGCAATTAAGAAAGTAGATTGGGGCACGGACGCAGAGGCTTACCCGTTAAAAGAGAAAAATCTTATCGAATTTATTGCGAGAGATTTTGAAGATGTAAAGCCGCACTGTATTATCTACTTTAACCGTCCATTGAAGGCAACATTGTTTTTAGGAGCAGAAAAGGAATTTAATACAGCTGCAATTCGTGTGGATGAACTTGAACGGTTCAAAAAAACACTTACTGAAAAAGTACACTCACTCTAGCAAAATCAAAAAGATCGTCAACCGAAAAAATACTTTCAGTTGACGGTCTTTCTTTATTCGACACTGGATTGAATTTAACGCAGTGGCTTTTAAAGTTATACAGTCAGAATAACTATTGTGATTATATTCGTTTTAATTTTGTAGATATCTTTCTACTAATGGTTCACCTAAAAGAGTGGCATGAAAGAATTTTGTTAAAATCATTTTGCTATTCCTTATGTACTTGTCTTTTATTCACACTTCCAAATCCTTCAGCTCCATAAATCATGAAGTAGGGTCGTCTAAGACATTAGGTAGATTGTACACAGTAAAGAAAGATCCAGTTTTAGAAATTACGTTAATTAGAAAGCCTTCCATTGTACTAAGCCAATGGAAGGCATTTCGATTATTACTGGGAATTAAAATGGCTGTTGATCAAAATAATTGAGCTCTTCGTCAAATTGAGCATAGTCAAAGTAAATCATAGGCATTAAAAAACGATCCCCAGTGCCACTTTCACTTAAAATGACGTGATCGCGACCGGCAGCTTCGACCATGCCTCGAATCGCGAGCGTATTTTTTCCAGCAGCTAATGCATTTTCGAAAGAGAAGTTGAATGTACCGATTTTTCCTCGGTTCAGACGTAAAATGTTCTCAATATACGATTCTTCCCGAAACGGCGTAGCAGGCGGGCGTCCTCCGCTTGGAATGGTTACTTGTGGTGGTGTCGTCCCTGGCTGTTGTGGTTGAAATCCTGGATACCAATAGTATTGCACGATTTACTCATCCTTTCATGTGGTCAATTACACCTTGGTGTAATTGCGTTTGAATTTTCCCATGGAGGCAATTTTTCGTACTCTGGCTGTCGTTGTTGCGGAGACGACTGAAGCGCGCAACTTCCCTTCATTTTCACGTCTTAAAAAGGGTGGAATATAAGAGAGCTGCTGCATGCTTGTCGATTCGCACAGGTACTGACGGTTATACGCGTGGGCAATCTTCGACGGTAGGGGCAAAGAAGCAATGTGCTTTGTATCTGCCTGTGTTTGGTTGATTGTACCACTGTGGAGGACAAGCTCCAGGTGGTTCGAAAAACCAAAGTGAGCGGGTTGCTGGGTGGAATTTCTCCCCTGCAATTGCCCGTCTTGCCAACTTTTTATCCACCTCACGAGCCCGTTGATAAAAATAGCTTTTTGTCGTCGCTTCAAAGCCTCCTGGACGTTGATAGACCATGTCTTGTATGTTTCGGATTTTCGTGAAATCCAAACAATCCCCCAGAACCCGATTGACCCCTACGTTTCCGACCATGAGCATTCCTAACTGCCCTTCGCCCTCAGCTTCCGATCGCATTAATCGAGCTAACAGATCAACATCCTTGTCAGTGGCCTTAATGACTGCCACGGCATAACCCCCTCAATTCAACGATATGCTCTGCATTCTATGAAAATGACAGAAACTTATATATACTAAGGAAAAGGGGGAGAGCACGCATGCAAATTGATAACCGAATTACAAGTTTCCTATCTTTCTACGAGGAGAAAAAGCCACTTACGCACGATAAACTTGAGCAATATTTCAACGAACACGAAATAATTTTCAAAGACTATTTTCCAATGCATTGTCCAAAAACCGAAGCGCGCATCCAACTGGCGATTGACAAGTACGAAAGTAAAATTGAGGATATCCGTACGATTTCACATACCTTGCCAGCAATTATTGAAGACATTGAAGAGGCTTTTGCACAAACTTATCAATTGGACCTAGATTTAGCATATGTACTAATGGTTGGTACATTCGGTTCCAACGCATTCGTCACGAGAGACAATCGCCGCAAGATCTTTTTTGCTGCAGAAAAGCTATCGGCAAAACATGAACACTTGCAAGTCATTACGGCGCATGAAATCGGTCATGTCACACATTTCGCACTGGCTACACGCCAAGGGATTGACTGGTCGACCATTGATTGGATGCATGGATTGACGACGCTTTTTACAGAAGGAGCCGCGACCTATTTATCAAAGAAAATGGTTCCAGGCCTTCTACAACCGGTCTATTTTACGTACGATGACGAAGGCGCACCATGGGTAGAGTGCTATGAGCGTAATAAAGCAGAAGTGAAACGGCGCTTTTTAGAAGATGCAACAGGGGAATGGGATATGGCGAAGGAACGGGAGTGGTTCCGATTATCCGGTGGGACTTATTTTGGGTACAACCGAATTGGGTACTTACTTGGGACTGATTATATGGAACATCTCATTGAGAAGCTTGGCGAAGAACAGGCATTGACCTTTTGGAACGGCAACGATCTAAAAGCGGATATCTTGAACTGGCTTGCTGAGAAATAAATGCCTGCAATGAAAAGTTATGCCAAATAGAATACACTTATAAGTTCAGGACTCGCAGTATAATAAATTACTTAATTACCCGCGAGTCCTGCTATTATCGTTCTCGGTTAATTAGGTGACTCCTAAATGCCCGTTGCCCCTGAATTTTGTGGCTCGTGGTCAAATAGAGGCTATCTAAATACCCGGCATCTCCGAATATCGTCACTTGCGGTCAAATAGAGAACTTCTAAATGCCCGTCACCCCCATATATCAACGCTTGCGGTCAAATAGAACGCTTCTAAATGCCCGTCACCGCCGAAAATCGTCACTTGCGGTCAAATAGAGGGCTTCTAAATGCCCGTTACCCCCGAAAATCAACGCTTGCGGTCAAATAGAACGCTTCTAAATGCCCGTTACCCCCGAAAATCGTCACTTGCGGTCAAATAGAGGGCTTCTAAATGCCCGTCACCCCCATATATCAACGCTTGCGGTCAAATAGAGGGCTTCTAAATGCCCGTCACCCCCGAATAGCAACGCTTGCGGTCAAATAGAACGCTTCTAAATGCCTCCTGAAATTCCAGCACTCATTGTCCAATATATCCCCTCAAATTCCGTACTACCTCCGAAATATCAACATGCAAGGTACAATTAAGCCCGTCGATGCTCGCTTAATCTTCGGACACAAAATAGTTGGTAGCAAGCAAGTTTCCAGAATTGAGAATACGTGAATACTATGACATGATTAGAATAAATCCATCATAAGGGGTTTATTGCCAGTTGAACGGAAAGGAATGAGGACATTGGCCTTCATATTGAAGAGAAGTAAACTATTCATTTTTTTGATTTTCATATTAATGCTCGTTGGCGTCTACACATTTTTAACGTTGCCCAAACGGGAAATTCCTGAAACGCCGATAGATGTCGTCATGGTGTCTACGATTCTACCGGGTGCTGAACCTGAAGAAGTCGAGTCGTCTGTTACGAATCCATTGGAGCGTGCGATGAAAAAGCTTGATGGCATCGACGCGATGAAGTCCGTATCAGCAAACTCTGCCTCAATCATTACGTTATCGTTGAAAGACGGAATTGATTCAGATCAGACAATTAGCAAAATCCAGCAGGAAGTTCAGCGTTCAGCAGGGGAGTTGCCGGAAAATGCACAAACCCCTGATGTGAAAAAGCTGGACTTGGCGTTTCCGCTGTCCTCCTATATGTTCACGGGAGATGAGGACGCGCTCGCTAACTTAGAGCAATCATTCGTAAAGCTTTCTGATGAAATACGGTCCATTGAAGGTGTAGCAGGTACTACGGTCAAAGGGTTTACAGATAAGCAAATCGAGATTTTAATTGACACCGAAAAGCTTGTGCAAAACCGTTTGCAGCCAGGTGACGTTCTGAGTGCATTGCAACAAGCGAACCAGCCGCTTGCGCTTGGCACGCATGATGATGGCAATGAAAACCTCGTGCTAACGGTCCAACAAGCGACTGGCATCGAGAAATTGAAACAACTACAAGTTGGTGCAACAGCGGTTCCGTTAGATGAAGTTGCGGACATCCAGGAAGTGGCGAAGGAAGCGGAAGACTTCATTACTTTTGAAGGCAATCCTGCAATCTCGTATACGATTTTCTTGCAACCGGGGAAAGACATTCCTTCTATGGATAAAAAGGTTGCGCAAAAAATGGACCGTTTCATTGAAGACCTACCGAACGGGATCACCGCGGTACACTATGAGTCTCAAGCTGAAAACGTCAACACGATCTTTGACAGCTTGTACATTTCACTACTCATTGCAGTGTTGGCGGTTTTAGTTGTAACGACTGCCGGGTTGACGATTTACGGATCATTTGCGGTAGCGCTCACCGTGCTTGCTTCTGTGTTAATTGGCCTGATTCCAATCCCGTATATGGGCGTGGATTTGAATCAAATCTCCGTCATCGGTCTGATTATTGCCATCGGTATACTTGTCGATGACAGCATTGTCGTCAATGACAACATTCAGCGTCGTTATAAGTTAGGGGATGCACCACTTCTTGGTACTGTAAATGGGGTTAAGGAAGTGTACACGTCGATCATCTCATCGAGCCTTGCGATTGTTGTGACGTTTTCACCGTTATTATTGCTGTCAGGTGGAAATGGCGCATTCATCAAGGCATTGCCGAGCATTTTAATCACAACAATTATTGCATCGACGGTGTTGTCTGTGACACTCGTGCCGATGTTGCAATATGTAAAAACGAAGCGACGCAATAAAAAAATCTCAGACACTCCTGGGTTCCTTGGAAAGCCGTTGGAGAAGCTTGCCGTCTTTTATTCCGAAAAAGTGTTACGGTCTGTATTGAAACGTCCGTTGCTCGTCGGATTTGGTGGGTTAGGGATTGCGACAGGATTGTTGTTCCTCGCATTTTTGACACCGTTCGAATTTTTCCCGGCAGCGGATAAAGAAGAAGTGACGATGAATGTTAGGCTGGCGGCAGGCACTTCCATTGAGGAAACCGATGAAGTGTTGAAAGAGATTGTGTCGACAGTTGAGCAAGAAGATAAAGATGTAAAAGAGACGGCCATTTTCACAGGGACCGGTTTGCCGAGCTTGTTTGCAGCATCTATGGACAATGTAGGGGCGAATACTGGGCAGGTAGTGTTCCGTGTTGACCGTGAACAGACAAGTGCATCTGCCTTTATTGAAAAATGGGAGCCTGAGCTGCGGGAGCGATTTGGGGAAGCGGAGATATTCCTCGATACAATCGTTCAAGGACCGCCAGTCGGTGCACCGGTAACGGTTACTGTGACGGGCGATGACATTACTGAGCTTGCATCATTACGGGATGAGCTGAAAGAGCGTTTATTGGCAAACGGGGCAACGATTGTTACAGATAATTTAGGGGCAGCAGTTCCTGCAAATGAATTTGTACCGAACCGCCAAGCGCTTCAAGACAATGGAATTGCGTTAAGCACGGTGACCAACCAATTGCAATTGCTCACACAAGGTGTTCCTTTGTTTAAACTGTATGAAGACAACATTCCTTATCAAGTCGTGTTAAAACAACGAGGCGTGGAAAGTGGAGCGCCAATTGACTTGTCACAGTTTGAACTTCCATCCATGACAGCGGCTGGGGGTCCACCGCAATTTGTCCCATTGAATGAATTGGTTTCAACTGAAGAAACGTCATTGCTCGCACAAATACCACACGAAAATGGTGAGCGGTCGATTACATTGAAAGCATTCGGCGATGCAGATGGATTCAAGGATGCCATGTTAGAGGCGGCAGAAGATGCAAAACAAGATGTACCTGAAGGATACACAATTTCTACAGGTGGAGAGAATTCGGACCAGCAAGCATTCTTTGCTGAAATCGGAATTTTATTCTTAGTTGTCATCTTGCTTGTCTATCTCGTCATTGCGTTCCAATTTAAATCATTTACATTGCCATTCCTCGTGTTGTTTGCGGTGTATTTAGGGATTTCCGGTGCAATCCTCGGATTGTTTATCACGCAAACACCACTCAGTTTCCTTGGCGTCATGGGAATTGTGTCGCTGACCGGTATCGTCGTACGAAACGCGGTCGTGCTCATCGACTTCGTGGAAGCGAGGCGTTTGCAAGGCAACATGAATGTCGTGGAAGCAGTCGTCGAGTCTGGTTATGCACGTATCAAACCGATCGTCTTAACATCCTTGACGTCGATTGTTGCACTCATACCAGTCGCGGCAACGGGAGATCCGCTGTTTGAAGCACTAGCCATCACGATCATTGCTGGTCTGGCCTTCTCCAGTCTGTTTACACTCGTCATGATTCCATCACTCTACTTGGTTTATTACAAGCTGATTGGACATCGCATAGAACGAGCATGAGCAGATAAGTCGAATTACCAAACAACCGAAAAAGGCGCAATTTCGTTCACGATGAACGAAATTGTGCCTTTTTGCATGAGCAATTTGCTAGAGACTTTCCGTTTTCTAAGAAAAAACGAGAATGGTTAACGAACAAGTCGCTTTCCATTCTCGTATTCATATAACACAGGAGCACTTATTAATGCTGTAAAACCTGGCGATGGTAGTAGACTACCTCCAAAAATGACTCGCTCGTGCCCGTGTTTCTAGTCCTCTTAAATCGTAAAGAACGACTTACGTTTCTCCTCATCAAGCAACGTCCCGACAAAGAACGAACCGAACACACCGTAACGCGCACTCACTTCGTCAAAACGCATTTCGTATACTAATTTCTTAAACTGCAACACATCATCCGAGAACAATGTGACGCCCCATTCGAAATCATCGAAGCCGACAGAACCGGAAATGATTTGTTTTACTTTCCCCGCATACCCGCGACCGATCATGCCGTGGCTGCGCATCAATTCCTTACGCTTGTCCATATCGAGCATGTACCAGTTGTCGTTGCCTTCGCGTTTCTTATCCATCGGGTAGAAACAAATGTATTGGTTACGTGGCAACTCTGGGTACAGACGGCCGCGCACATATGGATTTTGATACGGGTCTTCATCTGATTCGCCTGCAAGGTAATTCGACAGTTCGACAACGGACACATAGGAGTACGCCGGAATCGTGTAGTCCGCGATCGTCAATTTATTGAATTCCGTTTCAAGCTCTTGCAATTCATCCATCGTCGGACGTAGCATCATGAGCATGAAATCCGCCTTTTGCCCAACGACTGTATAAAATGCATGTGATCCTGTTTTATTGTCATCCGCTTGTTGAAGCTTTTCTAAAAATGCTAGAAATTCATCGACAGCGGCTTGGCGCTCCTCTTTTGAAATTAACTTCCAAGACGCCCAATCCATCGTCCGTAAATCGTGCAATACATACCAACCATCGAGTGTAATCGCTGCTTCGTTCAAGTGAAATCAAACTCCTTTATATATGGTTTTACTTCTTCCTTTAGTGTAGCACAACCCATTAAGAAACATGTTCATCAACTGTTTAATTCATCAATTCGTCATGAACGGCGAGGTTGTTCGTTCACTCGTTTGTAGTGTATGCTTAAAGCGGAAAAGAACTAGAAAAGAAAAGCGATCAGGCGTGCAGTCCATTGTCGAGGCATCTATGGCAATGAATGGCCTGCATACTATCGTTGCACATACATTCAGGAGAGAAAGAAATGTCCAATTTACAACTAGCAAAATGGCGCTTTATTGATGAATCGATGACCGCTTTAGACCGCTCCGCCCTTGAATCCTTTGCAATGGATGACACGCTTTGCCACCTCGTCGGGCAGAAGGATTCCGTTCCGACCGTCCGAACATGGGTGCATGGAAACACCGTCGTGTTAGGCATTCAAGATCATCGTCTCCCGCATATTGAGGAGGCCTTGCCCATTTTACATGCAGCGGGCTATCAAACAATCGTCCGTAATTCAGGCGGATTAGCTGTCGTCCTTGACGAAGGTGTGCTGAATGTTTCAATCGTCCTCTCTGAACAAGAGGGATCGATTGATATTCCGGAAGGGTATGAAGCGATGCTTGAATTTGTTCGCTTGCTGTTCCCCGAAGCTGCGGACCAAATTGAAGCGTATGAAATTGTAGGATCCTATTGCCCGGGGACATATGACTTGAGTATCAATGGGCGGAAGTTTGCAGGGATTTCGCAAAGACGACTCCGTCAGGGCGTGGCGGTTCAAGTGTATTTGTGCGTGGAGGGCAGTGGTTCCGACCGCGCAGCACTCGTTCGCGATTTATACGAAAAAGGGTTGCAAGGGGAGCAGACGAAATTCACCTACCCAACAATTCAACCTGAAGTGATGGCGTCACTGTCAGAGTTGCTTGGCATGCCGTTGACGGTCAGTGACGTTTGCATTCGCATTCAAATGTTGTTGAACGTCTTATCGGAGAAAGAGGTCCAAATGGGTGGATTGACGTCTGATGAAATGGAATTGTATTTGTTTTATTTGAAACGTGTCGTTGAGCGCAATCAAAAGATGCTCGCACGATGAGCGACAAAAACCGCCAGATCAGTTGACTGGCGGTTCTTTTGATACGAGATTTCCGTTGCGCTCCATTTTGAATACAGGCGCGGTACGGTCTTCTTCTTCAAGTGTGACGAGACGACGGGCACGGTTCATAATCTGCACGAACTGTTCGTAGTCGTTACGGATATTCGCATTCTCTTGGCGGAGTTTTTGAATCTCCTTCTCAAGCTTCTCGACTTTATCATTTGCCATTTTAGCAGTATGCTTCCATCTGAGTGATTCAGAGTCGCCGCCACCTGAATGATGCAAACGAATCAAATACGCAATGACCGTATCAAGTGATAACGCGGACAACGGAACAGCTGCTTTTTCATCCTGCTCCACCCCTGGACTAGGGTTATATAGTTGCTGTGTACGACGCTTGAAATCAGCCCCTAAAACGCGCATTGCCTGTTTCCGTTCCTTTTTCGCCTCTGCCAATTCCTTTTCGTATTCGCGGCGAACGACGGCGTTCCATCTAAATCCGCAAGCGGCCGCGGTCCGATTGAGCGCATCGCCGACCTCTTCAAACGCACTAAGCTGTGTACTGCCTTCACGGACATGTCGAAGTACCGTCTCAGCTAATAAAATATCATTTTCCTCAAGCCATGCATCCTGTCTAACTTTCACCATCTCCTTGCCTCCTGCCATGTTAATAGTCTCTTTCTTACGGTCAGTGTGTACAGACAATGAACCTTTTATTCATTCAAACTGGAACACTTTCCAAAAAATATCACTTTATTTCAAGGAAATCCGTCCTTTTTTCATCTACCGTTCCGCAGTCTTTTTGATATACTTAAGAAAATGCATGGACGGAGGGGCACGATGGATTATAAGAATGAGAAACTGGCTGAAGAGAAAGTGTTCAAGGATCCCGTTCACCGGTACATCCATGTGCGCGACAAAGTAATTTGGGATGTGATTGGAACGAGGGAGTTCCAGCGTCTCCGTAGAATCAAACAGCTCGGGACGACGTATCTCGTTTTTCATGGTGCCGAACATACTCGATTCCAACACTCGCTCGGCGTCTATGAAATTGTGAGACGGATCATTGATGATGGTTTCAGCGGACGTGCGGAGTGGAATGATGAAGAACGGTTAGTAACATTATGCGCCGCCTTGTTGCATGATCTCGGGCACGGTCCTTTTTCGCATGCGTTTGAAAAAGTGTTTACACTCGATCACGAATATTTTACACAAGCGATTTTAACGGGGGACACGGAAGTGAATGCGGTCCTCCGAAACGTTTCGCCTGATTTTCCGCAAAAAGTGGCGGATGTCATTGGCAAAATCTATCCGGATAAGCTCGTCGTCAGTTTGATTTCAAGCCAGATTGATGCAGATCGCATGGATTATTTGCAACGCGATGCGTATTATACCGGTGTTTCTTACGGTCATTTCGACATGGAGCGGATTTTGCGTGTTATGCGTCCAGACGAAGAACAAGTCGTCATTAAATCGAGCGGCATGCACGCCGTCGAAGATTACATCATGAGCCGTTACCAAATGTACTGGCAAGTTTATTTCCACCCGGTGTCAAGAAGTGCGGAAGTAATCTTAATGAAAATCTTGCACCGCGCAAAGCATTTACATGCGGCAGGCTATTCATTCAAATATGATCCAGTGCCGTTTCAATCATTCTTTGACCGATCGATTGAGCTTGAAGACTACATCGCGCTCGATGAACACGTACTCATGACGTATTTTCAATGGTGGCGAAAAGAGGACGATGCGATTCTATCGGATCTATGCAATCGATTCCTCGATCGGAAACTCTTTCAATACGCAGAGTTCGATCCCGCGACGGAATACCGCAAAATCGGCGAGCTCGAGCAATTGTTCAAAGAAGCGGGCATTGAACCAGAATACTATTTAGTGACCGATTCTTCATCGGATTTGCCGTATGATTTCTATCGTCCCGGCGAGGAGAATGAAAGAGTGCCGATCTACTTGCAATTGCCGAGCGGTGAGTTGCGCGAGCTATCCCGTTCATCGGAAATCGTCGATGCTATATCCGGCAAACGACGGACCGACCATAAAATCTATTTCCCGGAAGACCTCTTTGAAGCAAAACAAGAGGAACAGCCATTGTATAAACAGATTCTCGAAATGCTACGAAAATAGGAAGGAGAGGGAATACTTGCTGCAAGAACACGCCAAAATCGTACAATTTATCGCACTAGCAAACGAAGTAAGTGGCCGGAAAAAGTTGCAGAAAATGATTTACATCGCCAAGAAGATGAACTTCCCGTTTGCCGAAAAATACGAACTACATATGTACGGACCTTATTCCGAGGAATTGACCCTCCGCGTCGAAGAACTATGCGAAATGGGATTCCTCTCTGAAAACTGCACAGACAAAGGCTCCTACGTTCAATATCGCTACAATGTCACAGACGAAGGCCAACGATTCCTCGAGACCGCCGACAGCCCACATGCAAAACTACACGACTGCATCGAAAAGCTCAACGGCAAAAGCTCACGCTTCCTCGAACTCGTCTCAACCGTCCTGTACTTCGATCACCTCCCACAAACCGAGCAAATCGAAAAAGTACACATCGTCAAAAACAAACTCAACTACACCGAAGCCGAAATGGCCGACGCCTTCGCCTTCATCACAGATCTCCAATCATGCACCCGAGCATGAACAAAGCCTTTCCCTTTACTAGCACAGGGAAGGGCTTTTCTTTTTGCAATCGCGTAATAGGCCCGCATACTAGCTACGGCAATCCGCATTCATTGTAGGCCAAATGCCGCAAACTCCCTCCGAACAAAGCATAACGAGGCAGAACACCGCGAAACGCCGCAAAAGCCTCTAGAACGCGGCATAACATCTCCAAACGCCGCATACTGCTCTGAAACGCGGCATAACATCTCCAAACGCCGCATACTGCTCCGAAACGCGGCATAATTTCTCCAAACACAGCAAATCGCCTCTAAGCAAACCGTTAATTTGTCAAAAGCCATTTGGCGCGATTAGGAATTGTTATGAAAAATTCACCTTCCGCGTTCTCGTGGATTTTACAATATCAAAAGCGGCAAACTTCGCTGGATCGCGGCATAATATCTCCAAACGCCGCAAACTGCTCCGAAACACGGCATAATTTCTCCAAACACAGCAAATCGCCTCTAAGCAAACCGTTAATTTGTCAAAAGCATTAGGCACGAGCAGGAAGCACTTTTGAAAAATATCCACCCGCGGTCTCATTAATTGAATAATAGCAAACGCGGCAAACTTCGCTGGATCGCGGCATAACTTCTCCAAACGCCGCAAACTTCGCCGAAACGCAGCATAACATCTCCAAACGCCGCATACTGCTCCGAAACGCGGCATAATTTCTCCAAACACAGCAAATCGCCTCTAAGCAAACCGTTAATTTGTCAAAAGCATTAGGCGCGAGCAGGAAGCGCTTTTGAAAAATATCCACCCGCGGTCTCATTAATTGATCAATAGCAAACGCGGCAAACTTCGCTGGATCGCGGCATAACTTCTCCAAACGCCGCATACTTCACCAAAACGCGGCATAACTTCTCCAAACGCGGCAAACTTCTCCGAAACGCCGCATAAATCCTCCAATCGCCGCATAACCCCCACAAAAAAACAATGCAAGGATCATCATCCTCGCATCGCCCCAATCATACCTTATCACTCAACCGCTGTCCCGCTACCGCGTAATGGTTTTTCGGCATTTCCTCGATGAACACGACGACGTTCTCGATCGGTGCGCCGGTAGTTTCCGCGACAGTTTGACTGACTTTCTCACAAAGGTTGCGTTTTTGCTCTTCGGTGCGGCCTTCAAGCATTTTTACAGTTACATATGGCATACCATTTCCCCCTTTCGCTTAAACTTATGTATAGTGTATATAATAACAGAGTGGGAGGGGTTATTGGAATGTCGAATGAACAGAAACCAAAACAGAAAATGGGATTCACCATTATAAAAGATGATCCAACTGATGGACATGGAGGCTTCGGTATCGGTTCCTTGTCATTGGAAAACGTCTCGCCGGTCATCGTTGATATCGAAGAAGGGGTCGCGCGTATTGAAATCGGGGCGATGCACGCACGGAGTGACACGGAACGCGGCATCAAATTTACGACGAATCGGGAAGACTCTGAAGGCGGAAAACCGTATTGGCTCGTCTGGGTAACCATCGATTTCAATGCCAACGGACCGTATTATGCTGGAGTGACAGCGTGCGAAATGATCGTTAACCGTGAAAAACGACGCGGCTATAAAATTCTTGCGGACCACGTCAATCGAATGGACAAATCGATGAAACGCCAAATCATCGTTGACCATATGGATGACACGTCCAAAAAGATTCTCGCTGATTTCCTTTCAAGTCATAATCAAGAGATGTGGGACAATAGCGAACCAAAACTACGTGTGGATTTAGGTGTGGACTCACCTGAATTATGAACAAAATGTGACATTTGTGCACACTTTCACTTTCCGAGGTTGAATGTAAGCCGGAAAGGAAGTACACTTAATTCACAGCTTGCAATTGTAAGCTAGGACAACCGAAACGTGCGCTCCTGTTCGCCTGCTGTTCATTACAAACCCAAGCAATGAACGAGCATGAAATAGGTCGCATGCAACGGTAAAAAAGCTTTGCACTTCTGAATTATTCAGCGTGCAAAGCTTTTTTGATTGGCCTTGTGAACGGTAGTAAGCAAGCACTGGAACTTGTACCTGCTGTATAACCATTCTGCGAAGACGAATGTATGTTGTATGAATTACTGTCCAGCAGTGCACGATCATGTCCTATCGCTCTTCATTCAAAAAACGAAAAAGGGAACAGTTCAAAATCGGCATCGTCTTCCTCGCCGTGTAATTGCTCACGCAAGTTCTTGTCCGTACATAACCGCTGTGGCAAATCCTTATCTTTCAAATACATTAGCCGTTGTTTTGGGCATTCATTCACTGCGATGCCGCCCGTCTGTACATCGACGATTGCGCTGCTCACACCTTTTGGTGGAATGAACGGCTCTGGCGCTTTTCCGGCGTGTACCGTTTCCATGAAATCAATCCAGATTTTCTTCGACACCGCTTTATCCTCAAGCGACGTCAAATGCTGTCCGACATCGTAGCCCGTCCAAATACCTGCAGTGAGGGAAGGGGAGTAGCCGATTAAATATTGGTCAGAAATTGTCGTTCCGGATTTTGCTGCATACGGCCGAGATTGCTTCGAACGCATGGACAGTCCTGTTGCAATCGAGTAATCATTGAACACCGGGTCGAACATGCCTGTCAATAAATGCGTCAGCACAAATGCATCTTGTTCAGTAAGCGCGCGCTTCGTCGTCAGTTTCGGTTGTTCATAAACCGTCTTGCCTTCGGAGTCTGTGATGGAAATGATTGTCGTCGGTTCTACGAGCAATCCGCCCGATGAAATTCGGTTATAGGCATTCGTCATTTCTAACAAAGACACTTCCGACGTCCCTAAAGCGACAGCAGGGGATTCCTGAAATTCAACGTCTATCCCTAAACGGTTCGCCATCTTATTAAATTTCTTGTACCCGATATCTTCCAACGTTTTGACCGCGTAAATATTATCCGAAATGGCAAGTGCTTGTGCTAATGAAATCGGGTGTCCGGCAAATTTCCCGTTCACATTTTTCGGCTCATACGTCGACCGTCCTTCATCATACGTAAAGATCGTCTTTTCTGTAGACATGAACGTCAACGGGTTATAGCCGCTTTCAAGCGCAGCTGCATACAAAATCGGTTTCATCGCTGACCCGGGTTGGCGCTTCGCTTGTGTTACACGGTTAAAGGGACTTTCCGCATAATTCGTCCCGCCGACGAGCGATGTAATTGCACCGGTTTCAGGTTCTATGGAAATGAATCCAAGCTGCAATTCGTTTTCCGGCATCCACTTTTCAATGTACTCTTCAGCCGTCTGTTGGTGATGAGGATCCAAAGTCGTTCGGATTGTCCAGCCACCTTCAGCAGGATAACGCCCTTTTTTACTTAGTATTTTCTCTGCTTCCCGCCATACTTCATCCAAAAAATACGGCGCAGCTCGTTTCATATCTGCCCATTCTTCCGTTTTCAACGCAACCGCCGTTTCTTTCGCACGTGATTCTTGCACTTCTGTGATGAAACCTTGGTTTTCCATTAATGAAAGAACGAGCAATTGGCGCTCTCTCGACTTTTCAGGATTGGCGACGGGCGAATAGACAGAAGGTCCTTTGGCAATCGCTGTAATGATTGCCGCTTCCTCAAGCGTCAAATCCTTCGCAGCCTTCGCGAAATAAAACCGGCTCGCCGCCTCGACACCATACATCCCGTGTCCGAAGTAAACGGTGTTTAAGTAGCCTTCTAAAATGACATCTTTCTCGTAAAAGATCTCCATTCGATACGCATACAATGCCTCTTTAATTTTTCGACTCCACGATTTTTCGTGTGTCAAAAACAAATTACGGGCATACTGTTGGGTAATGGAACTGGCCCCTTCAGCCTTACTCATCGTCTTAATATCTTTTAATATTGCACCGGCAATTCTTTTATAGTCAAAACCGTTATGTTCATAAAAATTACGATCTTCCGTTGCAATGACCGCATCAATTAAAAACGGCGACACGTCGTCCAAGCTGACCCAATACCTGCGCTCTGCTGAAAACTTATCACCAATCTGACGACCATTGTTGTCCAGGAAAACACTCGCCTTTGGCACGCTCAAAGAAGGGGCGCCTGTAATTTGCGCATACAAACGAAGACTAATTAACACCGTGAAAAACGCGGTCAACGCTGTGACTGACAATAGGAGTAGCATCCGTGTTGCTGTGCGCATCTTCCTTTTCTTTTTAAAATCGGCTCTCTTCATTGGCAATCGATCCCCCAATCTTTATGCAGTCAGTATGCGACAGCAAGGCGAAGATTAAACGGCATTCCTATGAAAAAGCACGACTTTTCATTCCAATCAGTAGATGTATGGAAACGACAACGGAAAAAAGTTATAATGGATAGTATTTACGAGCACGCTCGACAAAAGCAGGACGTAGAAATCGATAGAGTAAGGAAGTGTTCTTGTGGAATCAATCAAGGACGGTCAGCCCGTAGACGTCCGGCTCCAATCGTCCATTCAGCATGAAGGACAAGTAGCAGAGCCGCACGAACTGACAGCTGCGGGGATATTGATAAAAAAAGCGGGTAAGACGTATTTGCAATTTGAAGAAGGCGGGCACGCTGAACCTGTCAAAACAATCGTCAAATTGGACAAAGACGACGCATTCATCATGCGCAAAGGTGCTGTGCAAATGCGCTTGCCATTCACAGCAGGTGACATTCGCCCTGGCACATACGGCAATGGACCGGTCGCGTTTAACCTACTCGTCAAAACGACAAAACTGGAAGTGACAGATCGTCGATTCACCGCCCACTACGAATTGCATGCGGACGGCGCACGACTCGGCACACATGAACTACTCATTACATATACGGAGGGACACGCATGAACGCAGTTGAAAAAATCCAACAAGAAATTAAAGAAGCATTCCACCAAGCCGTCATCGCGGCAGAATTAGCGGAAGCAACCGACATCCCGGACATCCTACTCGAAACACCAAAAAACAAAGAGAACGGTGACTATGCGACGAATATCGCAATGCAGCTCACAAAAATTGCGAAAATGCCTCCTCGTGCAATCGCGGAAGCCATATTGGAAAAACTCGATACATCGTCCACGTCCATCAATTCTGTAGAGATTGCTGGTCCAGGGTTCATGAACATCCGACTGAAAAGCGATTATTTAGGAGATGTCGTGAAAACGGTGCTTGCCCAAAAAGAAGATTATGGCCGCTCGACTTACGGTGAACAACAGAAAATCCAAGTTGAATTCGTTTCGGCAAATCCGACGGGCGACTTGCATCTAGGACATGCACGCGGAGCATCTATCGGGGATTCATTGTGCAACATTTTGGATTTTGCAGGCTTTGACGTCTCACGTGAATATTACATTAACGATGCAGGGAACCAAGTGAACAACTTGGCGATGTCAGTGGAAGCGCGTTACTTCCAAGCACTTGGAATGGACAAAGACATGCCTGAAGACGGCTACCACGGGCAAGACATCATTGACATTGGGAAGAAATTGGCGGAAGAATTCGGAGACAAATATGTCCATGTTGGAGAACAAGAACGGCAAGACTTTTTCCGCAAATACGGCTTGGATTATGAATTAGGGAAGTTGAAAAAGGACCTTGAAGACTTCCGTGTACCTTTTGACAACTGGTTCTCTGAGACATCCCTTTATACAGATGGGAAAATCGGAGTTGCACTCGACAAATTGCGTGCAAACGGGCATGTGTATGAAGAAGACGGGGCGACTTGGTTCCGCTCCACAACTTTCGGGGATGACAAAGACCGCGTGCTTATTAAAAACGACGGCTCCTACACGTACTTAACGCCGGACATTGCTTACCACGAAGACAAGCTGCGTCGTGGATTCGATAAGCTGATTAACATTTGGGGAGCAGACCACCATGGCTACATTCCACGTATGAAAGCAGCGATCGAAGCATTAGGCTACGACCGCGACACGCTTGAAGTAGAAGTGACACAAATGGTGCAACTGTACAAAGACGGCGAGAAATTTAAAATGAGTAAGCGTACCGGCAAAGCGGTCACATTGCGTGAACTCGTCGAAGAAGTCGGCCTAGATGCCGTTCGTTATTTCTTCGCGATGCGTTCATCCGATGCGCAAATGGACTTCGATTTAGATCTTGCAATTTCAAAATCAAACGAAAACCCGGTGTACTATGCACAATATGCACATGCACGGATTTCATCGATCTTGCGTCAAGCAGGCGACGCAAACCTTGCTGCTTCAACAGATCACGTCGAGCTTTTACAAACGGAAAAAGAACTGTCACTGTTGAAAAAAATCGGGGACTTCCCACGTCTTGTGAGCGACGCAGCAAGACTACGCTCACCGCATCGGATCACGGTCTATATCCAGGAACTCGCAGCTGAATTCCACAGCTTCTACAATGCGGAAAAAGTGCTTGACCCGGAAAACCATGATCTATCAGAAGCACGCCTAGCACTCATCACGGCAACACGCACAACAATCGCCAACGCCCTCAAACTCATCGGCGTCGCAGCACCTGAAAAAATGTAACCCCATTTCGCCCTTCCGTCAACGAGACGGAAGGGCGAATATTTTGAATCGTGTTGGTGCCTGTCCCCGAAACAATTCACAATTGTTTCGGGGGCAGGCACCAAAAAAATAGGACTGTCGACATTGTCGAAATGTATAGTATAATGAATCAGAATTGAAAATTACATACCCAAACATGAAGGTGCCCCGCTTCCAACGCCGGGGTTAAAAGGGAAGTCGGTTCAATGCCGACGCGGTCCCGCCACTGTATGTGCAAGCAAACTGCAAGTGCCACTGGAATCGTTCCGGGAAGGCGCAGCGAGCGTTACGCACGAGCCAGGAGACCTGCCTTCATGAATCACCCGTACCCTACGAGGATAGGTTTGGTGAAAATCGGTACAAGCAAGTTAGAAACGTCGTACCGGATTTTTACTGAGCACATTCCTCCGTTGACAAACGGGGGATTTTTGTTTGGACAAAACAGGAGGAACGAGCAATGAAGAAGTTTTTGCAATTACTACTCATGGCCGTGCTCGCGACATTCATGCTTGCGGCATGCGGTACAGCGGACGAGCCGAAAAAAGAGGAAACGCCTGTAACTGAAAACGGGCAAGCAGACGGACAAGAAGCGTCTGAAGAAGCAGCATTCCCTGTCACCTTGACAGATGCTGTCGGCAATGAAATCACGTTTGAAGAAGCACCAAAAACAATTGTGTCCATGATGCCAAGTAACACAGAAATCCTTTTTGCCCTTGGTTTGAACGAAGAAATCGTTGGCGTCAACGATTATGATAATTACCCTGAAGAAGCATTGGAAAAAGAAAAAATCGGCGGCATGGAGTTTAACGTCGAAAAAATCGTAGCGATGCAACCGGATGTTGTCTTCGCACACGAATCCGGTCTGAGCACTGGTGAAGAAGGCTTACAACAAATCCGCGATGCGGGCGTTCAAGTGTTTGTCGTGAAAAACGCAACGAACTTTGAAGAAACATACACAACGATTGAACAAATTGGTCAAGCGACTGGAAAAACAGCAGAAGCGACAACAATTATCGAAGACATGAAAGCGAAAGTCGCTGAAGTGATCGAGAAAACAGAAAAAGTTGAAAACAAAAAGCGTGTATTCATCGAAACATCCGATGCACCTTCCATCTATGCACCGGGTAAAAACACGTTCATGCAAGAAATCTTGGACATGATCGGTGCGGAAAACGTTGTCACTGAAGAAGGTTGGGTGATGATCAGTCCTGAAGAAATCGTCAACCAAAACCCTGACGTTATTATCGTCATGTATAGTTATGTGCCGGACATTATCGAAAGCGTGAAAAACCGCGATGGCTTCGGTGACATTACAGCCGTAAAAGAAGACCAAGTCATTCAAGTCGATGAAAACTTGACGAGCCGTACAGGTCCACGTCTTGCACTCGGTCTAGAAGAAGTAGCGAAAGCAGTATATCCAGAGGCTTTTGGTGAATAAAGCAACCATTGCCTACATCGTGTCCGCCGCCACATTACTCGTGGCGGTCTGGCTCGGTGTTTCAATCGGAACGGTACATATTCCTATCAGCACATTTTGGGATGCATCCGATACGACGGCAACGAACATTTTATATAAAATTCGCATGCCACGTGTTATCTTAGCTGGACTAGTCGGCGCCTCGCTCGCCATTGCAGGAGCCGCATTCCAAGGTTTATTAAAAAACCCACTTGCTGATCCATACACCCTCGGAGTGTCATCCGGCGCCTCTGTTGGTGCGGTTATGACACTCTTTTTTGGCTTGTCCATTCCGATTGTGGGCACATACACCTTACCGTTTTTCAGCATGACCGGCGCAGCAATTACAATGTTTCTCGTCATCGGCTTCGCACGTCTCGTCGACCGTTCCATGAAAATGGAGACGATCATTTTGACAGGCATCATCTTCGGGTCCTTCTTAGGCTCAGTTCTTTCATTAATGATTGCCCTCACCGGCGAAGAACTCCGCCAAATTATCGGCTGGCTTCTCGGAAGTGTGTCCATGCGCGGTTGGAATTACATTCTCATGATCCTACCGTTTGTCGTCATCGGCTCCTTCATTCTCTGGTTGAACCGTCGCGAATTAAATGCGATGCTATTCGGAGAAGAACGTGCCCATCACTTAGGCGTAAACGTTAAAAAACGAAAATTTATGATCCTTATCGGCGGCTCCATCTTAACAGGTTCCGCTGTCGCAGTATCCGGTACAATCGGCTTTGTCGGCCTCGTAGTCCCGCATATGACAAGACTCATGTGGGGGTCTGACCATCGTCATTTACTGACATTATCATTCTTAAATGGTGCATCATTGCTCATCATCTGTGACTTGATCGCCCGCACAATTATTTCTCCGACAGAACTACCAGTCGGCGTCATTACTGCATTTATCGGTGCACCGGTGTTTGCGTATATTTTCTACAGACAGAGAAGGAAAGGGGCGATGTGACATGCTGCAAGTGAAAAACGTATCGGGCGGCTATGGCAAAGAGCCGGTTGTTCGCGATGTAACGTTCCAAGTGGCAAAAGGGGAAGTGCTCGGTATTCTTGGGCCGAACGGCAGCGGGAAATCGACGTTGCTCAAAATCATTTCAGGCATTTTGCCGAAACTGACAGGCACCGTCCATATCGACGGGCAAGACGCTGCGGTTTATTCCCAAAAAGAATTTGCACGGAAAGTCGCCGTCCTGCCACAGCTCCATGCGCACGCCTTTTCCCATACCGTAAAAGACACCGTCTCCCTTGGCCGGTACCCGCATCAGTCCGGTCTCTTTTCCACCTGGTCGGAAACGGATGAAACAGCCGTCCAAGAAGCGATGGCGTACACAGGCATTACACGCTATGAACATACGCCGATCGAGCTATTGTCAGGTGGTGAGCAACAGCGGGTTTTCGTCGCCCAAGCACTCGCCCAGCAAGCACCCATCCTCTTATTGGATGAACCAACCAACCATCTCGACATTGCACACCAGCAGCAATTGCTCGACACAATTCGAAAACATGCCGTCGAAAAAGGAGTGACCGTCATTTCCGTTTTCCACGACGTCAACCTCGCATCATTATATTGCGACCGTTTGCTTCTCATGGACAAAGGGACTATCTCAGCAATCGGTGATCCGCAAGACGTCATTCAAGAGACGATCATCGGCTCCGTCTACAACGCGCGCATTAAGACACAGCCGCATCCGGAGCTCCCGAAACCGCAAATGACGTTGTTGCCTGATACAATGGATACGAAACCGTTCATTGTCAAGAAAGAACAAATTACCATCTCTGCGGACCACGTCGGACTGCGCACCGAAAAGCCGTTAAAAACTGTCTCATCCGCCGTCCATAACGCCGGCACAGGCTGGTACCGCGCATTCGTCAACCGTCACGTCGACGCCGACTACAATATCGACAATGTCAAAGCGGAAAACGAAGCCTATCTTCAACAACGTGGCTACCACCTGACAGAAACCGTTGGCATGATGACCGCGGTGACGACCGAACACGCAGAAGTTGGTGAATACAAAGGAGACTTCGGCACCGTCCTCATCATGGTCACTGCTGGCGTCGGCAACGCAGTCGATGTGTCGCAAGCTCTTTACCGGGACCGGCCGGAACGCATCGGTACCATCAACACATGGATCATCGTCAACGGGCACTTATCCGAAGAAGCCTTCATCCAAGCGATGATTACAGCGACCGAAGCGAAAACGAAAGCGCTCCAAACCGAAGCAATCACCGACCCGTTGACCGGCACGATCGCAACCGGCACATCCACCGACAGCCTACTCGTCGCTGCCACCCAAGAAGGTGAGGCGTTGCCATATGCGGGCCCCATCACGCCCCTCGGTAAATTAATTGGCCACGGCGTCTACGATTGCACCGTCCGCGCCATCAAAGCCTACAAACAAGCGAAAGGTTGGCACACATGATCCAAACCCATTTTGTTGCAATCGCGATCGGGTTCCTCCTTGACCGCCTCATTGGGGACCCCCCGAACTGGCCACATCCAATACGTTGGATCGGTACGTTAATTACGAAACTGACCGCGGTCCTCAACAAAGGACGTGCCCGCATACTAAAAGGCGCGGGATTGCTGCTCATGATGATCGTTATCGTGACGGGCATCGTTCTGGCAATTGTTACAATCGCCTATCAAATGCATATTGCAGTAGGCATCGCCGTTGAAGCCGTCCTTATTGCCATTGGTCTTGCCCAGAAAAGTTTACGGGATGCAGCGACGGAAGTGTACAAGCCTTTGATTACTGGCGATGTGCAAGAAGCGCGAACGAAACTGAGTTGGATTGTCGGCCGCGATACTGCAACGCTACAAGAAAGCGACATTGCCCGCGGAGCCATTGAAACGGTGTCAGAAAACACATCAGATGGGGTGACAGCGCCATTATTTTGGGCATTCCTGTTTGGTGCACCAGGCATCTGGCTGTATAAAACGGTTAACACACTCGATTCGATGGTTGGGTATAAAGACGACCGCTACCATGAATTCGGCAAGTTTTCAGCGCGTGCCGATGACATTCTAAATTTCATTCCCGCAAGAATGACAGGGATGCTCATCTTACTGACGACACCGAACGCAGGGGGCATCCCGTTCCGTCAACGGTTCGCCGGCTGGCGGCAAGATGCAAGACGCCATCCAAGTCCGAACAGCGGCTATCTGGAAGCAGCAACTGCTTGGCAACTCGGCGTCACATTAGGCGGGAAAAGTACATATCGAGGCGTCGTTTCTGAACGCCCTCAAATTGGTCCTGGCCACCGGCAGCTCACCGCACCCGATATCCAATCGACCATCGTCCACATGCACATTGTATCGTTTGTATGTTGGATGTTACTGACAGCCATTGGAGTGATCATACATGCAATTACCTAAACACGGCGCAAACCCGCACCATGTCTATAAGCGATTAGGCATTAAGCCACCTGAGCGAACCGTTGATTTCAGTGAAAACTGCAATCCGGAAGGACCGCCGAAAAACGTGCTCGAGATGTGGCCGGCGCTCTTGTCGACGATTCCTACCTATCCTGATCCATCCGGCGAACCGTTCTTGTCGGAAGTGGCAGCGTACCATCACGTTTCTCCTGCTGCTGTCATCGCAGGAAACGGTGCAGCAGAGCTCTTATCGCTCTTAGCTGAACGATACCGCGGCAAACGGGCAATCGTCGTCCATCCGACATTCTCCGAATACGAAGCGACGTTGCGGGCAAAAGGCGTAGAACCGATACGTGTTTTCGCTACAGAACAAGACGGTTTCAAACTGCCCGTAGTGGACATTTTGCACCAACTTCCAACCGCGGCTGCGTTGTACCTTTGCACGCCGAACAACCCGACAGGCATCATGCCGTCCCGTGAAGAACTTCTATCGATCATTGTGCAAGCAGGGGAGGCTAACTGTGAAGTCGTCCTCGACGAAGCGTTCATCGACTTCGTAGATGAAGGGAAATCATTCATCCCGAACGTGCAAGATTTCCCGCACGTCATTGTCGTCCGCTCCATGACGAAAATGTACGCCATCCCAGGCATTCGCCTTGGGTACGCCATCGCAAACCCGGATGTGATTAAGGCGTTACAAGCAATCGCCCCCCATTGGAACGTCAACGGCATCGCCGCTACAATCGGCGCACAATGCCTGCACGAAGCAGCATATCGAATGCGAGCGATCGAGCATGCCGCTGAACAACGGCAACACCTACAGAAATTTTTGGAACAACACGCCTGCACCGTCACTGACGCACAAGCAAACTTTCTCTCCTTCAAACCGGCAGCAGGACTAGATGCACGCAAACTCTATAAAGATCTGCTCACTCACGGCATCGTCCTCCGCCACTCTGAAAACTTCCACGGTATGGATGGACGCTGGCTAAGAGTAGGCATGAAACGTGCAACGGATATGGCGTTATTGCAACGCGAACTAACAGATTGGTTTGTTCGGAACCGCGGGTAATTGTTGAGTTTGCCTGCACTCATTTCGCGCTAGCAATGCTCTTCACCAATAAGGGGTTTGTAAATTGTGAGCGGGATATGCGGCGATTACTCTAGTTATGCGGCGTTTTGGGTAAGTATGCCGCGATTCGTCTAGTTATGCGGAGTTCTGGGCAAGTATGCCGCGTTTTGCAGAGATATGCGGAGTTCTGGGCAACTATGCGCCGTTTTACAAAACTATGCGGCTATCCTACAAACAGAAAACGATGCTCTTCAAATATCTGATTGGTTTTGCAATAAAATAGATTCGCGGGAAGTAGTCAACATTGGAAGGCATGCGTCGCGCTAGCAATGCTCTTAACCAATAAAGGGTTTGAAATTGTAAACGGGATATGCGGCGATTCGTCTAGTTATGCGGAGTTTTGCAGAGTTATGCGGAGTTCTGGGCAAGTATGCGGCAATCTGCAGAGTTATGCGGAGTTTCATGCCAATATGCGGAATTTGCGAAAGTTATGCCGCAATCTCACGAAGTATGCGGCGTTTTACTACTGAAAAAGATGCTCTACTAGTAAGCAAGGCTAGAATTTGCAAATACATATAAAAACACGCCATACATAGAAACGGAGGGGATTGCGTGCGTGGGCAGTTGACATTCATCAGCGGTGGCGTGCGGAGTGGGAAAAGCGCGTTTGCGGAAAGGCAGCTCGTTGCAAGCGCGCGTGTTGCAGGGGGACGGCTCGTCTACATAGCTTCAGGACGAGCTGTCGACAAGGAAATGCAAGCACGTATTGAGCAACATCAACACGACCGAGCGGACCAACAATGGACCACGATTGAACAGCCCGTCTCCCTGGAAAACGTGCTTCCATTTATTCAACCGAACGACTTTGTCTTATGGGACTGTTTAACAACGTGGCTTGCGAACGAAATGTACGAAGAACGAGCAGATACGTTTTGTATCCACGTACCAGGTTGTATGGAGAAAAAAGCCGTACAACTACTTGAGACAGTCCGGCAAATAAGAGAACGAGCAGCACACTTCACCATCGTTTCCAACGAAGTGCTCGACGAACTCCCATCTCCGTTAACAGAAACGCAACAATACAGCAAATGGATCGGCTTGCTACACCAGCAACTTGTCCACATGGCAGACGATGCGATTGAGATGGACTATGGTTTGCCGTTTTACTGGAAAAAAGAAGGGCAGGTGACGACCCGATGAAAGGCATCATGGTAATGGGAACGGCTTCAGATGTCGGTAAGACGATGATCTGCACCGCATTATGCAGGCTGTTTGCTGATGAAGGCATGCGGGTAGCCCCATTCAAATCGCAAAACATGTCGCGATTCTTCGAAAAAACGAAAGACGGCAAAGAGATGAGCCGCGCACAATTTTTGCAGGCGGAGGCGGCGAGGACGGAACCGATTGTTGAGATGAACCCGATTTTGCTGAAACCGCTCGGGAACATGCAATCCGAAGTCCGTTTCCTCGGGGAACTTTTTGAAACGGTCGATGGTATGGCGTATCGCGAACGCTTTTTCAACCGAGCTATTAAAACAATCGAGTCCTCTCTGCAAACGCTCGCTGACCGGTTTGACGTCCTCGTTATCGAAGGGGCGGGCAGTCCGGCGGAAGTGAATTTGAATGACCGTGAAATCGTCAACATGCGCGTCGCGGACATAGCGGATGTACCCGTGCTACTCGTCGCAGACATCGATCGAGGGGGCGCCATCGCTTCCATCGTCGGCACGCTTGCCTTGTTGGAACCGGCACACCGCGCACGCGTCAAAGGAATTCTCATCAATAAATTCCACGGAGACGTCGCGCTATTCCAAGAGGGCGTAACGTTCATCGAACAGCACACCGGCATTCGCGTCGTCGGGGTGCTCCCGCATATGATGAACCATGGCATCGAAGAGGAGGATGTCGATCGCGAAACGTCAAAAGCCCCAGCTGGCATCGATGTGTACGACGCATGGGCCGCGCACGTCAAAGCGCACGTCGATTGGCCGTTCATCCAATCGCTCATAGGAGAACCGAAATGACAGGATTTCTACTGGCGCTACAATTTTTCACAGCCATTCCGATCCGGAAAAACTTGCCGATGGAACAGCAAGACGTCACCCGTATGTACAGCGCACTCCCGCTCATCGGCGCACTCATCGGGCTTATCCTATACGGCACAGCCATACTGCTCACCGAAGGCATCGGCATCAGTCCGTTGCTCGCCTCGTTCCTGATTGTTTTAGTCGGCATTGCGCTGACAGGGGGCCTGCATATGGACGGTTTCGCGGACGCGAGCGATGCGTTTTTTTCGTATCGCGACAAGGAGCGGCGCTTGGAAATTATGGACGATCCGCGTATCGGCGCGTTCGGGACGATGGCGCTCATTCTGCTCATCGTCGGGAAAATGGCATTGGTGTACGAATTGCTGCTCCGCGCACCACATTTGCTGGCAGTTATCATAGCCATCCCGCTTCTCTCGCGTGCCGGCATGAATGTGTACTTTACAACGACACGCCTCGCAAAGGAAAAAGGAATTGCCCATTTTTTCAAGGAGAAATTAGCGACAAGCACGGTCATTTCAACGTCAGGGAGTATGGCACTTCTTTCACTCATAGCGCTTGGCATCGCGGTTCAGTCACTTATCATCCCGGTAGCATTCGCCATCGTGTTGGCTGGTACAATGGTGATCTATCAACACTGGACCTCCAAGCAATTCGGTGGGGTGACGGGAGATTTATGCGGGGCATTCATTGAAGGAACGGAGGCGTTGTTATGGCTCGTCCTCATACTTTGTATTTAATGCGTCATTTGCCGACAGCGGGAAACCGAGCGAAAAAGTATATCGGTTGGACAGACGAACCGATTGAACCGATTACTGAACCAGAAACATTTCGACTGTCAAGTATGCAACAGAACATCGTCTACGGGAGCGACTTGCGAAGAGCGCGACAAAGCGCAAACATCTTCTTGCCGCATGCCATTTTCCACGAAGATCGCCGTTTTCGTGAATGTCATTTTGGCGATTTTGAAGGAAAAACGTATGCCGACCTTGAACAAGATAAGGACTACCGGAATTGGCTCGATAATCCAGTTCTACATGCACCAAAAGGCGGGGAGGGGCTTAAGGACGTCGAAAAGCGGTTGATGGCTGCGTTACACGAGTTGCCAAACGACTCCCTCGTCGTCACCCACGGCGGACCAATCCGCATTGCACTCAATCAATTTTCACCTGAACCAGCCGATTTCTGGTCATGGCAAATCCCACACGGCTCCCTGTGGAAATTCGAGTGGGCAAACGAAACAACGATGAAGGAGGGCGGACGATGCACATCATTATCGGAGGTGCCCACAACGGCAAACGCACATACGTCCAGCAACAGCTCGCCAACACGGCACACCAATGGATGAATTGTGAGATTACGGAGAATTGTTTCGGGGACTGGCACCGAACCGACCTCGTTGTAATTGAGCACATTGAAAAGTGGCTTGCACGGACGGATTTGCCAGAAGCACAAGCGATTGACCACATTTTATCGGCTGTTGAAGGACGCAATACGCTGTTCATCCTCACCGATTTCGGGCGAGGTATCGTGCCGATGGACGCGAAACAACGGGCATTGCGCGATACGTGCGGACGGCTGTACCAGCAATTATTCGCCCGCGCAGATGAAGTGACGAGAATTTGGTACGGCATACCACAAACAATCAAGAAAAGGGGAGAACGCATATGAAAATTTACACACGTACAGGTGACAAAGGGAAAACGAGTTTAATCGGAGGTCGCGTCGATAAAGACAGCTTACGCGTCGAAGCGTATGGCACGATGGACGAACTGAATTCCTTTGTCGGAAAAGCGATGACGGAACTTGACGCTGAGAAATTCGCAGATTTACTTGAAGACTTAGAAGCCATCCAAAACGAACTGTTTGATGGTGGCGGTGACTTGGCGAACGTCATGAAAGAGCGCCACTACAAACTTTCCGACGAACCGATCGAAGTGCTTGAAAAGCGGATTGATGCCCTAATGGAAGAAGCACCGCCGCTTGAAAAATTCATCTTGCCTGGCGGATCACCGGCTTCCGCAACGTTGCATATCGCACGGACGATCACACGTCGTGCAGAACGCCTGACAGTCACACTTATGAAAGCGGAAGAAGATGTCCCGGCCACCGTTCAAAAATATTTGAACCGACTTTCCGACTACTTCTTCGTCGCAGCACGTATCGTCAATGCACGCCTCGGTGTACCAGACAACGAATATGTCCGTAGCGCCAAAGTCTTCCGAACGGACAAAAAGAAAGAGGACTAACATGCACCTTAGAAAACTGACACTCACCGCACTTTTCGCCGCCCTCTGCGTCATCGGCGGCTACATAAAAATCCCGTCCGGCATCGGCTCACTCGCGCTTGACACAGTGCCTGCGTTACTGGCGGCATCTTTCTTGCCGCCCCTGTTCGTCGGATTCGCCTCCATGACCGGGCATCTCGCCTCCGCCATGTATGCGGGCTTTCCACTAGGACCCCTGCATGTGGTCATCGCGATTGAAATGTTCATCATCCTTTATGTATTTTCCCGCATGCACAGAGCAGGGCGCAAAGTTTGGAAATGGGTGTTCTTCATCGTGGCGAACGGTGTGCTAGCACTCATTCCGTTTTATTTCATCGTGTCTCCTGCCTTCTTTGTAGCGGCGTTGCCATCGATCTTCCTAGCGACAGTGCTGAATGCAGCCGTCGTCATTACGGTCCAGCCAGCCCTCGCGAAAGTGGCAAAAGGCCGATTGAGGTTGTCGAAATGAGAAACGCCCTTCACTTAGTCGATGGTCTAATCGTTACGACCGACAATTCAGGCGGCATCGGCGAAAAAGCGGAAGACGTTGTAAATGTGCCCGACGAAGTGACCGCCTACTTCGCCACACGTGTCCCGTTACTGGAGCAATGGGCGGCCAACGCAGAACCGCTAGCTGTGCTTCTCCACAATTTCAGTGGCCCTGCTAGCTGGAAAGCCTACGTCAATGGCGTTACACAACTGTTCACAGATGCAAATTGTCCGGTTCCGACAATTAGCGGCAGTACGGAAACGAATATGGAATTGCTGCAATCCTCCATGGCGGTGACCATTATCGGCAAGCGAAAAGCTGAAGCTGAAAAGGTGAGCGAAGAAGTTGCAGAACAGAATCATCAGCGAACAATAACAGAGAATGCGATTGACCTAAAAGATCAAGAATGTAAAGATCATCAATGTAGAGATCAAGAAATCCTAGATAAACTGAAATTCAATCATCATCACGATTCACAATTGGAATGGTACGCCTACGGCAAACCGCTTGTCGGGACGGCCGTCCTCGAAAACCAATCTGAAATCGCTTCGCTACGCATCATCAAAGAAGCAATGCATCGTGGATTCGTCCAACGAATGTGGCCCGTCGGCTCGTCAGGCATTCTCAAGGAATTCAGGAAGTTAACGAATGATCCAACCATAGAACTTCAATCCACATTGGATCTCCATACTTCCGCCGGCCCATCCACAACCATCATCGTCGGTGTACCGCGCACAATTTGCAACCAAGCCCAACAGCATTTCAACGGCGCACTCCATAAACTGCACATACGCTAACAACGCGCACAACATCGTGCGCGTTTCTATTCAAAAGCAGCAACGCGAACGCAATTTCCTCAACAAGAATTCCCCGCGAACCCCAAGAAAACTACCTAGAATCCGGCGAATCGCAGCATAACTCTCTGGAACTCCGCATAAACCCTCCAAACCCGACAAACTTGCCTCAAACAACTCATACTTCTCTGAAACGCCGCATATCCATCCCCGCAAATAAAACCCGTTAGTTTGTCAAAAGCATTCAGCGCGACAGCAACTCCACCAACAAAAACTTCCCGCGGTCCCAAGAAAACTACCTTGAATCAGGCGAATCGCGGCATAACTCTCTGGAACACCGCATAAACCCGCCAAACGCGGCAAACTTGCCCAAAACGCCGCAAACTTGCCTAAAACTCCGCATAACTCCACCAATCGCCGCATATCCAGCCCGCAAATAAAACCTTTTGTTTGTCAAAAGCATGCAGCGCGACAGCAACTCCACCAACAAAAACTCCCCGCGGTCCCAAGAAAACCACCTAGAATCAGGCGAATCGCGGCATAACTCTCTGGAACTCCGCATAAAACCGCCAAACGCGGCATACTTGCCCGAAACAACTCATACTTCTCCGAAACGCGGCAAGCTTGCCCAAAACGCCGCATTACTCCACCAATCGCAGCATATCCAGCCCGCAAATAAAACCCGTTAGTTTGTCAAAAGCATGCAGCGCGACCGCAACTGCTCCAACAAAAACTTCCCGCGATCCCAAGAAAACTACCTAGAATCTGGCGAATCGCGGCATAACTCTCTGGAACGCCGCATAAACCCGCCAAACGCGGCATACTTGCCCCAAACAACTCATACTTCTCCGAAACGGCGCATAACTCCGCAAATCGCCGCATAACTCCGCAAATCGCCGCATAATGCCACGAAACGCAGCATAATCCCACAACTCCCCGCATATATCAGCAAATCGCAAAACCGTCCAAAAAGTATAGCAAAATAAAAAAATCCGTTGACTGAATGCTCATTCATATCATAGACTAGGAAGTAGAACATCGACATAGTATTTAAAATCTACTACACTATTCATAATCGTAGCAATTAGGGAAGGAGCGAAATGACAATGAATGCATTATTAGTCGCCAACTGGGTGTTGTTCTTAGCTGTCGTGGCGTATGGATTGGCATTATTCACGTATTTAATTAGGACGCGTGTAGAGTTTGTGAAATTGGGGAGAAAAGAAGAGTTTGATAACAATGTTTCGCGCCGCTTACAAGAAGTTTGGGTGAATGTGTTTGGGCAGAAAAAGTTATTGAAGGATAAGAAAAGTGGAATCATTCACGTCATGTTCTTCTATGGCTTCTTGCTCGTCCAACTTGGGGCAATCGACCTCATCTGGAAAGGATTGAAGCCGGAGTCACATTTACCATTAGGGCCGCTCTATGGTGCGTTCACATTCTTCCAGGAAATCGTCGTTTTCATGATTCTCATCGCAGTCGTATGGGCGTTCCATCGCCGATACGTCGAAAAACTGGTCCGCTTGAAACGAGGATGGAAATCGGGGCTTGTGTTGATTTTCATCGGTTTACTCATGGTGTCAACCCTTGTATCGAACGGGATGAACATGATCTGGCATGGGCATGAAACGACTTGGACCGAGCCAATGGCGTCTGCAATTGCAAGCGTTTTCAGCTTCATGTCGCCGACCGCTGCGGCAGTCGTCTTCTTCATCGCATGGTGGGTGCATCTACTCACGTTACTAACGTTCCTCGTCTACGTGCCGCAATCAAAACATGCGCACTTAATCGCTGGGCCGATCAATACGTACATGATGCGCTTTGATCGTAGGGGAAAACTTTCACCAATCGACTTTGAAGCATTAGAGGAAGTCGAAGATGAAGATGAAATGCCAGCACTCGGTGTCGGCAAAATTACGGATTTCACGCAAAAGCAAATGATTGACTTCTATGCGTGCGTGGAATGTGGTCGTTGTACAAATATGTGTCCAGCAACCGGGACAGGTAAAATGTTGTCACCAATGGACTTAATTACAAAACTTCGTGATAACTTGACGAATACGGGTGCTCTTGTGACAAAGAAACAGCCATGGGTACCAACGTTTGCGTTCAAGAACACGAAAGGGAACCAAATTGCACTAGCTGCTGGACTTGAAGGGGCGACGATGGATGATATCTACAATCCGTCACTCATCGGCGATGTCATTACGGAAGAGGAGATTTGGGCGTGTACGACGTGCCGAAACTGTGAAGATCAGTGCCCGGTTATGAATGAACACGTCGATAAAATCATCGACCTACGCCGCTACCTTGTCATGACAGAAGGAAAAATGGATGCGGATGCGCAACGTGCGATGACGAACATCGAGCGTCAAGGAAATCCGTGGGGGCTGAACCGAAAAGAGAAGGAAAACTGGCGTGACGCTAGTCCGGAACTGCACATTCCGACAGTGAAGGAATTGAAAAAAGCAGACGAAGCGTTCGAGTACCTATTCTGGGTCGGTTCCATGGGAGCTTTCGATAACCGTTCGCAAAAAATCGCTCTTTCATTCGCACGACTTATGAATGAAGCGGGCATCAAGTTCGCGATTCTTGGCAATAAAGAAAAGAACTCCGGCGACACGCCACGTCGTTTAGGGAACGAATTCCTCTTCCAAGAACTTGCGACGACGAATATTGCGGAATTTGAAAAAGCAGGAGTCACAAAGATTGTCACGATTGACCCGCATGCATACAATATTTTCAAAAATGAATACCCGGATTTCGGCTTCAAAGCGGAAGTTCTGCATCATACCGAAATGTTGTTTGACCTTGTATCACAAGGCAAATTGAACCCGGTCCATGAAATTAATGAAACGATCACGTTCCACGATTCGTGCTATTTGGGCCGATACAATGACGTCTACGATGCACCAAGGGAAATTCTGAAAGCCATTCCAGGCGTCAATCTTGTCGAGATGAAACGGAATCGCCAAGACGGCATGTGTTGCGGAGCAGGTGGCGGGCTCATGTGGATGGAAGAAGACACAGGCCATCGCGTCAACGTTGCACGTACCGAACAAGCGATGGAAGTCAGCCCGGGCATCATTTCATCCGGTTGTCCGTACTGCTTAACAATGCTTTCTGACGGTACAAAAGCGATTGAAGTGGAAGAGAAAGTCGGCACGTATGATATCGCCGAACTGTTAGAACGCTCCATCTTCGGTGAAGACCGCCAAGTACCAGTGGAAGAGGCTGAAGAAGCAGCATCGAAATAACTGAAACAATCACCTATCATTGCACGATTCGCTGAACAGCGATATAATTAAGAAAATTAAGGAGTTTGCAAGATTGCGAGTTTCTTGTGAACGAGTATTTTCTATACAGGACAAATTCATTTAAAAGTGCATAGACAAAGTCTTAACCGGGCTTTGCCTATGCGTTCCAGGGAGTCAGTGCACTCCCTTTTCTTTCAATGTGTTACCGAGCGAGCGTTCAGTCGCTCGGCAAGCACATAAATGTAAACGTTATCATGGAGAATGGGAGGAATTAGCATGAATCGAACAGTCATAGTGGACGGAGCACGTACGCCGTTTGGCAAACTTGGTGGGGTTTTATCGACTAAATCGGCAAGTGATCTTGGGGGCATTGCCATAAAAGAAGCGCTCCAACGGGCAGGTGTGGATGCGAATGAAGTGGACGAAGTCATTGTCGGAACGGTTCTTCAAGCAGGACAGGGACAAATTCCGTCCAGGCAAGCGGCGACAAAAGCAGGGCTTCCTTGGTCAGTGAAAACGGAAACGGTTAACAAAGTATGTGCGTCGGGCATGCGTTCCGTCACACTCGCTGACCAGCTCATCCGACTTGGTGACGAAGAAGTGATCGTTGCGGGGGGCATGGAATCCATGTCGAATGCACCGTACTATTTGTCGAAAGGTCGCTTCGGATTGAAGATGGGCGATACACAATTAGTGGACGGCATGATCTATGACGGCCTTTCTTGTTCATTTTCACCTGACCGTGTCCATATGGGAACGTACGGCAACGCAACAGCTGACAAATTTTCATTAACACGTGAACAGCAAGACGAGTGGGCATTGCGCAGCCATGAACGGGCACTCGCTGCAATGGATGAAGGGAAATTCAATGACGAAATCATCACAGTCGAAATCCCCCAACGGAAAGGGGACGCGCTCATCGTCGAAACGGACGAAGCCCCTCGACGGGATACATCGCTCGAATCACTTGCGAAATTGCGCCCAGCATTTGGGAAAGACGGCACCATTACAGCAGGCAATGCGCCAGGGGTCAATGACGGGGCGTGTGCATTGGTGCTCATGAATGAAGAGCGGGCCGCTAAAGAAGGAAAGACACCACTAGCAACGATTATCGGTCATGCCGAAGTCGCAGTCGAGCCGGAAAACTTCCCGCAGACGCCAGGACTCGTCATTACGGAATTATTGAAAAAGACAGGGAAGTCGATAGAAGACATTGACCTGTTTGAAATAAACGAAGCGTTCGCAGCAGTCGCTCTCGCAAGTTCGCAAATCGCAGGGCTGGATCCAGAGAAAGTGAACGTCAACGGTGGTGCAATTGCACTTGGTCACCCGATTGGTGCAAGTGGTGCGCGCATCATTTTGACACTTGCTTATGAACTGAAACGTCGCGGCGGCGGACTCGGAATCGCTTCAATCTGTTCAGGCGGGGGCCAAGGCGACGCGGTCATGATTGAAGTGAAATAAAGAAAAGAAGACGGAGGGAATGGTCTCATGAATATACAAAAAGTAATGGTCATTGGTGCAGGGCAAATGGGTGGCGGCATTGCGCAAGTGTGTGCGCAAGCTGGATTTGACGTAAAACTGAATGACATTAAAGAGGAATCTTATGCAAAAGGGCTTGCCGTCATAACGAAAAACCTTGCGCGCAACGTCGACAAAGGACGGATGACGGAAGACGACAAAACAGCAGTGCTCAACAGAATTACGAAGTCACTCGATTTAGCAGACGCAGCGGACGTTGACATTGTCATCGAAGCGGCTGTCGAAAATATGGACGTGAAAAAATCAATCTTTGCAAAACTTGACGGCATCGCGCCGAAGCATGCAATCCTTGCGACGAACACCTCGTCTTTGCCAATTACGGAAATTGCAGCCGCCACAAAACGTCCGGAACAAGTCATCGGCATGCATTACATGAATCCGGTGCCGGTCATGAAGCTTGTCGAAATTATCCGAGGGCTTGCAACATCGGACGAAGTGTATGAGGCAGTCGAAGCGATGACGCACAAGCTTTCAAAAACACCAGTCGAAGTGAACGACTATCCAGGATTCGTCGCAAACCGCGTCCTCATGCCGATGATCAATGAAGCGGTATACACCTTGTACGAAGGCGTCGCAACGAAAGAAGCAATCGACGAAGTGATGAAACTTGGCATGAACCATCCGATGGGGCCGTTGCAACTTGCAGATTTCATCGGACTCGACACATGTCTCTACATTATGGAAACGTTGCACGAAGGATTCGGCGACTCGAAATACCGCCCATGCCCGTTGCTTCGGAAGTACGTCAATGCAGGGTGGCTCGGCAAAAAATCCGGTAGAGGTTTCTACACGTACGAATGATTTAAGGTAGGTAGAAGGTCATGAAATGGCGATAACTTTCGCTATCTGATTGATAACTCTTGCTATCCGATTGATAACTTCGCCTATCCGATTGATAAAAACGTTTATCCAATCGATAACAACATGTACATGATCGATAACTACGCCACTTTACGCTACACATAGTTTTAGCTAGAAATTTCCTCAGTGGGGAATCAGGAGGGATTTACAGTTTAGAAGGTCACCACATCAAGCAAAGGGGTTAATCATATGGATTTACAGTTCACCGAAGAACAACAGATGATGCGCACGATGGTAAAGGATTTCGCCAAGGCGGAAATCGAGCCATTCATTCCACGGATGGAAGCGGGAGAATTTCCACGCGACCTCTTGAAGAAGATGGGGGAACTCGGGCTAATGGGGATTACCGTCCCCGAAAAATACGGTGGCTCCAACATGGATTTCACGTCGTATATCATCGCCATTCACGAGCTGTCGAAAGTGAGCGCAGTTATGGGGGTCATCCTTTCTGTCCACACTTCCGTCGGCACGAATCCAATTATGTATTTTGGGAATGAAGAGCAGAAAGCCAAATACCTTCCGAAAATGGCGACCGGCGAGTACATCGGCGCCTTCTGCCTGACCGAAGCATCCTCAGGTTCTGATGCAGGGTCATTAAAAACAAAAGCGGTCAACAAAGGCGATCATTATGTCCTCAACGGCTCCAAAATGTTCATTACAAACGGTGGGGAAGCAGACGTGTACATCGTCTTCGCATCGACCGACCCTTCGCAAGGCACATACGGCATTACAGCGTTCATCGTCGATAAAGACACACCTGGACTCATTATTGGAAAAGATGAGGAAAAGATGGGTCTTCACGGATCGCGAACGGTGCAGTTGACGTTCGAAGACATGAAAGTGCCCGCAAACAACCGCCTCGGTGAAGAAGGCGAAGGGTTTAAAATTGCGATGGCGAATCTGGACGTCGGCCGCATCGGAATTGCAGCTCAATCACTCGGCATTGCGGAAGCCGCACTGGAAGCGGCGACTGAGTATGCAAAAGAGCGCGTCCAATTTGGTAAACCGATTGCAGTCAACCAAGGTGTCGGTTTCAAATTAGCCGATATGGCAACTGCGACAGAGGCGGCCAAATTGCTTGTTTACCGGGCGGCACAACTTCGAGCAGAAGGGAAGCCGTGTGGCAAAGAAGCGTCCATGGCAAAACTGTTTGCGTCCCAAGCGGCGATGGATAACGCGATTGAAGCTGTTCAAGTATTCGGAGGCTACGGCTATACGGAAGACTACCCGGTTGAACGCTATTTCCGAGACGCGAAAGTGACGCAAATTTACGAAGGTACAAGTGAAATCCAACGCATCGTGATTAGCAAACAGTTGATGCAATAAGTCTACATACCCCAAGGAGGAAATGACATGAATTTTAACCTTTCTGAAGAACATGAAATGATTCGTAAAATGGTGCGCGATTTTGCGGTAAAAGAAGTCGCGCCTACCGCGGCGGAACGGGATGAAGAGGAACGTTTTGATAGGGAGATTTTCGAGAAGATGGCGGAGCTTGGGTTGACAGGTATTCCTTGGCCGGAAGAGTACGGCGGAATCGGTAGTGATTATTTGGCGTATGTCATTGCAGTCGAAGAATTGTCAAGGGTTTGCGCATCGACAGGGGTTACGTTATCCGCACATACGTCCCTCGCTGGCTGGCCGGTATTTAAATATGGGACGGAAGAACAGAAGCAGAAATACCTCCGTCCAATGGCGGAAGGAACGAAAATCGGTGCTTACGGTCTGACGGAACCAGGTTCAGGGTCTGATGCGGGTGGTATGCGGACAACAGCAAAACTCGATGGCGATGCATATGTGCTTAACGGCTCCAAGATTTTCATTACAAACGGCGGAATTGCAGACATTTACATCGTGTTCGCAGTCACAGATCCGGATTCCAAGCATAAAGGAACGAGTGCGTTCATCGTCGAAAAGGATTTCCCAGGATTCTCGGTCGGTAAAAAAGAAAAGAAACTCGGCATCCGTTCTTCACCGACAACGGAAATCATGTTTGACAATTGCCGTGTTCCGAAAGAAAATCTGTTAGGGGCAGAAGGCGAAGGTTTCATTATCGCAATGAAAACGTTGGATGGTGGACGTAATGGCATCGCAGCACAAGCTGTTGGAATCGCGCAAGGTGCACTCGACGCAGCGACGGACTATGCGAAAGAGCGTGAGCAATTCGGCAAACCGATTGCGGCCAATCAAGGCATCGGTTTTAAGCTGGCGGACATGGCGACAGCGACAGAAGCTTCTCGTCTGTTGACGTACCAAGCGGCGTGGCTCGAGTCGAACAACTTACCGTATGGAAAAGCGTCTGCAATGGCGAAGTTGATGGCCGGTGATACAGCGATGAATGTGACGACAGAAGCCGTGCAAGTGTATGGCGGCTACGGCTACACGAAAGACTATCCGGTCGAGCGTTTCATGCGCGATGCGAAAATTACGCAAATCTATGAAGGTACACAAGAAATCCAACGACTCGTCATCTCCCGTATGCTAACAAAATAATCGGGGGTGCAACATGCAGTTCAAACGCGAAGTCCAATCATCCGTCAAAGATGAGAACTTAATTGAAAAAAGACGTGAACAAATTATTGATGGTGCGGTGAAGCTCTTCAAGGAAAAAGGGTTTCATCGTGCAACGACGAGAGAAATTGCGAAAGCGGCAGGATTCAGCATTGGCACACTCTATGAATATATCCGGACGAAAGAGGATGTTCTCTATCTTGTTTGTGACAGTATTTACAATGAAGTGCAAAGCCGCTTATCGACGTCGATGGACCAAGAAGGCAATGTCGAAGGGTTACGCAGTGCGATCGACACGTATTTCCATCTGATCGACGACATGTCCGACGAATTTGTCGTCATGTACCAAGAGTCGAAGTCATTGCCAAAAGACGCCTTGCAATATGTGCTGAAAAAAGAGATGGAAATGGTGTCGCTCTTTAAACGGCTCATCCATGCATGCGTGAAGTCAGGGGAACTGCGCATTACGGAAGACGCGGTCGACATCGCGGCGCACCATGTCGTCATCCAAGGGCAAATGTGGGCGTTTAGAAGATGGGCGATCCAAAGTCAGTATTCGATCGATGCGTTCATCACGCTTCAAACAGACCAATTATTGAATGGGATTGTGAAAAGTTCGTAAGTTGTCGTTCTTTAAACAGAAGGGGTGAGTGATAAATGGCTACAATTGAAATTTATAAACCGAAGCATCACGTTCGATTCGTCACAGCATCCAGCTTGTTCGACGGACACGATGCGTCCATTAACATCATGCGCCGTATTTTACAATCGACCGGCGCAGAAGTGATTCACTTAGGGCATAACCGCTCCGTTGAGGAAGTCGTCAATGCCGCGATCCAAGAAGACGTCCAAGGGATTGCGATTTCTTCCTACCAAGGCGGACACGTCGAATACTTCAAATACATGTACGACTTGTTACAAGAAAGAGGGGCGCCGCACATTCGCATTTACGGCGGTGGTGGCGGTGTCATCTTACCAAAGGAAATCAAAGAACTGCATGATTATGGAATCGCCTGGATTTTCTCACCGGAAGACGGACGTAAACTAGGGCTTCAAGGGATGATCAACCGCATGGTAGAGGAATGTGATTACCTTACAGAAGCGGAAGATGAAATGGCAAACTTGGAGAAGGTGAGCACCGAATGTCCGGAAGTGCTTGCCAACTTGATCACCTATGCAGAAGAAAAGCATAACGAAGACGATCCACAAGCGAAGGCGCTCATTGAGCAAGCGAGAAAGATGACCAAAAACACACCCGTTCTGGGAATTACCGGCACGGGGGGCGCAGGGAAAAGTTCCCTTACGGATGAGTTAATCCGCCGTTTCCTCCGGGAGTTGCCTGACAAAAAAGTCGCGATACTATCCATTGATCCGACGAAGCAAAAGACGGGCGGAGCGTTACTTGGCGACCGGATCCGGATGAACGCCATTTTTAACGAGCGTGTGTTCATGCGGAGTCTTGCGACAAGAGGATCACGGTCCGAACTGTCGGGTGCGATTAAAGACGTACTAGACGTCGTGAAAACGGCTGGGTTTGACTTGATTATCGTCGAAACGAGTGGGATCGGGCAAGGGGATGCAGAAATTACGGAAGTGTCCGATGTATCCATGTACGTCATGACGAGCGAGTTCGGTGCACCGACACAACTTGAGAAAATTGACATGATCGACTTTGCAGACTTGATCGTCATTAATAAATTTGAACGAAAAGGTTCTGAAGATGCCCGAAGCCAAGTGCAAAAACAGTACCAGCGCAGCCATCTATTGTTCGATCAAGACTTGGATAAAATGCCTGTCTACGGGACAATTGCGAGCCAATTCAACGACAAAGGAACGAACTCCTTATTCGCTGCGCTCGTTGCCAAGTTGAATGAAAAATGTGGGCTAGACTGGGAAACGTCCTATACGGATTTTGTAAAAACACAAAAACAGAACGTCATCATTCCAAATGACCGGACACATTACTTACGTGAAATCGCGAGTACAATCCGCGATTACCATAAGAAATCGACACAACAAGTAGAACTTGCCCGTCGTTTATTCCAACTGGAAGGTGCAATGGAAGCGGTTCAGGAAAAAGGGATGGACGATGCACTGATTGCATCACTTCAATCACTGGCTGATGGTGTGCGTGATGAACTGTCTGCCGAATCGAAGCGGATTCTGAATAACTGGGCCACGTTAAAAGAGTCGTATGCGGGCGATGAGTTCGTCACGAAAATCCGTGACAAAGAAATTCGGACGCTGCTAACGACGACAAGTTTATCCGGTTTGAAAATCCCGAAAGTGTCATTGCCGAATTTCAAGGATTACGGCGAAATCTTACGCTGGGTGTATAAAGAAAACGTGCCAGGTTCGTTCCCGTACACAGCGGGTGTATTCCCGTTCAAGCGGGTAGGGGAAGATCCAAAGCGCCAATTTGCGGGGGAAGGTACGCCTGAACGGACGAATCGACGTTTCCATTATTTATCGAAAGATGATGATGCAAAACGGTTATCGACTGCGTTTGACTCCGTGACGTTGTACGGGGAAGACCCGGATGAACGCCCGGATATTTACGGGAAAGTCGGGGAATCAGGCGTTAGTATTTGTACACTTGACGATATGAAAAAGCTATACGACGGCTTTGACTTATGCGCACCGTCGACATCGGTTTCGATGACGATCAATGGACCGGCACCGATCATTTTGGCGATGTTCATGAACACCGCTGTTGACCAGCAAGTGAAGTTGAAAGAGGAAGAACTCGGTCGTGTCCTCACAGTTGAAGAATTTACCGAAGTGCGTGATGCAACGTTACAAGTTGTTCGTGGCACCGTGCAAGCGGATATTCTTAAAGAAGACCAAGGACAGAATACGTGCATCTTCTCAACGGAATTTGCGCTTCGGATGATGGGCGATATCCAGCAATATTTCATCGACAAAAAAGTGCGGAACTATTATTCGGTTTCTATTTCGGGGTACCATATTGCAGAAGCAGGTGCCAATCCGATTTCACAGCTCGCGTTCACACTTGCAAACGGCTTCACGTATGTTGAATATTATTTGAGCCGTGGGATGAACATCGATGACTTTGCACCGAATCTGTCCTTCTTCTTCTCGAATGGACTTGATCCGGAATATACGGTCATCGGACGTGTTGCACGCCGTATTTGGGCGGTTGCAATGCGGGAGAAATACGGTGCGAACGAGCGGAGTCAGAAATTGAAGTACCACGTCCAAACGTCCGGACGCAGCTTGCACGCGCAAGAAATCGACTTCAATGACATCCGCACGACGCTGCAAGCACTCATGGCGTTGCAAGACAACTGTAATTCGCTCCATACGAATGCCTATGACGAAGCGATTACGACACCGACGGAAGAATCGGTACGTCGTGCAATGGCGATTCAGATGATCATTACGAAAGAACACGGCTTATCGAAGAATGAAAATCCGATTCAAGGTTCATTCATCATCGAAGAACTGACGGACCTCGTCGAAGAATCCGTCCTACAGGAATTCGATAAATTGAATGACCGTGGCGGCGTATTGGGTTCAATGGAAACGCAATACCAACGGGGCAAAATCCAAGAGGAATCAATGCATTATGAAATGAAGAAGCATTCGGGTGAACTGCCGATTATCGGTGTGAACACGTACTTGAACCCGAACCCGCCTTCAGAAGAAGACATTGACAATATGGAAATTGCACGTGCGACACAAGAAGAGAAAGAAACGCAAATTACGAATTTACGCGCTTTCCAATCCAAACATAGCGACGCTTCGGCGGAAGCCCTTCGGAAATTGCAAGAAGTGGCGGTTACGGGTGGTAACATTTTTGCAGAATTGATGGAAACAGTTAAAGTGGCAAGTCTCGGCCAAATCACTCATGCGCTTTACGAAGTGGGCGGCCAATACCGTAGAAATATGTAAAATCAGAGAAACGCTCTTCATCTTACAAGAGAGCGTTTTTCTCATGCCTGCTCGTTTTTGAATAAACGGGAAAGGACATGTTTTATCAAGGGCGGATAGGGTACGAGAACAATTAACGCGCTTGCTTCGTTGAGATTGTCTGAACACGAACTGGCCGCAAAAAAAATCAAGGGACTTTAGCGTGTTGCGAGTGGATTTTAATGGTTGGTCAAACGTATAATGGACATAATGATGAAAAAGGGGTGGGGAGATGAAGCTGTATCACCATATACTAATTATTGCAGTGCTTCTCGCCCTCGTGTTTTTCCTGTATGGCGCAGGTTTAGGGGCAATTCCCTTCATGCTAGCATCCGTTTACCTTGGGTATCTGAGCATCAAAGAATTTCAACGTGTCAAGAAGAGTAAAAGATGGTAGCATAATAGGCACTTCATTGTATATAATGATAAGTATGCTTTTGTTCAGAGAAAGGATGTGCGTATGATGAAACTTAATGAATTGACGAAGGAAGAACTCCTTGAAGAATCAATGATTGACATCGCTTATGCCATATTAACAGACAGACATGAAGCTTTGACGCTCGAGCAATTACTAGCTGAAATTCGCGAGCTGACAGGCATGACAGAACAACAAATACAGGACAAGCTTCTGCAATTTTACACAGATATGAATATCGATGGAAGATTCCTTGCGATTCATGACAACCGTTGGGGACTACGTGAATGGTACCCGGTTGACCAGATCGAGGAAGAAACGGCTCCTGTCGTTAAAGTTCGTAAGAAGAAAAAGAAAAAGGCTTACGATGACGATGACGAAGAGGAAGACGAAGAAGAAGAACTCCTTGATGAAGATGAGTTGTTCGACGAAGAATTTGACGAACTTGATGACGATGAGGATGAAGAAGACGACGAGGAAGAAGACATCCTTGAAATCGACGAAGACCTTGTCGAAGATGATGAAGACGGGCTTGAAATCGTACCTGACGACGAACTGGATATAGATGATGAAGACGAAGATGAGGAAGATGAAGAAGAGGAAGAAGACATTCTTTAACATTTCCACTTGACTTCGAGCGTCCAAGGATTTAAGATACTGTTTGGGCTCCTTGAAAAAGGACACATGAATCCGTGTATAAGCGCTCCTCTTGTAGATAGACTACAGTGGAGCGCTTTTTTTGATTTTCATTTACATGATCGACCCCTAACAAAAAGGAGGAGCTACACATGACAAAATATATCTTTGTAACAGGCGGAGTTGTTTCATCTTTAGGGAAAGGCATCAATGCCGCATCACTCGGCAGACTATTAAAAAGTAGAGGCCTCCAAGTAACGAACCAAAAGTTTGACCCGTACATCAACCTTGATCCACGTATGATGAGTCCTTACCAACATGGTGAAGTATTCGTGACGGAAGACGGTGCTGAAACAGACCTCGATATCGGTCACTACGAGCGATTCATCGACATTAAATGTAACAAATACTCCAACGTCACGATGGGGAAAGTATATTCCTCCGTGTTAAGAAAAGAGCGCCGCGGCGACTATAAAGGGGCAACTGTTCAAGTTATCCCACACATTACGAATGAAATCAAAAGCCTCATCAAACGTGCGGGCCAAGAAACAAATGCAGATGTCGTCATTACGGAAATCGGCGGTAGTGTTGGTGATATCGAATCCCTACCGTACCTCGAAGCAATCCGTCAAATGAAAACAGACCTTGGCAGAAATGATGTCATGTACATCCACAATACGCTCATCCCATACCTTCATGCTGCAGGGGAAATGAAAACAAAACCGACACAGCATAGTGTGAAAGAATTACGTAGCCTTGGCATTCAACCGAACATGATCGTCGTTCGAAGCGAATATCCAGTTCCGCAAGAAATGAAAGACAAAATTGCATTGTTCTGTAACATCAAGCCGGAAGAAGTCATTGAAGCGCTTGACGTAGAAACATTATACGAAGTACCGATTCGCTTGCATGCACAAAACATGGACAAGATTGTAGTGGATTTCCTAGGTCTTGAAACAAAAGAAGCAGACTTGACGGAAATCCAGGAACTTGTTAACCGTGTAAGCCACTTAACACGCAAAGTAAAAATTGCGCTTGTTGGGAAATACGTAGAATTACAAGATGCTTACATCTCTGCAGTCGAAGCGTTCCGCCATGCAGGGTATGAATTTGATACGGATATCGAATTCGATTGGATTAATTCAGAAGAAGTGACGAGTGAAAACGTAGAAGCAACATTAAAAGATGCAGACGGAATCTTCGTTCCAGGCGGATTTGGCGATCGCGGAATCGAAGGGAAAATGGAAGCAGTGCGTTATGCGCGTACAAACAACATTCCATTCTTCGGAATCGGTCTTGGTATGCAACTAGCAGCTGTGGAATTCGCACGCAACGTCCTTGGCATTCAAGACGCACACTCTGTTGAATTCGACAGCGAAACGGAAAACCAAATCATTGAAAACAATCATGATTTCGAAACGCATGCCGGCGTTGATCAACCAAGTGGCGATATGCGCCTAGGTGCTCACCCATGTAAATTGGTAGAAGGCACGAAAGCACAAGCAGCTTATAACGATGAACTTGTGTACGAGCGTCACCGCCACCGTTTCGAATTTAATAACATTTTCCGTGAGCGTTTCGAGAGCGCGGGCATGGTCGTAGCAGGCGAAAGCCCAGATGGACACCTTGTGGAAATCATCGAATTGAACGATCACTCATTCTTCATGGGCACGCAATTCCAACCACAATTCTCGTCACGCCCAACGCGCCCACAACCGCTAATCCGCGAATTCATTCGCGCATCACTCGAAGCACAAAAAGCGTAAAACAGAAACGGCACCGCCCAACAAATGTGAGGGCGGTGCCGTTTTTTCTTACATCAATCTTGTTTTTTCATCAAGTCTTTTATCTGCAAAAATGCAGTAAAACTAGGATATATAAGTATAACTCAATCCAAAGGAACATCCATCATCTGAACACAAGAGATTCCTTCAGCATATTATTGCAAGATAACAAAACCGTTAATGTGTCAAAGGCATCCAGCGCGACAAGCGCATTCCCTTACAAAATCTTTCCCGCGGATCACAATGCCGCAAAAGTCACCCGTTCGCCGCATAACTCCTCCGAACGCCGCATAACTCCTCGAAACGCGGCAAACATCTTCCGAACACGGCATAACTCCTCTAAACGCGGCAAACTTCCTCCGAACACGGCAAAACTTCTCGAAACGCGGCAAACTTCCTCCGAACGCGGCATAACTCCTCGAAACGCGGCAAACATCTTCCGAACGCGGCATAACTTTACGAAACGCCGCATAAATCACGCGAACACCGCATAACTCCTCCGAACGCCGCATTAACCAACTCAATCCTCTTCAAAAATCATCTCATCATACGCCATCTTCACCGCTTCATACAAAAACAAAGCAACGAGCAAATGGGGCTGGACGATTCTTGATCCATCATCCGCTGGCAAGATGCCTTTCACTAATCCAGTAGCCATATACGTATACGCCAACTCCGCTAATTCATTCCCTTCAACTGCCTTTTCACCCGCAACAACAGCGAATGGAATGAATTGGTCAGCGAGCTCTCTAGCCAATTGCAGTGCACGTTCATCCGAAGCGGATCGCGCGAATAACCAAATCCGGTCTGCAGATTGAATGTCCATTCCTTGTTCATATGGAATTGCCCCTTTAAATGGCTCTGCACCATAAGTGGCATTCAATGCGACGCCATGCATTTCATCAAAACCTGCAAAAATGACTCGACCTTGTCCAATTGTTGCCTGCGCCAATAACCGTGCAGTTTCTTCAATGGCTTCTTCATTATTAGAACCAGCCCGTTGTAGAAGTCCGCCGGTTTGTGTCGTCAATATTTTCATCTGTCCAATCACCTCGTCATTCATTATAATTTTTATCGAAAATAAAACCAAATTAGACGGTGTAAACTAAAATCTTGGAAGTTATCTTACAATAACGAGAGAAAAAAGAAGGATATCCGCGATTTATGTATAATTAAATATATATAAGGGATATATCATTACAAAGGGGTGGGGCCAATTGAAGACCTTGCTAATTGTAGACGACCAAACCGGAATACGTCTTCTATTGAACGAAGTATTCACGAAAGAAGGGTTTGCAACGAGGTTGGCCGCGAATGGTGCCGAAGCAATGCAATCGGTAGCAGAAGTACAACCGGATTGTGTTTTGTTGGATATGAAAATGCCGGGCATCGATGGGGTAGAAGTGCTAAAACGTATAAAAAAAGACTGGCCGGAGATTCCTGTAATCATGATGACGGCATATGGTGAAATCGATTTAACGAAAGACGCAATGGAACATGGAGCCATCAGGTACTTTACGAAACCGTTCAACATTTATGAAGTGCGCGATGCAGTCCTCGAAACAATTAACAAAACAACTCGTTAGCATGAAAATGTGAATATGCTTGACGGACAGCCAGACAGTAGTAAATACTGTCTGTTTTTGTTATGATAAAAGAGGTAAATAACATAGTGATAAATCAATTCATCTCAACAATCCAGAGGAGGATTTTTTCATGGCACTTGTTTCAATGAAAGAAATGATGATTAAAGGTAAGCAAGAAGGATATGCAATCGGGCAATTTAACTTAAATAACTTAGAATATACGCAAGCGATTTTACAAGCTGCGCAAGAAGAAAATTCACCTGTCATCCTTGGTGTCTCTGAAGGTGCAGGTCGTTATATGGGCGGTTTCACAACTGTCGTCAATATGGTAAAAGGACTCATGCACGATTATAACATTACCGTGCCGGTAGCCATTCACCTTGACCACGGATCAAGTTTTGAAAAATGTAAAGAAGCGATTGACGCAGGATTCACGTCTGTCATGATTGATGCTTCATCCAAACCACTTGCAGAAAACATTGAAATTACGAAAAAAGTTGTGGAATATGCACATGCAAAAGGAGTTTCTGTAGAAGCGGAATTAGGCGTTGTCGGTGGACAAGAAGACGATGTTGTCGCAGAAGGCGTCATTTACGCAGATCCTGCAGAGTGTAAAGAACTTGTCGACAACACAGGCATTGATTGCTTAGCACCTGCACTTGGATCCGTTCATGGCCCTTACAAAGGCGAGCCGAACTTAGGGTTTGAAGAGATGGAAATCATCTCTAGTCAGTCTGACCTTCCACTCGTTCTTCACGGCGGAACAGGGATTCCAACGAAAGATATCCAACGTTCCATCTCATTAGGAACAGCAAAAATTAACGTCAACACAGAAAATCAAATCGAAGGAACGAAAGCGGTTCGTGAAACATTGAACGCAGATCCGAACGTATACGATCCACGCAAGTATTTGACACCAATGCGCGAAGCAATTAAAAAGACAGTCATTGGCAAAATGCGTGAATTTGGTAGCTCAGGTAAAGCATAATCGCTTTTTCGAACAGAAACGTTGTCCGAAAAGAGGAGAGGCATCGAATCATCGGTGCATTCTCCTTCTTTCCATTCATGAAGGAGGAAGTTGAAAATGAAATTTTTTATTGATACAGCAAACTTTGAGGAAATTAAAGAAGCACATAGTTGGGGAATTCTATCAGGTGTTACAACGAACCCATCTTTAGTGGCGAAAGAGAATATTTCATTCCACGACAGACTACGTGAAATTACAGCACTCGTACCCGGTTCTGTCAGTGCAGAAGTTATTGCGTTAGACGCAGAAGGTATGATTAAAGAAGGTCGCGAGCTTGCAAAAATTGCTCCAAATATTACTGTGAAATTACCGATGACACCGGAAGGTTTAAAAGCGTGTTCAGTTTTCGCGCAAGAGGGCATTAAAACGAACGTTACACTCATTTTCAGTGCGAACCAAGCATTGCTTGCTGCACGCGCTGGCGCAACGTACGTCTCTCCATTCCTCGGCAGATTAGATGATATCGGTCAAGAAGGTATCCAACTAATTAGCACGATTGCGGACATCTTCACAATCCATGACATCGATACACAAATTATCGCAGCGTCCATCCGTAGCCCGCAACATATTACAGATTCAGCATTAGCCGGAGCGCACATTGCAACAACTCCTTTCAACGTGCTCAAGCAATTGTTCAATCACCCGTTGACAGACAAAGGTATCCAACAATTCCTCGCAGACTGGGAAGCAAGAAAGAACAAGTGATTCATTAAAGGAGACTGACATGGACGTTTATAAAATTAAAGGCGGTAACCCTTTACAAGGAACTATCAAAGTGAGCGGTGCAAAAAATAGCGCCGTCGCTTTAATCCCGGCATCCATCTTGGCAGATTCTCCCGTAACAATTGATGGACTTCCTGAAATCTCGGACGTCTTCACCCTTCAAGCACTCCTTGAAGACATTGGCGGTAAAGTGGATTTCCAAAATGGGAACATGACGATCGACCCAACTGAAATGATTGCGATGCCACTTCCTAACGGTAAAGTGAAAAAGCTGAGAGCATCGTATTATTTAATGGGTGCAATGTTAGGCCGTTTCAAGCATGCGGCAATCGGGTTACCAGGTGGATGCCATTTAGGTCCTCGTCCGATTGACCAACATATTAAAGGGTTTGAAGCGTTAGGGGCAAAAGTGACAAACGAGCACGGTGCCATTTATTTACGTGCCGACGAACTTCGCGGAGCTAAAATCTATTTGGATGTCGTTAGTGTAGGCGCGACAATCAATATTATGCTTGCAGCTGTACTTGCCAAAGGACGTACCATTATCGAGAATGCGGCAAAAGAACCTGAAATCATTGATGTGGCAACGCTTTTAACGAATATGGGCGCAAACATTAAAGGCGCAGGGACGAATGTTATCCGAATCGAAGGCGTGGAGAAGCTTAACGGTACAAAACATACGATTATACCGGACCGTATCGAAGCAGGAACGTTCATGATCATGGCAGCTGCTGCGGGTGACGGCATTACAATCGATAATGTCATTCCATTCCACGTTGAAGCATTGACCGCAAAACTTCGTGAAATGGGTGTTACTGTTGAAGAGCGCGAAGAACAGATCTTCATTCCGAAGGCGAATAAATTACAGGCAGTCGATGTGAAAACGCTTGTCTATCCAGGGTTTCCGACCGATCTTCAGCAACCATTCTCCGTTTTACTGACACAGGCAGAAGGTTCTTCCGTCATTTCCGACACCATCTATTCAGCCCGTTTTAAACAAATCGACGAATTACGTAGAATGAATGCCGACGGGAAAGTGGAAGGCCAATCGGTGTTATTGAGCGGACCAACCCCATTGGAAGGGGCAACCGTCCGTGCTTCCGATTTACGAGCAGGCGCAGCACTTGTCATCGCAGGGTTGATTGCTAAAGGGGAAACGGAAATTCAGGAAATCGTACACATCGAACGAGGCTATAGTTCGATTATCGAAAAGCTTCGTGGCATTGGAGCGGATATTCGCAAAGAAACCGTCGCCGAAAACGCAGTTATAACGGAATAAAGAACATGTCGAGTTTTTCGTGTGAATGAACAGCGGCAAACTTGGCGAATTGACAAAAAACGGCACGTTCACAATATGCTATACTGAACAATGACAAATTATTTAGCTTGTAGTTGTAAAGCGTATAACGGGAGGAACAATCATAATGGAACGCAGTTTATCGATGGAATTGGTACGTGTAACAGAAGCAGCAGCTATCTCGGCATCACGCTGGATGGGACGCGGTTTGAAAAACGAAGCGGATGACGCCGCGACGACAGCGATGCGTACTGTGTTTGATACGATTCCGATGCAAGGAGTCGTCGTTATTGGTGAAGGCGAAATGGATGAAGCACCGATGCTATATATCGGTGAAGAATTAGGGACAGGACATGGTCCGGCAGTTGACGTTGCAGTCGATCCGCTTGAAGGAACGAACATCGTTGCTTCAGGTGGCTGGAATGCACTCGCAGTTATCGCGATTGCGGACAAAGGCAACTTGCTCAACGCACCAGACATGTACATGGACAAAATCGCAGTAGGTCCTGAAGCGGTAGGAAAGATCAGCATCGACGCTTCTGTAACCGAAAATCTGCATGCCGTAGCCAAAGCGAAAAACAAATCGATTGATGAAGTTGTGGCAACTGTCCTCAACCGTGAACGTCATGGAAAAATTATTGAAGAAATACGAGCAGCAGGCGCACGCATCAAGCTCATCAATGATGGAGACGTTGCAGCTGCAATTAACACAGCATTCGACAATACGGGCGTAGATATCCTCTTCGGCCTCGGCGGTGCTCCTGAAGGCGTTATCGCAGCGGTTGGACTCAAATGCCTAGGCGGCGAAATCCAAGGACGTCTCGTTCCATCAAACGATGAAGAACGTGCACGATGCGAAAAAATGGGCATCAACGTCAATAAAATCCTATACATGGACGACCTCGTCAAAGGCGACGACGCCATCTTCGCTGCAACCGGCGTAACCGACGGAGAACTCCTCCGCGGCGTCCAACTAAAAGGCGGCTACAGCGAAACCCACTCACTCGTCATGCGCTCCAAATCCGGCACCATCCGATTCGTAGAAGGCCGCCACAGCCTCAAGAAAAAACCGAACCTGGTAATGGAAGACTAAAACAAAAGCGAAGGGCGCTTGCTCAGACCCGACAAGCGCTGGCCGACTAAGTGCGCCACGTCCTGTGGCAACGTCGGCACTAGTACATCGTGTACGTCGGAGGGCTTGAACGAAAGGCGCACTTTGCCTTTTGCTTCAAGACCGAAGCGACTCGAGGGTCTAGCGCCCGCAGCTGGATGCTAACAAAAGCGGATGGCGCTTGCTCAGACGCAATGATCCAACATAATAAAGGAGGGCATTCCAAACGAATGCCCTCTCAAAAAATAACTACTTATATTCTTCCCGAAATGATAATATAGTAACGAAACGTATGAAATCTTACAAACAACGAAACACTATACACAAAACAATACTAGCTTGCCTCATCGTCCGGTAATCCCCGGGCACACTTCTAGTGAGCTTCACCTACCCGATACTCGATAAGACCTCAAAAAACTAAATTTACTAAAGAGTGGTGCATAACGGAATATGTCGATATTAACAATCGCCAGTTTGGAAAATATGACTCTTAAAGAGTTATACGAGCTAGCAAAGGAATACAAGATTACGTATTACAGTAAACTTACGAAAAAAGAACTCATTTTTGCCATCTTAAAATCAAGAGCAGAACAAGAAGGTTTCTTTTTCATGGAAGGGATTTTAGAAATCATCCAGTCGGAAGGGTATGGCTTTTTACGCCCCATCAACTACTCACCGAGTTCAGAGGATATTTATATTTCTGCATCGCAAATTAGACGTTTTGACTTGCGTAACGGGGACAAAGTAACTGGAAAAGTGCGCCCGCCGAAAGAAAACGAACGGTATTATGGGTTATTGCAAGTGGAAGCGGTCAATGGAGAAAATCCCGAAGTTGCCCGTGAACGCGTTCACTTCCCGGCGTTGACACCACTTTATCCAGAGCGGCACATCAATTTGGAAACGATTCCTTCAAAACTATCTACGCGGATCATGGACCTTGTTTCGCCTGTAGGTTTCGGACAACGTGGCTTGATTGTGGCACCTCCAAAAGCGGGGAAAACAATGCTGTTGAAAGAAATTGCGAACGCGATCACAACAAACCATCCCGAAGCTGAACTGATCGTTCTCCTGATCGATGAACGACCGGAAGAGGTGACGGACATTGAACGGTCTGTAAAGGCGGACGTTGTGAGTTCGACTTTTGATGAAGTGCCAGAAAACCACGTGAAAGTTGCGGAACTCGTTTTGGAGCGAGCGATGCGCCTCGTTGAACATAAACGGGATGTCGTCATTCTTATGGACTCGATTACGCGTCTTGCGCGTGCGTACAACTTGGTCATTCCTCCAAGTGGTCGGACACTTTCAGGGGGAATTGACCCTGCGGCGTTTCATCGTCCAAAGAGATTTTTCGGGGCTGCACGTAACCTTGAAGAAGGCGGCAGTTTGACGATTTTGGCAACGGCGTTGATCGATACGGGTTCACGAATGGATGAAGTCATTTATGAGGAATTCAAAGGAACGGGTAATATGGAGTTGCATCTAGATCGGAGCCTGGCAGAGCGTCGTATCTTCCCGGCACTCGACATCCGTCGTTCGGGCACACGTAAAGAAGAGTTGTTAATTCCTTCAAGTCAGCTTGAAAAACTGTGGGCGATCCGTAAAACGTTCTCAGATGCATCCGATTTTGCAGAACGTTTCTTGAAAAAGTTACGCCAATCGAAGTCGAATGAGGAGTTCTTCGATAAGTTGAATGAAGAAATGAAAGCGCATCGGAACGGCAAAGGTTTGTTGTAAAGTAGGCAAACATGCTTTTCTGAATAAAAGAGGAAACAGTTGCGTCGTCCCAGCAGATTTGCTATACTATTTGAGTAAGGTTTCAATAAATTTGCTGCATATACGGTTGACATATACGGACCGTGTAAGGCATCAGTCTTATGCAAGACCTTTAAAACATACTCTGTTCCAGATGGTTCAGGGCGAGAGGAGAGAGACCGATGAGAGCAGGAATTCATCCAAATTACAAACTTGCAACTGTCACTTGTTCATGTGGTAACACATTCGAAACAGGCTCTGTTAAAGAGGACATTCGCGTAGAAGTTTGTTCAGAATGCCACCCATTCTACACTGGACGCCAAAAATTCGCTGCAGCGGACGGACGTATCGACCGCTTCAACAAGAAATATGGCTTCAAAGAAGAAGGCCAAGAATAAGATTGATTCAACCCGCTGGTATCATGCCAGCGGGTTTTTATGTGAGAAAAAAACTGTATAATACTGAGTTGCTTTTGATGTGTCAAAGGCATTTGGCGCGATGGGGATGGATAAGTTCCAATAAGCGATCACCGCGGTTGCTGCATACTGTTTTAGGCGGTTAAACGGCGGAAAAATTTCCTGAACGGAGCATAATCCGTTGGAACGCAGCAAAACTCAGTCAAACGCCGCATAACTGGCTGGAACGCAGCATAACTTCCTCAAACACCGCATAACTGGATAGAACGCCGCATAACTTCGTCAAACGCCGCATAACGCTACTGAACTCCACAAAAGGCTTCTTTACATAACCAATCAAAAGTGGTACTATTCCTAAAACTACATGCATTGAAGAGAAGAGTAGATAATCGTTTTTCTTTACAGAGAGCTCCGTTAGCTGAAAAGGAGTAAGGAAACGTTATTGAAACAAGCCTCTGAGCAGCATGCCGAAACCGTGTGTAAGGGGATGGCGTGACAGGAGCTCCTGTTATAGAGCTAGGGTATTTATGTAAACGTACCTGATAAGGTTAATATGGTGACATATTAATAAACTGGGGTGGCACCGCGATTGGTTAATCTCGCCTCCAAGATCAATTCTTGGAGGTGGGATTTTTTTATTGGTCAATAATGAGAGGGGTTGTGAAAATGAAGGAAGCATTCGTACCAAAATCATGGCGGTATCCTGCAATCTTTTTGTGCAGCATAGGAGTTTCAAGTGTTGGCAGTTGGATCTATTTCATCGCACTCAATCTAATTGTCTTGGACCTGACAAAATCAGCACTCGCTGTTTCAGGACTCTATATCATTCGTGCAGTCTCCACGGTATTCACGAATAGCTGGGCGGGCAGTCTTATTGATCGAGTAAACAAAAAATACTTGATGATGATACTGAATTTCATGCAAGCATTATTCATCGCGGTACTTCCACTATTCCCGTCGATACCAATCATTTATTTACTCGTATTTATAATTACAATTGGTAGTTCCATGTATCAACCGACATCTATGGCATACTTGACGAAACTCCTACCGATTGACCAAAGAAAAAGGTTCAACGCACTGCGAAGTTTACTGGATTCTGGCGCATTTTTGACGGGCCCAGCAATCGCAGGTATGCTGTTTACAATTGGAACACCCAATCTTGCAATTTATTGTAATGCTTTAGCGCTGTTGATGTCAGCAATCATTACATTCGCCATGCCGACTGTCGACATACGTGAAGAACCAGCCCGACTAGCAAAAACACGATCTGTAACAGTATTGAAAACCGACTGGCAACTCGTTGCAAAGTTCAGTAGAGCCAACGCCTACATTATGCTTATCTATTTCTTGTTCAGTCTCACAATTGTGCTCATGACAGCGACGGACTCCTTAGAAGCTGCATTCGCTACACAAATCCTGTTGCTGACGGAAGGAGAATACGGCGTGTTAGTAAGTATTGCAGGTGCAGGGGTAGTCGTCGGCTCATTGCTGAATACAGCCGTTGTTGAGAAATTACGTACCTCTTGGCTAATCGGAATGGGTTCTATTGTAACGGCTACAGGGTATATCGTATTTACACTATCGAACGGATTTGTCCTTGCTGCAATTGGTTGTTTCGTCCTATCATTTGCGACGGCGTTTGCCAATACGGGTTTTTATACGTTTTACCAAAATAACATTCCGGTAAAGATAATGGGGCGGATTGGAAGTATTTATGGGCTAGTGGAAGCATTTCTCATTATCGTAGCAACCGCAATATTTGGACTTGCTACTGAGTTGATGTCCATTCGATTTGTTGTTGTTTCAGGGGCATTATGTATGGGAGTTGTCGCTTGTGTGTTATTTGTTTGTAATGTACTACCAGCAAAAGTACATTATTATTTAGCAGGTGGAGAGCGTGTTTACGAACAAGTAGAAAAATAGATGGGGTGGGAGTCAAATGGAGAAAATACAAAAGGTATTGGATGAATATTTCGCTGCATGGAATGAAGGATTTATCAGCAAAAACGGAGAGGGGATAGGCATTACATGTCTCCTGAATTTGTTGGGTATTGGGCGCACGCTAATTTAAATAAACCGGATGAGTACGGCTACAACTATGACCTAGACGATGTATTATGTCAGTATGGGAAAGCAGAGAAAAGTTTTGAAACATTTTGCGTAACTGAACGAAAAAATGGAGATGAAATGATTGTTGTAGGAAGAGAGACCAATTTGATAAATAATGAACCATATTGCGCTCAGTGTATGTTCATTTGGAGAAAAGAGAATGGTGAGTGGAAATTGTTAAGGGAATATATTGAGTTAGAAAGGTAAAGGATTTTATTAACAAAGAGTAGTTTTAGTTGCTTGAAGAACAAGTCCAGTTTCGCCACATAACATATTTTTACAAGAAATAAAAGACGTCCTTTTCACTTCGATTTGGTGTATGATAGACATTCCTATGACGATAGATGGAAGTCCATATAAAGGTAGAAGTGAAAGGGGAACCAACATGTACGTATCAATGCAAGGCGGATGGATTGAAGTGATTTGTGGAAGTATGTTTTCGGGGAAATCTGAGGAATTGATTCGAAGGGTGCGACGTGCGCAATTCGCGAAACAGAAAATTGCCGTGTTCAAACCTGAAATCGATGATCGATATAGTGAGGAAGCGGTCGTCAGCCATAATGGAACGACTGTCATTGCAACGCCGGTCGCAGAATCGACGCAAATTGAGCAGTTCATTACAGAAGACTACGATATTATCGCAATTGACGAAGCGCAATTTTTTGACGAAGGCATTGTAGATGTTGTGATGGAATTTGCGGATCGTGGTTTTCGTGTCATCATTGCGGGACTTGACCAAGATTTCCGTGGCGAGCCATTCGGTCCGATGCCACAACTGATGGCAGTTGCGGAAAACGTTACAAAACTTCAAGCGGTATGCACAGTTTGTGGATCACCTGCAAGCCGTACGCAACGGCTCATTAATGGGAAACCGGCCGGCTATGATGATCCGATTATCCTCGTTGGCGCATCGGAAGCGTATGAAGCAAGATGTCGCTTGCATCACGAAGTACCAAATGGCGTAACAGCAAACGTTGCAGCGAAATAAGAGAATGTGGGCAATATGGACAACCTCCATATTGTCTTTTTTGTGGAATGAAATGCACACAAAAGGGCTTTGGCTGAATACTATGAAGGGCATTAAGAGCATATTGAAAGTAGGAGAACGTATGAACAAATGGAAATGCATCTTTTCCCTCAGTCTCGCCATCGTGCTTATGGGTTGTGAGGAAGAAACGGTTGTTGAACAAGTGGAAGCGCCGGTTGTTGAGGCAAAGCAAGAGGCAACGGAGAAACCACAAAAACCTCAGAAACCACAGCAAGAAATTGAACAGGAACCCGTAATTGTTGAACTTGTCGATCCGTCAACTTCGGAAGTTATCCACACGATTAAGCCGACTGAATTAGAATTTGAAACAGATCGTGTGAGCTATCAACAGACCATCGAAAAGTTGGCGAGAAATTTGGCAAGAGGGACGGAAGATGCGGAAGGGTACGACCGAAGAATGGTTTTGGATCGGTTGGATGACAAAGGCAACGTCGTGAAAGGGAGTCCGTTAATCTTGCTGCGGGAACGCGTATTGGTGGAACGGATTTTAGCGGCTTCTGTGGAGGGTGGAAAGGTTGAACTTCCGATTGATATCATTGAAAGTGACTATGATCTCGAAGATGTTCCTTATTTAGACGAAGTCGTCGTCGCAACTTACACAACGTATTTCAATCCAGCTGAAACCGGCCGGAACAAAAATATTGAACTGTCCGCTTTGGCTATTAACAATTTCATTATCGGAAGCGGTGACTACTTTTCCTTCAATACCGTCGTCGGTCCGCGAGATGAAGCTAGCGGCTACCAACCCGCTCCGGAAATCGTAAACAAAGAACTTGTTATGGGCATCGGAGGAGGAGTCTGCCAAACATCCTCAACGTTGTTCAATGCAGTGGACCAACTACCCGTGAACTACGTCGAAAGACACCACCACTCCCTCGATATCGGCTACGTTCCTAAAGGAAGAGACGCCACTGTGTCATACGGCGGACTGGATTTTAGATTCCAAAATACTTCTGAAGTTCCGTTCCTCATCAAAACAATCTACAACAAAAACTCCCTCACCATCGAATTCAGGACTTCGCAAAAACATAGTCGTGCGTTGTGAATTGTTTCGGGGACAGTCCCCGGCGCAATTCGCAACATTCCCAATTGTTCTGGTGCCTGTCCCCGGTTTAATTCGGAAGATTGGCATTTGTGTGGGGGACTGTCCCCGTAAAAATGGGGAGAAATTACTGTATTTTGGGGGCTTATTGCCGTACAATAAACTTACTATATGACTGAGAAATTTGAGGTGTGCGTGTATGTTTGATAGGCTGCAAGCCGTTGAGGATCGTTATGATCGGTTGAATGAATTGTTAAGTGATCCGGAAATTGTGAGTGACATGACGAAGTTGCGGACGTATTCGAAGGAGCAGTCCGATTTGCAGGATACGGTCGATGCGTATCGTGAATATAAAGAGCTGACTTCGCAGTTCAAAAGTGCGAAAGAGATGCTTGAGGAATCGTTGGATGATGAGATGAGAGAGCTCGTCAAGATGGAAATTAGTGAGTTGGATGAGCAGATTGAAGCGCTTGAAATTAGGTTAAAGATGCTGCTTGTGCCGAAGGATCCAAATGATGATAAAAACGTTATTATGGAGATTCGTGGGGCTGCTGGTGGGGACGAGGCGGCGCTGTTTGCTGGGAACTTGTACCGGATGTATAGCCGTTTTGCAGAAACGAACAATTGGCGGGTGGAAGTGATGGATTCGTCGCCGACGGAGCTTGGTGGCTTCAAGGAAATCATTTTTATGATTAACGGGAACGGGGCGTATTCAAAATTGAAGTATGAAAACGGTGCGCATCGTGTGCAACGTGTACCCGAAACTGAATCGGGCGGGCGCATTCATACGTCCACTGCCACTGTCGCCGTGCTACCGGAAGCCGAGGAAGTCGAGATTGACATCCATGAAAAAGATATCCGGACAGATACGTTTGCATCTTCAGGTCCGGGTGGGCAATCCGTCAATACAACGATGTCAGCTGTCCGTTTGACGCACTTACCGACAGGCATTACCGTTTCATGCCAAGATGAAAAATCGCAAATTAAAAACAAAGAAAAGGCAATGAAAGTATTGCGTGCCCGCATCTACGACAAGTTCATGCAAGAAGCGCAAGCGGAGTATGATGAAAAACGGAAATCCGCAGTCGGAACAGGGGACCGTTCTGAACGGATCCGCACGTACAACTTCCCGCAAAACCGCGTAACCGACCACCGTATCGGTTTGACGATTCAAAAACTCGATCAAATCATCGAAGGGAAAATGGATGAAGTGATCGATGCACTCATTATGGAAGACCAAGCGAGACGACTGGAAAGTTTGGATCAGCATGACTGAAAGAATTTATGAAGCGCTCCAACGAGCGAAGACGCGTCTAGCGTCAAACAATCTCGATGAAAACGCTGCGCAGCTCCTGATGGAACATGTTACAAACAAATCAGGGGCTTCGTTGCTTGCTGATTTACGTGAACCGCTCACGCCTGAACAGCAAACCGACTTTTGGAATAAAACCGAACAACTGTTAACAGGAAAACCTGTGCAACATATTATCGGGACAGAAATGTTTTACGGACTGTCCTTCGAAGTGAATGAGCATGTCCTCATCCCGCGTCCTGAAACGGAGGAGCTTGTTTTCGGCGCGCTTGAACGAAGCAAGCACTTGCCTGAAGATGCACGCGTGGCAGATATCGGTACCGGGAGTGGCGCAATCGCGATTGCCTACAAAAAAGAACGACCGAACGCAATGGTAACGGCGGTCGATATTAGTGAGGCGGCGCTTGAAGTGGCGAAGCGTAATGCAAGTCACAACGGCGTATCGATCGACTTCCGGCAAGGGGACTTAACGAATCCGATTGCGATGGAAAAATGGGATATCGTCTTATCGAATCCTCCTTATATTGCTGTTGAGGAGTCCGTGGATATGTCGCGGACGGTTCTCGATTTTGAGCCGCACGGCGCATTGTTCGCAGAGGACGATGGGCTTTTCTTTTATAAGAAGCTGGCGGAAAACTTGCCGCCACTCATGAATGTTCCTTCAGTCATCGGTCTTGAGATTGGCTATCAGCAAGGTCCTGCAGTTGCACGTCTCTTTGAAAATGCCTTCCCTGCAGCACGTGTTTCAATTGTCAAAGATATTAACGGAAAAGATCGAATGATATTTTGCGAGATTGATGAATAAACGATCCTGCTCCTGGTAACAATGAGGTCAGGAGGGGATCGAGATGTTACAAGACTATGAAATTAGTAATTTGCATACACGTACAAAGCGGATGGGTAAAGTGGTGGCAGTCGTTGAATTCATGCTGATCTTATTTCTAATCCAGTCCGCTTTGATGCTTTTTATACAGCCACAACCTGAACAGGCGGAGGAAATCCGATTCCGTGTTGTTGCGCATTCGAATACACCAGCAGATCAGCAGTTGAAAGAATCGATTCAACAGGCAATTGCGCCGCTTATACACAATGCCGTCAGTCAGGCAACGTCAAATGCAGACATTGTGGATAACTTGGAAGAAGTAGATGAAGAGATTTATCGTATTGCACAACAAATGGCGGATGGACAAGAAGTGCAATTTGAACGAAAAGCAACATTGTTCCCGCCAAAACGGTCTGGCCTCGTCATTACGCCGCAAGCGCCGTATGATGCATACGTGTTAACAATCGGCAGTGGGCGTGGCGACAATTGGTGGTGTGGATTGTTCCCGAATGTCTGTTTTCCGGAGCAAGAAACGGAAAAGAAAGCGGATGAAGAAAAAGAGGAAAAGGTAACGTTCTTTATTTGGGAGTGGATAAAGTCGTTGTTTTCGTAAAGTTATCCACTTTAATTGTGGATAAGTGAATTGAAATGTGTATAAATGGAGGTTTTATTCGTGGAAACAAAAATTGTTTCAGTGGATAACCATATGGATAACTCGCTAAGTTATCAACAGGCTGTGGATATTTTAAAAAGTGGGGAAGTTGTTGCTTTTCCGACAGAAACGGTTTACGGGCTAGGTGCGTTGGCGACGGATGAGACGGCTGTCCAACGTATATACGACGCAAAAGGGCGCCCGTCGGACAACCCACTGATCGTACATATTGGGCGTCAAGAAGATGTGGATAAGTATGCGTTGAATGTTCCGGAACATGCGAAAGCGCTAATGGAACGGTATTGGCCAGGTCCGCTGACGCTCGTTTTCCACAAACGTCCGGGTGTGATAGCAGAAAATGCGACACCTGGTTTTCAAACGGTCGGGCTACGTATGCCAGATCACCCCGTTGCGCTTGAATTGTTGCGCACATTAGACGGGCCTCTTGCCGCGCCAAGTGCCAATCGTAGCGGTAAACCGAGCCCGACAGAAGCAGCACATGTGTATCATGATTTGAAAGGCCGCATTCCTCTCATTGTTGATGGGGGGCGGACAGGCGTCGGTGTGGAATCGACCGTGCTTGATATGACGACTGAGCCGCCGACGATTTTGCGGCCGGGCGGTTTGACGCGAGAAATGATTGAAGCGGTTATCGGACCCGTGCATGCAGAAAGCAAGACGTCTGAAGGAGAAGCACCACGCGCGCCAGGTATGAAGTATATGCATTATGCGCCGGAATCTCCGCTTTACGTAATTGAGTCGGATGAAGCAGTCATTCAACGTGCCATTTCTTCCATCCATGAAGACGGCAAGCGTGTGGCGGTCATTGGGCCGGATGAATACCGCAATAGTGGCGCGGACTGGTATTTTTCAGTCGGTGCACGAAGCGATCAGCAAGCGATGGCGACAAATTTGTATAACGCGATTCGGCAATGTGATGAGACGGAAGCAGATATTATTTTAGCTGTGGAAACTGCTTCAACAGGTGTCGGTGAAGCGGTCATGAACCGGTTGTTAAAAGCGGCGGATGGCAAACGGTTTTAATTGACACAATTGAATATTGAACGAATGACCTCCCAAGGGGCCGCATAAGATGAGGGGATGCGGAAGTTGGGAGGTCAATTTATTGGTAGAAATTATCGCGGCAAGTGTGACGACAATCGATGTGATCATTGTGTATTCGTTGTTACGATTAAGAAAAGCGAGATTGATGCTGGCCATTTGGACGATGTTGCTCAATATGGCGTTTCCATTTATAGGATTTGTCATGGGTGATTGGTCTGCAGAACTTTTTTCGACGTGGAGCCATTTGTTATCGGGGATTTTACTGGCGTTAATTGGTGTGCATATGTTGCTGCAAGACGACAATGCCAATTCGGAGTTAACGAGGCAATTGCACCCTGGTATTATCGCGTTGGCGGTCAGTCTTGATACATTTTCCGTCAGTGTTTCTTTTGGCATGCTTCAATTGAATAAAATCCTGTTCATCTTAGCATCCGGCTTTCTCACTTTCATCTTCTCCTGTTTGGCACTTTACTATGGTAGAAAGCTAAAACTTGGCAATGGAGCGCTGTTACGAAGGGCTTGTGGCGGTATTTTACTAGTCATGGGAATAATGTCATGGTTTCGTTAAAATTATCTGTTTCTATATTCGTAGAGATAAGGTATGGTATAAGTAGGTGATTATGGAATGAATATTTATTTTATTTGTACAGGAAATACGTGTAGAAGTCCGATGGCGGAAGCAATTTTGCGCTCCAAACAAATCGATGGAGTAACGGTACGATCGGCAGGAATCCATACGCTTGACGGATTGCCGATTTCTTTGCATGCCGAAACAGTAATTAAACGGTCGGACATGCCCTATACCGCTGTGTCGTCTGCGTTGACTGCTGAAAACTTGGAATGGGCCGACCTTGTGTTGACAATGACAACGTCTCACAAAGATGCGATTTTGCATGCTTTTCCAATTGCGGCAGGGAAGACGTATACGTTGAAGGAGTATGTGTGGCCGGATCAAGGCGGGGATGTGCTAGATCCTTATGGCGGTTCTCTGGAACTGTATGAACAGACTTTTGACGAATTGAGCACTTTGATTGGACAGTTGAAGACGAAGCTGACGGAGGATGAAGGATGAAAAATGGAAAGAAGTTTGGATTGAGGAAGAAACTTGTTTTATTCGTGACCATTTTAGCGATTGTCACGTATTCAACGAGTGCGTTATTTATTAATTATATTGGCCCGACGTTTTTTCCGGGTGTACAACCCTTTTTGTTTGAATTAATTACATATGCGTTAGGAATTTTATGGTCGGGTATTTTAGCAGCCTTATTCTCAACAATTTTGACGAAACCGTTGCAAAACTTGGAAGCTGCAGCGATTGAAGTGGCGGATGGAAAAATTGGTGCGGATATACCATTACCGAAGTCTTCGGATGAAATTCGTTCGGTTGCAGAAGCGTTCCAACATTTAGTCGTTAATTTACGGACGATTGTTGGAGAAATTGAGACGAATTTTGAAAAGACGGCGAAAACAGTCGATCAGTTGTCCGCTGAAACGAGCGCTGCTGCCACACAAGCGGATGCAGTTGCATCGACGATTATGGAGATTTCTTCAGGTGCAGAAGCGTCTGCGATGGCAATCCAAGAGACGGCGGAGGCAATGGAAGACGTCAGAATGCTTGCTGCAGAAGTGAGCAGCCGTGCAGAGGAGTCGTCCGACCGCTCAAAAGAAATGCTCGCAGAACTCGAACGTACGACGAATGTGTTTAAAACGCTCGTCGATGGCATCCGTGACATGTCCAACCAAAGCGAGCAGTCACTCGGAACGATTCGCGAGTTGGATCATAACGCACAAAAAATCGGAGAAATTGTTCAGTTGGTCGGCAGCATTGCAGGGCAAACGAACTTGCTTGCATTGAATGCTTCGATTGAAGCTGCACGTGCGGGTGAACATGGAAAAGGATTTGCGGTCGTGGCGGAAGAAGTCCGTGTGCTGGCGGATGAAAGTGCGAAAGCGGTCCACAGTATCGATGAACTCGTGAAAACGATTCAGACAGACGTCTCCAAAGTTGTGAAAGAAATTGAGCAACAAGTTAAAACAGCGGCTATCGAAGCAGATCGTGCGGACGCAACGAGCAGCAGTGTCCAATCAATGTCCGAAAAAGTGAACGGCATGGCGGCATCGGTCGTCCAAATAACCGAACTCGTCGAGAACCAATTAGCAAATATCGAAACGACGGCAAGACAATCACAAGAAGTCGCAGCAATCGCAGAAGAAACATCAGCCGGTGCTGAAGAAGTACGTGCCGCAACGGATGAACAAGTAAAGTCAATCGAAAAAACCGATGACATGGCCATCCAACTCAAACGCCAATCGGAAGACTTATACAAAGTGATCAACCAATTTGACCGTTCGTAATTGCAAGTGTGTGGAATAAATGAAAAACCGTATGGATCTACGTAGGAAAAACGTAGCTCTATACGGTTTTGTTCGTTGTGAGGACTTGTAAAGTGCATGTGGCACGACAAGATTGCTGATGAATTACAGCTCCCCGCGGAACAAGCAAACGCCGCATAAATGACTATAACCCAGCATAACCCAAGAGATTATAGCATTTTGCCTTAAACCAACCCTTAGTTTGTAAAGTGCATATGACGCGACAAGATTGCTGACGAGTTACAGCTCCCCGCGGAACAGGCAAACGCCGCATACTTTCTCAAAACGCGGCATAAATCCCTCGAACGCCGCATAACTTAGCCAAACACAGCAATATTCCTTCAAACACGGCATAAATGCCTATAACTCAGCATAACCCAGGAGATTATAGCATATTGCCTTGAACCAACCCGTAGTTTGTCAAGTGCATATGGCGCGACAAGATTGCTGATGAGTTACAGCTCCCCACGGAACAAGCAAACGCCGCATACTTTCTCAAATCGCGGCATAAATCCCTCGAACGCCGCATAACTTCGCCAAACACAGCAATATTCCTTGAAACGCCGCATAAATGCTAATAACTCAGCATACCCCAAGAGAATATTGTATTTCGCCTTGTACCAACCCTTAGTTTGTCAAGTGCATGTAGCGCGACAAGATTACTGACGAGTTACAGCTCCCCGCGGAACAAGCAAACACCGCATACTTTCTCAAAACGCGGCATAAATCCCTCTAAAGCCGCATAACTTTGCCAAACACAGCAAAATTCCTTCTAACACGGCATAATGCCGCCAAACGCCGCATAAATGCCTATAACTCAGCATAACCCAAAATATGATAGCATTTCGCCTTGTACCAACCCTTAGTTTGTAAAGTGCATATGGCGCGACAAGATTGCTGATGAGTTACAGCTCCCCGCGGAACAAACAAACACCGCATAACGCCACAAAATCCCCGCATAAACAAAACCTCTCCAAAAGCAGCTACCAAATCCATACAAGTATCGAATCATTTACCCATCAAGCCGGATAGTGTACAGTGGAATTAGCACTACATGGCGATTAGCCATTCATTTCACAGCACGAAATAATCATTCAGATGCTGTGTTTTTATGTCGAACAATGATAGAATTAGTTGTGAGTAAATTAAGAAAAGAGGGACCGCAATGAAAATCGCAATCTCTTCAGATCATGGCGGCAATAACTTGCGTCGTGAAATTATGGACTTATTATCGGAATTGGGCCTAGATTATGTGGATTTCGGTCCAGACTCAGACGCTTCAGTCGACTACCCGGATTACGCAGTGCCTGTCGCACATGGCGTGGCAAAAGGGGAATTTGACAAAGGGATTCTCATTTGTGGCACAGGAATTGGTATGTCCATTGCTGCCAATAAAGTGAAAGGGATTCGATGCGCACTTGTCCATGACGTATTCAGCGCCAAAGCGACGAGAGGCCATAACGATTCGAACGTCCTCGCAATGGGCGAAAGAGTAATTGGTCCTGGGCTTGCACGCGAAATCGTGACAGCATGGTTGGACACTTCTTTTGAAGGCGGCCGCCACGAGCGACGCATCGCAAAATTAACGGAGCTCGAAGACGAATCGAGGTGAAATAAACAATGGATGCAATGAACTTATATAAGCTCGAACTTGAACAACTGCTTGCAGAATTGGCAGAACAAACCGATTTAATTCCTGGAACGTTCTTTGTCATCGGTTGTTCAACATCTGAAATTGCTGGCAAACGAATTGGTACCGGCGGCGCACTTGAAGTAGCGGAAGCCTTGTTCCAACCGTTGCAAGCATTTGCCAAAAAGTATTCCCTCCACTTGGCATTCCAAGGATGCGAACACATTAACCGGGCATTGACGATTGAGCGCAAAGCAGCAGAAGCGTACAATCTCGACCCAGTTTCTGTCATACCTGTCGTAAAGGCAGGGGGCTCTATGTCAGCGTACGCATATGAACATTTAAAAGACGCAGTTGTCGTCGAATCCATCCGTGCCAATGCAGGAATCGACATCGGTCAGACGTTGATCGGAATGCAATTAAAACCGGTCGCTGTCCCACTACGCACATCCATTAAAAAAATCGGTGACGCCATCGTAACCGTTGCGACAACCCGTCCGAAACTAATCGGTGGAGAACGCGCAGTTTACAAACGTCCGATTGAAGAATGAACGACTGATTTCCAATAGATGCGCCCGCTCCGTTTTCGCGAAATGAACGTGAGAGCGGGGCGTTCAAAATACCGGACAAGCTTACGGCGCCGATTCCGGATATATAAATGATAAAGGGGAAATGACAACATGGATTTAAGCAATGTACAACGTGATGACGCAGCAGTTTTCGAAGCAATCATGGCGGAAAAAAATCGCCAGAACGCAAACATCGAGTTAATCGCATCTGAAAACTTCGTAACAGAAGCAGTTATGGAAGCACAAGGCTCCTATTTGACAAACAAATATGCAGAAGGCTATCCAGGCAAACGTTACTACGGTGGATGCGAACATGTCGATGTGGTAGAAAACATCGCGCGCGACCGTGTAAAAGAAATCTTCGGTGCAGCGTATGCAAACGTCCAAGCCCACTCCGGTGCACAAGCGAACATGGCTGTTTATTTCACAGTGCTTGAGCCAGGCGATACAGTGCTTGGAATGAACCTTTCACACGGTGGACACTTAACACATGGTAGTCCGGTGAACTTCTCTGGTATCCTTTACAACTTCGTGGAATACGGAGTAAGCGAAACGGACGAGCGCATCGACTACGAAGACGTTCGTCAAAAAGCACTCGAGCACAAACCAAAAATGATCGTTGCAGGCGCAAGTGCCTACCCACGCGAAATCGACTTCGCGAAATTCCGTGAAATCGCGGATGAAGTCGGTGCATACTTAATGGTTGATATGGCGCACATCGCTGGACTTGTCGCAGTGGGCGAGCATCCAAACCCAGTGCCACACGCACATTTCGTAACATCGACAACGCATAAAACGTTGCGCGGGCCACGTGGCGGTTTGATTCTCGTGAATGAAGAATTCGCTGCTGAATTCGGTCGTAAAATCGATAAAACGATCTTCCCTGGCATCCAAGGTGGTCCATTGATGCACGTCATCGCTGCCAAAGCGGTTGCATTCGGCGAAGCCCAAAAGCCTGAGTTTAAATCGCATATTCAGCAAGTGAAGAAAAATGCGAAAGCCCTTGCGGACAGTTTGATGGCAGAAGGTGTCGACATCGTATCTGGCGGAACGGACAATCATTTATTGCTTGTCAACTTGAAGTCACTTGGCATCACAGGCAAGATCGCTGAACACGTACTTGACGAAGTCGGCATCACAGTAAACAAAAACACGATTCCTTTCGATACAGAAAGCCCATTCGTCACATCAGGTATCCGTATCGGAACACCTGCTGTCACAACGCGCGGCTTCAAAGAAGAAGAAATGAAAGAAGTCGGTGCAATCATCGCAACGCTTCTGAAAAACCACGAAGACGAAGCGACGAAAAAAGAAGCAGCAGAACGCGTGAAAGCACTAACAGACAAATTCCCACTATATGCATAATAAAACCAGCCTCGTTCTCTTGCAGAACGGGGTTTTTCTTTTGATAGGGGAGTTTTGTTTTCAAGTGATGCCCATTGAAGCAAAGCGCTAATTTGTCAAAAGCATTCTGCGCGACAGGGAAAGTGGGGGAGAAGAGTGTTTTTGCCCGCGGTCACTATCATTGCTCGATACCGATAATGACGCGCCAGCCAGCAAATGAGGAGTCGCCGCATCGATAAATAGTTTTAAAGACACGCAAACCAGAAAAACAAGACGTCCCACGTCATAAACCAGTCCTTAATGACACGCAAACCGTAAAAACAAGACGTCCCGCGTCATAAACCAGTCTTTAATGACACGCAAGCCAGAAAAACAAGACGTCCCGCGTCATAAACCAGTCTTTAATGACACGCAAACCGTAAAAACAGGCCGTCCCGCGTCATAAACCAGTCTTTAATGACACGCAAGCCGGAAAAACAGGAAGTCCCACGTCATAAACCAGTCTTTAATGACACGCAAACCAGAAAAACAAGACGTCCCGCGTCATAAACCAGTCTTTAATGACACGCAAACCGGAAAAACAGGAAGTCCCGCGTCATAAACCAGTCTTTAATGACACGCAAGCCGGAAAAACAAGACGTCCCGCGTCATAAACCAGTCTTTAATGACACGCAAGCCGGAAAAACAGGAAGTCCCGCGTCATAAACCAGTCTCTAATGACACGCAAACCGGAAAAACAAGACATCCCGCGTCATAAACCAGTCTTTAATGACACGCAAACCGTAAAAACAAGACATCCCGCGTCATAAACCAGTCTTTAATGACACGCAAACCGGAAAAACAAGACGTCTCGCGTCATAAACCAGTCTTGAATGACACGCAAACCGGAAAAACAGGAAGTCCCGCGTCATAAACCAGTCCTTAATGACACGCAACCCAGAAAAACAGCATCTCCCGCGTCATTAAACACACAAAATACGCACGCTAGCCAGTCCATCAGTCCATTTTGCGTCCAAACCGAAGCAATCCGCTCAAAAAAAACTCGCTCTCGCTCTCCCAAAATTCCCTCTTCAAAAAATCATCAATACAAAAAATCCTCAAATAATTCATCATTCAACAACATCTGACACAAACTACGGTTGATGGTGTGTGTATTGGTAACTATCTGTTATAATGTACGAGACATTCCGAAAAGGAGCGATAAGCAATGGCAAAAGTACACGTATTCGATCATCCGCTCATCCAGCATAAATTGACACACATCCGGGACGTTAACACCGGCACGAAAGAGTTTCGTGAACTCGTTGACGAAGTGGCGACACTCATGGCGTATGAAATTACACGCGACCTTCCTTTAGAGGAAGTCGATGTAGAAACGCCTGTATGCATGTCGAAATCGAAAGTATTGGCAGGGAAGAAATTAGGGATTGTACCGATTCTCCGTGCAGGTATTGGGATGGTTGACGGCATCTTGAAATTAATTCCAGCGGCGAAGGTTGGACATGTCGGCTTGTTCCGTGATCCGGAAACATTACAGCCACACGAGTATTTCGTAAAACTACCATCTGACGTGGCGGAACGCGAGTTCATCGTCGTCGATCCGATGTTAGCAACAGGTGGGACGGCTGTAGAGGCGGTTAATTCACTAAAAAAACGCGGAGCAAAAAACATCCGTTTCATGTGTTTAATTGCTGCTCCTGAAGGCGTTAAAGTATTTACGGATGCACATCCGGAAATCGATGTGTACATCGCAGCGATGGACGAGAAGTTGAACGAAAAAGGCTATATCGTACCAGGACTCGGAGACGCGGGCGACCGTTTATTCGGCACAAAATAAGATTGCGATAAAATAATGGGGGAAGGCGTGAATGGTTTGAAACAGAAATGGAAAGTAATGACGATATTCGGTACAAGACCGGAAGCGATTAAAATGGCACCACTCGTACTGGAGCTGCAAAAGCACACGGAGGACATCGAGTCAATCGTCACTGTGACGGCACAACATCGTCAAATGCTCGACCAAGTTTTGCATACATTCGGCATCACACCTGACTACGATCTGAACATCATGAAAGATCGTCAAACACTCGTGGATGTTGCGACTCGTGGGTTGGAAGGATTGGACGCAATTATGAAAGAAGCGCAACCTGATATCGTCCTTGTCCACGGTGATACGTCAACAACATTCATCGGTAGCCTTGCAGCATTTTACAACCGTATCGCTGTTGGCCATGTTGAAGCAGGACTTCGTACGTGGGATAAATTCTCCCCGTACCCTGAAGAGATGAATCGCCAGCTAACAGGCGTCATTGCGGATTTGCACTTTGCACCAACCGAAAAATCTGCCGGTAATCTCCTAGATGAAAAGAAACCGGAAGACCGTATTTACATTACAGGGAACACGGCAATCGACGCCCTTCAAACGACTGTCCAAGAAGATTACCATCACCCGATCTTTGATAAAATCGGGGATGATCGCCTCATCTTGCTAACGGCACACCGTCGTGAAAACTTAGGGGAGCCGATGCGCAACATGTTCCGTGCCATCAATCGCATCCTTGAAAAACATCCTGATACACAAGTGATTTATCCTGTGCATATGAACCCTGCGGTGCGTGAAGTTGCAGATGAACTGCTTGGTAATAACAACCGCGTTCATCTCATCGAGCCGCTTGAAGTAGTGGACTTCCATAACTTCGCTGCCCGCTCGCACATCATCTTGACGGATTCTGGTGGTATTCAAGAAGAAGCACCTTCACTCGGGAAGCCGGTCATCGTGTTACGCGATACAACAGAGCGCCCTGAAGGCATTGAGGCTGGCACGTTAAAACTTGCTGGGACAGACGAAGAGATGATCTTCCAACTGACGGATACACTTCTTTCCGACGAAGCGGAATACAGTGCGATGTCCAAAGCATCCAATCCTTACGGAGATGGAAAAGCGTCTGCACGAATTGTAGAAGCGTTGAAAGAATATCTTTCTTCTTTGTAATAAAAAGCAAACGAACAACACGAAAAATCGTTGAATGTGCAACTCGAAAGTGTTTCCACTTCAACGGTTTTTCTTTCCTTTCACAATGTGCACAGGATAGAAGGAAATCCAGATGATGAAAACGCTAAAATTTCAGCATATGACTCCGTGAAACACGCATTCTTGCAGGTTGCACCCAATTATGTCGATAATTTGACAAAAACACGACTTTGTGAAGTTTTTCACGGGAATCAATTGACATCAAAATGCCCCTATTGTATGCTAACAAAGGGTAAGAATGATAGGGATTTCATACATATGAAAATCGTCATTGCAATCAAATTTGACGCGATTCTATCATCCTTTCACTGGACGTCGTCAATAGTCACATCACGAGCGTGCACAATAGCAACGCTTCCTGGTGGTCAGCGGCTACGACGATTCACTTACAATTATAGGTTCCGACCTTTATCGGAGTCTTGGACAAGCCCGACTTAGGGAAACGAACCTTTTCGTTTGACACTGCTCATTGTCCTAACACTTTTCGCGGATCACAAAAATCGGCAAAAATACGAATCAGGAGAATCACCCACCATGCATACAATGCGACAAATTTTCAATAGGCAAAAGAAGGCGCTCTTTTTTTGGCTCGCACTGTTCGTCATCGGATGGGGTTTTACTGACTTCAAACCGATTTTTGCAGGATTAATTCTTGGCTCCTTGTTCGGATTGTATAATTTTTGGATTATTGTCCGTAGAATGGAAAGATTTGATCAATCGATCTCGCAAGGAAAAGAAACGAAGTCAATCGGAGGAACCGTATTGCGATTCGGATCCGGTGTGGCGGCGGCAGCCATTGCGTTGACGAAGCCGGAAACATTTAACATGATTGCAACAGTGATCGGGTTAATGATTCCATACGTCTTGTTGCTAGTCGACAGGATCGTAGTACACGTCAAGCATTACTAATTTTTTGATTGCAAAAGGGAGGTGAACGAAACGTGAACCATAAAAATCCGAATGTGGAATTTCTCGGATTGGTCTTTAACTTATCCAACGTCCTAATGCTTTTCGTAACATGCCTTATCGTCTTCCTAATTGCAGTCATCGCGACGCGTAATTTACAAATTAAACCGACAGGCATGCAGAATTTCATGGAATGGGTCATGGATTTCGTCAAAGGGATCATCAAGAACAATATGGACTGGAAAACGGGTGGTCGTTTCCATGTACTTGGAATTACACTCATCATGTTCGTATTTGTCGCAAATATGCTCGGTTTACCATTCGCAATTAGTTATAACCATTATCTATGGTGGAAATCGCCGACAGCTGATCCAGTTGTAACGATGACGCTTGCAGGAATGGTTGTTGTTTTGACACATTATTATGGCGTTAAACTATTAGGTGCGAAAGGGTACTTTAAATCGTACCTACAACCGATGCCTTTCTTGGCACCACTCAAAGTCATTGAGGAATTCGCAAACACGTTGACACTCGGTCTTCGTCTTTACGGTAACATCTTCGCAGGGGAGATCCTTATCGGACTTCTTGCGACACTAGGGGCTTCCACTATCTTTGGATTCGCTGGAGCATTAATCCCGGCACTCGCTTGGCAAGGTTTCTCCATCTTCATCGGAGCGATCCAAGCATTTATCTTTGTTATGTTAACGATGGTTTATATGGCTCATAAAGTCGATACAGACCATTAAACATATATTGCCCCTTTAGAGGGTTCATAAACAACACAAAAAAAACATGAATTTTTAGGAGGATATTACACAATGGGTTTATTAGCAGCAGCACTTGCAGTTGGTCTTGGTGCACTTGGAGCAGGTATTGGTAACGGTTTGATCGTATCGAAAACAGTAGAAGGTATCGCTCGTCAACCAGAAGCACGCGGTATGCTTCAAACGACAATGTTCATCGGGGTAGCGTTAGTTGAGGCCCTTCCGATCATCGCGACAGTTATCGCGTTCATCGTAATGAACAAATAATTTACACACAACTATAGATGGCGAAGAACGCAACGTTTGTCCTTCGCCATTCATTTATGTAACAACAGATGTTTGAAATGCAAGTTTAACGTTGAAAATTAAGAATAACGTTCTTTCTATACACTAACGAAATTTGACAGGAGCTCTTGAAGGGAGTGAAACAATCGTGTTTGGAAATACCTTCATCCTTTTGTCGGCAAGCGCTGACGCAGGATTTTTAGCAGGATTAAACGACCCAGAAGGTTTGAACTTAGGTGACATCATCGTCACAGTAACATTCTTCACCATCCTAATGCTTCTTCTGAAGAAGTTTGCATGGGGTCCACTTATGGGCATTATGGATCAACGTGCACAATTGATCGCGAATGAAATCGAAGCAGCTGAACAAAGCCGTCTCGAAACACACAAACTTTTGGAAGAGCAGCGTGCCCTTTTGAAAGAAGCGCGTGATAACGCACAGTCGATTGTTGACAATGCACGTAAGCAAGGTGAAACACAACGTGAAGAGCTGATTTCAGCAGCACGTGCAGAAGTGAACCGCATGAAAGAAGCGGCTACACTTGAAATCGCGACAGAGAAAGAAAAAGCTGTTGCAGCTGTCCGTGAAGAATTCGTCTCACTATCAATTATGGCGGCTTCCAAAGTTCTTGGTAAAGAAATCTCTGAGGAAGACAACCGTGCATTGATTGAAGAAACGATTGTGAAGGCAGGCGAAAGCCGATGAGCCAATCGGTAGTAGCTAAGCGCTATGCAACCGCATTATTCAACTTGTCACAACAACAAGGACAAACTGCTTCCATTCAATCAGAACTAACAGAATTGAAAAAAGCGTTCCGTGACAACAAGCAACTAGGCGTACTACTCAGTTCTCCAAAGTTGTCCGTAGCAAAAAAGAAAGACATTATGGCAAACATCTTTAAAGGCGTAAATCCGATCATCATGAACACATTGTTCGTTTTATTGGATGCGAAACGTCTTGATGAAATCCAAAATGTTATTACTGAATTCCATGAACTCGCGAACGGTGCTGCAGGCGTTGCAGAAGCGAAAGTATACTCGACACGTCCATTGACGGAAAATGAGTCGAACTCAATCTCTGCTTCATTCGCACATAAAGTTGGCAAACAAACATTACGCATTGAAAATATCATCGATCCAAGCTTGATCGGAGGCATCCGTCTCCAAATCGGCAATCAGATTTACGACAGCAGCTTGAGCGCGAAGCTCGATAAGCTCCAACGTAAATTGATCGGATCTTAATTTGAAATTGAGGGGTGACATACATGAGCATCAAAGCTGAAGAAATCAGCACGCTGATTAAGCAGCAGATTGAAAACTATCAGTCTGAGATGGAAGTAAGCGAAGTCGGTACGGTTATCAAGATCGGTGACGGTATCGCTCTTGCTCATGGCCTCGACAACGTCATGGCTGGAGAACTTTTAGAGTTCTCAACAGGTGTTCTAGGTATGGCACAAAACTTGGAAGCGAACAACGTAGGTATCGTTATCCTTGGACCATACACAGATATCAAAGAAGGCGATGAAGTACGTCGAACTGGCCGTATTATGGAAGTTCCTGTAGGTGAGGAACTAATTGGACGCGTAGTCAATTCAATCGGTATGCCGGTAGATGGATTAGGTCCAATCGCAACAACAAAAACTCGTCCAATTGAAAGTCCTGCGCAAGGCGTTATGGCACGTAAATCCGTACATGAGCCATTGCAAACAGGCATCAAGGCGATCGATGCACTTGTACCGATCGGCCGTGGACAACGTGAATTGATCATCGGTGACCGTCAAACAGGTAAAACAACTGTTGCGATCGATGCGATTCTTAACCAAGCTGACCAAGATATGATCTGTATCTATGTCGCTATCGGACAAAAGGAATCCACAGTACGTGGGGTTGTTGAAACACTTCGTAAAAACGGAGCGCTTGACTACACAATCGTCGTTACAGCGTCTGCTTCACAACCAGCTCCATTGCTATTCCTAGCACCTTACACAGGTGTAACAATGGCCGAAGAATTCATGTTCCAAGGCAAGCACGTATTGGTTGTTTACGATGATCTATCTAAACAAGCTGCTGCTTACCGTGAACTTTCACTACTACTTCGCCGTCCTCCAGGTCGTGAAGCTTACCCTGGTGACGTATTCTACTTGCACAGCCGTCTACTCGAGCGTGCAGCGAAGTTGAACGATACATTAGGCGCAGGTTCAATCACTGCACTTCCATTCGTTGAAACACAAGCTGGAGACATCTCTGCTTACATTCCAACGAACGTTATCTCCATCACTGATGGACAAATCTTCTTGCAATCAGACCTCTTCTTCTCGGGTGTACGTCCAGCGATCAACGCCGGTCTTTCCGTATCCCGTGTAGGTGGATCTGCGCAAATCAAAGCAATGAAAAAAGTTGCGGGTACACTTCGTCTTGACCTTGCTGCATACCGTGAACTCGAAGCATTCTCTGCATTCGGTTCAGACCTTGATGCATCAACAAAAGCGAAACTAGACCGCGGTATCCGTACAGTTGAAGTCTTAAAACAAGACTTGAACAAACCGGTTAAAGTTGAATATCAAGTAGTCATTCTTTATGCATTGACACGCGGCCTTCTTGACGATGTCGCAGTACAAGATATTCTTCGATTCGAAAGCGAAGTTACAAGCTGGCTCGAATCCAACCACACTGAAGTGTTAGATCATATCCGTACAACGAAAGACCTTCCGTCTGATGACGTCATGAAAGATGCGATCAACGCATTCAAGAAAACTTTCGTACCTTCTGAGTCTTAATTCAAAAATAGTCTCTTAGGATTTTGATCACTATATACTAACAATTACTGTTTTCGTATGAACGTAGAGGATTGAAGCGGAAGGCGGTACAGAAATACCGCTAGAAGCCTCAATCCGTTTCACAGCGAACTTAATTTACTGTATACAACTAAACAATAAGGTGGTGAATTGCCAGTGGTATCATTACGCGATATCGAAAATCGTATTAAATCGACAAAGAAGACTAGTCAAATCACAAAAGCGATGCAAATGGTTTCAGCTTCGAAATTGACTCGTGCAGAAATGAACGCGAAAGCATTCGTTCCGTACATGGAGAAAATCCAAGAAGTTGTCGGTGCAATTGCGAGCGCGACAAGCGACGCAAGCCATCCGATGCTTACACATCGTCCAGTGAAGAAGACAGGCTATATCATCGTCTCATCTGACCGCGGACTCGTTGGTGGATACAATAGTAACCTCTTCCGAAAAGCGCGTCGAGCGATTGAACAACGTCACGCCTCCAAAGAGGAAGTGAAAATCGTTGCAATCGGTCGTAAAGGGCTTGAATTCTTCAGCCGCCTTGGATATGACGTATGCGAAAGTCTAGTCGGAGTTTCCGATCACCCTTCTTTCGAGGAAATAAAATCAATCGCGAATCGAGCTGTTGGCATGTTCACAGAAGGCGAATACGATGAAGTGTACTTATACTACAACCACTTCATCTCCGCCATCTCCAATGAAGTGACGGAAAAGAAATTGCTTCCGCTCACGGATATTTCATCAGCGTCAGCAATGGCTTCCTATGAATTTGAGCCTTCTGCAGAAGCGATTCTCGAAACGCTTCTTCCACAATACGCGGAAAGTCTGATTTACGGAGCAGTGCTTGATGGAAAAGCGAGCGAACATGCTTCCAGTATGACAGCGATGAAGACGGCTACAGACAATGCGACGGAACTCATCGATTCACTCACATTGTCATTCAACCGAGCACGTCAAGCTGCAATTACGCAAGAAATCACCGAGATTGTCGGCGGAGTTGCCGCTCTCGAATAGAGCATAATTTGAACGGGAAAAGTAAGACAGGAGGGAAAAGCATGAGTAACGGACAAATACTTCAAGTTATGGGTCCTGTTGTTGACGTTAAATTCGAAGACGGTCAACTGCCAGCAATCTATAACGCACTGAAGGTCCAAATCCAACGTCCGAACGAAGAACCGCAAACGTTGACGCTTGAAGTTGCACTCCACCTTGGAGACGACTCAGTACGTACAATCGCAATGTCATCCACGGATGGTCTAAAGCGTGGTACGGCTGTTATTGATACAGGCGCGGCGATTTCAGTTCCAGTCGGTAACGTCACACTTGGACGTGTATTCAACGTACTTGGAGAAATCATTGACCTAGGAGAGGAAATTCCGGCTTCAGAACACCGTGACCCAATCCACCGTCAAGCTCCACAATTCGAAAACCTTTCAACGGAAGTTGAAATTCTAGAAACAGGGATTAAAGTAGTTGACTTGCTTGCACCATACATCAAAGGTGGTAAAATCGGCCTCTTCGGTGGTGCCGGTGTAGGGAAGACAGTACTTATCCAAGAACTAATCAACAACATCGCACAAGAACACGGCGGTATCTCCGTATTCGCGGGTGTTGGTGAACGTACACGTGAAGGAAATGACTTGTTCCACGAAATGACGGATTCCGGCGTTATTAACAAAACAGCAATGGTATTCGGTCAAATGAACGAGCCACCTGGCGCACGTATGCGTGTTGCACTTAGTGGTTTGACAATGGCAGAACACTTCCGTGACGAACAAGGCGCGGACGTACTTCTGTTCATCGATAACATCTTCCGCTTTACACAAGCGGGATCTGAAGTATCTGCACTTCTTGGCCGTATGCCATCTGCCGTTGGTTACCAACCAACACTTGCGACGGAAATGGGTCAATTGCAAGAGCGTATCACTTCAACAAACAAAGGTTCTGTAACTTCCATCCAAGCGATTTACGTACCAGCCGATGACTATACGGATCCGGCTCCGGCTACAACATTCGCTCACTTGGACGCGACAACAAACCTTGAGCGTAAACTATCTGAAATGGGTATCTACCCAGCGGTTGACCCACTTGCTTCATCTTCACGCGCACTTAGCCCTGAAATCGTCGGCGAAGAGCACTACGAAGTGGCACGTCAAGTACAGTCAACGCTACAACGTTACCGTGAACTTCAAGATATTATCGCAATCCTTGGTATGGACGAGCTTAGCGAAGAAGACAAACTTGTCGTCGGCCGCGCACGTCGTATCCAATTCTTCCTATCACAAAACTTCCACGTGGCTGAGCAATTCACAGGCCAAAAAGGATCTTATGTGCCGGTTGCGGAAACAATTAAAGGCTTCAAGGAAATCTTGGAAGGTCGTTACGACCACCTACCAGAAGATTCCTTCCGTCTTGTTGGACGCATCGAGGAAGTTATCGAAAAAGCAAAAGGCATGGGTGTAGAAGTCTAATTTGCCTTTACTAATGTCGCATCCATCCCCTTAACCGGGTGATGGATGCAACGTTCTTAACTATTCCAGCTTTACAAGAACAAAGCTGAATACCATTAAAGCCTCCGGCGATGCCATAGATTGTCAACAATCTGGGCACAATTATGCCTAGGCGTAATTGATTAAGCGGGATCAGGAGGGAACATTATGAAGACAATTAAAGTCAATATCGTCACTCCCAACGGCCCAGTTAGTGAAACAGAAGCGGACATGGTCATTGCTTCCACTGAAACGGGTGAGATTGGGATTCTTCCCGGCCATATCGCTATGGTTGCACCACTTCAAATTGGTGCGCTTCGCCTGAAGAAAGATACTACGACTGTTAATGTCGCCGTTCACGGTGGATTCATCGAAGTCCGTCCAGACGTTGTAACCGTATTGGCACAAAACGCTGAATTGGCTACCGATATCGACATTGCTCGTGCACAACGCGCAGCAAAACGTGCGGAAGAACAACTACAGGCAAAAGCAGATAAACTTGATGCTCAATTGGTGGAACTCGATCTAAAACGTGCCATCAATCGAATCAACGTTCATAATATGAAGTAATTGTTTTGACTTGTTGGCGGGCAGAGGATATGTTTCTTCTGCCCGCATTTTTTCTTATGGAAATTAATCCCTCTAGGACTCTACTAAAGGGAATCTATCCAATCACCCATATAATGTACAAATCATATGCAATAGTAAGTAGGTCTCGCGTGATACTCCACATCGCAAAAAAGCCAGTACCCTCTACTAACTTCATATGTAGGACTACTAAACTTCACAAAGAAACGATAACAGCTCCATAACAATTATCGAAAGTTGGCGAAGGAGGTCGAAAGAATGAACGATATTTTTGTGCACAATCCGATGCTTGCAATTTTGTCACACATCTTTTTCATCGGTTTGACATTTTATGCATTGCAGTCTGTCATGCCAGAAAAAATCATTAAAAAGCACCACGTTTTTCAAGCACAAATTCTCTATATTTTATTGAGTTTTGCGATTGGTTCAGCCGTATCAAATTTCTTTTTAGACATATCCTATTGGTCAGGAAGAATTCCTACATTATTTTCATAAACACTGGTTTGCCTGAAGATTTTTGGGGTACATAGTCAGTAGGCAATTGTCAGTAGTACAAACAGTGTACTCATTTCGAGTTGTTCCATGCTATCGCCGCGTATATACAGTCGTGTAGATGGGGCGATGGCATGAAAATAAATGTTTGAACCCCTATATGGCAAGGGAAAAACAAACATTAACAAGACGACAGCCCATTCTAGACAGGGCACAAATCGTCAAATGGGTACATATTATAGAATATCTTGTAGATAAGCGGGAAAATAGCTCTGTAGTAACTTGTTTAATTATGTAGAGCGATGTAGAATAGTATGTGTTTTTATGTTTAATCTATGACAAAAAAATTTAAATGAATCGCATATGGCAAAAAGTAAAAATTGAAGTCGGAGGGACTTTTTGTGGATAAAATAATTATAAACGGTGGACGTGTTCTTGAAGGAAATGTCCGGGTAGAAGGAGCGAAAAACGCAGTACTTCCTATTTTGGCTGCAGCATTACTCGCATCCGAAGGCCCAAATATTATACGCGACGTACCGAACCTATCGGACGTATCGACAATAAACGAAGTTGTAAAAAGCTTGAATGCAAAAGTTACGTATGATGCTGAACAAGGAGAAGTCATTATCGATTCAACGAGCAGACTTTCATCCGAAGCACATTTTGACTATGTACGAAAAATGCGTGCGTCCATTCTTGTCATGGGCCCATTACTCGCACGTAACGGTTTTGCCCGTGTCGCGCTTCCAGGCGGTTGCGCAATCGGATCAAGACCAATTGACCAACATCTCAAAGGGTTCGAAGCGATGGGAGCAGAAATCTCATTCGGTCATGGACATGTTGAAGCAAAAGCAGTTAACGGTTTAAAAGGTGCTAAAATCTATTTGGACTTCCCAAGTGTAGGTGCAACAGAAAACATTATGACAGCTGCTGCATTAGCCAAAGGAACGACAATTATCGAAAACGCGGCGAAAGAGCCGGAAATTGTCGATTTAGCAAACTTCATTAACGAAATGGGCGGAAGAGTCATCGGTGCAGGTACAGATGCCATCCGAATCGAAGGTGTGCAAAAACTACATGGCACAATTCACCATATCATTCCAGATCGTATCGAAACAGGTACGTTCATGGTAGCTGCAGCGATTACAGGCGGAGACGTCACAATCGATAACGCAGTTCCTGAACATAATGCTGCATTGATCTCCAAGCTCGGAGAAATGGGCGTTGTCATTACGGAATTGGAAGAAGGCTTACGCATCCAAGCCAAACACCCATTAAAAGCAACGGATTTAAAAACAATGCCGCACCCAGGATTCCCAACAGATATGCAATCACAAATGATGGCACTTATGTTGACGGCATCCGGAACTGGCGTCCTAACAGAAACCGTATTCGAAAACCGCTTCATGCACGTTGAAGAATTCCGCCGCATGAACGCAAGTGTTAAAATCGAAGGACGTTCTGTCATCATATCAGGGCCGTCCAAACTTCAAGGCGCTGAAGTCGCTGCAACCGATCTACGTGCCGCAGCCGCACTCATCCTAGCAGGACTTGTCGCAGAAGGCGTCACACGCGTCACTGAACTCGCTCACCTAGACCGCGGCTACGTAGACTTCCACAAGAAGCTCAAAGCACTCGGCGCGGACATCGAACGCGTTTCCGAAGAAGAAACAACAACTGTCCAAGAAGAACAACTCGTCTAAACGAACTTCTTCCTACCATACAAAAACTGTCTACACACCAAACCACTGTAGGCAGTTTTTTTATGCCTCAATAAACAACCAATACCTCTTTAAACACCACATAAGTCCTTCAAAAGCGGCATAAATTCTGCGAACGCGGCATAACCTCTCCAAACACCGCAAACTTCGCTCAAACGCGGCATAACATCTTCAAACGCCGCATACTCGCTCAATCTCCGCATAACGCAGCTCAAGATCCATTGAATCTCCGTCTCTCACAAACCCTTAAAGTGTAAAAGGCATTCAGCGCGATAACATCATATCTATTACATATAGCAACCCACGGAAAAGAAAATTAGGTACAAACCAAACTTGAAAGCTGCTATGCTCAGCATCAAACGCGGCATAACTCCGCAAAGCGCCGCATACTTCGCTCAAACGCGGCATAACATCTTCAAACGCCGCATACTCCGCTCAAACGCGGCATAACTCCCGTCAAACGTGGCAAACTTTGCTCAAACGCCGCATAACGCAGCTCGCCATCCATTGAATCTCCCTCTCTAACAAACCCTTAAAGTGTAAAAGGTTTTTGCGCGACAGGAAACCCTTCAAGACGAACAACTGGCCGCGGTTCCACAACAACCTTCTACTCATTTCGCAGGCAACTAAAACAATCCCGAAAAATCATAGCGATCTAGAAACTGTACGACACTCTCAACCAAACCGTTAAAGTGTAAAATGCATTTGGCGCGATAAGATTATATCTGCCACAAATAACAGCCCGCGGAAAAGAAAATTACTACCCCAACTTGAAAGCTGTAATAGTCAGCATCAATCCCCGCATAACTCCGCGAAACGCCGCAAACTTCGCTCAAATGCGGCATAACTCCGCGAAACGCCGCAAACTTCGCTCAACCGCGGCATAACTCCGCGAAACGCCGCAAACTTCGCTCAAACGCCACATAACGCAGCAAGTCTCAAAAACTCTACGAATATCTTCAACCATTTCTTCGAATGAATGAAGGACAACCTTCATACAATGAATTATGGACAAACTACTAGCTGTTTTATTCATTTTACTCCTATTTTTTATTCCAATCTTTATGAAGCAGACAATCGAACCCGTAGCAAAAGAAGTAGCAAAGGAAGAAGAAGATCCTTGCGCAATCTACATTACAGTGGAAGGAGAGGACAAGCCTATACCGCTTGAGGAATACGTACTTGGCGTCGTGGCAGGAGAGATGCCGATCGTATTTCATGACGAAGCGTTAAGAGCGCAAGCGATTGCCGCACGGACATATGCATTACGGTCAACAGACAACGGAAAGAAACCGATCCAAGCAACTGTATCCGCACAAGTCTATAAAAATGAAAAAGCTAGAAAAGAGCGTTGGGGGAAAGAATTCAAAAAAAACGAGAAGCGACTATCAGAACTTATTGAAACAACACAAGGGCAAACAATCGTTTACGAAGACGAAATGATCACAGCCATGTTTTTCTCGACATCCAATGGCAAAACGGAAACCGCACAAAATTTTAGCGGCAATCCGATCCCTTATTTGCAAAGTGTTGAAAGTCCAGGTGAAGCAAACGTAGCGGCAGAAGTAGAACGACGTGTTGAAATGCCGATTGACGAGTGGAATGAAGCACTCGGTTCTGAATGGAAAGCGGATCATTTTAAAAGCTTGAAGCTCGTTCGTAATCATACAGGACGCGTGCAGCGAGCTGTATCTACTAATTTTGAGAAGAGCGGTAGAGAAATGCGAGAAGTACTCGGAATCGCATCTACGGACTTCGACATTGCGTACGATGTAACAAACGAAATCGTCATCATTACAACGAAAGGCTATGGGCACGGTGTAGGCATGAGTCAATACGGTGCAGAAGCGTTCGCACAAAAAGGATGGAAAGCTGAAAACATCTTATCGTACTACTATACAGGCACAACATTAAAAAATTTCCAACAAGATGATTTAGCATGTTTAAAATAACGCCCAATTGCAAACAATAGCAATTGAGGTGATGACAATGCGAGAAGAAAAACCGAAATCCCCTTCTCAAAAGAGTAAGAGTACAAAGAAGAATAGATGGTTCTGGCCGGCCGTCTACTCGAGCGTGGCGATCGTCTTTGTCGGCATGATTTGGGGCTTTAATGCCATCATACAAAAGGATACCAAAGAAACTGTCGATGGTACAAACGAGCCGAACAACGGATTGGTCGTAGAAACAAATGCACCAACTGAAGTCGTAAAGTTCCCATTTGATGAGGAACATCTTGACAACGTGGCCATTATACAAGAGTACTATGATACCGAAGCAGATGAAGCAGACAGAGAGAATGCCCTCCTCGTCTTCAACCAAACGTACAAGACGAACACAGGTATTTCAATTTCCGTCAACGACCAACCATTTGAAGTATTAGCAGCAATGAGCGGAACTGTTGAACAAGTCGTAGTGGATCACTTCCAAGGCGGCGAAGTACGCATTACACACGCGGACGGAATGACAACGATTTACAGTTCACTCACAGGCATCCAAGTGAAAGAAGGCGACCAAGTTGAGCAAGGCCAAGTACTTGGTACAGCGACGAGTAACGAATGGAATCCGCAAGCTGGAACACACTTGTTGTTCGAAGTACAGGTGGATGGCGTTCCAATTAATCCACGTTCAAAATTAGGTTTTTAACAATCAAGCCATTCTCGTCGTGTAGAGCGAGATGGCTTTTTCTGTATCAAAAATTCTTTCATTCCCACCAATCAATCGTTTAGTAAGCAAGTCATTCACTTAAATCGAAGTAGCGGACGAAAGCATTTCAAGTAGTCCCACAGATTTTCTCCTGCTTTTTCAAATCTCTTCCTCACTTCAAATGCTCTATCAGACATAACCACGCCCATCTCAGCATAGGATAAAGGAAGAAATGGAGCTGACAGGAAAGGAAGAGGGCGTGCACGAGCAAATTCGGAGGCGATGCGTGCGCCTCGGCAAAATGTTGCTGGACACTGGACTTACCGTACGGGCATTGGCAAAAGCAACAGGCTACTCCAAAAGCACGGTTCATAAAGATTTGACAGAACGATTACCAAACGTGGACTCGGAGTTGTCTGATGAAGTTGCTAGAGTACTTGCCTATCATAAGTCTGTCAGACATTTAAGAGGCGGTGAAGCAACACGAATGAAGTGGAAGAATGAAAATAAGAAAGCCCGCAACACATGACGGGAATAGACGGGGACGCAACCATCCGATTTGGAAGAGTGCGCACACCCTGTCTTTTCGCATGTAGAAAAGTTTGATGAATATACATATGCCATTTGAATAACATGTAGAAAGTACTAGTGGAAATGAACGATGTAAATTACGATTCATTGTCATGAGTTGTAAATAAAATCCTACAATTGGTTGATCGACAAATAAGGTTTGTTGCATAAAAACATTCCAAAAGACTGTCAATCTTTGTGTTCAATAAAGAACCAGTGTGTTACAATGTATAGTTAGAAGAGTACGTAAAAATACAGTATGGAATAGGCAGCTGGAAGGGGAAACGGGATTAATGTTTGCTAAAGATATCGGAATCGACTTAGGAACTGCAAATGTGTTGATTCACGTGAAAGGGAAAGGGATCGTATTGGACGAGCCTGCTGTTGTAGCGATCGATAAACATACGAACAAAGTATTGGCTGTTGGCGAAGAAGCAAGTAAAATGGTAGGAAGAACACCGGGCAATATTGTTGCCATCCGCCCAATGAAGGATGGCGTCATTGCTGATTTCGATGTGACAGAAGCGATGTTACGTCATTTTATTAACAAACTGAATGTAAAAGGATTCTTGTCAAAACCAACGATTCTTGTCTGTTGCCCAACAAACATTACACGGGTTGAGCAGAAGGCGATTAAAGATGCGGTAGAAAAATCAGGTGGAAAGAAAGTCTACTTGGAAGAAGAGCCGAAAGTAGCAGCAATCGGCGCAGGCATGGATATTTTTCAACCGAGCGGTAACATGGTCATTGATATCGGTGGTGGAACGACTGACGTCGCGGTATTATCAATGGGCGATATCGTCACATCCGAATCGATTAAAGCAGCTGGGGATTTGTTTGATAGTGAAATTATTTTATCAATCAAGAAAAAGCATAAGTTGATGATCGGTGAACGGACTGCAGAAACGATCAAGAAAAATATTGCCACTGTTTTTCCAGGAGGCCGCAATGAACAGATGGACATCCGTGGACGCGACATGGTGACAGGTTTGCCAAGAACAATTACGATTACATCCGAAGAAGTTCGTGAGGCGTTATCGGAGTCAATCGAAATGATTATTCAATCTGCTAAAAACGTATTAGAAAAAACACCACCGGAGCTATCGGCAGATATTATTGACCGTGGCATTTTCCTAACAGGTGGCGGTGCATTATTGCACGGGATTGATCAACTGCTTGCAGAAGAGTTGAAAGTACCCGTATTTGTTTCGGACAACCCATTAGGCTGTGTCGCAATCGGCACGGGTATATTGCTCGAAAACATTAGCAAAGTCGGTAAACGATACTAATTGCAATAAATGATAGGAGGCGGGAACAATGTTCCGTGGTTTTTACACAGTCGGTTCTGGCATGATTGCGCAACAGCGTAGAACGGAAATGCTAGCAAATAATATGGCGAACGCCAACACACCAGGCTTTAAAGCAGAGCAATCGAGCATCCGTTCATTCCCTGAAATGTTCATGTCCAGCTTGAATGCGACGCGCATCCCTACAGAAAAAGGATTACATATGACAGGACTCTCACCTGTAGGCGAACTGTCCACAGGTGTTTACATGCAAGAAACGATGCCACTTTTTGTACAAGGCTCCCTTCGTGAAACAGGTTTGACGACGGATGTCGCTTTACTCGAAGGCAACTTGCCTGTCGATGAAGAAACAGGTACACCGGGTGCCGTCTTTTTCCGTCTAGAAAGCGACAATGGCAACGAAGTGTATACGAAAAACGGGAACTTCACATTGGATCCGCAAGGCTATTTAACCAATCCGATGGGTTATTATGTCCTGGATACGAACGGCAATCGTATTCAGTTGCAAAATGACGATTTCCGCATTACATCTGACGGGGTTGTGATGGAAGGTGAAGGTGCGGTTGCGACGCTCGGCGTGTCATTCGCTGCTCAACCAGCAACATTGCTGAAACAAGGCAATGGCCTGTTTGCAAGCAGTACAGGCAATCTACCTGAAGCACAAGGCGTTGCAGGTGTCGGGTATTCATTCCAACAAGGCTATTTGGAAGGGTCTAACGTCGATTCTGCTAAAACGATGACAGACATGCTTGCAGCTTACCGTGCATTTGAAGCGAATCAAAAGATTTTACAAGCCTATGACCGCAGTATGGAAAAAGCAGTGAACGAAATCGGGCGTGTCAATTAATGATACGCATTGAAAGGGGCCGGAAAGTATGATACGGTCGATGACAACAGCCGTCAATACAATGACGCAATTACAACACCATATCGATATTATCGGAAACAACTTGGCAAATTCAGCGACGACGGGCTACAAAGCAAGCCAAGCGAATTTCCAGGAAATGTTGTACCAACAATTCAACAATGACAAAGCGGATACAGCAACACGACAAACTCCTGCAGGCATCCGCTATGGTGTTGGTGCAATGCTCGGTTCAGCGCAAATGAATTGGAAAGTCGGCACGATGCAAAAAACCGATCGAGATCTCGATTTTGCATTGACCGAACCGAAACAGTATTTCAACGTCATCATGCCCGGTGAAAATGGCGACACAATCGCCTATACACGTGAAGGCAGCTTCTATGTCTCACCGATAGAAGGCGGCAACGTGATGCTCGTCAACGGTGAAGGCTATCCAATTGCCAATCAAGCAGGCGAGCCGATCACGTTTGCAGACAATGTCCGTGAATACGGTTTATCTGCACGTGGTGAACTACAAGTGTCGTTTTCAAATGGCACAACACAAACGATTGAACTCGGCATTTCAACCATTCAACGTCCAAATTTAATGGAACGACTATCGGGCAACTTGCTTGGCGTTCCGGCGAATCTTGCGGACCTTGGCGTCGGACAAGAAGAAGTACTCATCAATTTAAACGGAGCTGACCGTAATCAAATCGGTATGGAAAAAGGTTATTTGGAAGCATCGAACGTCAATTATGAAAAAGAAATGACAGACCTCATCAATGTCCAACGTTCGTACCAATTTAATGCTCGTACCGTCACACTTGCCGATCAAATGTTAGGGCTCATCAATAACATTCGATAAGTCGGGCTAGGGAGAATACAATATGACAGATGATAAGCAAAAAAGTCCACAATTAAACCGCAGAGATGCCACTGAAAAAGAAATCGTGTCATCGCGCATTGCACGCAGTCAACAAAAAAAGCAGAAACCTGTGAAGGAAGAACAAGAAACGAAAAAACGCATGTGGGTGCAAATTCGTTTGCTGCCCATCTGGTTGCGGATCCTCCTCGTCCTTCTGTTAGTTGCAGGTGCAGCAATTGCAGGTGCAATGGTCGGTTATGGCGTCGTCGGTGACGGCCAGCCGGCAGACGTGTTGAAAAAAGAAACGTGGATGCACATATTCGATATTATGAGCGGGAAAGAGTCATAACGGCTCTTTCGTTTTCATTTACACCATACATAAGTTTGGAGGACAAAGTCATGCTAAATGCAGAGCAAATTCAAGCCATCATTCCACATCGCTATCCATTTTTGTTAGTCGATCGAATTACTGAACTCGAAGAAGGGAAAAAAGCAGTCGGCTTAAAAAATGTCACGATCAACGAAGAATTTTTCAAAGGACATTTTCCAGGCTATCCCGTCATGCCAGGCGTGCTCATTGTCGAAGCACTCGCACAAGTCGGTGCAGTTGCCATGTTGCAAAAAGAAGAAAACCGTGGCCGACTTGCATTCTTCGCAGGCATCGACAATTGCCGTTTTAAACGACAAGTTATTCCTGGCGATACGTTAAAACTGGAAGTGGAAATCACAAGAATGCGTGGCGCAATCGGAAAAGGTAAAGCCGTCGCAACCGTCGAAGGCGAAATCGCATGCGAAACCGAAATCACGTTTGCACTTGGACCGGTCGAGTAAACATTTGCACTACTCAGCCAATTTCGTTACAATGGATGTGTAAAATCCATTTTATTGACAGCCGTGCACAAAACGGAAATGTTTCACGTACGCGTAGAAACATGCATAGTGGGAGGTACCATCAGAAATGTTTAAAAATCTTTCTCCAAATATAAAAAGTAGTATAACCCGCTCCATCACCCAAACATTCGAGCAATATATGGCAAGTATCGCTTGGGATGAAGAACTATACAGCATCGAGCAGTTTGTCGCAACATGGCGGGAATACATTACAACAAAAGCATTATGGTATTCAAAAATTCCGGAAGACATCAAACAACATCCTTCATTCCACGAAGATCTCGCCCAGCGCATCAATGAAGTCATTCAGCGGATTTTGAACGAACCGCCTTCCGAAGACCAAATCGCATCCATCCAAATGATGCAAGAAAAACTCGACACGCACTACACATACGGCTGTAAGGCAGAAGCCAACTTTGTCGAAAATTTACTAACCGAACACCTACAAAAAGAACAAGATTAAACGGATAGTTCCCTCCTTTTAAGCCAACCTACGAGTATCATACGGATTGTATGATAGACGGCTTGTGGAAAGGAGGGAATTTCATGTTCAAAAAAGCGATCCCACTCGTACTCGTATCTGGATTCGCCCTAGCAGGGTGTGGCAACGACGAAGTACCGGACAACAACGAAACCCCAATGGAAGAACTAGACAACGGGCTACGTGACATGACACCACGTGTAAATAACGGTGCAGGTCCAGACATGGATGGCATCGACAATGGAAACGGCAACAACGTAGACGACGGAATCATCAATGACGACAACCGCTACGATGGCAACATGAACGGTGACAACGGAATGGACGACGGCATCATCACCGATGACGGCGTAACCACACCAGACGACACCCAAATGGACGACCGTGACCAACGCAACGGAATGAACAACCGCTAACCGCAAGCCGTAAAGAAAACCGCCTCCAGCAGGCGGTTTTTCCCATTCAGTTCAGTGCTTCTTTGTGGAATCGCGTCACAGAAATTCCACACAACAAAGCAATCCCCGCATAACTTCCCCAAACGCGGCATATCCGCCTCAAACGCCGCATAGCCGCCGCAAAACGCGGCATACTTCTTCCAAACGCTGCATAACACCTGCAAACGCGGCATACTCCTCTCAAACGCCGCATAACGCCTCCAAACGCGGCATACTTCTCCTAAACGCCGCATAGTCGCCACAAAACTCAGCATACACCTCGCACCCGCTGCCATCGAAAAACAAAACCTAAGAGCTTAATTTGTCAAAACCCATTTAGCGCGACTCAATACACAAGGAAATATAGTAACCGCCCACGAAACAAAATTAGTATTCCGCATAAATACTTAAAACGCGGCATACTTCTCTAAAACGGCGCATAACACCTGCAAACGCGGCATTTTCCTCTCAAACGCCGCATAGTCACCACAAAACGCAGCATACTCCAAGCACCAGCTGCAAACGAAAAACAAAACCTAAGAGATTAATTTGTCAAAACCCATTTGGCGCGATTCAATAAATCGAGAAACATAGTAACAGCCCACGAAACAAAATTAGTATTCCGCATAAATACGTAAAACGAGGCATAAAGTCACCAAATGCAGCATACTTCTCTTGAATGCCAAACGTCTCCAAACGCGGCATACTTTTCCCGAACGCCGCATACTCCACGCACCCGCTGCAAACAAGAAACAAAACCTAAGAGCTTAAATTGTCAAAACCCATTTGGCGCGATTCAATAAATCAGGAAACATAGTAACCGCCCACGAAACAAAATTAATAATCCGCATAAATACTTAAAACGCGGCATACTTCTCCCAAACGCCGCATAACAACTCCAAACGCGGCATAAAGTCATCAAACGCGGCATACTCCTCTCAAACGCCGCATAGTCGCCACAAAACTCAGCATACTCCTCGCACCCGCTGCAAACGAAAACCAAAACCCAAGAGCTTAAATAGTCAAAACCCATTTAGCGCGATTCAATAAATCAGGAAACATAGTAATCGCCCACGAAACAAAAATAAAAATCCGCATAAATACTTAAAACGCGGCATAAAGTCACCAAACGCGGCATAATGTCACCAAACCCAGCATACTTCTCTCAAACGGCGCATAAAGTCTTCAAACGTCGCATAACTTCTCAAAACGCGGCATAACTCCGCCAAACGCCGCATAACCGCCGCCACCAATCCCAGCATAATCACCCAAATAAAAAAAGCCACCATCAAGGCAGCTTCTCCTCCGACAAATCGCGATCCCGATCCTTCTTCAATCGAGGACGTTCCCGCATATCCGATTCAAATCGTTGCAACAACTCTTGACCGCTCAAACCTTCCGTAATGAGCTCTTCCAACAAATGCTCCGCATATTGTGTGCGCGCACGCTTCAAGCGACCTTTCAATAAGACAGAGATATGATCGCCAATTTGCTCAATCGCATCCACCGCCACAAGAAAGCCTGCCGGTTCATTCTCCGGATAAGAAATGACGACGCGCGCCTCCAGCAACTCTTCAGCCGCCTTCCAACGCTCAAACAACCCCTGGTGCGAACGATCGATAAATAGTTCCAGAAGCCACATGCGATGACTATTTTCCTGATTAATAATAATGCCATCCTCTAACGGAAAATCTTGAATTTTATCCTCCACCAGTATGCCCACAGAAATCATTTTAAACGTCTTCAAACCTGCCACCCCGCTCACTTTTTGCTACAAGTATAACACAATTTACAATAAATCTTGAAAAACTACCCATCTTTAAATAATCTCATAAAATACACAATTCTTAGAAGGCGATACCTATGCGCTTTGAACAAAAAACACCTGTTATCAGACGCTGTTAAAACAACAAAACAACTATCTAAACACATTGAATTTTCAATTTTGAGTATTTGCAAGTTTTGACAACCTAGACATATGATAAGGACATTACAAACAGAAAGGGGGGAAATGAGTGAATCAAGTTGCACTTGTCGGGCGAATTACGAAAGATCCCGTACTAAGAAGATTGTCGGAAGGCAGATTCCAAACAAGCTTCATTCTTGCAGTGAATCGTAAATTCAAAAACCAGCAAGGCGAAGTGGACGCCGACTTCATACTCTGCACAACGTGGGGCAGAGTTGCAGAAAATACCGCGAAGCATTGTGGAAAAGGTTCTCTAATCGGGGTCGGCGGACGAATTCAATCACGCACATATGAACGTGAAGACAAAAGCCGCGTATTCATTACAGAAGTAATTGGTGACGAAGTCCGCTTCCTCGCAACAAAAAGAAGGACAAGCGACGACCTGTATGATGACACTGAAGCCAACGTACATTCCGCAGATTCGCCTGGACGGGACGAGGAACAGGAAAATGTGAGCGCAAACTTCCAGTTACCGCAAGAAGAGAAAGATGGATTGCCAATCTACTAGCTATCTAAGTTACATACGGAAAGCGAGTAGACAGGGGAGGGAGGACCGAAGGAAGTAGTAGCTGTAGCCATGAATTGAATAGCACGTCAGGTAAATCGTTTACATGAATCGAACGAAAGTAGAACAAAGGAGATTTATCGATGTCTAAAGGATGGGGGTCCTAACGACATCATACCAAGCATTGTAGAAGTCGGTTCACAATGCTTGCTGCAATAGGCCGGTGGATCGTGGCCAACCATTTGTGGCAGGAGGCCGCTCCTGCCGCAAATCCAATAAATGAAAGAGGTGAACAACATGACATCCGTCGAAAAACAACTGTTCAGATTGGAACTTCAGGTGGGACAACTCATCACCATCATCGCCAACTTGAATGAACGCGTCATGCACTTAGAAGAAAAAGTGCAGCAACAAAAAGTCATTTCCATCCAAGCTCGCCGAGACAAACAAAAAGTCCATTAACAAACCCGACTCCATAACAGAGCCGGGCCGAAACCTATCGTTCAAATGTTAATAAATCATCAAGTTCAGCATCGGACAATTCCGTAATCCATTGACTCGACTGAATGAGATCTGCAGACAACGCCGCTTTCTCTTGCAACATCTTATCAATTTTTTCTTCAATCGTTCCGACACTAACAAACTTATGCACATGCACAAATTTCGTCTGTCCGATTCGATACGCCCGATCCGTTGCTTGGTTCTCGACCGCAGGATTCCACCAACGATCCGCATGTAACACATGATTCGCTGCCGTCAAATTCAGCCCCGTGCCACCCGCCTTCAACGACAAAATGAAAATCGGGAACTCACCTGCCTGGAACGCATCCACCAAATGATCACGCTGACCTTTCGGCATACTTCCAGACAAAAACGGCACATCCAAGTCATGCAACTCACTCAAACATTGGCGAATTAATTGACCCATCCCGATGTACTGCGTAAAAATGAGACATTGCTCCCCGTTACTCGCAATATCGGCAGCCATCGACACAATGCGATTTAATTTTACCGAACGACGAAGCATTTCATCAGCAGGAGAAGCCGGCTCCTTCAAGAACAACGCAGGATGATTACACAACTGTTTCAAACGGCTAAGCATCTTCAAAATAAGCCCTTTGCGCTCAAAACCAGTCAACGTATCCAACTTGAATTTCGTATCCTCTATGAAACTTTCATAGAGCGCAGCCTGCTCGGTCGTGAGCGGACAATACTCGTTCTGCTCAAGCTTTTTCGGTAAGTTCAACTGCAAATCAGGATCATTTTTTGTACGGCGCAACAGAAACGGTCGGATTTTTGCCCGCAGCTTTCGTTTCTCAACCGCCGAATCATCCCGCTCAATCGGAATGATAAACTGTTCATTAAACGTCCGGAAACTGCCAAAATACCCTTTATGAATAAAGTCAAAAATCGCCCACAACTCAGACAAACGATTCTCAATCGGCGTTCCAGTCAGCGCAATCTGATGTTCACCGTGCAACTTGCGAATCGCACGCGACTGCTTCGTCTGCATATTTTTGATATTTTGCGCTTCATCAAGCGTAATACTCGCAAACACCGTGCCACTCAACGTCTCATCATCTTGCGTCGCCGTACCGTACGTCGTCAAAAGTACATCCGGCTTGCGTTCTGCCAACAATTGATCGAACGCTTCATCCTTCGCCCGCGACGGCCCATAATGCGTATGCACGACGAGTGAAGGAGCAAAACGCTCAATCTCCTTCTGCCAGTTGCCAAGCACACTCGTCGGACAAATGATCAACGAAGGCGAAGACGTATCCGGCCGCGAATGGACATTCAACAAATACGAAATAAGCTGAATCGTCTTGCCGAGCCCCATATCGTCGGCTAAACACGCACCAAACCGATAATCACGCATGAAGACGAGCCAATTGTAGCCCTCAATCTGATACGGGCGTAACTCAGCATTTAACGCAGCCGGCACACCAGCATCCGGCAAACCATGCTTATCAGCAATCATTTCAACATACTCACGCAACGACTGTTTCATCGAAAAAGCCAACAACGGATCATCGGATTCACCATCATCCTCGAGCGGGACAATCTCTTCAGGAATTTCCTGAAACAGCAAATCTTTCACCGTCCACTCACCAGCATCCGCCTGATCCATCAACTCACGAATCCGCTTCAACCATTGCGGATCAATATGAAACCACTCATCACCCGAACGGATGAACTCACGATTCTCATCCACCAACTTACGGAACGTATCTTGATCGATTTCTTTATTCGCAAGCGAAAAATTCCAATCGAACGCCAACACTTCATCCAACCCTGCCGCTGAACGATACGACTGCACACTCGCACTCGTCCGCACCCGCAACTTCGACTCTGTCACCGACTTCAGCCAAGCAGGCAAAATCACCGGATAACCGAACGATTGGAACACCGGCAAATCCTCCTGAATGAACATACGCACTTCAGGATCGGACATCGGCATCGACAAAAAACGCTCGCCAGGCTCAACCTGAATGGACTGCAAAAACGAAACCATCTCAGACTGCTTCTCATGAATCTCAGTAGCATACGATTTCCACTTCGCCGGCAGCGCATCCGCAATTGGCGCATTCACCTTTTTAACAGCAGGCGTCCAATGTGCACCGCGCTCACTGACAACAACCGTCTCCAGCAACCATTCAGTACTACCCGCATCATCAGGCTCCGTCAAACGGAACGCCACCCGGACCGGCATCGTCGAAACCGACTCACCCGGCCACCCATACTTCTTCAGATGCGGCAGCAATGCCGGCAACTGTTCGAATCGCATCGCTGAAGCCTGTATTTTTTCGCGAATCGCATCATGCAAAATCATCGAAGCTGACGCAGAAATCCCGATTTTCTCCTCGTCGAATCGGATTGTCCCTGCGTCCAACTCTGCATAGTGCCAGAAATCCGGTTCATTCCAAACACGCGCAGCCTCCCGGACAGCCGTCAAATGGGCTTCATCCTTCTCAGACTGCCCGCTAAACGAAACAAACGGATGCGGCTTGCCAACAAATACTTGGAAAAACTCATTCGTACTTACATGGACTGCTTGCTCATCCGTCACCGCAAGCAATCCATACAACGCTTGTTCATTCGAAAAAAACAGAAAGCTCGCAAGTCGCCCTGGCACGATCCGTCGACCGTTTACATCCGTTGCAGAAAGAGCATACTGACCGTTTTCTTGGCGGTCTATCGATAAATGGAAAAGTGTATTGATTTGTTCGGTATGCATCATAAATTCAAATTCCCCTTTTCCATCTCTTCCGACAATGCGCGCAACCGTTTGTATTGTTCGCGGACCGTATCGATATAGCGATTCCAAAACTCGATCTTGCCGCTCTTTTTCGCACCTGTTTTCATGTTTTTAAACAAGCGGACAGCTCGGCGGTAACTATGCCGATTCTTTTCCTGAATGAACTGCATCGCGTACGTATGCAACAAAGGCATGACGGAAGCAGGGTCATTTGCCAACACAAATTTCAATGTATCCGGATCCACTCCATCATACGGCACATTGAACCGGTGCATGAGTGCAGCCCATTCGTCAAAACGCTCACGCTCAATGAGAAAATCACCGAATGCACTGACACCATCTTTTCCATACAACATGAAAAGTTCTTCACGCCGTATTTCAGGGAAATGGGCTTCTTCCAGCAATTCATCCATCTTTCGGATAAAGTGATGTTTGTCTCCATTCGTCTTTAACAGTTCATAATACGTCCCGATATACGGATAAATGGACTCCATAATAATCGCTAACGACTCGGTCTGGCCCATGTCAAGCGCATGATCTGCAAGCGGCAACCAGTGCGTAACACGTTTGCCCCCTGTTTGCGCAGCAACTTTTTCAAGGGCTACATCATCGATCCATTCCAAGTAGACGTAAGCGGCAAAAAACGGCGCTTCGGCAGAGTCTTCTTCAAGGAGGCGTGCAAGCTCTTTCTTTTGGGAAGCTTGATCAGTATACAATAAGTCCCACATCACTCTAAACAACTCAAGCCTCTTTTCAAACAGGCCTTTATTGTACAAAGTGATCGACTGAATCATTATTTTCAATGCATCATAAAATACGTCCGTTTCAAACAAACGCAACTTTTTTCGTAATGATTGTGCATGGTCTTTAATCTTTCCGATTTGCTCACCAAGCCACATCTGCAATTGCCACTCACGGTATGTGAATTGATTGGAATCGTCCAGATGAACCTGTACATAGGACCAAGCAGCATCGACGACATGCAAACGGTAAAACAAGTCAAACAACGGCTTCCATTCCCACTCAAAAGGAGCTAGAGGAATCACTTTCTGATCCATCAACGACGTTTCATGTATGAACACATTCGCATTTTCGCGCGGATCCATGTTTCGCAACGGATTTGTCAATTGACGAAGGACCACATTCCACGCTTCAGGTGAGCGTTCCGACAATTTTAACGTCATTTGGGTGACTTCCGTCTGTTGCCATTCATGCAACCAATCCGTCAAAGAATGAAATTGAGAATAGAGATGGAAAACAACTGCAATCTTATGCGGACACCAACCAGGCTCCTCACACGTGCACGTCGCATCCACCTCAGAAAACGTCAATTTCACAAGATGGTCAACACCATCCGTACAAACTGTTTCAACCGAAGATTCGTCTTTAGCAAACCGATATGCAAATCGCGCTCCCTTGCGCACAAAGGAAACCGCCTTTCGAATGATTTGCGCTTCTGTATGAACGTCAGGACGATAAGAATGTTTAATCCTATTCATTAATTCATCAATCTCACGCTCATGCAAATAAGAAACGCGTTCAACTGTCATGTGCATCGGCTCACTCCCTAACATAGGCATTCCCTTTATTATAAAGCTTTTGGCCATCAATTTAAACGATTTCAATTCAAACAAAATGTGTTACGAATAAACCGCATACCTACAATGTCCGAACAAGTAATAACCCACATCATTTTTAAAGGAGAAATCATCGAATGAAAACACTTATCTTACACGTACCTGGTCTTTATAACCATTTGCAACAATGGAAAATGAAATCAGCAACCGGGAAACGACTGCGCACCAGCGTCCGCGAACAATCACTCAGTGAAACATACGCTGCCAACGAAACGTTTCTAACAATCAATCATGAAGTACTTCTAGCAAACTACCGATTTGACGTACTAACCATCTTATATGTACATGAACCGCCGCAGCGGAAAAATGAAGGCATCATCTGCTACCTAAAAGCACAGGGGATCGACCATTTCCCGTTAGAAACATCTTTATTATTAAACAAGCGAGTGAAGGAAAAAGTATGAACACTAGCAATTATTCTTCCGACATTGAATAAGATAGAAAACAAAACATTCACAAACTAGGTCAGCTTATGATAAAATAATAATAATCGGAATTTTCGATAACGGAGGGATGCATATGCTATTAGTTCAACGCATGACACCTTTTTTCACGAGCCAAGAAGATTTCCGTCTACGCCTTGTCTTTGCATATCAATATTTCTCAATTGAAAAGGGAGGTGAAATCTACCAATTCGTTCCGACTGAAGGGAAAGAGATTGTCATAAACATCAAAAGCCTGCAAGTAGAGAATTTAGGAGAGGTGTTCGTATTCCAAAAGGGCAACCGTTTCATTCGCCTCCCACTCTATCAACTGCTCCTCATTTCCGACCTACACATACACTTAACGACAATCATGGAAAGTACATTAAAACTCGAAATTCCAATCCCAAAAGTCGTTTCCGAAGAAGCTGCACTCCTCATCGCAGCACTCGAACAACAAAACCAACTACGCATGATCGACTACGCACTCGAAACAAACAATAGACAATTATTCATTCAACTAATGGAAGGACTGCGTACGATTTGAAAACTATCGAATAAAAAACACTTATCAACTTGCGATAAGTGTTTTTTGCTGTCCATAACCGACATGAAAGTAGGGAGCAACGATGTAAGTAAGCAATATTTGCTAAGTAATGGTAAGGTTGACAAAGAAATTGTATCGAAACCGTGGTAAAATGTTTAGCAGGTAGATTACTAGGGTATACATAGTTTGGTTTCTCAATTTGTCAAAAAGTGCAAAGCGAGCACGAAAATCGTTGAACCGGCGACACCGAATAACAAATCTTGTAACGTCAATCGGTTTTTATCGTTTTTTTGCATTAGCTTTCACTCCTTTGTCGATTTCCCGGGAAATAAAGCGGATTGATGTTGACAAATATTTATGAAATAATACCAATCTGAAACATACTGATCGCTCTATCAGATTGCCCAATCTATGACGTATTCATACAGTTTGAATTGAATATTTCACAAGATTTGGTACAGTAGTCTATACGTAAACGAAAATATTTCATTGCAGAAAGGACCGTCGCTATGTTCTTTGAGTACAGGTTTTGGCACTTTTTGACGAAGCCGGACGAGCTTGCGTCCAATCTACAAACAAGCACGATGCGTCATTTTAATAAGCGGTTACTCGTTGTCATTCTAGCAGGGGTTGTATTATTCGCACTGCGCAACATGTGGGGAATGAACACCGAGGGCTTGACTTCGTTGTTAACAACCATGTCGACAGCAGACTATATTATCGCCAGATACGCATCACTCGTCGGGGCAATCATTTGGGCAGCGCTATACAGTGCATTCCATATTTTCGGAGTGGCCTACATCCTTTCAGTGCTGACAAAAATCCCATATAGACAACTTGTGCCTTTGCAAGTGCTCATTACGGGACTGCTACTACTGGAAAAAGCACTCATTTTTATCGTGTTTGCCATAAAAGGTACAACCGTAAGCCTGTCATTCTTGTCTTTCGGACCGCTTGCGGTGACAATTCTAGAAAACTGGTACTTGATTTTATTCCTGAACCAGCTCACATTAACGGGCGCATTAATCATTACATTGCAATACCGTTTTATCCGTGGTTACGTAGTCGATGGAAGATGGCGTCAACATCTATGGCTATTAATCGGCCTTCATGTCGTAATGGCGCTCATCACAGCAGCCGTCGCATACATTCCATTCGACAAATTGCTCAATTCATTGTTCGGAGGTGGATTCTAAATGAAAAAACGAATGTCCATCACCGTCGCAATCGTCGTCAGTGCATTCATCGCCATCAACGTCCATCTTTTATACTCAAAGAAAAGCACTGTTCAACAAACAGTGTATGTCCATCAATATGAACGCATGACTGAAGGACACTTTGAAGAAACCATTCCTAAAGAAGGACTTGTTTCACCAGCAGCCATTTACACCGTCTACGTTGGAAATGAAGAAACAATCGATACATGGCTCGTTAAAGAAGGAGATCAAGTGCAAGTTGGTGATGAAATCGCGACATTGCAATCCGATCGTGCAGAAAGCCAACTCGCGGCATGGGAAGCAGAGGAACAAGGGCTCTTGGAACAACAAAGCGCCATCGAATCAACACTTTACGACCTAGAAGCCGACCGAGCAAGCGCAAGTGGCAATACATCAAATGTCAATACAACTGAAACACCTGGCACGACAGACATCGAATTGACGGTCGATGTACAAGTCGACGTATCCCAGGACGGCGCATATGCGCAAGCAATTGCGCAAGCGGAACGTGAACTCGCAGAAGTCGAACGCAAACTAACTGTCATCCAAGCACAGTTAGCTCAAAATCCCATGCGCCCAGCACTCATCAGTCCAGTAAACGGTACGGTTTCAACTGTCAATAAACACGGCTACACATTGGCGGCTGACGTGTTTAGCGAAGAAAAACTGATTACAACGTATGCAGAACTGCCAGAGTGGCAAAAAATCGAAGCCGGCGACCAAGTACGTATCCAAGAAAACAGCTTGGACACAGTCATTGAAGGAACCGTTCACGCCGTTTCACAAGTACCCGCAACAGACAGCAGATGGCGCGATGCATACGACGAACTAGCACCTGACGCAAAACGGAAAAACCCAATGGAACTCTATGAAATTACAATCATGCCACTAGAACAACTTACGACGTTGCCATTCGGCGCAAATGTCAACGCAACACTTATTGTCAACGAAGTGGATGCCGTAAGTGTCAAAGTAGATTGGCTCGAAGCCTACACAAAACAACAAGCAAATGCATGGCAACTCGACGAAAATGGACAAGGCAGAAAGATCGACGTTTCCTCTCCCTTCCAAACGAACAACCGCGCCGTCATCACGGACGGTCTAGCAACGGGAGACATCGTCATCTACAAACACAACATCTCCACCTACGCCGATCCATTCAACGTCATCATGCCACTCCCACTGGACTTGCCACCCAAATCCCAGTGGCGCACATTCGGCTGGAAAAACTACATCAAACACGGCTTCCTCCACTAACAAAAACCGCCCTATGGCGGTTTTTGTCATTCCAACATCCAAATCAGCATCATACTCCACCAAACACCGCATAACTAGAGCAAACGCGGCATACTGCCATCAAACACCGCATAACTAGAGCAAACGCGGCATACTGCCACCAAACACCGCATAACTAGAGCAAACGCGGCATACTGCCATCAAACACCGCATAACTAGGGCAAACGCGGCATAAATTCACCAAACACCGCATAACTAAAGCAAACGCGGCATAAATTCGTCAAACGCCGCATAACCTCATCAAAGACAGCATAATTCCATCAAAAAATCATAATCTCATCCAAACAAAACACCTTTAACCAACCCTTTAAATTGTCAAAAGACATTAGGCGCGACAAAATTTGTCACTACACAAAATCATCCGCGATACAACGATGAAACTTTAAGCATCGACGCTGAACAACTAACATCCAATCCGCGTAAACGATTCCAAGCGCAGCCTCTCCCACATGAATACCGCAAAACCTTGAAGAACTCAGCATAATGTCACTAAACGCCGCAATACTCTATCCAAAAACGCATAACTCCACCGAACACAGCATAATTGCATCAAACGCGGCATATTTCGTCCAAACGCCGCATAACCAAACAATAGCTAACCCCCTCCAACCAACCCTTTAATTTGTAAAAATCCATTAGGCACGACAACAATCCATCCATCCCTCAAAAGTCACCCGCGAAACGAACAACCACTAAAATCAGTTAAACCTTCCGATGAACCATCTATTATTCACAAAATCCATTTCCTACTTCTATACTTGTCTCCCCATCCATATAGTGAAAAAACAAATAGATTACGAGAAAATGGGGGAACGAACGTGAAAAAATTATACTGGACCATTTGTATAGCAATCATTCTCACACTTGGGATGAACATAGAAAAGGCGCAAGCAAGCGAGCCTGCTCAACGAACGATTGGACTTCATGACAAAGTGTTGCCAATTGAACAAACACGTGTTGTCGATGGCGACACAAAAGTTCCTTTTGAGGAGATTTCAAAATATCTTTACCTCACAGTTACTGAAGAAAACGGTAAAATGCACATTGAAAAACGTGACAACCATATGATCGTTGACTTCGCCAAAAATACAACAACTACAAACGGAGTGGAGCGATCTGGTACTCCATTCATGGAAATAGACGGGAAAATGTACATTAGCGTCAAAGAAATTGCATACAGCATGGGCTTTCAAATCGACTACTTCCGCCACCTACACACGATACGCATTTACCGCGACGACTATCCACACATGGATCGTGTAACATACGAGAGAAAAATTGCAGACGTGAAAAACAATCGTAAACATGCAACAAGTCCTTCCGACAAAGTAACCGTCTATTTAACATTTGACGACGGACCAAACAAATTTACGCTCATGAACAACAACACGCTCGAAAAATACAAAGTCCCCGCCACTTTTTTCTTTTTAGGCAATCAAATGCAACAGAACGCATCCATCGTCAAAACGATACACGACAGCGGCCATTACATCGGTTCGCATAGCATGACCCATGACAAAAACCTTGTCTACCAATCAACTGAATCATTCATAGCGGAAATGGCAGAAGGTGCTGAACTCATCAAACAACTTACAGGCCAAACCGCTAAACTAGTGCGCGTCCCATATGGTAGCACGCCCCACGTCACATCTGGCATGAAACAAAGCCTCATACAACACGGCTATAAAATGTGGGACTGGAACGTCGACTCCAATGATTGGCGCTACACCGACAAACAAGCCGATCAAATCGTCCACAACGTCAAAGAAGGCGTCAACAAAGCAATCCAATCTGGCGACCGAACAATCGTCATCCTACTCCACGACCGCAGCCAAACAACGATCGCGTTACCCGCCATCATCCAATGGCTCCAAAACCAAGGCTACTCATTCAAAACCTACAATCCAAACGAGCACATTTCCCACAACTTCCATAAAGAACCCTTACTCTAGCAATCAACCAAATGAATCAATACTAGGGGGCGACAATAAAAAACGATCGCCCCTAAATAAACCGAGTTAAACTCCTAAACGACATCTACTCACAGAACACAGCATAACGCCACTCCCTCCAACCAACCCCTTAATTAGTCAAAAGCATTCAGCGCGACCACTGATCCTGCCAACAAAACTCCTCCCGCGGACAAAGAAAACCGCATAAAATCCCCAAACGCGGCATAACTTCCTCAAACTCCGCAAACTATCCCAAAACACCGCATAATTCCCTGGAACGCCGCATAACGCCACTCCCTCTAACCAACCCGTAAATTTGTCAAAAGCATTCAGCGCGACCACCAATCCTGCCAACAGAACTCCTCCCGCAAACAAAGAAAACCGCATAAAATGCCCAAACGCGGCATAACTTCCTCAAACTCCGCAAACTTTC
>NZ_JANKJL010000006.1:0-175649 GCF_041414805.1 Sporosarcina sp. OR05 | reverse complement strand
TTCAGCCGCTTCGTTCAGAAGCAACTTTTATATAATACCATGTTGCTCATTTCGATGTCAACAACTTTTTCAAAAAAGTTTTTCAACCTGTTTTCAAGTCGTTTTCGTTTATCGGAAGTGCAACGTTATCTACTATATCACTATATCATTATCAGTGCAATACTTTTCTTCAATAAATATCTTGTTTTATATAAAACCTAGAAAAGAAAGCATTTATCCACTATCCTCCGCTTTTTATTACCAACAACTTTTGAAACCTACTCTCCATATCAGACCAATGGAAAGTAGATTTCAAACCCATTCCATCTGTTCACTCAATAATCTTAGCAATCGCCAAGTGCCGATGTGTTGTTAAATCAATAATGGAACCATCTGCTTCTTTTTTAATCATCGGTCGGAGGGGTGCATCTCGGTGGAGGAACATCACTTCACCTAACTCACCATCCGTCAACTTTACACGTGTGCCAATTGATAAATCGCCAACTAGTTTCTGAAGAGCCTCTACTACTTTAAGGTCAAACTTGCCAAACTCTTCTTCTTTTATCATTTCAATTACTTTAAAAGGAGAATGTTTTGGCCGATAAAGTCTTTCTGACGTCATTGCGTGATATACGTCTGCAACGGCTATAATTTGAGAGAATAGCGAGACTGCCCCTAACTTATCGCCTCTTGGATAACCGCTGCCATCCAATCGTTCGTGATGTTGAAGTATGGCTATTTTCATCTCCTGACGAAGTAGCGGGGATTCTTGTACCATTTTTAAACTGAACAATGTATGTTTCTTCACTTCGCTATATTCTTCTCTTGTAAGGAAGGCTGTTTTCTCTAAAATAGAAGGACTAATTTTAGACATGCCGCAATCCGCAAGTGTCGCTGCAATTGCTAGTTGCAACATATCCCCCTTTTCATACCCCATTTGTTTACTAATCGCTGCTGACAAAATACCAACCGCCACTGAGTGGTGATAAATATATTCATCCGGATTAGAAAACTCATTTAATAAAGCTAACATCTTTTTTTGCTTAACAAAATTTTCGATTAAAGGTAAGGTGAACGCTCTCACTTTTACTATGTCAGGTTTTTGACCAGCTCTCCAATAGAAAAATTCTTTTTTATAGTCTCGGACTGTTTCGTTATATTGTTTACGTAGCACATACATACTCATCGGAAGATCGTTCATCAATTCTTGTGTGGACATTGTAGATGCTAGCGATTCGTCTTCTTTTTTGGTGACGCGTTCTTCCACTAACACTTTCTTTATACCAAAAACTCGAAGGACTTCAATATGTTCTAACGTCAACTCTGTATCTTTGCGCATGATTGGATACTTCGTTTTTGAATAGACATCTTCTTTTAGCAAGATTCCAGCACGTAAGTCACTACTATTCTTCAGTATTTCCATTTCTAAAGTCTCACCGCTTCCCCATATCTCTTAAGAACTATCATACTCCAATTTATAAAATTAAACGATAGAAAAATATGAAAATGATCTGGAGATGTCTTTTTTAACCAATGTGCATATTTAATCGCATTTCATCGGTTGTCAGCTTCCGGTAGGCCTATGTGCAGCTAACACACTTCTTGATACCCCAATGACTCCTTGCGGCATCGTCCGCTGCATTAAAGTAATTCACACTTTACTGTGCGTTTTATGTAATTTCAACTTCCTACACTTGCCAACGTCATGATCAAATCAAATAAAAAAACCGTGTGAAATCAAATTACGGAGATTTCACACGGTTATACTTATTGAATCGACCATGCTACTTAGTCTGTTAACAGACAAGCATTCACAGCATATTTTTTATTCTTCGTCGTGGCTTTCTTCCACTTCACTGCTGCTTTCTACTTCCACTGATTGTTCCTCAGTTTCTGTGTCTGCATGATCTTCGCTATCAGAAGACTCTTCTTGCTCTTTTTCCACTTTCGCTACAGTTGCTACGTGTTCATCTTCACCAAGACGGATTAGACGAACACCTTGTGTGCTACGACCAATGGAAGAGATGTCTTCAATATCCATACGGATGAGAATACCGTGAATCGTAATTAGCATCAGATCTTCTGTACCATCTACTGTTTTCATGGCTACCAATGGACCGTTTCGATCGGTGACATTCAAGGTTTTTAGGCCATATCCTCCACGGGACTGGATACGGTACTCCTCTTCAGGCGTACGCTTTCCAAAACCTTTTTCCGTAACGACAAGAATTTCATCACCTTCTGCAACCGTATCCATGCCTACCGCCACGTCACCTTCACGTAAACGGATACCACGCACACCACTTGCAGTACGACCCATGCAACGGATATCACGTTCGTCAAACTTGATGAGCATGCCGTCTCTTGTACCGATGGCAATGTTTTGATCGCCGTTTGTCATTTTAACGCCAATCAATTCATCCTGGTCGCGTAACGTTAAGGCAATTAATCCGTTTGAACGGATATTTGCGAAATCGGCTACAGACGTTCTTTTCACAACACCTTCACGTGTAGCAAAGAACAAGTATTTATCCGCTTCAAACTTCTCGACAGGAATCATAGCTGTAACTTTTTCATCCTTATCGAAGTCTAGAAGATTAATGATTGGCAGTCCTTTTGCCGTACGGCTGAATTCAGGCACTTCGTATCCTTTTTTCCGGAACACTCTCCCTCTACTCGTAAAGAAGAGGATCGTGTCATGTGTGGAGGTATTCAACAAATGCTCAACAAAATCATCATCATTTGTTCCCATTCCTTGAATACCACGACCGCCACGACGTTGGCTACGATACGTATTGGCAGGTAGGCGCTTAATGTAGCCATTATGCGTTAACGTCAACACGGAGTTCTCTACAGGAATGAGGTCTTCATCCTCGAGCATTTCTGCGCCACCCATCGTGATTTCTGTTCTGCGATTATCCGCGAAACGGTGTTTCACTTCTAGAAGTTCTTCACGAATAATATCGACGACTTTTTGATCATCTGCAAGAATTGCACGTAATTCGGAAATGAGTACTAATAACTCTTGGTATTCATTTTCGATTTTGTCGCGTTCCAAACCAGTCAATCGTTGTAAACGCATGTCCAAAATTGCTTGAGATTGACGTTCTGACAAGTTAAAGCGTTCCATCAAACCGGTTTTTGCTTCATCTGTAGTTTTGGATCCACGAATTAATGCAATAATTTCATCGATATGATCGAGCGCAATCCGCAAACCTTCTAAAATGTGTGCACGATCTTCTGCTTTGTTCAACTCATATTGCGTTCTTCTACGGATAACTACTTTTTGGTGTTCTAAGTAATGATGTAAAATTTCTTTTAGTGCTAATATTTTCGGCTGTCCTTCAACGAGTGCCAGCATATTGATCCCGAAGCTTGATTGGAGAGCCGTATGTTTGTACAAATTGTTCAATAATACATGGACATTCGCATCTCTACGCACTTCGATAACAATCCGCATACCTGTACGATCCGATTCATCCGCTAAATGGGTAATGCCTTCGATTTTTTTATCGCGGACCAACTCAGCAATTTTTTCGATCAAACGTGCTTTGTTCACCTGATAAGGCAACTCTGTGACGATGATTGTTTCTTTACCGTTTGATTGCTGCTCAATTTCGATCTTCCCACGGATAACTATGGAACCGCGACCCGTTTCATAGGCTCTACGAATTCCGCTTCTTCCAAGAATGATTCCTCCAGTTGGGAAGTCCGGTCCTGGAATGATTTCCATCAATTCTTCAGTCGTAATTGCGGGATTATCTGCCATCGCTAATACACCATCAATTGTTTCTCCAATATGATGTGGTGGAATATTCGTTGCCATTCCGACAGCAATTCCAGACGTTCCGTTAACGAGTAAGTTCGGGAACCGGCTCGGTAACACAATCGGTTCTCTTTCTTGTCCGTCATAGTTGTCTTGGTAGTCAATCGTGTCTTTATTAATATCACGAAGCAATTCCATCGCGATGCGAGACATCCGAGATTCCGTATAACGCATTGCTGCCGCCGCGTCACCATCAACGGAACCGAAATTCCCATGGCCATCTACCAACATGTAACGATAGTTGAAGTCTTGAGCCATCCGGACCATCGTGTCGTAAACGGCACTGTCACCATGTGGATGATACTTACCGATAACGTCACCCACGATACGTGCTGATTTCTTATGTGGTTTGTCTGCAGTATTTCCTAGATCTTGCATTGCGTAGAGGATACGACGGTGAACGGGTTTCAATCCATCCCTCACGTCAGGTAAGGCTCTAGAGACGATAACACTCATTGCATAGTCGAGAAAGGATGTTTTCATCTCCGTACTGATGTTTATTCCTTGGACACCGCGTTTAGGCATATCTGCCATTTTGTCAAACTCCTTTCAACTCAGGCGCTTTTCTTGCACAGCCTGTCAACTGAACAATGCCCCTGTTTGTTGGCAGGTCCATGTGCTCGTGTTTGTTCTACTTCTTACCGAAAAATCGTCCAACAGGGGTTTACCTTGTTGGATGATTTCCCTTACTGCTCTATGAAAACGGATTACGCATCCAAGTTCTTTACATACATCGCATTTTCTTCAATGAACTTACGTCTTGGCTCCACTTCATCGCCCATCAATTGCTCAAAAGTCGTATCTGCATCCAATGCATCTTCGAGTTGCACTTGAAGGAGCGTACGTTGTTCAGGATCCATTGTTGTTTCCCATAATTGAGTGGCATCCATTTCACCAAGACCTTTATAACGTGTAATAACCGGTTTTGGCGTTGTAGACAGACGCGCTAAAATCGCTTGCAATTCTTCTTCATCGAAGCAGTACTCCTCATGCTTCCCTTGCTTCACACGATAAAGTGGTGGTTGAGCAATATACACATATCCTGCTTCAATCAATGGACGCATGAAGCGGAAGAAGAATGTCAACAGTAGCGTCCGAATATGGGCTCCATCGACATCCGCATCGGTCATAATGACGATTTTATGGTAACGGGCTTTCGACAAGTCGAATTCGCCGCCAATACCTGTTCCAAGTGCTGTAATCATCATTCGAATTTCAGCATTTCCAAGAATACGGTCCAATCTGGCTTTCTCTACGTTCAAGATTTTTCCGCGTAACGGCAGGATCGCTTGGAAATGACGATCACGACCACTCTTTGCTGAACCGCCCGCCGAGTCACCCTCAACGATATACAGCTCACTAATCTTTGGATCGCGAGATGAACAATCCGATAACTTACCAGGTAGACTTGAAACTTCCAAAGCGGATTTACGACGAGTCAATTCTCTCGCATTCTTTGCTGCAATTCGTGCACGTGCTGCCATAAGACTTTTATCGACGACTAATCGTGCAGTAATTGGATTCTCGAGTAGGAAACGTTGGAATCCTTCTGAGAATAAAGCATTTGTAATCGTACTGACTTCTGAGTTTCCTAACTTCGTCTTCGTTTGTCCCTCGAATTGTGGATCAGGGTGTTTGACGGAAATAATAGCAGTTAACCCTTCACGGACATCGTCACCCGACAAGTTCGGATCAGATTCTTTTATTATTCCATTTTTCCTTGCATAGTCGTTCACGACGCGCGTTAATGCAGTCTTAAAGCCTGATTCATGTGTACCGCCCTCATACGTATTGATGTTATTGGCGAATGAAAACAGATTTTCTGCAAATCCGCTGTTATATTGCATCGCAATTTCAATGGAAATCCCATCTTTTTCACCTTCTATGAAAATCGGATCTTCATGAATCGGTTCTTTGTTTTTATTCAAATGCTCAACGTAAGATTTAATGCCGCCTTCGTAATGGAAAGTGTCAACACGCTTTTCTTCTTCACGTTCATCCGTAATCGAAATGCGTAATCCTCTATTCAAATAAGCAAGCTCTCGTAAGCGATGGGCTAAAATCTCATATTCATAGACCGTTGTCTCCAAAAAGATTTCAGGGTCAGCTTTAAAACGGATACGTGTTCCTGTCTCGTCAGTTTCTCCGATCACTTCAAGCTCTTTCGTCACGACACCTCGCTCAAATGAGATGGCATGAACTTTTTCATCGCGGCGCACATACACTTCTGTGTATTCAGATAGGGCATTGACGACTGACGCACCTACACCGTGCAAGCCTCCTGAAACTTTGTAACCTCCACCACCGAATTTTCCACCTGCGTGAAGAACCGTCATAATTACTTCAACAGCCGGTCGGCCTGTGGATTCTTGGATGCCTACGGGGATACCACGCCCATTATCATCTACACGAATCCAGTTATCTTTTTCAATTGTCACTTCAATGTGGTCACAATAACCCGCCAAAGCTTCGTCAATACTATTATCGACAATTTCCCATACAAGATGGTGTAGCCCTCGCGAACTCGTTGTACCGATGTACATGCCCGGACGTTTACGGACAGCCTCTAAGCCTTCAAGAACTTGTATCTGATTCGCATCATAAGCTGTCTGTAATTCTTTTTCTTCCATAGCCAAAATGTTCACCTTTCCTTTCCGAACATCAATCATCGTTAAGCTTTATTCATTTGTGCAGACGTGCTGTTGGAACTCGTGAATCCGACGTCATTCTTCTTTTGCCACTTGTCCTGCTGAAACGTTGTACAGTTTAGCGTTACGTATCGCTTCGTGGTCTAAACCAGCAATGTTAGTCGTCGTTACAAATGTCTGCACTTGACCTTGCATGGTGTTCAACAGATGAGACTGACGGTAATCGTCTAGTTCCGATAGGACATCGTCCAACAGAAGGACAGGGGTTTCGCCGACTTCCTGTTTTACGAGATCGATTTCCGCAAGTTTTAGGGACAGCGCAGTCGTTCGTTGCTGCCCTTGCGATCCATACGTCTGTATATCGTAGCCATTCACAAAAAAATGGAGATCGTCTCGATGCGGTCCGATCAAAGTCATCCCACGATCCAATTCACGACGTCTCGATTCCTGTAATTTCTGGCTGAATATTTCTTCCATCTGTTCAGTAGTCTGCCCAGAATCCAACTCTTTTAAAGTGCCATATGACACTTTTAACTGTTCAAGTCCTCGCGAAATCCCTTTGTGAATCGGTTCTGCCCATTTTTGAAGCAGTTCGACAAAGTAGAATCGTTTTCGAATCAATTGAACAGCAATTTGAATATATTGTTCTGTATAAATATCGAACATGACGTCCGTAAAATCCATTTTACCGCGGTTATCTTTTAAAATGGCATTTCGCTGTTTAAGAATCTTTTGAAACGTAAGCAAGTCATGTAAGTAGACTGGAGAGATTTGGCCGATCTCCATGTCTAAAAACCTTCTACGGACTTGCGGACTGCCTTTTACAAGATTCAAATCTTCTGGTGCAAACATGACAACATTCAATTGACCGATGTAAAGACTCAGACGGTTTTGTTCCAAATGATTGACGCGAGCTTTCTTGCCTTTTTTAGAAATGGTCAATTCTAGCGGTAACCGTCCATATTTGCGTTGGACGTCCCCTTCTATTTTACCATACTCTTGCTCCCAGCGTATAAGTTCACGATCATTTGCTGTCCGATGCGACTTTGCCATCGACAATACATAGATGGCTTCCATGATATTCGTTTTACCTTGGGCGTTTTCACCGATTAGGACATTGATTTGAGGGGAAAAATCCAATGTTAGAGAAGAATAATTTCGATAATCTGTTAAGGCAAGTCGTTCAATGAACATCTGAATGACCGTCTACTGTAGATACAATTTTATACCTGCCGGATCCTGGTATATTTACAACATCACCGTCATATACTTTTTTACCTCTCCGACGCTCTTCTTCGCCATTCAAGTAAACAGTATGTTCTTCCAAAAACCATTTAGCCATGCCACCAGAGCTAATGACGTCGGTCATTTTTAGCAACTGGCCAAGCGTTATGAACGATGTGTCAATTCTAATCTCTTCCATTCGTTTCATTCCTTCACTTCGTAGTCTGTCCTTCTATTTTACCGAACTTTGCTCAGTAAGTAAAAGGGGGGCTCAGATTTGGATAAAAAACAGGACAAATTCGACCTTTTAGACTTGTCAACATGTGGATAAGTAAATATTTAACGCAGATGTCCTTCTAGTTATAAATTATTTTAATCCGTTCATTGGACTCCTACTTTGGGTCTTCTGAGGCTTTAGGGGAGTTATTTGAAAAAATTAAAAAAGAGCAGCAAACGAGCATTATTTACATGCCGCTTGCTGCGTATTTCCGCTGTACTGAATTAAAAAGTTCTGACCGGAAGAATTAATTGTAATATTGAGTCGCTATCAGTAGATTTCAAAATGAATGGGCGCATTGCACCTGTAAAGTGAATGGCGATATCTTGCGCATCAATCGCTTTTAAGGCATCCATCATATATTTTGCACTAAAGGATATTTTTAAATCTTCGCCGTTTACATCAATTGCTTCAATCGACTCTTCAACTTTACCGATTTCTGGTGAATTGGAAGAGATCTCGATGATTTTTCCTCCATCAGCTGAGAAACGGACAATGTTATTTCGTTCTTCACGAGCAAGTAATGATGCTCGGTCAATCGCTTGCAACAATTGGCGGCCATTCACATGTACAGTCGTTTTGTGCTCAGCTGGAATCAAACGAGAAGTGTCTGGATAATTACCTTCCAATAATCTGGAGTAGAACAAGACATTTCGAGATTTAAACAGTACTTGCTGATCAGCGATAACAATATCTACAAGTTCTGTATTGTCTTCTAAAATTTTGTTCAACTCTTGCAAACTTTTCCCTGGAATCACAACACTGAAGGCACTTTCAGGCATATTTTCAGGAACGATTTCACGGCGAGCAAGTCGGTGGCTGTCTGTTGCAACGCATACAAGTTTTTCGTCAATTGTTTCCCAATGTACTCCCGTAAGAATTGGACGAGTTTCTTGTTGGGACACAGCAAACACGGTTTCCCGAATAATTGATTTCATCAAATCAGATGGTAAGGAAAAACGGTATTCATCCTTCACATTAGGTAACACAGGATAGTCATCTGTACTTGAACCAATTAAGTGGAATTCAGATTTACCTGACTGAATATGTGTTTGCAAACCATTTTCAACTTCAATCGTGACATCATTCGTAGGAAGTTTACGTACAATTTCACTAAAAACTTTTGCTTGAAGAATGATTGAACCTGATTCAATGACGCGGATGATTTGTTCACCATTTTCTTCAACAGGAATGAACGTACAAATCGTAATATCCGAATCACTACCGGTCATTGTCAATCCTTTGTCATTTACTTCGATTTTTACCCCAGTCAATATCGGGTTTGCTACTTTTTGACTGATTGCTTTCATGACGTCATTCAATCCTTCGAGCAACCAGTCTCGCATTATTTCAAATTTCATTCTGCACCCTCGCTTATATAATTAATTAGTTATTAATAAAGATAGTAATAGTAATAGGGGCTGTGGAAATGTGGATAAGCCTGAGAATGCTAGATTTACAAAAGCTATTCACATGTGCATAAAGTGTTCATAGCTTGTAGCGAATTTTTATAGTTATACACATGTGGGCTTGTCCGTCTTTTACAGGTATGCTGTCAGACATGACCACTAAATTAGCCACGACCTAATGCATTTCGAATATCTTGAATATCTTGCTGCAAGTTTTGATCTTCCTTCATTTGTTGGGAGATTTTTTCATGCGCATGAATAACAGTTGAATGATCGCGACCCCCAAATTCCGACCCGATCTTAGGCAAGGACGAATCAGTCAGTTCACGCGATAGGTACATCGCAATTTGACGAGGAAAAGCGATTGCACGCGTTCTTTTCTTTGCTGTAAAGTCTTCAAGACGTACACTATAATGCTCCCCGACAGCTTTTTGAATGTCCAAAATGGTAACAGTTCTAGGACGTGAATTCGGTATGATATCTTTCAATGCTTCTGCAGCTAGGTCAGTCGTTATATCCATATTGACGAGTGAAGAGTAAGCGACGACCCGAATAAGCGCGCCTTCTAATTCACGTATGTTGGAATCAATTTGATTGGCAATGTACAACATCACTTCATCAGAAATATCGATCAGTCCATCCGCTTTCGCTTTCTTACGAAGGATGGCGATACGTGTTTCTAAATCAGGTGGAGCAATATCCGTTATTAATCCCCATTCAAAGCGCGAACGCAAGCGGTCTTCCAGTGTTGGAATCTCCTTTGGTGGACGATCACTTGATATGATAATTTGCTTCGATTCTTCATGAAGCGTATTAAAAGTATGGAAAAATTCCTCTTGTGTCTGTTCTTTTCCTGCAATGAACTGAATATCGTCTATTAATAGGACATCCACGTTCCGATACTGATTTCTAAATTCGCCGGCCTTGTTATTCATAATGGAATTAATGAATTCATTCGTAAATTTCTCCGACGACAAATAAACAACTTTAGCAGTCGGATCTTGTTCCATAATATAATGCCCGATTGCATGCATGAGGTGGGTTTTACCTAGTCCTACCCCTCCATAAATGAATAGGGGATTATAAGATTTTGCGGGCGCTTCCGCTACTGCAAGCGATGCAGCATGGGCGAACCGATTCCCTGAACCTATTACAAATGTATCAAATGTATATTTAGGATTTAACATGACTGATGCCGATTGAACTGGAGCTTTCTCCACTTGCTGAACAGTTGCCTTAGGCACAGGGAAATCGCTTTCTTCCATATCTTTTGGGACGACAAAATGTATAAAACGATCTTCGCCGGTCAAATCTGAAAGAATACCCGTTATCAAATGTACATAATGTGTTTCGAGCCAATCCTTCGCAAACGAATTTGGAACAGCAATCGTAACATTCTCATCTCCGTAGGACAGCAATTTCGTCGATTTCAACCAAGTTTCAAAACTGGGTCTGGAAATACGGTTTTCAATTTTCGACAATACACTGTCCCATAATTTATCTAGCTGATCCACTCGTGGGCCTCCTTTACTGACAAAATAAAAAACACAGGAATATGTATTATACACACAAATCAGCTGTGTGGATAACAAATATCCAAAAGTGTTGAAAAAATTATCCACAACCTATTAACAATTGTGGATAAGAAAAAGTCGGTTTATGTTTATTAACAGCAAAATCCTATACATTGTAACAAGAAACTACAACAAACACAAGGGATTCTATGAGTTATTAACAATAGCGACAATTGTGGAGAAAAACGTTATCCACAGCTTTTCATATGTGTAAAAGGTGTAGATAAGGGTTGTGCATAAAAAATACCGAAAAAAATTCTATAAACAAATTATGACCTGAGAAGAATTTGAAACTGTGGATAACCCAAATCCACAATCGAACCGTAGATTTTTTTGTCGATAAATGAAAGTAACAGATACAAACTGAAAAAAAGTATGAGTGAAAAAATGATTGACATTATAAGTAAAGGCATTTATACTGTTCAAGACTGTCAGATTGTAAAGGGACAATGCAGGAGGTGTCTTTAAAATGAAACGTACATTCCAACCAAATAAACGTAAACGTAGTAAAGTTCACGGCTTCCGTTCAAGAATGAGCTCAAAAAGCGGACGTAATATTCTCGCTGCTCGTCGTCGCAAAGGAAGAAAAGTGCTTTCAGCTTAAGACCACTGTACCCCAGTGGTTTTTTTTTTATATAACGAAAGAACAAAAGCGGAGAGTGGCGGTTAGGCGCGATAGGCATAAGGCAAAGATGCGAAGTGGCGTTCTTTGCCACACAGCAGCTTGGACTTATGACCCGAGCGCCTGCCACTCGGAGTCTGGATGAAACAAAAGCGGAGAGTGGCGGTTGCTCAGAGGTTCGCAGTCTAAATACGCGACATCCTGTCGCAACGACTGCATGACCAGCTTCCTGCTGGCCTCAGGCGCTGACCGACTAAAGACGCAACGTTTTGTGCAATCTCGGGACTTGAACTTCCTATTAATGAGGAGAAGTAGAGGAAGAGGCGCACTTTGCTTTTAACTTCTTGTCACAGCTAGCTGTTAGCTGAACTCAAGCTCATACGAATTAAAGTAGAAACAAATCCGTTAAAGTAATGAAAAAAGGGCATGATTAAAGGACGTGTATTTTGGAGGTGCAGAATATTGAAGAAGGAACAACGGATAAAAAAGAACGAAGATTTTCAGAAGGTATTTAAAAGAGGTAAATCCGTTGCAAATCGGCAATTTGTTGTTTATTCCTATAGAAGAGACAAGCAACAGCAGTTCCGGATCGGGTTGTCTGTCGGGAAGAAACTAGGGAATGCCGTAACACGAAATCGGATTAAACGATACATACGCCAATCTTTTTTGGAAATGAAAGACGACATTAAAAATGATACCGACTATGTTATTATCGCCAGACATCAGGCGGCCACATTGGATTTCCATGAAACGAAAAAAAGTTTGCAACACGTGTTAAAAATTGCAAAAGCATTTAAATGAAGCAGATCACACAGTAAGAAGTAGAACGTTACAAATGTTCATGATAAACTGAAACTATCTATGGACTGGATAGTAAAAATTTTGGGGGAAACGACTTGAAAAAGAAATCCTTATTAATACTCATGTTAACCGTGTTATCCGTATTTTTGGCCGGGTGTACAGAATTCAATGAGCCTATTTACGAAACAAGTGAAGGCTTCTGGAATAAATATATCGTTTGGCCAATTGTATCATTAATTGTCACATTTAAAGAATTACTCGGGACATATGGCTTCGGAATTATTGCCGTTACAATTATTATCCGCTTGATTCTCTTGCCGTTAATGATCAAGCAGGCACAAAGCTCAAAACGGATGCAGGAGATGCAACCTCTACTTACAGGCTTAAAAGAGAAATACAAATCTAAAGACGCGGTTACACAACAAAAGTACCGTGAAGAAATGCAAAAACTGATGACAGAGCAGAAAATTAATCCTGCAGCCGGTTGTCTACCAGTTTTGATTCAGATGCCGATCATTATCGGTCTATATCATGCAATTAGCAGAATGAATGCAACACCAGAAATCAATATCGGAAATTTCCTTTGGTTCGAACTAGCTGCACCAAGTATTACCCTTGCGATTGTGGCAGGTCTCATGCAACTCGCTGTATTACGGACAGGCCCTGCAATGGATAACCCACAAATGAGAATCATGATGTACATTATGCCTTTCATGATTATTATTTTCGGTACATTCTTACCAGCAGCACTTGCACTTTATTGGGTTATCGGTAACATCATTTCAATCATCCAAAATATCTTCATTTACAAACCCTTCAAGAAAAAAGAAGTGGTTCCTGTAAAAACGGGAGGGAAAAAGAAATGAACAAGATAACGCGAAAGGGAGCGACAGTAGACGCAGCAATAGAAGCGGCTCTGCAAGAACTCGGTTTGACGCGTGAACAAGTGAATGTGGAAGTAATAGAAAGCGGTAAAAAAGGGTTTCTTGGTTTCGGAGCAAAAGATGCGGAAGTCATTGTCACTGTAAATGAACCGCAAGTAGAGGACAATAACGAAACAGACACCGATGAGAAAGTGACTATTGAAGAACCTGAACAACTCGAAGTTGAACAACCAATTGAAGAACGATTTGAAGAGGAAATTGTTCTTGAAGTACAAGATTCCTCAAAAGTATCTGATGAAGTAGCCATTCATGAAACTAAAGCGTATGTAGTGGCCATTGCTAATGAAATGGGCATTGATGACCTGGTCGTTAACTATGAGCAGGACGGGAAATACATCACGTTCCAACTTGAAAGTGAAAAAGCGGCGTTCCTCATCGGAAAAAGGGGACAAACCTTGAATGCGTTGCAGCAATTGGCGCAACTCATTACAAACAAATTCTCAGAGCAATTCAAAGTTGTACGACTGGATGTTGGTGATTATAGAGAACGCCGAGAGCAATCATTGGAACAATTTGCAGAAAGAATGGCCGATCAAGCCGTACGAAATGGAAGAAAAGTAAAGCTTGAACCGATGCCATCCTATGAAAGAAAGATCATTCATAATGCATTATCCAATCGATTAGACATCGAAACGTATTCAGAAGGCACAGATCCGAATCGTTATTTAGTCATTGAGCCGATGAATTGATGCAGAGAACCTCCAAAACGTGTGAAAATCGCGTTTTGGAGGTTTTTTTGATGTTCATATTTAAAGATATTTTTGAGTTTTAATGTGGTGCTATAAAAAAAGAAGGAGGTATTAATCATATTTAGTTTCTATCGGTCAATTGCGGCTTCTATCGATCATTTTTTGAATTCTATCGATCACTTTATGTATCCTATCGTTCACATTATCAATTCTAATAACAATTTTAGGACTTACTATCTACTGTATCTATGTAATAAATACATTTAGATGGTTAACCTCTATTAATAAACCGTATCTTTTTTGAAAATTATTCATTTCACCAGCGTTTGTCGGGCTGAGCAAACGCCCTTTGCTTTTGTTAGCATCCAGACTCCGAGTGGCAGGCGCTCGGGTCATAAGTCCAAGCTGCTGTGTGGCAAAGAACGCCACTTCGCATCTTTGCCTTATGCCTGAGGCCAGCAGGAAGCTGGTCATGCAGTCGTTGCGACAGGATGTCGCGTATTTAGACTGCGAACCTCTGAGCAACCGCCACTCTCCGCTTTAGCATCGTCTAGACTCCGAGTGGCAGGCGCTCGGGTCGCTTCAAAGTAAAGGTAAAGGCAAAGAGCGCCTTTTCCTCTAATTCTCCGCCGTACAGGATGTACAAGTGCCGACGTTGCCACAGGACGTGGCGACTTTAGTCGGCCAGCGCCTGTCGCGCCTAACCGCCACTCTCCGCTTTTGTGTCATCCAGACTCCGGGCGCTAGCCCCTCGAGTCGCTTCGAAATTGACCAAAAGGTAAAAAACACCTTTTGTCAATTCCTCCAGCGCTTGTCGGGGCTAAGCAAGCGCCCTCCGCTTTTGCATCGTCTAGACTCCGAGTGGCAGGCGCTCGGGTCATAAGTCCAAGCTGCTGTGTGGCAAAGAACGCCACTTCGCATCTTTGCCTTATGCCTTTCGCACCTAACCGCCACTCTCCGCTTTAGTAATAAGTTATCCACATTTTTTTGTTTAGCGGCTAGGAGAAATGGTGAATTTGTGGTAGTATAAGATGTTAGATAGTCATGTCAAAACGGGTTATCCACATGTGGGTAATTACAGTTAGGAAGGTGAAGAACGTGCATTTTGATACTATAGCTGCTATTTCGACTCCGATGGGGGAAGGGGCTATTGCCATCGTCCGACTAAGTGGAGATGAGGCTATCGGCATTGCAGATCTCATTTTTCGGTCTCCCTCAGGAAAAAAACTTGTGGAAGAACCGTCACATACAATTCATTATGGGCACTTGGTAGAGCCAGCTTCAGGTGAAGTGGTGGAAGAAGTCATGGTTTCACTCATGAAAGCTCCTAAAACATTCACGCGTGAAGATGTGGTGGAAATAAACTGTCACGGCGGTGTGGTGGCAGTGAACCGTGTCCTCAACTTAGTGTTGAAAAATGGAGCTCGCCTTGCGGAACCAGGTGAGTTTTCAAAACGTGCCTTTTTAAATGGGCGCATCGATTTATCTCAGGCAGAAGCTGTCATGGATTTAATTCGTGCAAAAACGGATCGCGCTATGAATGTCGCGTTGAACCAAATGGAAGGGAAACTTTCCAGGTTGATTGGTGAATTGCGACAAGCTCTTCTGGAAACGTTGGCACAAGTCGAAGTAAATATCGATTATCCAGAGTATGACGATGTCGAAGAAGTGACCATTCCGTTGATGATTGAAAAAGGAACTTGGGTGAAGGAAGAGATTGAGAAATTACTTCGCACTTCATCCCAAGGAAAGATTCTCCGAGAAGGTCTCTCAACAGTTATTGTCGGAAGACCGAATGTAGGAAAATCCTCTTTACTCAACAGCCTTGTTCAGGAGAATAAAGCGATTGTTACCGATATCGCAGGAACGACACGTGATATAATCGAGGAATACGTCAACGTTAGAGGCGTTCCTTTACGACTTGTCGATACAGCTGGAATTCGGGAAACGGAAGACATTGTTGAACGAATCGGTGTGGAACGATCTCGCCAAGTGTTGAAAGAGGCGGATTTGATACTACTCGTGTTAAATGGTGCTGAAGAGCTAACGGAAGAGGACAAACGTCTCTTTGAAGCGACGGCAGGGATGGACGTTATAGTCGTCATTAACAAAACTGACTTGCCGCAACAAATCGATATGCAGCAAGTGAGTGAGCTTGCTGGTACAGGTACAATCGTCACGACATCGATACTCGAAGAACAAGGGATCGACGAATTGGAGGAATCCATTGCGAAGCTCTTCTTTGAAGGAACGCTCGAAGCAGGGGATCTTACCTATGTGTCAAACGCTCGTCATATCGCACTCCTTCACAAAGCTCATCAAACGATCCAAGACGCTATATCCGCTGCAGAAGCGCATGTACCAATCGATATGATCCAAATCGATGTAACGCGTACATGGGAACTTCTCGGTGAAATTGTTGGCGATACCGTCCAGGACAGTTTGATCAATCAACTGTTTTCACAATTCTGCCTCGGGAAATAACGACGTACTAAATGGTATACTATACATTCACATAGACACGGAACTAGCAAGTTAATTCAAAAATTAGGAAGGATGAACGAACATGCCACAATTTGAAGCAGGCACGTTCGATTGTATAGTCATCGGAGCAGGTCATGCTGGCGTTGAAGCGGCATTGGCTTCAGCGAAGATGGGTGCATCGACATTGGTGCTTACGATGAACTTAGATATGATCGCGTTCATGCCATGTAATCCGTCACTTGGAGGTCCTGCAAAAGGGATCGTCGTCCGGGAAATTGACGCACTTGGCGGAGCGATGGCAAAAGTAATTGACAAAACACACATCCAAATGCGGATGTTAAATACAGGGAAAGGACCTGCTGTCAGAGCGCTTCGTGCACAGGCAGACAAAGTCCTTTACCAACAAGAAATGAAACGGGTACTCGAAGAACAAGAAAACTTGAAACTTCACCAAGGTGTCGTGGAAGAATTGATTGTTGAAGAGGATGAAGTGAAAGGTGTCGTCACGCAAATTGGTGCAATCTATCGCGCCAAATCCGTCATCATTACGACGGGAACGTTTTTACGTGGCGAAGTCATTATCGGGGATCTGAAATATTCAAGTGGGCCAAACAACCAAATGCCAGCCATTAAGCTCGCTGAAAATTTGCAAGCACTCGGTCTAGACATGGTTCGTTTTAAAACAGGTACACCTCCGCGTATTAACGGGAAAACGATTGATTACAGTAAAACCGAAATTCAACCAGGTGATGAAGAACCACGTGCGTTCAGTTACGAAACGACACAATTCATCATGGACCAATTGCCATGCTGGTTAACGTACACAACACCTACAACGCATGAAATTATCAATGAAAACCTTCATCTATCCCCGATGTACTCAGGGATGATTAAAGGAAAAGGGCCAAGTTACTGCCCGTCAATCGAGGATAAGATCGTCCGTTTTGCAGACAAATCACGTCATCAAATTTTCCTTGAACCTGAAGGTAGAAATACAAAAGAGTATTATGTCCAAGGTCTTTCAACAAGCTTGCCGGAACATGTTCAACGCAGATTACTCGAAAGTGTACCGGGACTTGAAAAAGCAGAAATGCTTCGTGCTGGATATGCTATTGAGTATGATGCAGTTACACCGACGCAGCTGTGGCCAACGCTTGAAACGAAAAAGATCAAAAATCTATATACGGCTGGTCAAATTAACGGCACATCAGGGTACGAAGAAGCTGCTGCACAAGGTATTATGGCCGGTATTAACGCAGCAAGTAAAGTTCTTGGTAAAGAAGAAGTCATTCTGGGTCGTGCTGATGCATACATCGGCGTACTAATTGATGACCTTGTGACGAAAGGAACGAGCGAGCCGTATCGACTGTTGACGTCAAGAGCCGAGTATCGTTTATTATTACGTCATGACAACGCGGATCTCCGTCTAACGGAAATTGGCTATCGTCTTGGTATGATTAGTGAGGAGCGTTACGAAAAATTCCTCCTTAAAAAGCAACAAATTGAGGAAGAAGTGGAACGCCTACGTAAAGTGACGATAAAACCGAGTGAAGCTGTTCAAGAAATTATTCGGGAATCAGAAGGAACAGAGCTGCGCGAACCGATGAAAGCTGCAGATCTGTTAAAACGTCCAGAAATGAAATACAACCAAATTATTCGCGTTGTGCCACGTGAAGAGCCAGTGACTGAAGAAGTGGCGGAACAAGTTGAGATTTCCATTAAGTATGAAGGCTATATTGAAAAGTCGATGCAGCAAGTGGAACGTATGAAAAAGATGGAGAACAAACGCATTCCAGAAAACATTGACTACCATGCAATTACAGGCATTGCGAAAGAAGCAAAAGCGAATTTAACAGCAGTTAGACCATTGTCCATTGCACAAGCATCACGGATTTCAGGGGTAAATCCTGCTGATATCTCCATTTTACTTGTCTATATTGAACAAGGGAAAATTGCTAAAATATCAGGATAACATCAAGTGACTGATGTGGAGTTCAAGTCCGCATCAGTCTTTTTTAAAAGGAGGATCCGAGTGAACGAGGAACAATTTGTAGCCAAGTTACACGAACAAGGAATACAGTTATCGGAGAACCAAATTCAACAATTTAGAAAATATTTCCATATGTTAGTTGAGTGGAACGAAAAGATGAACTTAACAGCAATTACAGATGCACCATCAGTCTATTTAAAACATTTCTATGATTCCATTACGGCTGCGTTTTATGTAGACTTGAATGGTAAGCAATCGATTTGTGATGTAGGAGCAGGGGCAGGATTTCCGAGTATCCCATTAAAGATTTGTTTCCCGGACTTATCTGTTACGATTGTCGATTCATTAAACAAACGAATTACATTTTTAACTGAATTAGCAAAAGAGCTTCAGTTAAACAACGTCCACTTTATTCATTCAAGAGCTGAAGATTTTGGTCAGAATAGTAAGTACCGTGAACAATTTGATCTTGTCACAGCACGTGCAGTTGCTCGGTTATCCGTTCTATCGGAATTATGTGTACCTCTCGTTAAAGAAGGGGGCATGTTTGTTGCCATGAAAGGTGCAGCTGCAGAAGAAGAATTACTAGATGCGAAAAAAGCAATCACCGTGCTAGGTGCAGAACTGATTGAAAAGCATTCATTTAACTTGCCTATGGAAGAAAGTGAAAGAAATATATTTATTCTGAATAAAACCAAAAAGACACCTAAGAAATACCCGCGTAAACCGGGCATACCTAATAAAACACCAATCATGTAATTGTTTCACGTGGAACATATCTCAAACTATTGTGGTAGTATGATATTCAATAGATTCTATCCTTTAATAAGTAGTTAAGAGGATATATAATAGATATGACGAAATAGCTAATGAATAGATGAGCAGTTTTGTAAAGGTGGTGCCGGGATGAAAAATACGTTTTCACGTTTTTTTGGTAATAACGATAAAGAAATCGAGAATAAAGATGTGGAAGAAATAATACCACAAGAAAAAGTCGATCAAGTAGATATAGAATTAATTAAGCCTAATAAATATCAACCTCGTACAATTTTTTCGGATGAGAAAATTGAAGAGCTAGCGAGAACAATCCATACGCATGGCGTGATACAACCCATTGTTATACGTAAGGCAGAAGAAGGGTACGAAATAATTGCAGGTGAACGACGATTCCGTGCAATGAAAAAGCTCGGTTGGAAAGAAGTACCTGCTATTATTCGTAACTTAGATGATAAAGAAACTGCTTCCATTGCTCTCATTGAAAACTTACAACGCGAAGAATTGACAGCGATAGAGGAAGCGTATGCGTATGAAAAATTATTGGAACTACACGGACTGACTCAAGAAGCATTAGCGCAACGACTTGGTAAGGGTCAATCAACAATTGCCAATAAACTTCGATTGTTAAAGCTACCTGATGAAATAAAAAATAAAATCCTCTCCAAAGAATTGTCAGAAAGACATGCTAGAGCGCTTATTTCTGTAAAAGATACCGACTTACAGTCAAAACTTTTTCAAGAAGCCATTGACGAGCAACTTAATGTGAAACAATTGGAAGAACGTATTCAGGCAGCATTAAATCCTGTCGAAGAAGAAAAAGTGAAAAAGAAAGCGGTTAAACGGAAATCTGTTAGTAAAGATGTACGAATTGCACTCAATACGATTCGACAGTCCTTACAGCTTGTCACAAAAAGCGGTATTAATGTAAAGACTGAAGAAGAAGATACAGATGATTTTTATACGATTACTGTTAAAATTCCTAAAAAGAAATAATTCCATTCCTATTCTATTTCTCGTGCATTAAGCGAGAAGGCTCTTGCTTCACTATGGGCAAGAGTTTTTTTGCGCTATACATTACCATGTACGGCGCTTTTTTGATAAACTAGTATGTGTAGTGTTTCGCTACGAAAATAAGAAGTTGTTATAAAACAATTGAACTAGAATAAAAAATCGTGAGTTTAAATTTGTATAGGGTTGTTACGTATACAATTTTTTTAAAGTTTTCTTCTACTGAAGGAATTCAAGTATACGTAAAGAGAAAAGATAGTAATTGAAAATGGAATGAAGAGTGAGAAAGCAGGTGCAAGCGTGGGAAAAATTTTAGCCATAGCCAATCAAAAGGGAGGAGTTGGGAAGACGACCACTTCTGTTAACTTAAGTGCTTGCCTTGCACATATCGGCAAAAAAGTATTATTAATTGACGCTGATCCACAAGGGAACGCTACGAGCGGGGTAGGGGTCAACAAAGGTGATGTACATCAATGCATATATGATATGTTGATTGATGATGTGAACATTCAAGAAGTCATTCACCATACGAAGATGGAGAATCTCGATATTGTACCAGCAACCATTTCTTTGGCTGGCGCGGAAATTGAGCTTGTTTCAACAATCTCTCGCGAAGTTCGCATGAAACATGCTATCCAAGATGCGAAGGATATATATGATTACATCATCATTGATTGTCCACCTTCACTCGGGCTGTTAACAATTAACTCCTTAACAGCAGCTGATGCTGTCATTATCCCTGTGCAATGTGAGTACTATGCGTTAGAAGGGTTAAGTCAGTTGTTAAGCACAATCCGTCTGGTCCAGAAACATTTAAATGAAAGTTTAATGATTGATGGCGTATTGTTGACGATGTTTGATGCACGGACAAATTTAGGAATTCAAGTCATTGAAGAAGTGAAAAAGTATTTTCAAGATAAAGTGTACGGAACGATCATTCCACGAAATGTACGACTGAGTGAAGCGCCAAGCCATGGAGAACCAATTATTATGTATGATGCGAGATCAAGAGGCGCGGAAGTATATTTAGAGCTGGCAAAGGAAGTGGTGCACAATGGCTAAAGGTCTTGGAAAAGGTTTGAACGCTTTATTTCCAGAAGAATCGTTAACAAAAGCTGAAAAGGTTGAAAGCATTCGTTTAAAAAGTATAAAAGTGAATCCGTATCAACCGAGAAAATTGTTTGACGAGAATGCGATTCAAGAACTGAGTGAGTCCATTAAGGAACATGGTGTCCTTCAACCCATTATCGTCCGAAAAGTAGGAACGATGTTTGAGATTGTCGTAGGGGAAAGACGTTTTCGCGCCGCTAAATTAGCTGGCCAGTTGGAAATTCCCGCTGTCGTCCGTCAATTGACCGATGAAGAATCGATGGAAATGGCAATTCTTGAGAACTTGCAACGTGAAGATTTAACACCAATTGAAGAGGCTGAGGCGTATCAAAAGTTAATGGATAACTTGAATGTTACACAAGAGCAGCTCGCTTTTCGACTTGGGAAAAGTCGCCCTCACATTGCAAATCACATCCGACTACTGAGCCTTCCAGACAAAGTGAGAAAAATGATCATGGAAGGAAAGCTATCGATGGGTCACGGTCGCACACTTCTCGGTTTGCGAAAAAAGGAACAAATCTTGCTAATCGCCGAAAAGACGATTCAGGAAGGTTTAAACGTTCGTCAACTTGAGCGCTTAGTACACCGACTGAACGAAGATGTTCCACGTGAAACAAAACCAGAAAAGAAAGATATTTTCCTTGAAGAGAGAGAAACAAACTTACGTGAGTTTTTCGGTACAAACGTAACAATAAAGAAATCGAAAAACAAAGGAAAAATTGAAATAGAATTTTTCAATGAAGAAGATCTTGAAAGAATTTTAGAGTTGTTGAATGATTAAGCATGTACCTATTTTGCTCCTCTTGCAAAATAGGTATTATTTTTAGTAATTGGAAGTGGTGCAGTGGTTTTATTTGGATCAATCGTAAACTTTGCTTTAATAATTGTAGGTGCTTTAATCGGACGTGTCTTACATAACATTCCAGAACGTATGAAAGAAACGGTCATGTATGGAATTGGATTAGCAGTTGTCGCAATCGGAATTCAAATGACTTTTGAAAGTACACAGTTATTAATTGTAATTGTTAGTATTGTGATTGGAGCAGTAATAGGTGAGTGGCTGAACTTAGATGACAAGGTGAATCGTTTAGGAAAATGGATTGAGCAGAAGCTTCCCACTCCTAAAAAAGAAGGGCCTGCAATTTCACAAGGCTTTGTTACTGCAACGCTAATTTTTGTTGTCGGGTCAATGGCTATAATTGGTGCAATCGACAGTGGACTACGGAATGACCATGATGTATTAATCATGAAGGGGATTATTGATGGATTTACTTCAATTATTCTCAGTTCAACACTTGGGATTGGGGTAATCTTCGCTGCAGTCCCAGTATTGCTTTACCAAGGCGCAATCACATTATTTTCAACGCAAATCAGTCGTTTTGTGCCTGAGGAGTTATTACAATTTTTCATCTCAGAAATGACAGCGACTGGTGGACTTATGATTGTTGCCATCGGCTTAAATTTAATTGGCCTTACAAAAATACGAGTAGCAAATCTAGTTCCGGGCATTTTTGTAGTAGGGGTTATTGTAACACTTGTCCATAATTTGTTTTAAAGCGTCCATGAGCTAGCTGGATAGCACGCGAAATAACACGGCTCATTTCAAAGGATAAGTGAAGACGCGTGCTCTGTAAGACAGCTTGTTCCATGAAGCCTGAAATGTTGACGACACCTTTAATGGACAAATCGCCAACCGGTGGCAAATCTTTTCCAACAGCTTTCCCTGGGTAGAGGGGGCCGTTCTGAAAAAGCAAATGACCAATGGAATCGCTTCTACCTAAGCAAGCGTCAATCGCGACAATAAAGGTGGATGGATCTGCAGTCAACTTATCATCTAAATGTTGTTGTAAATTCAACGCATGCAAAGGATTTTCGAGTGTACCGACGACTGAATATGGAAACAATAGTGATTCAGACAAATGTGAGCCTGTTAGAGGTCCTAGCGCATCACCTGTGGAGCGGTCTGTTCCGATACAAAAGAATGTCAATGATTCCCGTTCAAAAGGGATATGGTGAAGGAAGTATGAGCTTAGCTTCCAAACAGCACCGATTTCATTATAATGAAGGCGGTAGTCGTAATTCGTAGAAAGTGCTGAGTGCATGACAAAACTCCATTCTAAAAGTAATAGGAATAATATATTGGTTGTTTAGCAGTATACGCGGCTCGTTCAAGTTTTATACGAAAAGGAGGATTTGCGATTGACGGAGGATGTAAAAGACCAGACGAGAGAAGAAATGGGGAAGCTCGGAAAGTTTTTATTGAATGAAGAGACGTGGATCAATTTCGGTTTCATCGCACTAAAGATAATTGCCATCGTTGTCATTTCAGTGCTCATTGTTAATGTAGGAAAACGAATTATTCGTAAGGTCTTTAAGTTGAAAATCAAGGGACCGATACGAAAAGAAGAACGACGTGAACGCACGTTATTGAAGTTGTTGGAAAATACACTTAGTTATGTCGTGTATTTTTCAGCAATCTTGGCGATTTTGCAGGAATTCACAATCGACGTAAAAGGCCTTCTTGCAGGCGCTGGCGTATTGGGACTTGCCGTTGGGTTTGGTGCACAAAGTCTTGTAAAAGACGTCATTTCAGGATTTTTTATATTATTTGAGGATCAATTTTCTGTAGGAGATTACGTGAAAATTGGTACAGCGGAAGGAATCGTTGAAGAAATCGGATTACGGACGACAAAGTTAAAAAGCTTTTCAGGCGAAATCTACATCTTACCCAATGGAACAATCGCACAAGTTGTCAATTATTCGATGAAAAATTCCTTAGCAATCATTGATGTGAAGATTCCCTTTGAGCAAGGTGTCGAACAGGTTGAACAGGCCATTGAGGAATATTTGGAAGCGATGAGTGTGGATAATCCAGACTTGTTGAGTAAAGCAAGATTAGTTGGTGCAAATGATTTTACGGAAGATTCTGTTATAGAACGAGTAATTGCTGAAACAAAACCAATGCGCCATTTTGATACGGCGAGAAGTTTGAGTGTAGGCATTAAAAAACATTTGCAAGAAAAAGGAATAGAAATTCCTTATCCTACGCTTGTCACGAAGAGTTTTGAAAATCGATAATGACATATGGGGGAAGAAAAATGATGAATAAAGAATTTCATTTACATGATATAGTAGAGATGAAAAAACAGCACCCATGTGGAACAAATGCATGGAAGATTATACGAATGGGTGCAGACATTCGTATTAAGTGTGAAGGTTGTGGACATAGTGTCATGATTCCACGAAACGAGTTTGCAAAGAAGATGAAAAAGGTTCTCGTACAAGCAAATACCGAACATTAATTAGACAGAAACGCGAACAATTCTTATAATGGAAGAGTTGCGAAACTGAATTTTACGATTGACCTAAATGAAAGGTTGGGAAATAAATGGCGTTAACAGCTGGAATTGTTGGATTACCAAACGTTGGAAAGTCAACCCTTTTCAATGCAATTACAAAGGCAGGGGCAGAAGCTGCCAACTATCCATTCTGTACAATTGATCCGAACGTAGGGATTGTTGAAGTACCTGACGATAGACTTCAAAAGCTAACTGAACTTGTAGTACCTAAAAAGACGGTTCCAACAGCTTTTGAATTTACTGATATTGCTGGGATTGTAGAAGGAGCAAGTAAAGGGGAAGGACTGGGCAATAAATTCCTTTCGCATATTCGTGAAGTCGATGCAATTTGCCAAGTTGTCCGTTGTTTTGTCGATGAAAACATTACACACGTGTCTGGAAAAGTAAATCCAATTGATGACATCGAAGTAATTAATCTGGAATTGATTCTTGCTGACTTGGAAAGCGTGGACAAGCGTTTGGCACGTGTTTCTAAAATGGCGAAGCAAAAAGATAAAGACTCCATGGCTGAAGAGCCTGTGCTTTTAAAGTTAAAAGAAGCATTTGAAAATGACAAGCCAGCTCGTTCAGTAGAATTGACACCTGAAGAATACAATCTCATTAAAGGGATGCATTTATTAACGATCAAACCGATGCTTTATGTCGCGAACGTTTCAGAAGATGAAATCGCAGATGCTGCAAACAATGAGTATGTCAAAATGGTACAAGAATTTGCGGAGCAGGATCATTCGGAAGTCATCATCGTTTGTGCAAAAATCGAAGAAGAAATGGCTGAACTTGATGATGAAGAAAAAGAAATGTTCCTTAGCGAGTTAGGCATCGAGGAATCAGGACTTGACCAGCTCATTAAAGCTGCGTACCATCTACTGGGCCTAGCAACATACTTCACTGCAGGTGTCCAAGAAGTACGTGCTTGGACGTTCCGTAAAGGAATGAAAGCACCACAATGTGCGGGCGTCATCCACACCGACTTCGAACGTGGATTTATCCGTGCAGAAACCGTATCGTACGATGCCCTCGTTGAGGCTGGCTCAATGGCAGCTGCGAAAGAAGCAGGTAAAGTGCGCCTTGAAGGAAAAGAATACATCGTTCAAGACGGCGATGTCATGTTATTCAGATTCAATGTATAAGTGCAGATAGAAAAGGAAAAGAGGCTGGGACAAAACTCTAAATAGACCGTTCCTCTGCGCTCCAAAAGGCACGCTTTCCGCGGGGCGCGCTTGAGCCTCCTCGTCCGCTGCGCTGCCTGCGGGGTCTCAACATTCGCGCTATAATCCCGCAGGAGTCGGCCTTTTTCCGCTCCGACTCACTCAAGAATTTGAAAAGAAACACTGGAAAAATATAAAAAACTGCATGAAAGGCGAATTAGCCATAATGCAGTTTTTTTATGTTATGTCCCAGCCTCATTCTTTTGGCATGATACGGAGATCGTGAACGAATGAGATCTTGATCATTGCAGGCGAGTAGGTTGATACAAATATAGTTTCGGTTGTTCAGGATCATCTTTTACGAGCCAGTCGTCAGGCAGTTTGCGCAGTTCTTTGTACATTGCAAAATCCCCCGCAGCACCTCCAATGAGGAATGCAGCAAGACCGATGAGCAGGCCGCTTTCCAATGCTAATCCAATGACGGCAGGGAGGATACCAGTCGTCCAAAATGGAAGTAAGAGTGCTTTACGGATTGCCTGATTGGTCATTGGTACGTTCGTGGTAGCGTATGCGATTCCTAATTTAAGGTTAACGCCAACAATCATGCTTTTCCATGGAACTTTGCCGTATAGACGAAACCCGATTAGGTGGAACAGTTCATGGAAGATGATGAGTACAATGTAGCCAATAATGAATAAGAAGATAGACGAAAACGTGATTGTAAAGGATAGCTCTTGTTGAATAAGTGCTAATACGACGAGTAAACCAACTAAAGACAAAATGGTCAGTAGGAGACCTTTCTTCGCAACTTTTGGTAAATCGATTTCGATAATTTTATTGGGTTCAGTAGATAGATTCACGGAACATCACTCCTTGTCATTAGTATACATAATTAAATTGTTGTATGTTTGAAAGTAGTATGTTAAAATATGATGATGTGAGTAATAAATAATTACTTACTCCTTGCCCGCCGTAAGAAGTGGGCCAAAGTCCATAAGGAGGTGACTGAAGATGAGAAAGTACGAAATCATGTACATTATTCGTCCGACATTGGAAGATGAAGCTAAAAAAGCATTGATCAACCGTTTCGATGAGATCCTAACTTCTAACGGAGCGGAAATCATCGAGTCGAAAGAGTGGGGCAAGCGTCGTCTTGCATACGAAATCGACGATCTACGTGAAGGCTTCTACCAATTGGTGACAGCTAACGCTACGACTGAAGCAATCGATGAATTCAATCGTCTTGCGAACATTAATGAAGAAATCATTCGTCATATGGCTGTTCGTTTAGACAACTAATCCATATAAGCACGAAATGTTAGAACCTGTTAAAAGGTGGAACTTGAAAATGATGAGGGAGGTTGCAATCTGATGATTAACCGTGTCGTTTTAGTTGGCCGATTGACAAAAGATCCTGAACTCAAGTATACACAGGGCGGAGTAGCGGTAACACGTTTTACGCTTGCAGTGAATCGGACATTCTCGAACCAACAGGGAGAGCGTGAAGCTGATTTCATTAACTGTGTCACTTGGCGAAAACAGGCGGAGAACACTGCGAACTTTTTACGCAAAGGAAGTCTTGCAGGCATCGAAGGTCGTATTCAAACGAGTAGCTTTGATGGACAAGACGGCAAGCGTGTCTTTATGACGGAAGTTGTAGCGGACAGCGTGCAATTCCTTGAGCCGCGTAGTGCGAATTCTGAGAGGTCTGGAGCTTCCTATGGCGGCTCACCACAGAACGAACAGCCTTATTATCAGAATCAGCAGCCAAACCAGCAATATCAACAACCAAACCAACAAAATTACACACGTACGGATAATGATCCGTTCTCAACTGGTGGCGGCCCGATCGAAGTATCGGATGACGATTTACCGTTCTGATCCATCATGTTTCGTACGTATAAAAAAGGAGGGAAAGCGATATGGCACCACGCCGTGGAGGTAAAAGACGTCGTAAAGTTTGTTACTTTACTTCAAACAACATTACACACATCGACTACAAAGATACTGATCTACTTAAGAAATTCGTTTCTGAACGTGGAAAAATCTTGCCTCGTCGTGTAACAGGTACAAGCGCGAAATACCAACGTAAACTAACGTCTGCTATTAAACGTGCTCGTATTATGGCACTTCTTCCGTTCGTAGCGGAAGAGAGATAAGTTGATTTTTGTAACCGCCTTATGTCACTGGAATTCCAGTGCAAAGGCGGTTTTTTCATACGTCTTAAAACATGGGCATATTGTATAGGAATTTCTAAAAGCAATTTGTCCTCGTGTTTATGAACAGTTAGACCTAGTTTGCTCATTATGAAGTCCAATTGGATGAAAGCGTTTCGACAGCGCTGTTTATCCCGTACATATAAAAAACTGAACGTGTATAGGACTTTACTTGGTCATTGAGATGAGTACGGTCTTTGGTTAATAACTTTAATCGTGATACAATTATAAGAAATCCTATTCGTTTCAGGATACTACTTTAAAAATAGTCCATTGACTGGACGGAGGAACAAATTCATGCAAGACCACTCACAAAAGCTTGTTTTTGGTGCGATGATGGTCGCCTTTTTTACAATTCTGTTAGCTGGAGCTTTTTACATACCGCTAATTGGGGTTGTCATTTTTCCATTCATACCGTTGCCCATCATCCTTTATCGATTACGGTATAATAGAATTTCTACAATTTTTGTTGTTTTTAGCGGAAGTTTGTTAACACTTCTAGTTGGAGGGTTGTACATAATCCCGCTTGCTGTCCTGTTAGGTGTGTTAGGTTTTTTAATAGCCGAAACCATTTTGATTGGAAAATCCAAGTTGTATACGTTCATGGCTTCTGGTATCTATTTAATTGCAATCGGCATGCTGGGGTATATCATTGGCGTACTATTTTTTAACTTCAATGTCGTAGATCTTATTTTTCAAGCAATGAACGAAACAAAAGGGCAATTTCTTCAGTCTTTTGAGGCGACAGGCATGGAACCGAAATTGTACGAAAGCATTGTGGAATCGGCTTTCGTCTATTATCAATCTGCAATTCCAGCGATGTTTATTCTAATGGTATACGTTTTTACATTTCTGATGGTTATTCCGAACTTTGAAGTGCTGAGGAGACTTGGCCATGACGTACCGAAATTTTCACCATTTCGTGAGATGAGATTACCACTCATTACAATCTTCATTTACGGTTTGTTCGTTGTACTTCCATACATGATGGACATACGACCAGAATCGTCTGCCTATTTGTTCTACGTGAATGCAACGATAATTATTCGAACATTATTAGCTCTTCAAGGGTTTGCGTTAATTTTATACATCATGCATACGTTGAAGTTGCCAAAGGTTGTATCATTTTTTTCAGTCTTGTTAGCGTTTCTATTTAATCCTATAACGACACTTCTCGGTATTCTTGACATCGGCATGAACATTAGGGCATTGATTGGAAAAGACAACTTGAAGTAAGGGGATGAGACGATGAAGTCATTTTTTAGAAAAAGAGCAATCCGGTATCCATTGACTGTCATATCTCTCCTTGGATTGATAGCAGCTTTCCTATTGTTCTTATTAAACTTCTGGGCAGGACTTTTATTTACAATTTGCTTTACGATTTCCATCGGCATTGCTTGGAAAGTAGAAGACCAAACGTATATTGAAACAGAAAAACATATTGAAGCCCTTTCATATCGTATGAAGAAGGTTGGAGAAGAAGCGCTATTGGAATTACCGATTGGCATTTTACTCTTTAATGAAAAGCAGATTGTCGAATGGGCAAATCCATATGCTGTTGAGATATTTGAAAAAGAAACGTTGATCGGAGAAGAGCTCCTTGAGTTATCCGATGGCTTTCAATCCGTCTTAAAGAGTGAAGACCAGCAGTCTATGTTGAAAGTCGATGATTCAACATACAAAGTCATTTATCGGGCAGAAGAGAAGTTGCTCTATTTATTTGATGTGACGGAAAGAGTGACAATCGAATCGCTGTACTACAAAGATCGTACTGTCCTTGGCATTATGTTAATTGATAATTATGATGAACTGGCACAGACAATGGATGATCAAACACGTAGTCAGCTCAATTCACTTGTGACGTCTCTTGTAAACCGATGGGCGACAGACAACGGAATCTTTGTAAAACGAATTGCTTCCGATCGGTTTATTGCTGTGTTTAATGAAGCCATTTTGTCCAAGCTCGAAACGGCAAAGTTTACAATACTGGATGATATTCGCGAAAAGACGGCTGTTCAAAATGCAGGAATGACGTTAAGTATCGGTGTTGGAACTGGTTCTGCCTCTCTTACTGAGCTAGGGGAGCTGGCCCAATCAAGCCTTGACCTCGTATTAGGGCGCGGCGGGGACCAAGTTGCCATTAAGCATACAGATGGCAAGCTGAAATTTTTTGGAGGAAAGACGAACCCGGTTGAGAAGAGGACCCGAGTTCGTGCCCGTGTCATTTCCCATGCATTGCGAGATTTGATTCAAGGAAGCGACAAAGTATTAATTATGGGTCATAAGATGCCAGATATGGATGCAATCGGTGCTTCTATCGGCGTGAGGAAAATGGCTCGGATGAATAATATCCAAGGACAGGTCGTATTAAACTTTGATGAATTGGACGCGAGTGTCACACGTCTAATGGAGGAAATTAAAAAGGACGAAGAGTTATACGCTCAATTCATTGACCCGGATGAAGCGTTAGCGGCAGTGACTGAAAAAACACTACTCATTGTTGTCGATACGCATAAACCGAGCATGGTGATTGATGAACGTTTAATTGATAAGGCTGAGAAAGTCGTTGTGATTGATCACCATCGACGTGGTGAAGAATTCATTAACAATACGATGCTTGTCTATATGGAACCGTATGCTTCCTCTACTGCGGAACTTGTTACGGAGTTGCTGGAGTACCAACCGAAGCATGAAAAGCTCACGATGCTGGAGGCGACTGCTCTGTTAGCCGGTATTGTCGTCGATACGAAAAGCTTCACGTTACGGACAGGTTCCCGTACATTTGAAGCCGCGTCGTATTTGCGGACATTAGGGGCAGATACCGTTCTTGTTCAACGGTTATTGAAGGAAGACATTGATACGTATATCGAGCGTTCAAAACTCATTGAGACCGTCGAGCTGACGCCGGAGGGCATTGCAATTGCTAAAGGACAGGACGAGGTCGTCTATGGCTCAGTCCTCATTGCACAGACGGCAGATATATTGTTAACAATGAAAGATGTGATTGCTTCGTTTGTCATTGCGTACCGTTCAGATGGCAAAATTGGCATTAGTGCTCGTTCTTTAGGGGAGTTGAATGTGCAACTCGTCATGGAAGAGCTTGGTGGCGGTGGGCATTTAACAAATGCTGCCTGTCAGCTAGAAGTGGGAACAATAGAAGAAGCGGAAGCATTATTAAAAACCGCTATAGAAGATAAATTGGAAAGGGGAAATTGAACATGAAAGTAATCTTCTTGAAAGACGTCAAAGGTAAAGGTAAAAAAGGTGAAGTGAAAGAAGTGTCAGTTGGTTATGCACAGAACTTCTTGTTGAAAAACAACATGGCCGTAGAGGCAACTCCTGCAAACCTCAGTCAATTAAAAGGCCAACAAAAACGTGCTGAAAAGGATGCAGCTGAAGAATTAGCAGAAGCAGAAAAGTTAAAAGCACAACTTGAGGAAATTACTGTTGAATTAAAAGCAAAATCAGGAGAAGGTGGTCGACTATTCGGTTCGATTACAACAAAACAAATTGCAAGTGCGCTTGAAAAAGACCATAAGATTAAAGTGGATAAACGTAAAATGGAACTTCCAGATGCTATTCGTGCACTTGGTTATACAAACGTGCCGATTAAGTTGCATCAGGATGTAACAGCTACGCTTAAAGTCCATGTAACAGAAGAATGATAGGGAGCGATTATGATGGATCAGGTATATGATCGCGTCCCTCCACATAACAATGAAGCTGAGCAATCTGTCATAGGAGCGATCTTCCTGCAACCTGAGGCGCTTATTACTGCCTCAGAGATCTTAATTCCGGATGATTTTTACCGGACTGCACATGAAAAAATCTTTAATACGATGCTCGTCTTAAGTGATAGAGGACAAGCGATTGACGTCGTCACCGTGACGGAAGAGCTTTCTGCCAAAAAGGAACTCGAAGACGTCGGTGGCATATCATATTTGACGGAAGTTGCAAACGCCGTCCCGACTGCAGCAAACATTGAGTATTATGCCAAAATTGTAGAAGAGAAATCCATTTTACGCCGCCTCATTCGTGTTGCGACAAATATCGTCGAAGAAGGTTTTACGAAAGAAGATGAAGTGGAAGCGGTTTTATCCGAAGCGGAAAAACGGATCATGGAAGTATCCAATCGGAAAAACGCCGGAGACTTCAAACATATAAAAGATGTTCTCGTCGAAACATACGATAACATTGAATTATTGCATACGCGAAAAGGTGAAGTAACGGGTATTCCGACAGGCTTCCGAGATCTTGATAAAATTACTGCAGGATTCCAGCGCAATGATTTGATCATTGTCGCGGCGCGGCCTTCCGTCGGTAAGACGGCATTCGCCTTGAACGTGGCACAAAATGTGGCAACAAAAGCAAATGAAAACGTCGCGATTTTCAGCCTAGAGATGGGTGCAGAACAGCTCGTTATGCGTATGCTTTGTGCTGAAGGAAACATCGATGCACAAGTAATGCGTACCGGTAACCTTGAATCGGAGGATTGGCGAAAGTTGACGATGGCAATGGGTAGTTTGTCCAATGCGGGGATTTTCATAGATGATTCGCCAGGTATCCGTATTAACGAAATTCGTTCAAAATGCCGGCGCCTTCAACAGGAGCATGGTCTTGGTATGATCATGATTGACTACTTGCAGCTCATTATGGGTAGTGGACGTTCAGGTGAGAACCGTCAGCAGGAGGTCTCTGAAATTTCCCGTTCCTTAAAAGCGCTTGCCCGTGAATTAAAAATCCCGGTTATTGCACTATCGCAGCTTTCCCGGGGCGTAGAGCAACGTCAAGATAAGCGTCCGATGATGTCTGACTTACGGGAATCAGGAAGTATCGAGCAAGATGCCGATATTGTTTCATTTTTGTACCGTGAAGACTATTACGACAAAGAGACCGAAAACCAAAATATGATTGAAATTATCATTGCAAAGCAACGGAATGGTCCGACTGGAACGGTTACGCTTGCGTTTGCCAAAGAGTATAATAAGTTCTTAAACATTGATTGGAGTCAGCACGAAAGACCCTCTCATGAATAATGAAAAAAGCCAAGAAGAGTTAGAATGCAGCTCATCTTGGCTTTTTTTTATTCTGTTCATTGTGCAAGTGGAACCGGTTCCATGAAACTAAAGTACTTTGTATGAACTCCATATTTTTCGGGAATCGAGATTTTCCCAAACAATCTAGTGCAAACAACCTTCATTGTTCTCCATAATATTACCTAACATTTGTAAAAAAATAAGAATATTTGGTTGTAATACTACAAATTCGTTACAAATAGTCGGAAAATGACAAGTGAGTTAGCGAGTATGGTAAATTAGAGTGGCGTAAAAATCTTTCAGGATGATTTGCAATTGATACATTGCTAGTCGGAAGGAGTTCCATTCATGTTTTACAAGAAAGTGAACATACAAGAAGAGAATAAGAGAAGTCGTCTATATAAGAAAATGCAGAAAGTAGGACTGGCTACTATTTTATTCGCAAGTATCGGCATGAGTGCTGGTTTTGCTGATGAGGATAAAGCGAGTGGGCTGCAAACAGTTTATCATGTCTATTCAGAAGGTCAATACGTTGGCGTAGTTTCTGACGAGCAAAAGATTGAACAACTCAAGCAAGACGAACTTGAAAAAGCGACTGCCACATATGCCAATCTCCCATTAGTCATCGGAACAGAATTATCCGTCGTGCCTGAAAAAGTGTTTTCAGCAGGAACCGATGATGACCAAGTTCTAACGAAACTTCAAAATCTACTTACAGTAGAAGCGGAAGCCATTGGTATTCAAATCGGAGAGGAAATTCCTCTTTATGTAAAGGATATGGCTGAATACGAAGAAGTGATTAAACAACTGACAATCCAAACTGTTCCTGAAACAGAATTGAATGCTTTCAAAGCTCGTCAACAATCTACTACGGCAATACCCGCATTGAAAGAAGATGAAACACGCCTAGTCGATATTCAATTTACTGCAGATGTTCAACCAATCGAAGGAGAAGTTGCTCCTGATCAGATCAGTAGTGTACAAGATGCGTTGAAGCTGATGAATAAAGGAACATTGGAAGAGAAAAAATACTCCGTACAAGCTGGAGATGTACTTGGTAAAATCGCCGTCGCTCATAATATGCCGACTGCTACATTAATGGAATTGAACCCAGGTGTAACGGAAGATTCCGTCCTTCAAATTGGTCAAGAATTAAATGTCACGGTGCTTGAACCATTTGTAGAAGTAGAGGCATTATATGAATCAAAAGCTATTGAAGCGATCCCTTTTAAGAAACTGACAGAAAAAGACGAAACACAATTCAAAGGTGAAAAGAAGTTAAAGCAAGCGGGAGCAGACGGCAAGAAGTCTGTCACGCGTAAAATTCGCAAGAAAAATGGCACCGTAATCGGTGAAGCAGTTGCTGAAACAGAAGTAGTAGTAGAACCGCAACATGAAGTGACTATCGTTGGCACAAAAGTCATTCCATCAAGAGGTACCGGTAATTTCGCTTGGCCAGCTGATGGTGGCTATGTATCTAGTCAAATGGGCAAAAGATGGGGAAGAGTCCATCAAGGAATCGATATTGCCCGTCCATCGACCCGTGCTATTTTTGCAGCTGACAATGGTGTTGTAACAAAAGCAACAAGACATAGTACGTACGGGAATTACATTGTCATTTCACATAACAATGGCTATGAGACATTGTACGCTCACTTATCATCAATCGATGTCAAAGTGGGACAAACGGTTCCTCAAGGGACAAAAATTGGCGTCATGGGCTCCACTGGCCGTTCTACAGGTGTTCATCTACACTTTGAAGTCATGAAAAATGGATCCAATATTAATCCATTGAGCGTATTACGTTAAACAAAAAGGAGACGCCAGAGCAATCTGTGAGCGTCTCCTTTTTCTTATACGTATGTAAGCAGGATAAGAACGACTCTAAACACAGTCGGTTTCCATTATCAGGTGCTGGCATACGGAAAGGGCTTTACGTTAGAATTAAGTAAGGTTCACGTTGGAAAATTGGAAAGTTTGATTATCGTAATGACACAGGAATATTGCAAGAGTGAGCAAGACATAAAAATGAAGTACCCTGTTTACAAGATAGGGTGCTTTTTCATTGAATGAGGGGATGGCTTTTTTATTGCGTCTCGAGTGAAGCGTCGTGCGTCCCATGTCCAAGTCAGCTCGTCTCGACCATGTCTATTCGACTCTAAACGCGGCATAACTTCTCAGAACGCTGCATAATTCCTTCAATCGGAGCAAAAAACTGCAGAACGCCGCATATTCCAAGCAAACGCCGCATAACTCCTCAGAACACCGCATAATCGCCTCGAACGCGGCAAAGAGCGCCACGCCACGTCTTTGCCATATGCCCGTCGCAGCTAGAGTGGCGACCTACGCTTTAGAGGCATCCAGCTGCGGGTGGCAGCTGCTCGGGACGCTTCAATCTTGAGGTAAAGGCAAAGAGCGCCTTTTCCTCAAGATCTCCAGCGCCTGTCGCAGCTAAACGCCACCCTACGCTTTTGAGATTCCCCGGGAAATATTTTGGCGAGTTTTGGGGAAGGATTCTTGGAAGTTCCATAGAATAGTAAGACTAGAAGTTATATGTTATATAGCTAGGTAAGTGCGTATTCATCGCAACAATGATAAAGTTATAAGACAATGATAGAGACGCCATGTTAGGCGAGAAAGGGAATGACGTATGCAAAATAAAACGATTCTTGTCGTAGATGATGAAAAACCGATTGCGGATATATTAGAGTTTAATTTGAAAAAGGAAGGTTTTACGGTGCATTGCGCATATGACGGAGATGAGGCCCTTCAGAAATTAGAAGAGGTGCAACCGGATATTATGTTGCTTGATATAATGCTTCCGAAACGGGATGGCATGGAAGTGTGTAGGGAAGTACGAAAGAAATATGATTTCCCGATTATTATGCTCACAGCGAAGGACTCTGAGATTGATAAAGTATTAGGCTTGGAATTAGGGGCGGATGATTATGTGACGAAACCGTTCGGGACGCGTGAATTGATCGCTAGAGTGAAGGCGAATTTACGTAGACATTCCAAAACATTATCGGAAGAACAAGAGGAAGTAACGAATGATATTACGGTCGGCAGTTTAATAATCCAACCAGATGCGTATTTGGTACAAAAGCGTGGGGAATCCATTGAATTGACGCATCGTGAATTTGAATTGCTTCACTACTTGGCAAAACATATTGGGCAAGTGATGACACGTGAGCACCTACTTCAAACCGTTTGGGGTTATGACTACTTTGGTGATGTGCGAACGGTCGATGTAACGATTCGTCGTTTGCGTGAAAAAATTGAAGATACGCCAAGCCACCCGACGTGGATCGTCACAAGACGCGGTGTAGGATATTATTTACGTGACCCGGAACAGGAGTAAGGCACATGCAAAAAGTGGGCTTCTTTCGTTCCATCCACGTTAAATTTATTCTGATTTACATCATGCTCATTCTCCTTGCGATGCAAATCATTGGTCTTTACTTTGCCAAGGAGCTTGAGGATACGTTAAAGAAAAACTTTAGAAACTCGGTTATTGATCGAATCAATCTAGTGGAATTCAGTGTACGTGAGGAAATCACAAAAGAACGTTCATCTGAAGACCCTACAACTCAACAGAGTCTTCGAACCGTTCTTTCTGGCTTCACGTCAGAAGATATTCTCGAAATCCGCGTCATCGATACAAAGTACAAAATACTCGCCACGTCCGCATTGGACAACCAATCACTCGTCGGACAGCGATCTATGGAAGATAGTGTTCGACGGGCAATTTCTTCGGAATCGGCTCATGAAGCCATCAATTATGATACATCGCTCGGTCAACGAGTAATGGTGTTAGTGAAACCGATAAAGAAAAATGCAGAAGTGGTCGGTACACTTTACGTGACAGCAAATATTGAACGAGTGTTTAAACAAATCGATGACATTAACCAGATCCTTGCAGGTAGTGTGGCAGTTTCATTGACCATCACAATTATTATCTGCATTTTCATTGCACAAACATTTACGAGACCGATATCAGATATGCGAAGACAAGCGCAAGCGATGGCGCAAGGAAACTTCTCACGGAAAGTGCACGTTTACGGGAATGATGAAATGGGACAATTGGCGATCGCCTTTAACCATCTCACCAATCAGTTGCAAGAATCACAATCGACAACCGAAAGTGAGCAAAGGAAACTCGCATCTGTCCTCGAAAATATGACCGATGGCGTTATTTCTACAGACAGAAAAGGACGGGTAAGCCTCATTAATGATTCTGCACTCATAATGTTGCGCATGACACGTGACCTTGTCATTAACCGGCCGATTGCTAGCATCCTTGGCTTGGAACAATCTTATACATTTGAAGATCTCATTCAAGTGAGGGACTCCATTGCATTGGATTTCAGTACGGAAGAACAACCGTATATTCTCCGGGCAACTTTTTCCGTCACGCAGCGGGAGACGGGATTTGTGAATGGCTTGATTGTCGTCCTTCATGACAATACCGAGCAGGAGAAAATTGATATGGAAAGACGTGAATTTGTATCGAACGTCTCCCATGAACTTCGTACACCACTTACAACGATGCGAAGTTATTTGGATGCACTCGCTGAAGGGGCTTGGCAAAACGAAGAGATTGCACCTTCGTTCCTCCGAGTCACGCAAACAGAGACAGAGCGGATGATTCGACTCGTCAATGACTTGTTGAAGTTATCAAGAATGGACAGCAAGGAGTACGAATTGAATACAGAATGGGTGGAGTTTAATCATTTCTTTAACTCCATCATTGAACGATTCGAGTTTTCCAAGTCGCAAAAGGTTCAATTTAAGCGACTATTGCCGTCAGCCGATCTATTTGTAGAAATTGACACGGACAAGATGACCCAAGTTATTGATAATATTATTTCAAATGCGCTTAAATACTCTCCAGATGGCGGAGACGTTCGTTTTGGTGTTACATTATCAGGTTCTTTTATTAAAGTCATGATTTCTGATGATGGACTTGGCATACCGAAAGCAAACGTCAATCGGATTTTCGAGCGGTTTTATCGTGCGGACCGTGCAAGATCTAGAGCAATGGGCGGTACAGGACTTGGACTGGCCATTGCAAAAGAAATGATTCATGCCCATGGTGGGGAAATATGGGCGGAAAGTGAAGAAGGAATGGGAACGACCGTGTTTTTCACGTTACCATATGAACAACAAGAGGACGGTGAATGGGATTGAAATACATTGAACCAATCAAATCGATCATCCTCCTGTTGCTCGTATTGATGAGTATCACTTTTACATTTTCAATTTGGACATACTCCCCACAGCTCGCGCCCATTGACCAATCAAAAACCGTCGATATTTCAATCGGTCAACAAAAAGATGTGAAAGATGTCGTTAAACCGTATAAGTTCTTAATCAAATACGAAGAGGAACTGAAAGGTACGACCGATCAAATAGCTATCGACAAAATTTTAAGGGATATGGGGACGTGGAAAGTGTCTCAGCTCCTGCAAGACCCTACGGAAATGAATAAAGTACAGATGAAAGAGTTTTTTGAACAGCCTAACCAGTTTACATTGTACTTCAATGGACAGGTTCCTTTACCTGCCTATGATGAAATATTACCGATTGACGAAACGACGAAAAAGAATTTGCCGGAATTTAGTTTTGATCGATTGATCGTCAGATGGGATCCTAAAGCGATTGCGTTTGAAGTGCATTTTATTAACAGAGCAACAGGAATCCATTTTTACGGAAAAGCGAATCCGGCAGACACGACGAAGTCTTATCAGTCCATCATCATGGAGAGTGAGGAACTGACACACTATGTGGAAGTAAAGAATCAGGAACCGACGTATTTAGCGGTACCCGATGAACCTGTTCCGATGGTACAAAAAACGTACTATCAAGAGGAAATCAGTCCAGGTCGTTTCCGCGATGCTTTGTTCAATGACCCAAATGCGGTTAAACGAAGTCAAGTGGATCACAATCATGAGGAATTTGGAGATGACCATGCGTTAATGGTTGTGAATACCGAAACGAAAATGTTGGATTTTGTTCATCCTGCTGCAGAAGCAAGGGAGCCGGCAAAACCGTCTGATTTGTTATTGGATGTGATTGACTCTATTAATGAACACGGTGGCTGGACGGATTCTTTCCGTTACTCTTACATCAATTCACTCTCGCGCTATGTGAAATTCCAATTGTTCATCAATGGATATCCTGTGCATAGTGAAAGTGATGCCTCTGGGTTAACGGAAATTGTACAATTTTATGGGGATGATCGGGTTTTTAGATATATCCGCCCGTATTACACGTTGGAATCATCACTGTCTTTCAATGAAAATATGGATCTTCCTTCGGGGACGAATGTTGTACAATCCCTCATGGAATCGGAAGATCTCGATTTTAGTTTAGTTGAAGAATTGACCGTTGGATACATGATGAAACACGACTTAGAGCAACGGATTTTCGTGTTGGAGCCGGCTTGGTTCTATTTATTCAAAGGAACTTGGAAACGTTATACACCTGAGCAAACAGGGGGTGAGCCATTTGGATTGGAATAAAACAAAAACGATTTTTATCATCGTTTTTTCCATTTTGAATATTTTTCTTTACTCTTTGTATGTGCAACAGCTGACAGACGCGCAAAATGTTCAAGTCATTTCAAAGACTTCAATCGAAGAAGTGATGAAGCAAGAAAACATTACGTATAACCTTCCTCAAGTGAATAAAAATGACTATTCATCTGTGACCGCAACGATTAAGAAGTTTACAAAAGAAGAACTCGAGACACTCGTTAGCCAATCGATTGTCATTGAGAACAACACACATATAGAATCGGACATGAATACAGCTATAGCGATTCAAAATGATAAAGGTGATTTTGATTTCAATGAATTTATGATGAAGTACGTTTGGCATGGCAACGAGTACACACTATGGGAAGTGAATCAAGAAGAGCAACAGGCAACCTTCTTTCAGATGGTGAATGGTGAACCGATTTTCTACAGTCCAAATGCTATGGTTGTCGTGCATTGGAATGATGACTATGAAGTTACGCATTACGAGCAACGCATGCTTGAGAAGTTCAGTACAGAGTCTAAGAAAAGAGATTTAATGACACAAGACGAAGCGGTGGGTTCCTTGGCAACGCGCGGCTATTTGAAACAGGATTCTAAAGTGCTTAGCGTAACGCCAGGCTATTCGTCACTCGTGCCGTTAACCGAAATCCAGGTGTTTGCTCCGACTTGGAACATTCGTGTAGAATTAAAAGATGGTAGTATCGAGGAACATTTCATCAATGCCATTGAAGGTAAAGTGATAGACTTCCAATTGGAGAAAGTTGATGAGCCTCAACTTGATGTTGACGTTGACGTTGATGTAGATGTAGATGAAGAATAAGGAGTTTTTCTAATGCGTTTTAGTGTGCTCGCAAGCGGGAGTACGGGCAATTCTATATATGTCGAGACAGATGACCATGCTTTTTTGGTCGATGCAGGGTTAAGTGCGAAACGAATTGAGCAACAACTTGCGGCAATCGGTCGCACCATGGAAAATGTGAATGGTATTCTTGTAACGCACGAACATAGTGACCATATAAAAGGTATCGGCGTACTAGCAAGAAGACATAAAGTACCGATCTATGCGAATGAAAAGACGTGGAACGCGATGAATGGGCTTGTCGGTGAAGTTCCATTAGAACAACGTTTTCATTTTAATATGGAAACGTCCCTGTCATTCGGAACGCTCGACATCCAGTCATTCGCCGTTTCGCACGATGCTGTCGATCCGATGTTCTATGTATTTCATGAAAAAGACCGAAAGCTTTCCATCATAACCGACACAGGATATGTGAGCGATCGGATGAAAGGCCATATTGCAGCATCAGACGCGTTTGTGTTTGAAAGTAATCATGACGTCAGCATGTTGCAAATGGGTCGTTATCCATGGTCGATTAAACGACGGATTTTAAGCGATGTTGGCCATGTATCAAACGAGGATGCTGCAATTGCAATGAGTGAAGTGGTTGCGGAAAAACAAACAAGCATTTATTTGTCACATCTGAGCAAGGATAATAATATGAAAGATCTCGCAAGGATGAGTGTTTCGCAAACATTGGAAGCATGCGGCATCCGCACCGGGGAATTCGTTCACTTACATGATACCGATGCGGAACAACCGACAACGCTTGTCACTGTCTAATAGAAACAAAGAACCTTGCCTACGGGTAAGGTTTTTTTCAATAAAATTCAAGGAATCTACAAAAAGTGGGACAACGTACTTGATTTTAAACAAGTTATTTAGGGTAAAGTGAAAATAACTGTCTGTTGAAAGGGTGAGGTCTATGGATGAATACAAGCAAGGTCCTCGGCGGGAGGATGACAAACCGAATTCGGATGTCCCTAATATGGAAGGACCCAATCATTCAGAGGATGAAATACGTCAAGAACCGAATCGTATAGAAGAAGGAATAGGTAATGATTCGGATCATGTAGATGCAGTCAATCACGAGAATCGGACAAATGTGGAACTTGAAAAACAAGCAGAACCGATGCGATACAGTGAGAGACCGAAAAAGGACACAAAGCGTCGAGGCGGTTTTCTTCCAGCCTTGTTAGGAGCCATTATTGGTGGCGTAGTCGTTTGGTTGTTAATGAATGCTACGCTGGGAAATGAATCGAATTCATCTGTTTTAGAGAAAACAACGGGAGAGAGCAATTTGACGACTGAACGCGTCTCACTCGATGTGAATACGGATGTCACTGAAATTGTATCGAAAGTGGCGGACACAGTTGTTGGTATAACAAATATGCAAACGGTACGTGACTTTTGGTCGTCAACAGAGACGACACAAGAAAGAGGAACGGGTTCGGGTGTCATTTACAAGAAGACAGGCGACAAAGCATACATTGTGACGAATCATCATGTCGTAGAAAACGCCCAAGAGCTTGAAATTACTTTCGACGATGGAACGAAAGTGGATGGCAAACTCATTGGCAGTGACGTATGGACAGACTTAGCCGTCGTCGAGATTGACGCAGAACATGTCAAAACAGCTATTGAATTTGGCGATTCAGATACGTTAAAACGTGGAGAAACGGTGATTGCAATTGGGAACCCACTCGGATTAGGATTCGCCGGCTCTGTCACGATGGGAATTGTGTCAGGAAAAGACCGCTCCATTCCAATCGATCTTGATCAAAACGGAACCGTCGATTGGCAAGCGGATGTTCTTCAAACAGATGCAGCCATCAACCCAGGGAACTCGGGTGGAGCGCTCATTAATGTAGCAGGACAACTGATTGGCATTAACTCCATGAAAATTACGCAAGAAACCGTTGAGGGAATCGGTCTTGCCATTCCGATTAATATCGCTATCCCGATTATCCAAGATCTTGAGATGACTGGAACGGTGAACCGCCCAACGATGGGTGTAAGCCTCTTGGACTTACGAGACGTCCCGTACCAACAGCAACAAGAAGTGTTGAAATTACCGAAAGACGTTACGGCAGGTGTGATTGTCACGGAAGTATTCCGCAATACGCCAGCAGAGGCAGCTGGCGTCGAACGATACGATGTCATTGTTGAGATGGATGGGGAAAAGATTGAAGACATGGTGAACCTGCGCAAGCATTTATACAACAAGAAAGAAGTCGGCGATCAGATGTCCATGAAGGTATATAGAGAAGGAAAGCTGATCGAGATTGAAATGGAACTAAAAGACGGCAATACATTCTAACGAATTGCAAAGAAAGAGCGCATAAAATTCCATACAATGTTACACTTTTCATAGGGATGTAACAATTTATTTATCCACAACAGGCAGCCTAGCAAAACAACCGCTATTCTGCCTGTTTTTCAATGCAATTTATCGACATGTGGATAAAAATGAAGAAATGTGCATAACATTGTGTAAAATAAACCGATAGAAAGAAGTGTAGACATTGAAAATCCAAAGTTGTAAAAACCATATAGATCAAGCGATTGACGACTTTATTGCAACGGAAGAAACATTTCCGATTTTAGAAGAAATCAAAACCGACGAAAAGATATCCACAACTTGCACGTATTGTGACACACCCGTTAGGTATATTGTGGCGAACGAATAATCGGGCACAAGATGTAGATAAGTCCTGTGGATATGTGCATAAGTTCTGTTTATAACTTTTTAAAAGAGGTGGACAACCTGTGAATATTACAATTGTTTCAGTAGGAAAACTAAAAGAAAAATATTTAAAAATGGGCATCGAAGAATACACCAAACGACTCGGCGCATACGCCAAAATCGACATCGTCGAAGTGGCCGATGAAAAAGCACCTGAATCGTTAAGTGAAGCAGACATGGAAATTGTGAAGAAAAAAGAAGCCGACCGAATACTCGCCAAAATCGGAGCAGACGCACACGTCATCGCATTGGCGATAGAAGGAAAACAGAAAACTTCTGAAGAATTGGCAACGGCTATTGAATCGTTAATGACGTATGGAAAAAGTAAGATTGTATTTGTCATAGGCGGATCGCTTGGCTTACACAGTGATGTTATCAAACGGGCGGATGAGCTGTTGTCGTTTTCCAAGATGACGTTTCCACATCAGCTGATGAAGTTGGTGTTGCTGGAGCAGGTGTATCGTGCGTTTCGGATTATGCGGGGAGAACCGTATCATAAGTGAGTGCGGTTTTTTCTACGTTTTATAATTGACAAGTGTCATCTGTATCTATTGACGCCTGTCGATATTTTCATGGATGCCCTGTAATGTACGATAAATGTACAGAAATGGAGGGGCATTTATATGAAACGTATAGCATTGATCGATATTTTAAGAGGATTCGCTATTTTGGGGACACTTGGAACGAATATTTGGATTTTTGCCCATTTAGGGGATCTAAAGTATATAACGACTACGGATTTTACCAGTTGGCCGAGTATGGATGATATTTTACGCCTCCTTGTACTGTTCGTATTTAACGGCAAACTGCTTGGCATGTTAACGATAATGTTCGGAGTAGGGATGGAGATTAAATATCAGCAATCCATTAGGCACAATAAGCCTTGGATCGGTATGTATAAATGGGTAATCGTATTTTTAATAGTGGAAGGTCTTCTGCACTACGTACTTGTAATGGAGTATGATGTGCTCATGAGCTATGGCGTCACAGCAGGAATTATTGCGGTCATACTAAAGCGCGGAGAGCGGGTGATGAAAAGGGCGTTATGGGTTGCAGGAGCTATTCATTTAGGGCTGCTTGCTCTAATTTTTACTTCCATGCTGTTTGGGCCGGCGTTTTCAATGGCAAGCTCGCCACAGTTGATCGCAATATATGCAGAGGGAACATGGCTGGATCAGGTCCAGAATCGTCTCATGAATTTTATATTCTTTAGAGCAGAGGCAATCTTTATTATTCCTTTAAATATTATTTTATTTATTGTTGGTATAAAGCTGATGCGCAGTGGTGCGTTCTCCTTTACTGAGCGCGGAATTGCCATTCAATGGAAACTGCTCATTTGGGGGTTAGGTCTAGGTCTGCCTTTGAATCTGTTGACTTTTGTACCAGGCGGTCTATTTGATTTACCTGTCCGTTATCTGTTTGCCCCTGTCCTGGCATTAGGCTATTTAGGACTGATTGCTTTTATTGTACGGAAGTGCGGTACGTGGAGAATGTGGAAGTGGCTTGAGAAAACGGGGCGTATGTCTTTAAGCTGTTACATTCTGCAAAACATTACTGCTACAGCTATTTTCTACGGATGGGGTTTAGACCTTGGAGGTACTCTAAATAGTGTGGAAATTATAGGGGTTTTTTGTATGATAGTAGCAGGGCAAATTATACTGGCGAATATGTGGTTAACTATATTCCCTTATGGGCCGGTCGAATGGCTGCGGAAGGGAATGCTGCAGAGGCTGGAAAGATAGGGGGGTTAGATGCTGGAATGGTATCCTAAAAGTCAGGCAAGATATTATTTATTTATTGATGTACTAACCGTCCTGCTATTTAGCTATGCGGTTGTCGTCTCGGAGCAGATTCCGTCACTTGTTTTTAAGGTTTTATTAATCGTCATTTATATAGGCGCCTATTACACGGCACTATGGTATCAGGATGGTCTGTTGCTTCCTGCTGTTGTACTTGGTTTTATTATGACAGCATATTTGGCTTATTTAAGCGGTCCACAGTGGATTTTCTTTCAGTTTGCCTTTGCAGATTTTGTCGGGCGCGCTGTCAACCGGCATATTTTATGGATTGCTACGTGCGTAAATTTCCTCCTCCTAGCCAGTCTCGTTTGGCGCTATCAGGAGGTCCTGTTTTCAAATGCTCAGTCAATTGTCCTGGCGGTTATGCTTTTTATCCTGCTGTTGCCGTGGTTACGCTATTATATTGAAAAATCCAAGCTGCTTCAGCGTGAGGTTGATGAAGCGTCGGTTCACATTGCCATGCAGCAGGAACGTCAGCGGATTGCCCGCGATCTGCATGATACTTTAGGGCATACGCTGACGGTCATAAAGGTAAAAACAGAGCTCGTTTCCAGGCTGGTGCCAAACGAGAATCACAAGATTCATAAGGAACTTGATGATATGATTCTAACAGTCCGAACAGCACATAAGCAGGTGCGTGAAATTATATCGGAAATAAATTTCTTATCCTTGCAGGAAGAGCTTAAGCATAGTGAGCAGTTGCTTAAGAATGCCGGTATCCGTGTGCAGATTGATCATCAGCTTACCAATATTCTGCTGTCTAGTGTGCAGGAAACAATGCTTGCCTACAGTATACGAGAAGCGGTAACGAATGTTGTAAAGCACAGTCATGCTGCGGATTGCAGAATACATCTATATCAGAATGAAGACCGTGTAGAAGTAGCTATTATCGATAACGGAATCGGTTTATCCGAAAAGCAGCATGGCAATGGACTGTTTACAATGAAGGAACGGATGAGGTCATTAAAGGGAAATGCCGAAGTGAAGTATGATCAGGAAGGAACAAAGGTGCTTCTGATTATACCACTGGATCCGATTCGGGAGGGCGTGAAATGATTAGACTTAGTATCGCTGAGGATCAGCAACTGCTGAGAGGTGCCTTAATATCCATTATGGAGCTTGAGAATGATTTACATATTGTGGGTGAAGCAGCAGATGGAGCAGAAGCATGGGCTTTAATTGAAAAGGAAAAGCCGGATGTATGCATTTTGGATATTGAAATGCCGCATTTGTCCGGGTTGGAAGTAGCTGCGAGAATACGACATCACAATTATCCGTGCAAAATTATGATTATGACAACCTTTGCGAGAGCCGGTTATTTGCAGGAAGCAATGGATCTGAATATTGAAGCATATGTTCTGAAAGACGAGCCTATCCAATATGTAATTGGTGCAATACGCAAAATTATGCAAGGTGAAAGGGTAATCAGTCAGGATCTTGCCGCTGCTTTATTTATGAATGAAAAAAATCCTCTGAATGACCGGGAAATCAATGTACTGAAGCTCGTGAAGGATGGCTATACGACGAATGAAATTAGTAAAAGGCTATTCCTGACTAAAGGCACAATTCGGAACTATTTATCTTTATCCATTCAAAAGCTCGAAGTTGAAACAAGGCAGCAGGCTGTACAAAAAGCAACTGAAAAGGGCTGGATATAAATTATAGTTCAAAAACCTCCTTTATTTATGGTGAGGAGAACCCTATCATAAGTAAGTGCGGTTAACAAAGAGAACACCTAAAGCGTCAAATCAACAAATTTTTAGGTGTTCTTTTAATGATGAGGCGAAAACTCCAACTAATACATAATATAATATGGAAAAATTAACTTGAAAGGTTTGATTGTAATGGTTTATAAGCTTCAAAAAGGCGATACTATTGGAATTTTTACTCCTTCATCTCCTGCTTCAGTTACAGCAGAAAAGAGATACATTCGTGGAAAGCAATTTCTTGAAAGCAAAGGTTTTTTTATAAAAGACGGTGCCCTTTCAGGAAAAAAGGATTTTTATCGTTCAGGTACACCTAGAGAACGTGCAGAAGAATTTAATTCTTTATTACGTGATCCATCAGTCAAAATGATTATGTCAATGATTGGTGGGACGAATTCAAATAGTATGTTGCCATTTATCGATTATGAAGCATTTAAACAAAATCCCAAAATCATTGTAGGTTATTCGGATGCAACGGCTGTTCTATTAGCTTTGTATGCGAAAACAGGGATTCCCACATTTTACGGACCAGCATTAGTAGCGTCATTTGGAGAGTTTGAACCGTTAGTTTCGGATACATATGCATATTTTAAACAATATTTTTGTGATGAAACCTGGATTCCATATACAATTCAAATGCCAAATTATTGGTCAGATGAACTTGTAAATTGGTTAGATTTCGACCACCCAAAACAACTAATTGGAAATAAATGGATTGCCTTGAATCCAGGTGTTGTGGAAGGGCGATTGATAGGTGGGAACAATAATGCAATGTATGGCTTCATTGGAACTACTTATTTCCCTGAAATTAAACAAGGTGACATCCTTTTAATTGAAGATACAATGAAAAGTGCTTCTATAGTGGAAAAGAATATGGCTATGTTGAAACTTCATGGTATTTTTGAAAAGGTATCGGGAATTATTTTAGGAAAACATGAACAGTATGATGATCAAGGTACGGGAAGAAAGCCAATTGATTTGTTACTTGAACAGTTGGATGGGGCGGCAATTCCGATTTTAGCGGAAGTAGATTGTTGTCATACTCATCCTATGTTTCCTTTAGCAATTGGGAAGAATGTTAGCTTAAATACGATTAACAAAACTATTACATGTACGGAAAGTTGGTTGTAACCTCTAAAGTAATTACAAAGCTATTTGATTTAAGCTTACATTTGATTTGCATACCCTTATTTTTCAGCATTTCCAAGTTAATATAAAAATGCAAATGCAGGGATTCTTATAACTGGAGTTTCAGTGGTATGTTTTGTGATACCATAATCATCATTGTTTTTAGTAACGATGATAGCCCCTTCGTTTTCGAATCATTAGCCCATTGAACAATTGCTTCATAAAAAGCTAATCTTTTCACTGGGCGAGTTAAGGGAGTTTTTCTGTGTTCCGCCAAGGATTGAAGCCAACTAAGACTTTCAGTGTTTGTTCTTGAGTAATGAACGACATAAAATACATTCCTCCTGCCTTTATGTTAAGTATACAAAGCATTAATTTAGTGTAAATGTAAGTTTAAAGGTGTGTTTATTGAACTTAAATTGCACTTAGATACGTTACGATGAACCTTACTATAAGTGAGTGCGGTTTTGAGTAAAGTCATAGAAACAGATAGATTTCATGTTTTAATGGCTTATTCTATTTCATTATGAGCTTAAAATTTAAACAAGACATTTTATAAAGGGAAATCTTTAATGCGTGTTGCTTGTTTTTTGTGTTCTTTTTCAAAATCCGAGTCACATGATGTAAAGTTACATAAAGGGGTTGAAAATATGTTCGAACGAATTGATTTAAAGAAACAACAGCTAGACGCAAAAAGACCATTACCGAAATACACAGTACAAAGTTTACGTGAAAAGCTCTTTCTAGAATGGACATATAATTCCAATGCTATCGAAGGTAATACATTAACAATTAACGAAACGAAAGTAGTACTTGAAGGGATTACTGTTGGTGGGAAAACGATGCGAGAGCATTTAGAAGTTATTAATCACCGAGATGCGATTTCCTACGTAGAAGACGTTGTGCATAATGAGGAGCCTTTTTCAGAATGGCAAATTAAAAATTTACACCGCCTTGTTTCAAAAGGGATTGATGATAGTTATGCGGGTGTTTACCGAGACCAACAAGTATTTATTTCAGGTGCAGTGCATACACCTCCACCACCAATCAAAATTCAAGAAGAAATGGATGCATTAATGAGCTGGTATAACGGAGAAGCTCAAAATGTACATCCGATTGTCCGTGGTGCAATGCTGCATGCAATCTTTGTTGGCATCCATCCATTTATTGATGGGAATGGTCGCACATCACGACTATTATTAAACTTAGAGTTAATGAAGTTTGGTTACCCACCAGTTATTATTCGTGTAGAAAAACGATTAGCTTATTATAATGCACTAGATAAAGCACATTCGACAAATGACTATGAGGACTTCGTTGGGTTAGTTGCGAAAGAAGTTGAGGCTTCGCTCGATTTATATTTAAGTGCAATTTAAAACCGCATTTAGATATAGTGCGGAGAACCGTATGATAAATAAGTGGTGTTTTTAGAAGGTCACATGAATGTTTCTGGCAGAAGATCTAGCATAAATAGGATTGTTAAATAAAAGCCATTATAAAACTTCATGTCTCATTGAACTTATGTCACTCACAACGAGAGGAAGTTTTATAATGGCACACTAGTAGAACTTTTAATTCATTATCTATAATAATATGTACTCGTACGTCGATCATTTCGTTGGATTCGGTTAAACCACTCTTGATCTTTTTCTTCTTGTTTTAATGTGTTGACGATAGAGGTAGAGCAGCTTACGCATATATTTGAATGCGTTAATTTTCCGCATCGATCACAGGGTGCACCGATATTTGGAAAGATGGTGTTTTTTAGTTTTCCGGATTTCACCCATTTATAAAGCAAGTTGGACGAAACACCTGTTAGTTCAACAACTTCATCATTCGATAAAAGACGATTATTTTTCCTTAGTAAAAAGTGAAGTAATTCCGAAAAAATATCTTCTTCTCTTACGTCTATTTTTTTCCCAAACAGTTGCACAATACTTCGCTCCTTGCTTCTTAATAGATGCTTTCATTCGTATTTTCGTTATACTTATAGTTTTCCCAACGATCGCGAGCTAACTTTCGGTATTTATTTGAAGTGCTCCGATCTGAGATTAAACGGGAAAACCCCTTTTTGGATTCTTTACTATCCCCTAGACGAAGACTAAGCTCTGCTTGTAAATATTGAATTCGTTCATTGCCTTCCTGATTTGAAGCAAAGGACTTGCTATAAAAGTCTCTAGCGGAATCAAGGTAACGCAGTTCAAATTCTGGCTCGTTTTTTAAACGATAGAGCCACGCAATTTTTATTGCGATGTTGGCCAATAGTAAGGGTTCTTCCATCGATGCTTTTGATACGAGGTACGCTAATTTATAGCTTACAATTGCGTCATCTATCGTACGTTCCTGACAAATGTTCACCGGTTTTTTCAATTCTTTTATGTACAATTCATCTATAAGTAGCATGAAAGGTCCATAGGTTCTTGTCATGGACTTGTGATAGGCGTACCCACAATGGGGACAAACAGCGACTTCATATAACAATGGATTTAATCCTTCATAGACCGGCATAAAATCTGTATGTTCCTCAACTAGTTTATAGCGATTTGGACGTACTTTATATGTAGTAAAACGCTTCTTGCAAAACTTGCAGTCTACATTACTTTCATAGTAATAAATGTTGAATGCCATAAGAAGTAACTCCTTTGCGTGTAGTTTGTTTCCGTATCTTTTATCCTACTAACAAGCTATATGTAATCGTTCAATGTGTTTAAATAATATGCTCTTATTCTATCAGCTATGTGTATTTAGGTACACTCCTTTAGAATTAATTATTTATGATTTTCTCTATTCTTGTAACGATAATAGTAGCATCTTCGGGTTTATTAGTTGAGATATGCATAGCAAATTGAGAAGGTTAGCGGCTCAAAAGCCATTTAGCATGAAGAATTATTAATTTCAACTCGTAACAGGATTTTTTTGGAGTGCAAGAAATAATCGTCATAGGATTGACACAATATCTGTATCGAGTTACTATTGCGAAGGCTGTTTATTAGTTATTCAATGAATAGTATTAAACCGAAAAAAGTTTAGCACTATTCATTGAGATAATTATGTATATATTGTATTCATTATTTAATTTAATGAACAAAATAAGAATACTCAATTTTAAAAACGGCAATCCAATAGTTGAATCGAGGACACATCATGAGTCAGTCAAAGAAGAAGAAAATTCACTATGCTTGGTGGGTTTTAGTAGGTTTAGTTGTAATGGTAGGTGCTGCTAAAGGTGGCATTATGACTACAGGTGGATTATTTCTAACACCTGTTACAGAAGATTTAGGTATTGGAATGGGTAGCTTAACATTGTACTTCAGTATCGCATCAATTGTCACAATGTTATTTTTGCCAATTGCAGGAAAATTGATAGCGAAATACAATATTAGAATACTGTTATTAGTAGCAGTTACGTTGGAGGCAGGATCCTTTGCAATGTTTGGATTCATGAACTCTGTATGGGGTTGGTATTTGTTTGCGATTCCTATGTCAATGGGATCTGTCATCGTAACACAACTAGCTGGTCCTGTACTTATTAATAACTGGTTTAAAAAACATAGAGGTTTGGCGTTAGGGATTATGGTGGGAGCAGGTGGTTTAACAGGCGCTTTTCTTCAACCTGTAGCAGGTAACTTAATTGCCAATGAAGGTTGGAGAAATACGTATTTTTTCTTAGGGATAGGCGTAATGGCGGTTGTTATTCCAGTTGTTCTATTAACGATTAGAATGGCCCCACTCCAAAAAGGGTTACAGCCATATGGAGTGGATGAAGTTCAGCAAAATGAAGAAACGAAAGTTCAAACAACAGCTAGTGGCGTGACGTTGGCGATCGCTAAAAAATCGAGTGCATTTTATTTTCTTTTATTATTCTTTTTCTGCGAAACATCAATAGCTGCTTTTAACCAACATGTAGCGCCATTTGCAATGGGATTAGGGTATGATATCAAGTTTGCGGGTAATGCAATGGGCTCGTGGTCAGTAGGTGTTGTAATCGGAGCATTATTCTTCGGCTACCTCAGTGATAAAATAGGGGTAAAATATACAGCGATTTTTGCCATGCTTTTAGGACTATTTCCAGTAGGCTTGCTGTTACTCACGCCTGAAAACCCATTAATCTTTACAGTAGCTGCCGGTCTATATGGTTTCGTTGTTGCTTCTCTTGGAACATTAGGGCCTCTTCTAACGACTGCACTTTTTGGCAATAAAGAGTTCAGTCAGATTTATGGACTTGCCATAACAGGATTAGCAGTTGCAGGAATTGTTGCTTTACCGATATATGGCTTTATTTTTGAATATACTGGTAGCTATACGTATGTTTTGTATACGATTTTTATCATGTTGCTTTTGAATGTGGTCTCTATTCTCTTCGCGTTTAAAGGTAAAAAGGCATTAGAAAATGCTGGGTTGTGGAATAGCTAATAGGTATTCAGGAAGTAGTAGATTCATTTGTCATCAAATGAATTCAACCAGTTCTGTAGTAAGGTCAACTTTGATTGTATAGATGAGAAGGTCAAAACTATAAATGTGCATGAAGGGATACTCCCCGTCATGCATATTTTTTTTAATTCTATTTAAAAGTTCAGAGCGGAAAGAAGCGGACAATCATTGTTCTGTACTGGCCTCATTTAATTTTCATCAATACCTTATTTAAAGGAGAAATATAAAAGAGATAGAAATAGATAGAGACGAGTACAAAATGTTAGGAGAATGCATATGGACAACCAACAAGAAAAGTTCTCACATAAACAATTAGCAGTTAATTGTTTTAATCAGACGTGGGATCTATTGGACAAGCGTAATCGTACGCAAGCGGAAGAGGAGCAAATGATTCATCTATGCCACACGTCCTTTTGGCATTGGACACAAGTAGGGGAGCATACACCTCAAAACCTATCGATTGGCTATTGGCAACTTGCAAGAGTGTATGCAGTCGTAGAGAATGGGGAACAGGCATTAAATTATGCAAAGCAATGTGTGTCGGTTAGCCATGAAGCAGATCTTGCGCCATTTTTTATTGCGTATGCCTATGAAGCGCAAGCACGAGCGCAATTGCTATTAAGGCAATCAACTGAAGCTAAAAAGAGCTTACTGCTTGCTGAAGAGTTTGTTCAGAACATTAAGGATGAGGAAAGCAGAAAGCTTGTTGAAGCAGATGTATCGGTATTAAAAGGAGAAATTGAATCGAAGATATAATAGAAAAACCACCTAAAACATTGAGTTGTTCTTGTTTTAGGTGGTTTTGTTTATTAATCACACATTATGTGTTATGAAAGAACGACACTTCGTTTCAACGGGAATTGGCCGTTTTTAATGCAACATTTACACCCAGTCGATCGACGATAAATGCATAGCATTCGGCGGATTCTTTCAATTGGTTGAAGCGGCCGGATTCGCCAAAATGACCGGCGCCCATGTTCGTTTTGAGGACAATATCATGGTCATCGGTTTTCATATCACGAAGGCGAGCAACCCATTTAGCAGGTTCCCAGTAGCCGACGCGCGGATCGTTCAGACCGGTCGTAATGTACAAGTGTGGATAGTTTTTCGCTTCCACGTTTTCGTAGGGGCTATACGATTTCATATAGAAATAGTCTTCACGGTTTTGCGGGTTGCCCCACTCGTCCCACTCCAACGTAGTGAGGGGAATACTTGTATCGAGCATCGTTGTAACGACATCGACAAAGGGGACTTCAGGAACGATCACTTGAAATAGTTCACCAGCCATGTTGGCTACAGCCCCTACGAGCAAGCCGCCTGCACTTCCTCCTCGAGCTGCCAATCGATCGGATGTCGTGTAATCGTTGGCAATTAAATGTTTTGCTGCAGCAATGAAATCCGTAAATGAGTTGCGTTTGTTGTGCATTTTCCCATCTTCATACCACTGCCGTCCCATCTCTGATCCGCCACGCACTTGTGCGGTAACGAAGACGATGCCTTCTTCTAGCAAAGGCAGGCGGTATGGGTTGAAATAGGGATCACTATTTGCTCCGTAGGAACCGTATCCAGTCAATAGTAAGGGCGCAGGTCCATGATCGAAAGCACCAGCACGGTAAACAACTGTCATCGGCACTTTGACGCCATCATCAGCCGTCGCCCACAGTTGTTCTTGACGGAAGTTTGAAGAGTCATAGTACCCATTTACAGGTGCAACTTGTAGCACTAGTTTCTCGCCCGTTTGCAAATTCAACCCGTACGTCGTTTCTGGTGTCAATAAGGACTCAAAGGTAAGAAGTACTTCTGTCGATTCGTAGCTTTGATTGGATGTAACTGACACTGTGTAGAGCGACTCGTCCCATTGTAGAGGCGTTAATTCATCATCTTGCAATACCCAAATTTGCGTTAGTCCATTCTCTCTCCCGGTGACGAGAAGTTTATCTTCAAACGGGTACATTGCCTGTAAGTATTTTTTCTCGTCATATGGAACGACGTTGGTCCGTGCATGCACGTCATCAATTGGGCAGCGAAGAAGTTGGAAGTTCAACGCCCCTTCATTTGTTAAAATGAGCAAATCATTTCCCCAATGCTCAATGTCGTAGAGAATGCCTTCCCGTCTTCCGCCTACTTGTTGGATCGGCGACAACGGTGAATGTGTATCGATCCGTTGAATTTCATTTGTTGTAGTCGAAGACGACGTAACAAAGATGAATCTTCCACTTTGCGATTGAGAAATGAATAGTGAAAACGTCGTATCGTGTTCTTCGTAAATGAGCTCGTCATTTTTCGTATCTTCGCCTAACTGGTGACGCCACAATCGGCTAGGGCGTTGGTTTTCGTCAACAGTCACGTAAAAAATGTATGTACCGCAATGGCTCCATTCCATACTGCCATACAAAAATACGTTTTCAATACGATCTGCTAGCAGTTCTCCTGTCACCAGGTTCTTAATGAAAATCGTATAACGATCTGTCCCATCTCGATTTTCCAAGTAAGCTAACTGCTTATGGTCAGCACTTACCCGCTGTTCAGTAACATTTAAATAGTCACCGTCCGTTGCTAGTTCATTCAAATCGAGCAAAATTTCTTCGGCGGTATCCTGCAAGAGGCTTCTGCTCGCTGCTTTTTTTCGAGCGTGAATCGGATATTGTTTCGTTTTGTCCATTCGAGCATAATAAAAATAGTCACCCCGTTGGACAGGAACATCAACTTCCGTATCAGGTACCCGATCAATCATGCCTTGATAAATATGCTCCGTCAGTGCTTCAAGTGGTTGCATGACCTCTTCGTAATAGCGGTTTTCTTCCTCTACATAACGGATGACTTCAGGATCGTTTTTATCCTTCAGCCAATAATAATCATCTTCGCGCACATCGCCATGCAACTTGTGAGCATAAGGAATGCGTTTTGCAATTGGTGGTTTCATAAAATTCTCCTCTCTCATACATATACTTTTCGTGACAGACATTGGAAATCCTTCTTTTCAGTAACTATTTCCCTTTTCACATTCAGATTATTTAAAAACTATATTGTCAATCTATTAACAATGTTCTATACTAAAAACTGAGAGGTGATTCATATGTCAATAAAAAATGTTGATGCTGATAAAACATTAACCCCTAAAGGAATAGAAACGCGCCAAAAGCTGTTAAGAGCAGCTGAAGAGGTGTTTGGCAAGAAAGGCTATTTCGAAACATCGATTGTCAATATTTCACAACAGGCAAATGTTGCGCAAGGGACGTTTTATAACTATTTCCCTTCAAAAAAAGACATTTTCGATGAATTGATTCGTAGCTATAGCCGTGACTTGCGTAGTGCAATTAAGGAAGGAATGCAAAATCATACAACATACGAAGAAGCGCAACGAAACGGTTTTTATGCATTTTTCAGTTGGGTGAAAAATCATCCGAATTTATATAGCATCGTTCAGCAAGCGATTGTTGTCGATCAGGACTTGTTCCGTTGGTATTATGGCAAGCTTGCAAACGGCTTCTTAAAAAGTTTAGCCCAAGGGGTGGAAGCGGGAGAGTTTAAGGATCTTGACCAGGAAACTGTGGCGTACTGTTTAATGTCGATTGGGCAGTTTTTAGGGATGCGGTGGGTGTATTGGGAGAAGAAAGACGTACCTGAAGAAACGTTTGATGCGGCAATGGCGCTCATTTTTGACGGTTTAAAAAAGTGATGAAGGAGGGGTTTCATGGAAGGGATTGCCTATTGGATCGCAAAATGGGCACTCATACAACCAGATCGTACAGCAATCATTACAGATGAAGAAAAAGTGTCCTACGAACAATTGAATACTATGATTGACACGGCGGCGTGGAAGATGAAAGAAGTTTTATGTGAGCGGAAAGGTGAACGAATCGCAATTTTATCCCAAAATCGGCTTGAATACATCGTTCTTCTCTTTGCAATTGCAAAAATTGAATGCGTGGCAGTACCGCTCAACATTCGGTTAAGTGCAAAAGAGCTTGTCTATCAATTAAATGATAGTAGCGCGAGTCTTCTTGTTTATGAAGCAGGTAATGAACAGTTCATACATTCATTCGTTGAGCAGACAGCGTTGGAGCACTATCTCACAATGGAAACCGTATGTGCTGAAACTGAAAGTGTTCCTATTTTTACTAGTGAAATCAATGAAAAAGCGCCTTACATTATTTGTTACACGTCTGGCACAACAGGGAAGCCGAAAGGAGCGGTACTGACACAACGAAATATGTTTTGGAATGCTATTAATAACAAGCTTGCGATTAATTTGACTGCAGAAGATCGAAGCATTGTATTGCTGCCTCTTTTTCATATTGGTGGAATTGGCTTATTTGCCCTTCCGACGCTGTTTGCTGGTGGAACAATCGTCATTCCGGGCAAGTTTGATCCTGAAAAAGCATTGCAGATGATAGAGGAGCACAATGTGACAATTGTGATGGGCGTACCGACTATTCACCAGGCACTACTGATGAGTCCTTCATTCGATACAACCGATTTGAGCACAGTCCGCTGGTTTTATAATGGCGGAGCCCCTTGTCCACGTGAACTCATTGACGCGTATTTTGCGAAGGGCTTCCTATTTGGTCAAGGATTCGGGATGTCCGAAACATCCCCTACACTTTTCATGCTCTCAAAAGAGGATGCTCCTAGAAAAAGAGGGTCCATTGGTAAACCGGTCTTGTTTGTAGCGTATCAACTCGTCGATGAAAATGGAAATGCAGTCGGTCCAGGTGAGGTTGGAGAACTTGCCGTGAAAGGGCCCAACATTATGAAAGAATATTGGAAGAACCCAGAAGCGACCAATGAAACACTTAAAAACGGTTGGTTGTTCACAGGTGATCTTGCCAGGACTGACGAAGAAGGCTATTTATTCATTGTCGGGCGAAAAAAAGAAATGATCATTTCGGGAGGGGAAAACATCTATCCATTGGAAGTGGAACAAGTAATACGTCAGATACCAGGTGTGTTGGAAGTGGCTGTCGTTGGAAACACCGATCCACGTTGGGGAGAAGTTCCTGAAGCATTTATTGTCCTAGGAAATGAAAGCGTTTTAACAGAAGCGGCAGTTTTAGCGCATTGTAAAAGTTCGTTAGCAAAGTACAAAATACCAAAACACGTGACGTTTTTAAATGAAATGCCGAAAAATGCCACAGGGAAAATTCTTAAGACACAACTACTAAAAAGAGGGTGAAGAAGTGTTCGGTTATGAAATTGGACAGCAAGCGTCGTGCTGTAAAACAATAACGGAAACAGACGTCGTATTGTTTGCCGGGATTAGTGGTGATTTCAACCCTGTTCATATGGATAAAGAATATGCCAAACAAACGAGGTTTAAGGAGCGGATTGCGCATGGTCTGTTAACGTCGAGTTTACTATCCCAGTTGCTTGGCGTCCATCTTCCAGGGAGGGGGTCTGTTTACGTAGAACAAAGTATTCGTTTTACGGCTCCGGTTTTTATCGGAGATACGATAACAGCAAAAGCGACTGTCCTGGAAATTGATGAGCACAGAAGAATTTTAACACTATTGACGGAGTGTTTTAATCAGGCTGAGCAGACTGTATTGACCGGGACAGCTAAAATGAAAGTGCCACTAGAAGGAGGAGTGATTTGATGAGCGTTGGGATTCAGTCGACAGGGGCTTTTTTCCCTTCCACAGTAGAGACAGCGGCAGATTTGGCCATGAAAACGGGCATACCAGAGCAGGTTATCGTTGAGAAATTCGGGTTAGTGCAAAAACATGTAGCGGATGACAGCCTTCACGCATCCGACCTTGCAATTGCTGCAGGTAAACAGGCGTTGGAAGGGATTGACCCTTTGGCAATCGATGTTGTCATCTATTTTGGAAGTCCTCATAAAGATTATACTGTTTGGTCAAGTGCACCGAAAATCCAGCATGCGTTAGGGGCTACGAACGCGTATGCGTTTGAGATCATGAATGTTAGTTCTTGTTTTCCGATCGCCTTAAAAGTAGCCAAGGATATGATTGTAGCTGATTCTTCCATTCAAAATGTGTTGCTTGTTGCTGGGTGTAGAGAATCGCAAATCGTGGACTACACAAATCCGAGATCGCGTTTCATGTTTAATTTTGCAGATGGTGGAACGGCAGCTTTAGTAACAAGAAATTCATCTGTAAGTGAAGTGTTAGCGAGTGCAGTTTTAACGGATGGATCGTTTCATGATGATGTCCGCGCGGTAGCAGGAGGATCAAAACATTTTGCTAGTCATGAAACGGTTGAAAAGAATTTGCATTATATTGATGTAAAAGATCCTCAATCCATGAAAGAACGGTTAGACCCTGTTTCCATTTCAAACTTTGAACAAGTCATTCGACAAGCGCTTCAAAAAAGCGGACATACACCTCAAGACGTTAGCCTCCTATTGCCTCTGCATACAAAACGATCGATGTTCAGAGAACTTCTGCGTGCACTCGAACTACCTGAAGAACGAGCAATATATTTGAGCCATCACGGTCATATGTCCTCACTCGATCCGTGCGTTGGTCTCCATCTAGCGCAACAAGAAGGTCGATTGAAAAAGGGTGACCTTGCCGTAGCCGTAAGTGCCGGTACAGGCTACACATGGGCTGCCACTGTCATTAGATGGCTTGGCGAGTAAAAAGTAGAGAATACGTTTGAATTGACCTCGTCATTTGATGAGGTCTTTCACTTGCTCATTGGACAATGGTTACACGGAAGCATTATACTGATAACTACTGTTCGAACGGGAAAGGACGAGGTGATCTGTATGCAAACAAATGACATTTTAAACAGGCTGCGTTATGCACTTGATATAAAGGACAAAGAAATGGTGGAGATTTTTGCGCTAGGCGGTGTGGAAACGACAACGGAGGAAGTACGTGAAATGTTGGCGAAAGTGCCTGTCGTTGGCGAGGAAAAGAGTAATGAATTTGTTAAAACCATTGACATCCAAACATTGGAGGCCTTTTTAAACGGATTAGTAACGTTAAAAAGAGGCGTTCAAGAAGATGCACCTACGAATGGACAAAAGCAGTTTTTAATGGCAAATGACCACCGGAATGTAAACAATATCTTGTTGAAGAAAATGAAGATCGCTTTATCTCTCACAAGTGAGGATATGATTGAGCTGTTACAGCTAGCAGGCGTGAATCTGTCCAAAAGCGAATTAAGTGCTGTCCTTCGAAAAGAAGGGCACCGAAATTACAAAGAGTGCGGTGACCGGTATGCTCGGAACTTCTTGAAAGGTTTGGCATTGAAGTATCGCTCCTAATTGGTTGAACATAAAACGGATCCAGTGTATTTTGGCATGTAGGTGTTTCGTTCGTTCATTGTTATAATAAAAGAGTATCGAAAGCAGACGCTTTGGTTACTCTTTTTTATTGTGCTGAAGTTGAATGGATAAACGTTATATATGATCTGAGGAGTTGGTGGACTGATGAATAAGAAGGATATTGCAGACATTCGTAAACATTTTAAGCAAGGTACGGATTTGTTAAAAATCACGACAATTTATAATGTATATATTAAGGCGGAAAGTACTGACATCTACCACGAAGAGAGCCAATCATTTTCTTTGTTGGATGAAGAGCAACAGGACTTGTTTTTTACCAATTTTAAAAAAGTGCTCGGTGGTAAACTAGGTGTGAAGCTGTTTGAAGTGAAGTTTGTACGCCAATCGGAAGAAGAGGCGGAAAATGAGGAGCATGCACAAAAACTATTGTATGACGGTCTTCATGCTGATGACGTAACGCAATGGAAAGAAGATATGCAGCGCTTAGCGTTAAAGATGGTACAAAACGATCATTATGAGAAGGATTTGGTTATTACTTTCATTCGCGGGAATTATTTTAAACCGACGAAACGGAGTCAAGACGAGTCTGAAACGGCCGTTCGGGACGAAGTGTATACGACGCCGTTCATTTTGTGCAGTATGAATCAGACTGATTTGCCGAAGCGTTCACTGATCTTTGATTTTCAGGAAAGAGAGTTTAAATCGAGTATGACGGTGGACCCTGTCGTGAATATTACGTCTCCAATTGGAGGGTTTTTATTCCCTTGCTTTACGGCAAATGCGGCAGACGTGAATCATATTTTGTATGCGTCGGGTAAGGCGAATAAGCCTAATTACCAGTTTATTGAGAATGTGCTGAACGGTGAAGAAGTGATGACGGCAGAAGATGATAAGACGGTTTTTGAAGAAATTGTAAAAGAAGTGATCGGGGATGAAGTCGATTCGCGGACGCTTGCTAGTGTGTACGATGAAATCCAAAGCATGCTCGAAGTGGATGAAGAGGATAAAGATGCGGAAGAGACAACACCTACATTAGATACAAAAGAAGTCGAGCGTGTCCTTAAGGCGAGTGGTGTGAAAGATGTCGATTCAGATAAGGTGGAAATGGCCTTTCAAAAAGTGCTCGACGACAAAACGTATGAAATGAATGCAGGGCATGTTGTCCCGAGTTATACGTCAAAATCCATTAAAATCAGCACGAAAGTAGCAGATATATCTATCTGTCCACAAGACTTGCGCTATGTTCGTCGAGTTGATGTGAACGGGCGAAGCTGCATCCTCATTGAAGTGGAAGAGGATGCGATGATTGAAGGATTTAAGCTGATCTCAGAGGATTTATTGAAGTGAAAAATTAGTTACTCTGCCTAGTAGAGAACTTGAAAATTACGAAAGACAGTCAGACCAAATAAGGTTCGACTGTCTTTTTTACGTTTACATGTGTTTAACTTTTCGGGAATATCTCTCTTGTCAATTCAATAAAAGCAAGGGTGGCGGGGGTTAGTTGTGCGCCTTTGCAATTCCATATTGGATCTTAATCGGATTATTATAAGAAAGGATTGATCAGCATGTTGAATATTTTTTCATAGAAGGTAAATTTGCAATCGTTACAGGATGTGCAAGAGGGATTGGACAAGCGTATGCACTTGGATTAGCAAAAGCAGGTGCCACCACTTAATCGCTTAGGCGAACCAAGTGATCTTGTCGGCGCATGTGTATTCCTAGCATCTGATGCTTCCAAGTACATGACAGGTACACAAATTGTCGTTGACGGCGGTATGTCTGCAGTTGCAATGTAATAGATGAATGGAAAAACTCTCAACTTCGGTTGGGGGTTTTTTGCATATCTTGCCATACAGGGCGCGCAAACTCTTCAAACTCCACTTTTTTGAACTCCTCAGTAGCCGTAGTATAGGTAACTGTTACAATGACCCCAAATTCCGTGTCACCTTCTTTTAACCAAAGTTGAAATGTTGCAATCGAAAGATCATCTGTTGCAGTAGTACCTTTATACAAGTAATCGACAATTTGAGCATTCGGATAAGCATTTTTCGTTTCAACAAGGGCAAGTCGGGACCATTTTGCATAAGCAGGTGCTTCTATTTGAATGAATGCAGTTAGCAAAGGTATTTCCGGTGCATAGGTGGCGTATAAAAACCCGATGGCAATGAAAAGATTTTTCATAAATCATAACGCTCCTTTTAGAGTAGAATGCGTTATATAAGTCAATTCATTCTTTAAAATCTAATGCTATTTATATACGTTAAAATGCATACATATAAATTTTGTAGTGAATTTCAAATTGACTTGAAGTGAGAATTTGATAGAATAATAGATTATAGTCATTTAGCGACTATATAAAGACGAGGGGGGAAACCTATGAATGAGCAAAGTGTGAACGAAGAGAAGCGAAGTAAAATTCCGCATACATATGCAATCATTTTCATCATTATCATATTAGCGACAGTTGCTTCTTATTTTGTACCTGCGGGGCAATTTGATCGCGTAGAAGTTGATGGGAAAACACTTGTGGTAGCAGGTAGCTACGAAACAATTGAGTCCAATCCTGTAAGCTTCTTCGACATGTTCAAAGCAATTCCACAGGGGATGTCAAAAGGCGCAACCATTATTTTTTACATCTTTTTAGTCGGTGGTGCCTTTGGAATTATCCGTGAAACAGGAACAATTGAAGCAGGTATTAATAAAGTTGTCCGCAAGCTGGAAAGGCGTGAAAAGCTGCTAATACCTTTCACGATGTTTGTCTTTTCCATTGCAGGTGCAACGACAGGTATGTCAGAGGAAAGCATCATCTTCGTTCCAATTGGTATCGCAATTGCAAGAGCAATCGGCTATGATGCAATTACCGGAACGGCAATGATCAGTTTAGGTGCCGCGAGTGGATTCATTGGTGGTATGATGAATCCTTTCACTGTAGGTGTCGCACAATCGATGGCAGAGCTACAATTATTCAGTGGAATCGGTTTCCGTTTTGTCGTCTATGTATTCATTTTGGCATTAGCCATTTTTTACGTGATGCGCTATGCAGCAAAAGTGAAGAAAGATCCGACAAAGAGTATTGTGTATGAATTAGAACTTAAAGCGAAGCAACAGAAAGAGCAACAAGATCCAAACACATTGCCTGTATTTAATATCCGACATGCACTTGTCTTACTCATTATTGTGGGTGGATTAGGCTTAAACATGTATGGAGTTTTTAAGTGGGAATGGTATTTAACAGAGTTGACAGCATCCTTTATCATTATCGGGTTTGCTGCTGGAATTATCGGTGGTTTACGCATTAATAAAATGTTTGACTCGTTTGTAGACGGGATGAAATTGGTTGCATTCGGTGCATTAATTGTCGGTTTCGCCCGCGCTATTCTAGTCGTGTTGGAAAACGGTTTAATTATCGACACGATGATCAACAGCTTGGCTGCGTTAATCGGTTCATTGCCTGGCACATTGAATGCGGTAGGAATGTTCTTCGTGCAAGTCGTGACGAACTTCTTCATCCCATCAGGAAGTGGACAAGCAGCAACGACAATGCCAATTATGGTACCATTGGCAGACTTGTTAGGAATTGAACGACAAGTTGCCGTATTGGCGTTCCAATACGGAGATGGTGTCACAAATTCCATCATTCCTACATCAGCTGCTTTAATGGGTTACTTGGCGGTTGCAGGAATTCCATATGATCGCTGGGTGAAGTTTGTGTGGAAACTAATCGCAGGTTGGTTAGTCATTACGACCATCGCTTTAATTGTTGCTGTAATGATTGGCGTGAAGTAAACGTTATTGACGAGTGATTCTTTAAAGCCTTACACCGATCAGCGGGTGTGGGGCTTTATTGTTCTGCTATATTTTTTAGGAGTTTGTTTTCAGATAATTATAGAAGCTTTTAACGATAAATAATTGGTATATAGTGTGATATAATTGAATGAGCAAAGGTTTGCGACGATGTGAAATCTTGGATAGGGATTTCCTATACAGGAGCGCCTGCATCCTTTCTGCAAATTCAACAATATAAGGATGGTATATATGAGTAACGGAGAAACTAAAACAGATGTCATCTTGATTGGTGCCGGAATCATGAGTGCCACTTTAGGGACACTTCTGAAAGAATTAGTACCGGAATGGAATATTACAGTTTTTGAGAAGCTCGAAAATGCAGGTGAGGAAAGTTCGAACGAGTGGAATAACGCAGGTACCGGGCATGCCGCTCTATGCGAGCTCAATTACACGGTAGAAAAGCCAGATGGAACAGTGGATATTAGCAAAGCGATTAAAATCAATGAACAGTTCCAGCTATCTATGCAGTTCTGGTCTTATCTTGTGAAAAACAACTTGATCAGCAACCCGGAAGATTTCATCATGCCATTGCCACACATGAGTATGGTGCAAGGGCAAGATAACGTATCATTTTTAAAGAAGCGATTTGAAGCGATGACGCAAAATCCGCTCTTTAAAGGGATGGAGTATTCAGAAGATCCACAGAAGCTCATGGAATGGATTCCGCTTATCCTGGAAGGACGTACATCGAAAGAACCAATTGCAGCAACGAAGATCGATACAGGGACAGATGTCAATTTTGGTGCGCTCACACGCATTCTGTTCGATCATTTGAAAACGAAAAATGTTGAACTTAAATACAAACATACGGTTGACAATATAAAACGTACGCCGGATGGTTCTTGGGAGCTGAAAGTACGCAATGACAAAGGAGTCACTGAATCTCATAAAGCGAAGTTCGTTTTCATTGGGGGCGGTGGCGGAAGCCTTCATTTATTGCAAAAAACAGGTATTCCTGAAAGTAAGCATATCGGAGGGTTCCCGGTCAGCGGAATTTTCATGGTATGTAACAATCCGGAAGTCGTTGAGCAACACCACGCGAAAGTGTATGGAAAAGCAAAAGTAGGAGCGCCACCAATGTCGGTGCCACACTTGGATACGCGTTTCATTGACAATAAAAAATCCTTGCTGTTTGGACCGTTTGCAGGCTTCTCACCAAAGTTCTTGAAAACAGGCTCCAACATGGATCTCATCACGTCGGTCAAGCCGAATAACGTCTTTACGATGTTGGCTGCCGGTGCAAAAGAAATGGCGTTGACGAAGTATCTGATTGAACAGGTCATGCTATCAAAAGAAAAACGTATGGAAGAATTACGTGAATTCATTCCGAACGCAAAAATCGAAGACTGGGATCTTGTAGTTGCTGGCCAACGTGTACAAGTTATTAAAGACACGGAAGCGGGCAAAGGAACATTGCAATTCGGTACAGAAGTAATCAGTTCTTCTGACGGTTCAATTGCAGCATTACTAGGGGCTTCACCAGGTGCATCGACTGCGGTTCACGTTATGCTCGAAGTGTTCAAGAAATGCTTCCCGCAACGTATGAACGAATGGGAACCGAAATTGAAAGAAATCATTCCTTCTTACGGTAAATCGCTAGCGGACAATCCAGAACTATTGGAAGAAGTGCACCGCTTTACTGCAGAAGCACTCTCTTTAAACGAGCAACCGGCAGTAGTAGAAGTGGAAACAGACCCTGAAGTTGTCGTTGAAGGCAAAGTAGAAAACGAAGAATAAGTACATTTTAAGAAACCGAGGACAGTCATTTAAACTGAACCTCGGTTTTTTGTTGGATGAAAATGAACTTTTTACATAGTAGATGACTCTTATAGGGGAGAGGTGAGGGTATGGGGTTTGTTCGTCTAGTGAAAAAAGCGAAAAAAGGAAGTAAAGAGGCATTGCTGCAACTGATTCATGAGCAGCAAGATGCGTATTATCGATTGGCTCTCACCTATATGAAAAATCCACACGATGCAATGGATGCAATGGAGGAAATGATTGTCAGTCTCTATCAATCCATTCACCAGCTGCAAAAAGAGGAAGCCTTTTATAGTTGGAGCAAAACAATTCTCGTAAATCGGTGTAAGCAGATGTTGAGGAAACGTGAAAAAGTCGTCTTGATGGGAGATGCAGAGGAGACATTTCATACAGGAAAGATACAGGATGTCATGCGGCAAAGTGAACAACGGATGGATTTGCAAGAGATGCTAGCTGTTGTAAACAGCGAACAAAAAGAAGCAATTGAATTGAAGTACTTTCATGATTTGGACTATGTAACAATCGCAAATATCACAAACGTTTCAATAGGGACTGTAAAGTCAAGGGTGTTTAATGGATTGAAGAAGATGCGCGAGCAATTTGGAGGTGATGGAGTTTGACGGAACTTGAAAAAAGCTTCGCAGAAGAAAAGGAGCGGCTGCAAGAAGTGAAAGCACCCGCTGAGTTGGGAGATCGATTACGGTATGCATTGGAACAGACGCCCGTGCGAAGGAAGAGAACGAAGCCAAAATGGATCGCCGTCGCTGTGGCCCTTCTCCTCGTTTCCGTTGTCAGCTATAACTATAATGCTTTCGCTTACTATGGGAAAAAGCTATTCGGTTTTGATGAAATAATGACAGGCACGTTGTCTCAACTAAATGAAGAAGGCCGTGGACAGCCTGTCGATGGAAAGCTAACCTTTCAAGATGGCTCTACTTTAAAACTAGAAGGCATCTTGAGTGATGAAAACCAATTTATTCTTTATTACACGATTACCAATCCGGCTGGCGTCAATGCTAATCCGGACTACTATTTTACGAGGGTTACGGGTAGGTTGACTGACGCATCAATCGTGAGTTCCGTTGCTTCACTGAACGATGAAGGAACCGAGTTAAAGGGGATGCAAACGTTTGAACCAGTTAGTCCATTTGCTAAGAAGCTAACGGTTCATCTTACCGAAAATCAAAAAATGGGAAATGTTCGAGACATGGCAATTACGTTTCCATATAACCCGAATGCTGCGATGGAAACGTTTATGAAACAAGCAATCAACGGAAAAGTTCAAGTCGATCAAGGAACCATTTACTTTGATAAAATTATTGCTACACCGAGTAGAACGACAGTTACCGGTAAGTTGAAAGTTGCCAACTTCGATCGGTATCCGTCTGCATTAGAAGGCGTGCAATTGATGGCTGACGGAAAAGTGATTGAATGGAGAGGAAGTGGCACGTCTACAGCACTTAATGGGCAATCATTTGAGATCCACTATGATGCTTTACCAGAAGAACTTGAGGAGTTGAAGGTCGTTGTCGATACGTTTGTCGGTTATACAGATGTAAACGAACTAATTCCTCTCGATGCTATAAATGATGAATCACTGTTCCTTAACGAGGAAGAATTAATCATCAAGAAAGTGGAAAAAGCATCCGGTGGCATTCACGTAACAATTGCAACAGCAGAAGATGTCATGTTAAAAGGTGTATCTATTCAAGTGAATGACGACTTTATTCCGTTAAAAACAACAGTGAGACAAGATACGATCAATCACTACAAGGAACGAATTTTGTTGTTTGAGGGAGATGAACTGCCAGACGCTTTGTATATTGAAGGAATGCATTACGAGAAAAAGTATGATGACAAGATAGATATTAAGGTGAAATGAAACAAACAGGCTGCCGCGTGATTGGGCATGCCTGTTTGTTTATTGTGGGAGCCAAATGAGGTTCGGGTCGTTAGCAAATGTTGCAATGTTATACAGGACTAACACATCTTGAATACCTTCTTGCGCCATGTAACGGGCTAGGTCCTCGTGCGTATAACGTAAGTCAATCAGATGAATTTCCTCAAAGTGATTTGCTAAAAACGGCACGAGGGCATGTGCATAAGAATCCTTTACAACAAGTAGTTTACGACCGTTGTTGATGGATGAATGGACGATCGTTTTTCCATGATTACCGTTTAAGAACAATGCGTATTGGTCGCGCGTATTTAGCGAATCCCATTCGTATAACGAATTCATTGCGGGTGTATCATCTCCGAATTCAACGCTGTACGTCACATCAAATTTCGGTAAAAAGACGTCAATTTCATCCGGTTTTGTCGTAAAGTCATTTGCTTTTGCATCATACGTACCAAAAAAGTCTTTGCTTACTGTTTGAATGGTAAAAGCATCATTCGTATAGGGCTCAATCCCCATCGCTTGTGCTGCGGCTTGATAAGCGATGAAAGCGCCATTGGTCGTCCAATGGTGGTCGGTTTTATAGTAGATGGATTGGTCTTTTGCTTCTTTCAACGGTTGGTACACATCTATCCAATGAATCGACTTGTCCAATTGGTCACGGATAGCAGTAATGGCTGTAAGCTGATGAGCTGTGTACGCGTATTTCGGTAATTTGTCTGGATAGAGTGCAATAGACGTTGGAGCGACCATGACGTAGACAGTAGTGTTTTGCAGTTTATCTGCGAAATCGTTAAGATGCTCGGTGTTTGCAATCAATTGTTGACCAGGCTCTGGAAATCGTTCAAACAAATAGCCATCTTTTCCGAAATAGACGCCATTGTTTTCTTTTTTGAGCGCTACTTTTTCAGTTGCTGCTTTCAAGTCGGTCCAAAAATCTTTCATCACAAACTGATCACTCAAGTACGTCTCGAATTCTTTCATAAACTTGCCTGAGAGGAATTTATCCCATGAGAAGTCCGGGAATTGGGCGAGTACCCGATTCTCAGAGGCAGAAAATGCACGATCTTCCGTCGTAACGTGCAACAGGGAGATGCTGCCGATGAAAAGCAGAAATCCAATAATGAGTAGTCGATTAGTTGTTTTCACGTAGATCCTCCTTTTGCCCTAAAAACGGAAGTACAAAAACGGGTTATAACTGTCATTGACTAAGTAAGCGGTCGATAGAAATAAGATGATACCGAACGAGCTGATGGAAATGCTTGAAGATAAGTATGCAGGCAAGATACGGCTCAGTCGTTCATTCATTCGCTTCAATACAGGCGTTGACGCGATGACAGCTAGTAAAAGAAGCAAGCCGTTTGTACTTAGAAAATAGAGAAACTGCGTGTCGTAAAGCGGCTGATCGTCAATCCCGAACAGGATTTTTCCAAAGACGAGTCCCTGTTCATGGTCTTCAAAAACGAAAAGTACCCAACCGAATAACACGATGGTCAGTAAATAAACGTGTTGAAAAATGGCAGGCAGCTTGCTTAAGACGTTTAGCCAACCTAATTTCTCAATGCCAATCAAAATCCCGAAATAGAGTCCCCATAAGACGAAATTCCAGCTCGCTCCATGCCATAACCCGGTAATTCCCCACACAATAAGTAAATTTCGGATTGTCGTCCATGTTCCTTTTCGACTGCCGCCTAGCGGGAAATAAACATAGTCCCGAAACCAGGAGCCGAGTGTCATATGCCAACGTCTCCAAAACTCTGTTACGCTTTTCGAGATGTACGGGTAATTAAAGTTTTCCGGGAAGTTGAACCCGAACATTTTGCCAAGCCCTCTTGCCATATCGGAGTAGCCACTAAAATCGAAAAAGATTTGGAATGAGAACGCCACGATGCCTAACCAAGCAGTGGATGTGGACAGCTGGTCAATGTCTTGCTGTTGGATTGTGAACCATAGCTCGCCAATCGTATTAGCAATGAGCACCTTTTTGCCGAGTCCGATAATGAACAATTTAACGCCATCTGCGAATTGGGCTAGTTGGAATGTCCGATTGGCAAGTTCCTTTTCAATTGTTTCGTATCGGACGATTGGACCCGCAATCAGTTGCGGGAACAACGATACGTATAAGGCTAGCGTAAGTGAATTTCGCTGTGGTTGCACTTTTCCCCGATAGACGTCAATGGAATACGACATTGTCTGAAACGTATAGAAAGAGATGCCAATTGGTAAAGGCAAGTCAAACGGCTGGATAGCAGAACCGAAAAAAGCGTTGACGTTTTCTACTAGAAAGTCCGCATATTTAAAAAAGGAGAGAATTCCAATGTTAACGAGTAAGGAAGAAACGAGTGCTGCCTTTGCGATTCCCGTACGTCGTATTCGGTATTTATGGATGAGAAGCCCATGAAAATAATCGACCGTCGCGGAAAAGATCATGAGTAAGATGTAAATCGGTTCGCCCCACGCATAAAAGAACAAACTGACTGCGAGCAACACAAGGTTTTTCATTTTCTTCGGACAGCTAAAATATAGAATCAGTGCGAGTGGAAGGAAAAAGAATAGGAACGTTAAACTGCTGAAAACCATGACAACATCTCCTGATATGTAAAAAGTGTCTCAGACTGCAAGTAGGTAATGACAGTCTGAGACGGGTTGAGCACTTCTCTTTGCGGAGCAAACACTCACTGCATTCGTGTTAAGTAGCTTACAATGAATAGGGTAAGCATTGTTCATTTATTGTAGTCTTCGATCCCATCGATTAGTTGAACTTGCTGTTAAAAGCCTCTTCAACTTTTTCAGGATTCGTGTACGTTACATACAGTAAGTACTTCCCTTTTGTTGTAATGATGTTCTCTTTTACTTTTTCATATTGCTCCGGCAAGTATTGCTTCCACGTTTGGTCTTGGTTTTCCAGTTCTTTTTCAAGTGAAGCTTTTAATGCTTCTACATCTGCTTCATCTTTTGCTTCCAATACGATCACTTCGTCAGCATTGACATTCATCATCGCCGCAATGACGAGGCCGTTCGCTAATTTTTCTTGGTAAAGGTTCATTTTCTCAAGCCAGATTGCTACACCTGCATCATCCGTGGAAGCCGTCAAATCTGTTTCCATGTAATATGTAAGCTTGCCATCGACAAGTACTTCTTCCTCTACGCCACCATCTTCTTTCAAGTCTTTTGCGATGGCCTCTTTAATGGAAGTTGTCACTTCGTCAAAGGATACGTTCACTTCTTCCGGTTTTTCAGCATCGTTTTTTTGCGAACAACCTGCAGCAAGCACAAGTACGAGCGCAAATAATAGTACTACTTTCAATTTTCCCATGATGTGTTTCCTCCTGAAATCAATTGTTGTTACATGTCATTGGTCGTGTGAGGATGGAGAAAGGTTACAGGGATTAGATAATTTACGTAAGCAACTGGAAAGTAAACGTGGTTACATGGTCTAATTAAGATAATACTTACTACTATGTACGGATTGAGGAAAAAGAGGAGGTGTATGGCTTGCCCAGTATTATAATTAGCCTTAGTGTCTTTTTCTTATTTTTAATTTTCGGTATCATTTTCTCGTCAGGAAAAGGAGCTTTTTTAATTGCTGGGTATAATACAATGCCAGCTCGAGAAAAGGAAAAATATGATGAAGTATCTTTATGTAAATTCATGGGGAAGATGATGTATAGCTTGTGTTTTTGTTTGCTCATGATCGTGTTGGGTGATTTATTTCAAAATATGATCCTACTCGTAACAGGGATTTTACTATTTGTTAGTGTTGTAGTTTTTACAATCGTATATGGGAATACGGGGAATAGATTTAAAAGAGAGAGCACTTGATGAATAAGCGCTCTCTCTTTTTATTTGAAGAATGGAGTTTTTTTCAGTAAAACACAGACGGGAAGCGCAATGAGTATTCCGACAACGGTTTGTACGAGGTCACCTGGAATTGATGTGAGTGGAATGACCCAGCTTTTGAAAATAACGGCTTCCCACAAATAATAACCTGCCATCATTAGCGGGGTAGAGGCGATGGTTGCTAATAAATTGAAGCGAAAGCTATTGCCGTTTCGTCCGTTCATCCAAGCAATTTTCCCTATAAGATACCCTTGAATCCCACGCGCGACAAAGCTAATTGGTGCCCAGATTGCATATCCAGAAACTAAATCGAACAATCCCATTCCTACAGCCCCGGCGATAGCCCCTTTTTTCGGACCAAATAATATAGAGACGATAAAAAGCATCGCTGTTCCAAGATGAACGAGTCCCCCGTTTACCGAAATCGGTAATTTAATGTTCAATAGAAGTGTAGCAACAAAGACAAGTGCAATGAGCATAGATGACAAAATCAAATCAAACGTCCGGGCGTTTGTAATTGTAGTCGCTTTTTGCATAACCGCTGGCCTCCTCATATGTGAAAGTTGTTATGCTAACAGTACCAAACAACTGACACTAGCAAAAGTGCCAAATCACAACAAAACATAGAGGTCAGATGAAAGGGACAGGCACCCGGACGATTCTGAATTGTTTCGGTGCCTGTCCCCTGAAAAATTCTGAATTGTACCAGCTTGATAACTGTTAAATTTGAAAATTTTAGTTGCTTGCAGATGTTTAGCGCATTTAACTGGGTACGTATTCTTTATTAGCGAAAGCTGAATTCGTTCGATTTTGGCGAAACGGTGATAAAGTGCTTCGAATCGGTGATAAAGTGCCCAAAGTCGGTGATAACGTCGTTAGAATCGGTGATAACCAGTCTGAAATCGGTGATAACATATCGCAAGCTTTTGAGTGGACCGTCGGCGAGCTGTTTTTATCTCCCAGGAAATGAATGCATGGTATAAATTCATGTTGAAAATCGACCTGGTACAAAGATTTTCTAAATACTTAACTCCAAATAATCGACAGCGCACTATAAACGAGTAAAACAGCCATCAGTATATTAAATGCCTTTCTGTAACGACGAATATAGTTTTCCAGAATCGATCCAAATAGACTCCAACAAAACGTACTCGCTACACCTACCATGCCAAGAAATAACGATGCAGTAATGTAGCTAAACAAAGACGTGTAATTCGGCAAAATGAAAGTAGAAACAACTGTGAGTCCATATAAAATTCCTTTTGGATTCACAAATTGCAAGAACATGCCGATGAGGAAAAGGTTTCTGTCATTTTTAGAAGTTTTACTTTCTCCATCTTTGCTCGTCAGAATTTTATAAGCCAAATACAGCATGTATCCAACGCCCAAAATTGTTAAAGGCAGTTGAATGGCTGGGAGAAGGTTGGTTAGAAAGAGATTAAATGAAATGCATGTTAAGGTGATAATAAAAAAGCCGAAACCAACGCCAAAAGAAAAGGTAGTCGTTTTCTTTAATCCGTACTGATTAGCAAAGGCCATCGCCATAATATTGTTCGGACCTGGTGTGAAGCTGGCAACAAAAACAAATAGTAAAAACGATAGATAGGACATGGTCACCCCTCCTTAATAGACGTTATAACGCTCGGTTTGTGTTTTATAACGTAATTCTTTATAGTGTACACAAAGAACGTTATATTGTACATAGGGAAGGAGTGATGAAGCATGGAGGAACTTCATCGGACGCTTGCAAGAAATTTAAAGGCTATTCGCGAGAAAGAAAAATTAAGTTTGGAAAAGGTCTCTGAGTTAAGTGGAGTAAGTAAAACAATGATTGGCCAGATTGAAAGAGGAGAGTCCAGCCCGACCCTTACGACCATTTGGAAAATCGCGAATGGTTTAAAGACGTCTTTCACAACTCTCATCAATGACCCACAGCCTGAAGCGAAAGTTGTGTTGCGAGAAGAAATCCAACACTTGTCAGTCGACGACGGACGGTATCGGGTATATCCTACGTTTCCATTTCAGGATGAAACTCGCTTTGAGCTGTATTTTGTGGAGATTGAGACAGGAGGAAGAGTCGTTTCAGATCCACATAAAGAGGGTACTGAGGAATTCATAACAGTGTTTGAAGGTGAAGTAACTATTTCTGTAAATGAAGAAGTGTATACAATAAAAAATGGGGATTCTATCCGATTTAAGGCAGACAGACCCCATATATATACAAACGAAGGAACTCGATTAGCGCGGATGAATATGACGATTTATTATCCAGCCTGATGAGTTTTCTATTGAACAGTAGACAGAGCCATCATGTGGAACTGTCTATTATTTATTTAGGCCTACCTTTGTAATGATGGGCGACTCCCACCAATGTGATTCTGTACATAGCGCTTCACAATGGAACCGATAAAGAAATAGCCAACAGTAATTAATCCACCGAAAACCCATCCACTTATTTTCAAGTAAATCAACATTTTTCCATAACCCTCAACTCCATATGCATTTAATAGACAAGCTTTTAAGGAACTTTGAAAGATGCTCCGGAGACATAGTAAAGCGGTTAAAAGCTGATACCACATAAATATTCCCTTAGTTTTAAATAAAGATTTGCTATTTTCACGTGGATATCCCTGCAAATACATGAAGTCTACCGCAAAATAGAGCGCAAATGGTTTTTGAAATAAAACAGAAAGTCCATAAACAACTGCATATCCGTATCCAAGAAAAACTTGATTCCACAAAAGTTGTTCTGCATTTCCGGATACTAGATTGACAGTCGTGCTTAAAAATAGCGAAAAAAATGATGAAAACACCTGCTATGTTAAATTGCCGTTCATTTATAAAACGATAGATTGTATAAATGAGTCCTGGAACGGTCGAAAGCAGCATCGCATAATAGTCTCCAAAAGGTTCGCGGCCATATTGCCAAAATAACAGTGGAAGTACTGTATAGAAGAGAATATCAAACAGTATTAATTTCTTCATAGCTCGTTAGCCTCTGTTTCATAATAATGTTGGATCGCTTTTGTTCAATAAACTTCACAAGTTCTTCTTCAAACTGGTAGAAGCCAACTGTCTTCTCATGTTGACTGGCTTGCCATACTTTATTGGCAAGTGTTGTATTTCCTTGATACATCTCGTCGACAAGTGAAAGCCATCGTTTTGCCAAGTCTTGAGCCATTGCAGAGGATGGATCGTTGTGTAAATTTGCACGAACGTCTTTGAGTAATGAAAGAGTAGCATCGGATTGATCGCCTAATCCACCTAAATTCGGAAGTTCAGTCAATGCTGCTACTTCTTCATCGGTAAATTGTTCTGCCCAAAGTGTTTTCATGGCGTCTTTACTGTTTGGAAACGTATAAAACGACTCAAAGATGGAGGGCCAATCAGTATGTCGTTCAATTTCTGCAAGAGCTAATAATGATTGAATGGATTTTTCCATTGCCATCAATTGTTTCTTTTCCAATTCGATCATTTGCAAGCGCATTGTGAGTACATCTTTGACGTTCCACGTATTGTTAGATACCGCTAATTGTATTTCCGTTAGCGGTAGACCTAAGTTGCGCAAAGTCAATATATAGTGAAGTTTTGAAATGTCTTCATCGTTATAAAAGCGATGCCCGTGCGTGTTCTTTTTTGCAGGCAACAAACCAATTTCATCATAATAACGGAGCGTACGAATAGAAATATTACTCATCGTAGCTACTTTACCGATCAAATGCATACTCTCCTCAACTCCTTATCCTACTCCCATTATAGAACCTACCGTAACGTAAGGGGCAACACTTATTTGAAAATAGAGAATAAAACAGGGGACAGGCACCAAAACAATTCTAAATTGTTTTGGTGCCTGTCCCCTAAAAAATTCTGAATCGTGAAGGCTGAATTGGATTGATTTTGGCGAAACGGTGATAAAGTGCTTCGAATCGGTGATAACGAACGGAGAATCGGTGATAAAGTGCCCAAAGTCGGTGATAACTACGTTAGAGTCGGTGATAACCAGTCCAAAATCGGTGATAACATATCGCAAGCTCATGAATGCGCAGCGAGTGACCCGTTTTATCTCCTAGTAAATGGGTAAGTGGTGATAAACTTGTGTTAAGCGGTGATAACAGGACGATAAGCGGTGATAAACTCTGTCTGAGCGGTGATAACAGGTCAACAAGCGGTGATAACCATTTTGCCCATCATGCATTTAAAATTCCTCATAATTTTATTTGTTTAAGGCAAGCTATGTAAAAAGGAAAAGGTGAGTGTATGGAGAAATGTGTAGTGGGTAGCGGACGAGATGAATAAGCCGTTTGTGCCGCAGTTAGTTTATTTTGAGCCGAATGCGCTTGATTATCCACTTGGGAAGGAACTGAAGGAAAAGTTTGAGAAGATGGGGATTGAAACACGTTTTACGACGTCGCATAACCAAATTCGGGATTTGCCTGGGGAGACGGATGCGCAAAAGTACAGGATTGCGAAGTCGACGTTAGTTGTCGGACTGCGTAAGACGTTAAAATTTGATACGTCAAAGCCTTCGGCGGAGTATGCCATTCCACTTGCGACGGGATGCATGGGGCATTGCCATTATTGTTATTTGCAAACGACGATGGGCACGAAACCGTATATCCGGACGTATGTAAACATAGAGGATATCTTTGAAGCGGCCGATCGGTACATCGAAGAGCGTGCGCCGGAAATCACACGGTTTGAAGCAGCTTGTACATCTGATATTGTCGGAATCGACCATTTAACCCATTCATTAAAACGAGCGATTGAACATATTGGACAAACAGAATTAGGGAGACTTCGTTTTGTAACGAAATTTCACTTCGTTGACCATTTGCTCGATGCCAAACATAACGGCCATACGCGTTTTCGATTCAGTGTGAACGCTGATTATGTCATTAAAAATTTTGAACCAGGGACGTCGCCTTTAGCGAAACGCATCGAGGCGGCTGGGAAAGTGGCGAGAGCGGGCTATCCACTTGGTTTTATTGTTGCACCAATTTACCTTCATGACAGTTGGGAAGAGGGATATCGACACTTGTTCGAGCGACTGGATGAAGAATTGCCTGAGGATGTCCGTGAAGACATTACGTTTGAATTCATTCAACACCGGTTTACAAAGCCTGCCAAGAGGGTTATTGAAAAGAACTATCCAAAGACCAAGTTGGAATTGGATGAAGAAAAACGACGCTATAAATGGGGCAAGTATGGAATTGGTAAGTACATTTATCAAAAAAATGAAGAAGATGAAATAAAAGAACACTTATTTGGCTATGTCGAAAAGTATTTCCCAAAAGCGAAAATTGAATACTTCACATAAAAAGGTGACAGGCACCCAAACAATTGCGAATTGTTCGAGTGCCTGTCCCCTTCAAAAAGTAAATTCATCCCAATGGTGGATTTCGTATGTAGGCTTGGCAGTGGTGTTGTTCGTTTTTCGGTGTGGGTTGTACCAACAAGTATCGATGCCGAAATGATTGCCGCCAAGAATGTCTGATGAAAGGGAATCGCCGATCATGAGTACGCGGGATTTGTCTGTCAGTTGGAGCGCTTGAAAAACATGTTGAAAGATTTCTGCTTGTGGTTTTTGAAAGCCGATTTTTTCTGAAGTGAAAATGGCTTCAAACGTTTTGTTAAGTGGCGAAGCAGCTATACGGGCTAGCTGAACATCATTGAAACCGTTTGTGACAACAGCAACTCGGGCGTCACCTAATCTAGCAAGCATGTCCTCAACGCCTTCAATCACATGCACTTCTTTCCCAAGGTTTTCGAGATACGCTTGTCCAAAAGCAGTTGCGTCCAATTCAATGCTGTGCTGAAGAAATAACCGTTTGAAACGCTCTGTCTTCAAGTCAGCTAGTGTTGTACGTCCTTGCTCCAAGTCTTCCCAAAGAACGGTACTGATTGCGCGGTAACTGTCTCGGTAATCCGCTAAACCGTTTGGAAAGCCATTTGCAGCAAATACATTCGTAAATGCAAACTTCTCCGTTTCTGCAAAATCCATTAACGTGTCATCCAAGTCAAATAAATAAACATCATATTTCATTCAAAACATCTCCCGACTACTAAAAACTGAAGCTTAGCCTCTTCTCTTATGAATACTCTTAATGGCGTGGTGTATGTTTGGATAGGTGACTAATCGCTTCGTTGATTCACCTAATGCAGTCAAAGATTGTGCGACGTTAGGTGAAACACCTGTTAGAGACAATTGGGTACCCATCAACTGCAGGACATTTCGAATAGGTTCGAACGTTGTGAGTGGTGATTTATCATCCCACCGAATGCCTGTAATGTCCAAAATAATGTGGTCCACTTGTGTCTCTTGCACAAACTCACTTAAACCAGTTGAAAGTATGGCTAAACGTTCTCTACTCATTTTACCAATTAAGGACACAGCCGCAATATCTTCTTGCACCATTAAGATTGGTAAGATTAACTGCTCAATCTCTCGATCCTTTTCTGTAATGAGATTTCTCTGGTTGCGCTCTAGCGTGACATTTGTTTGTGTACCGATGAAGAATAATTTCCCTTCTACTTCAAGCGGTTTGATCGATAACCGATTCCAAAACATTGAACCATCTTTTTTATAATTTTTTAATGTAATGGAGATTGGTTGCTTTTCCCGTATTGCGGTTCGAATCTTGTTAACTGCCGCTGGATCTGTATCCTTCCCTTGTAAAAACCTACAGTTTCGGCCAAGCGTTTCATCCATTGTATAACCTGTTAACGATTCAAATGTACGATTTGCAAAAATGATTGGATTGTCTTCTTGAGAGGGATCGGTGACGAGTGCAGCAACATGACTCCCATCGAGCATGGCTTCCAATAATTGAACTTGCATCGATGCAGATAAAGATTTCATCCCATTCACTTCCTGTCAGTATGACGTTGTATTGTTTTTCCAATCGTAGCACATAAAACCGTTACATGATACCCTTTAAAGTACTTTCAATTGCGACAATACTGTAAAAAACGATCTCTTTTATAAAAGCGAAACTCTCAAGTTATGGTAATGAACTTTACATGTATGAATAAGCGCTTTTAGCAGAAGATAAAAATGAATCCTTGTATCGTTCCTGTAACGGTTGACGTTTGCCCTTCTTCAGTTTGGAACAGCTGTTGATGGATGCATGCGCTTAAGGAAGGGGATTCACACTTTAATCTAAGCTAAGGAGGAATTATGCATGAGTGTACTTTCCAGGATTGCATTAACGCTAGTAATCATTGGGGCACTGAACTGGGGTTTAATTGGATTTTTTCAATTTGACTTAGTTGCTACATTGTTTGGCGGACAAGATGCAGCGTTGTCTCGGATTGTGTATGGACTCGTTGGGTTAAGTGGATTAGTCTGTCTCGGCTTGTTATTTAAGCCCAATGAAGAAGTGGATACAGTGTCGGATCGACATACCCGATATTCAAACGCAAATTTAGGCACAGAGTTTGGGGAAGAACCGGACTTTAAAAAAGAGCGGGAAGCTGCAAAGAAAAAAGCAGTAAAACGTCAAATGGATGAACTCGATTAACATGTATGAAAAACAGCCACCCGTATAAGGTGGCTGTTTGCGTGTAGACATTTCAATTTGACGACCAACATTTACTCGGTAAAATCTTCGAGTGCATCTTGCCAAACAGTTACGCCTTGACTCATTGCCGAGCCACCGCCTAATGCTGCAGCAACTCCAATCGCTTCCATCATCTCTTCTTCTGTGCAATCGGCATCCAAGCAACCTTTTGTGTGATAGACAGTACAATATTCGTTATGCGCATACACACTAATGGCTAATGCAATGAGGTGTTTCTGTTTTTGCGACAAAGCACCGTCTTGGAAACAAGCTTCCGTAAATGCATTGAACGTACTCGCCACGTTCGGCAATTTCTCTGCAAACGTGCCCATTCCAACCTTGTATTCCTGCAAGACGACTTCTGTGTACGTTATTTCCTCCATATACATTCCTCCTGTTCGAGGGTAGTATTTGCATACCGAGGAAAGACATGCACTCGTATTGGAATTAATTTAAACAGTGCATTCATTTCAAAATGGCTTCAATCCAAGAACGAACAGCTAATTTAAGCCCAATGCAATTGTCAGCTTCTTATTCATTTCAGCACGGCGCAATTACTGTTTTTTCTCTGCTTCCTTCTCTTTTTCCTTTTCCAACACTTTCTCCTTAAGTTGCTTCATCGTTTCCTCATATTCTTCATCGACTTGTGACGTAGATGGTAAGAAAGGCTCGGTATTATGATCAACTCGTTTACCGTACCGCAGCATTTCATAAATAATCATGCCGCTGTTCGGCTTTCCGTTAATCGTAGACATCGGAATGGCGTCAAACAGTACGTAGTAAAAAGAATAGAAGATAAATCGGTTCCAGAAAGTTTTCGTTTCTTCCATAAAACCATTTGCAAGTAAAGCATTAATGAGGAGTGCAATTGATAAATTCATCAGTATTGGGCCAGCAAAAATACAAATATAAGCAAAGTTGCTTTTCCTTTTAATACCATCGTAAGAGAACCAGCTATACAAATGATAGTATTTTCGAATGTCGAACATGCCTAATGTAAAAATACGTGGTCCTGACCCAATGGTAATACGAGGGTTCACGACACCAAAAATCCAACTCACGAGTAAATAACCTGTTTCGCGTATGAAAACGACAACAGGCAATATAATGAATGCTGAAATGACGAGAGAAACAAGATCTGCGAATCCAAACAATTTCTTCACATCCCAACAAGTAGTTCCATTCAAAGCTTGAAACATACAATACCCGATTAAATCGTTCCTAACCGTAAAGTTATTCTTTGGATATGTAGAGAATGGGAGCCTAGGTAAAAAACGTGTAATCTGTTTATTGGTTTTCAACGCTATCAATAAACAGCATGATTGTCCTATTAACTACAATTTTAACGTAAAATTTGAAGGCCTAAGACATTGGCCTCTACCTGTAAAGTCAATTCACTCTAATTAGATAAGTAGAATTGTGTCACAGGTCTTACTCGATACTTTTATACACGAATATTCTTCACCTGTGAGCATTGTGTGACAAGGGACCTTGTCGCTTCCTTTTGTAGGAATAAGTATTTATAATTTAACAGTATTGATTATAGGAGGAAGGTAGTATTTTATGAAAAGAACAAAAAGTATCATTGTTAAACTTTCATTATTAATCATTAGTGTTTTTGTCATACTGTTTGTCTTATTCGCGAGTATCACGAGTTATGTTGTCCATAAAGAAACCGTTCGTAATGCTGAAGATATTTCATTGGCGGATGCTGAACGGGTGGCATTGAGACTAAGTGAACAATTCCGCCAGACAGATGAATCGTTACATACGACAAAGCGCGTGCTGGAGTCGATGAATGCTTCTGAACAATTGACAGCAACAGACATTCTTGATGTGTTACATGCGAATTTGGAAGGAAATCCGAATGCGATCGGCATGGCTGCAATCTTTGAGAAAGGCGTATTGTCAACGGATGATTTGTCTACTGAGCAACAACAGTTGATTGATGCGTAAGGTAGATTCGCCTCATACTTATTAAAAACAAAGACGGGAACGAATATTATACCTGCTTCTGGTTATGAACAAGAAGGAGAAGGCGATTGGTACTTAGTTCCTAAAAGAGAGAAAAAAGCATTTTTCCAAGAACCGATTACATACGAGGAAAATGGCAAGACATCCAGTTTCACGATGCTCTCAGTGCCTTTATTGGCAAAAGACGGGTCATTCATGGGTGTGTTAACAACGAGTATGTCCTTGGACTATTTCGAAGAGCTAACAAAGAAAATTGCACCTAAATCTGGTTATGCTGCGGTTATTACAGACAGCGGTACACTTTTGCAAAACAGCATTAAAAAAGAAATGAACGGTACGAATATGAAAGATGCCATTGATTGGCAGCCAGTGAAAGACCGCCTTATGAAAGGTGAATCGGTTGCAATGTATGTGGACTCACAGAGCTTAGGTGAGCAGGCATATAATTCTTTTGCGCCGATTTTTCTGGAAGGGTTTGAAGAGACGTGGACAGTTCAAACCGTCATCCCACGATCTGAAGTGACGTCACTTTTCTCGGCAATTGTCAAAATCATTATTTGGGCAGGATTCGTGATGATGGTGTTAATGGGACTTGTTACTGCAGGATTCATTTATCGTCAAATCAAGCCACTCACGACAATTCAACAATCGATGAAACGTGCTGCTTCAGGAGATTTAACTGAGTCGGTAGATGAAAACGGCTTGAAATTGGATGAAATCGGATCTGTCACGCAGTCGTATAATTTCATGTTGCGACAGACGAATGAAGCGCTGTCTGAAGTGCTACAAGCATCACACCAGTTATCTGATTCGTCAAAGCAGGTGAATCATGCATTTGAGGAAATTGTAGCATCGAGTGAAGAAGTTACCGTTGCGACGGAAGAAATTGCGCAGGGGGCTACGAAACAATCCGAAGATACTGAGGAAACAAGTATGCGAATTGGTGAGCTTGCGGATCGGATTAACAAAATTGCCGAGCTATCCGAGAATATTGATACGTTGTCTCGTCAAAGTATTGAGTCGACACAAGAAGGAATGGCGCAAGTTTCACGTTTGCGAACGGAGAATGGTGTTGCTAACGAATTGAATGCACAAGTTGAAACACAAATGCATATGTTGACAGATAAAATTGCTGGGATCAATAAAATTATTACATCCATTCAAGATATTACAGCGCAGACAAACTTACTTGCGCTCAATGCAAGCATAGAGGCTGCTCGTGCTGGCGAACATGGGAAAGGTTTTGCGGTCGTAGCAGAAGAGGTGCGAAAACTAGCTGAGCAATCCAATCGTGAAACAACGACTATTCAGCAAACCGTGCAGGAGATATTAGAGCAATCTAAAGTGACTGTAGATGTAGTTGGTAAAAATACGCAATCCATGGAAAATCAAAATGAATCGGTTGTAAGCACAGAGCAATCATTCATTCGCAATGCAGCGTTAACAGAGGAAATGAGCCAGGCGATTGAAGAACTTGCAGACAATCTACAAGAGATGATTGCGCAAAAGGAGAAGGCGATTGCGGCAATTCAAAATGTATCAGCCGTCTCCGAAGAAACCGCAGCATCTGCTGAGCAAGTAAGTGCGTCTTCGGTTGCACAACAACAGGAATTAGAAAGGGTAGCAGACTCTGTACAAAGCATGACCCAAATTGCTGTGAAATTGCAACAAGTCGTGGATCGGTTCACGTTAAAAGGAACGGATGAGCCCAACTAAAAAAGCTTAAAGTAACAAGCAGAGAGGGTCCTATAAGGCACCGACCTCTGCTTGTTATTTATTTTTCACAGAACGTACAATGAAGAAAGCCATTGAGCCAAAAAGAATACCGAGGTAGATCGGCAAGAAAGCAAATCCGAGAGACGATGCTTTGCCGAGAGCTACTTGAATGGATTGGAAACTAATATATGCAAAAAATAAAAGGGCTTCATTCTTAATGACGTTTAGCAGCATGCGTGAATTTTTGTATTGAAACTTGATGTTCGTCTCAGTCAAGTTCAGATAGTTATGCCACTCAGGGTGTTTTTCTAGAAACGCTAAAAATACGGTTAATAAACATGCAATTATTGGAAGTAAAAGTAATTCCCATTTCGAACCCCACCGATCCACAACCCCAGCACCGTCATAATGAGCAGGCACTTCATCAGGCAATTGCCCCCAAACAAAAAGTAAGTAACCAATCCAAGCGAGGAAAACAAGTGTCGCTACAAGGTCAAATAGCTTCTCAAATCTGGTTTTTGGAATGTTTAGCTTTGGGCGCTTGTTCAATGTGTTCGACCTCCTTTACTAGTAGTATTAATCCTAATTATACGATAAAGCAAGCCTACTCAGTTCATATGTGAAGAATCCATTCGCACTATGTCTTCTACTTTCTCTTATAGTACGATAGAAAGAAAGGGGGAATCAGCATGTTAAAGATCGGCATCATTGGTTTAGGGGCGATTGGTCAGCGTCTCCTTTCGCAATTCGAGGAACATCGTGCGGTATCCATTACAGCTGTATGTGATGTATCGGAAGTACTAGCGAAGCAAACGGCCGAAAGACTTGGAGATGTACAGTTTTACACAGATTATCAGCACTTAATTGCAGATGGAAATGTTGAGCTTGTTTATGTGGCGGTTCCTCCAAAATTTCACCATGCAATTGTGATGCATGCTCTGCAAGCCAAGAAACACGTGCTTTGTGAGAAGCCATTAGCGAATTCATTGGAAGAGGCAGAAGAGATGGCGCGAGCGGCGAAAGAAGCAGGTATTGTATACGCGATGAACTTCCCATTAAATTACGGCCAGGCCGCCACGAAATTCGCTGAACTACTAGGCGAAGGGTATATTGGCAAGTTGCGTCGGGTGCAGCTGACGATGAACTTTCCACAGTGGCCGCGTGCTTGGCAGCAAAATGACTGGGTTGGTGAGCGAGAGCAAGGCGGTTTTGTCCTTGAAGTCGGTGTGCACTACATCCAACAGATACTAAAATTGTTCGGTGAGATGAACAACATCCACAGTAAACTGGAATTCCCGGATAACCCAATTAGCTGCGAAACAGGTATTCTTGCAACTGCTGAATTGGTGGATGGTACTCCTGTTTTGATTGAGGGATTAAGTCGGATTTCTGGCAAAGAATCTATTGGATTTATTGCATACGGTTCCAAGGGTGTTCTCTCTATTGAAAATTGGGGGCTGTTACGTGGAGGGAAAACGGGAGAAGAACTAGAAGTACTTTCTCTAGAAGAAACAGTGCCAAGTCGGCTAATTGATGAGTTAGTGAAGGCGGTTAATGGAGAGAAAGCGGAGATTTATGATTTTGAAGTCGGTTACCAAGCTCAAAAAATATTGGAATGTTTACGTGCGTAATGGTACTGTTAGATTGCATTTCTTGATAGCTAACACAGTTATAGGATAGATTAAAGGACTAGTACAGGAAAATCAATCTGTACTAGTCCTTTTCAGATTCTTTTATTTTCAATAATGACAGTGCAGCATCCGTGCGTTATAATGAAAAGCGTTGTTATCACCCTTCGTCTCATGAAAGGGGATTTTTTTATGATTCATTTACACAATGTCAGCAAATCTTTTCATACGTTTCAAGCTGTGCGATCTGTTTCATTGACGATTGAAAAAGGGCAAGTACATGGTATTATCGGAGCGAGCGGTGCGGGGAAGTCGACCTTGCTACGGCTAATCAATTTGTTGGAAATCCCTGATGCAGGTGAAGTAGCCGTCAACGGTCAAAAGCTTACGCAGTTGAATGGGAAAGCGTTGCGAGAAGCGCGCAAGTCCATCGGGATGATTTTTCAGCACTTCAACTTAGTCGCGAATAAAACCATCTATGAAAATGTGGCGGTTTCATTAAGGTTGGCACAGTATCCGAGGCGGCAACGTCGAGAACGGGTAATGGAGTGTCTGCAATTTGTCGGGTTGGCTAGTTTCAAGGACAAGTATCCTGCGCAACTTAGTGGCGGTCAAAAACAGCGTGTAGCGATAGCCCGGGCATTGGCGAATTATCCACAAGTGTTGTTGTGTGACGAACCGACGTCTTCCCTTGATCCAAATACGACTGCTGAAATTCTTGGCGTGTTGAAGAATGTCAATGAAACATTTGGCGTGACAATTGTAATGGTCAGTCACGAAATGGACGTGATCAAGAGCATCTGTAACCATGTGACGGTGCTGGCGGATGGTAAAGTGTATGATTCACTTGCTATTGAACCTAAAGGAATTCGTTTGATAGACGATAACCCGGAAAACTTTGTGAAGCAGCTGACAGAGGATGGTGAATGGGATCATGCCTGATATATTGCTTCAGTATCAAATGGAGATTTGGCAATCGATTAGAGAGACGTTTGCAATGGTTGGTGTGTCCATTTTAGCTGCTATATTTGTCGGACTTCCAGTGGGCACGTTGCTGTTCTTTTGTAGAAGAGGACAAATCTTTGAGAATCAGCTCGTCTTTTCAGTCGTGAATTTACTTGTAAATATCATTCGCTCGTTCCCGTTTTTATTGTTAGTCGTGTTCTTAATTCCCTTTACGCGAATGGTAATTGGTACGGCAATCGGTACAGCTGCTGCAACGGTTCCATTATCCATCATTGCGATTGCACATTATGCACGTTTGGTTGAACAATCGTTGTTAGACGTGCCAAGAGGTGTGTTGGAAGCAGCAATTTCAATGGGGGCTTCTGTTCGGGATTTGGTGTTTCGGTTTCTGTTCGTAGAAGCTCGTTCTGGGCTTGTCCTCGGATTGACGACGTCCACAATCAGTTTCATTTCGTACTCAACGATCATGGGAGTGGTTGGAGGAGGGGGAATCGGGGACTTCGCCATTCGATACGGTTACCAACAATTCAAGACGGATTTAATGCTCTATATGATACTCATTATGGTCATCCTTGTGCAGTGTATCCAATTTACAGGAACGACTGTCGCACGATGGATTGACAAACGATAATAGGAGGAAATGACATGAAGAAATTAGTATTGCTTGCTGCAATGTTAATGTTGGTATTAGCAGCTTGTGGCAAGGAAAAAGATACGAATGAGGCACCAAAAACAGAAGGTACAGATGAAAAAGTGACATTGAAAGTCGCTTCATTAATTCCACCGATGACAGAAATTCTTGAGTTAGTGAAACCACAATTAGCTGAAGAAGGCATTGACCTCGAAATGGTCGTTCTTGGCGATAATGTGCAGCCGAACACTGCGTTAGCCGCTAAAGAAGTGGACGCGAACTTCTTCCAACACGTACCGTACATGGAAGAATTCAACCGTAACAACGATGCGAATCTCGTCCCGATTACACCAATCTATTTTGCAAATTACGGTGTGTATGCAAAAGACTATTCTTCCATGGATGAACTTCCTGAAGGTGCTGTCATTGCAATGGCAAATGACGTTTCGAATATCGATCGTTCTTTGGCGTTGTTAGCGCAACAAGGTGTCATTACGTTAAAAGAGAAAACGGATACCTATTATACAAAAGCGGACATTACGGACAATCCAAAAAACTATACGTTCGAAGAAGTAGATTTGCTGATGCTTGCCCGCATGTACGATGACGCAGATGCTGTCATCATGACACCAGCTTATGCTGCTCCGCTAGGATTGACGCCAAAAAGTGATGCGCTTCTTACAGAAGGTGTTGAAAACGACTTCGCGATTACGTTAATTGCACGCGAAGATAATAAAGACTGGGAACCGATTCAAAAGTTAGCGGAAGCAATGACTAGTCCTGAAGTACGCAAGTTTCTAGAAGAGAATTATGATGAAACAGCCATTCCGGCGTTTGAATAAAAAATATGAAGAGCCATTCCAGTTGTGTTTACAACAGGGAATGGCTTTTTTACGTTGGAGGCTTCCTCGTAAATTATGATAAGGTGAAGCTAGTCAACGTAACAAGATTTAGGATAGGGCACAAATATGTATTACTCAGTGAGCTGGTTGGAAGAGTAACAACATCTTGAGGGGGAATGTGCAAGTGAACTTATTAAGTGTGATTAAAAAGGAGAAAGAGTATTGGCTTGTGGATCAGGTGAGAAAAGAAGGGTGTACGGAGGAAAGTTATCGTGCTGCCTTTGAACAATTGCTTCATCAATGGAGAGAACAGAACGTCGGTTATCTATCGCTACTGATGGATCCCACCTTTGAAGACTGGTTGTTAGCTCGTGGGTTTAGTAAAGTTTCTACGATTGTTGAGTATACGAGGGAGATCAACAGTTCTTTTTCAGTCGATAGTGGAATTGTTGTAAAGGCATTAGTGAATGCGGAAATGAATGATGCGCAATTTGCACATTTATATGAACGTTGTCGCAGTGGATCTGCGAACAAAAACAACTTATTTACTATTGAACAGGTAATGGAATCACTTGAGAACGAACTCGGTCGAGAATGGAGAACAACTTGTTTTATTTTCCAAAAATCAGGTGAACCGATTGGTTTGAGTATCCCGGTGATTGAACATGGCACTGTGGATGAAGGACGTCTATTTTACTTCGGAGTTGTACCCGAATGGAGAGGAAAAGGATATGGGAGAGCATTTCATCGCATGTCACTTCAGTTATTGAAGGAGATCGGCGCAACGACTTATGTTGGCAGTACAGATGAAGCAAATGAACCGATGATTCGGATTTTTGAACAGAATGGTTGCGTGTTACGAGATCGGAAAGGAATTTACCGGATAGATCGTTAATGGTAGAAGACTAAGTTTAGTCGATAATCTGAATTGAAATTGGAATTGGTTTTCGAATGTCATGGAGTACTTTCACTTTCCCACGACCAAAGTGGCACCTCCATATTCAAAGCATGTCATCACACCCAATCGTCCACTCCAGCCAATAAAACCCGCACAAATCGCCAAAGCAAAAAGAAGCTGTCGCAGAAAATCAGTTGCTACTGACTTTCCGGACAGCTCCTACTCAATTACTTCGTATAGTTATCAAAATAGCCTTGAATGAACACGATTGGTGTTCCTTTATCACCACTACCTGATGTCAAATCGGAAAGAGAACCGATAAGGTCAGTCAGTTTACGAGGAGTTGTCCCTTGAGCTTCCATCGCACCTACAAGGTCTTCCTCTTTGTTTTGGATGAAATCATTAATCGCTTTCTTCAAATCGTCGCCACGGAGATCAGCGAAGTTGTTATCTGCCAAGTATTTCAGCTTGATTTCATTTGGCGTACCGTCAAGACCTGCTGTATAAGCTGGAGAAACGACTGGATCCGCAAGTTCCCAAATTTTACCTACAGGGTCTTTGAACGCGCCATCACCGTAAATCATAACTTCCACAGTTTTACCCGTTTTTTCTTGCAACATCGCTTGGATCTTGTCAACAACCGGTTGGCAGTTGTGCGGGAAAAGTTTGACGCTATCTTCTGTTGCTTTGTTTGAACCGAGTAAGCCATACGCTTCGTTATATCCACTGCCGTCAACAGATTCAGAAAGAATGTTGTCAAGGCTGTAGATTTTTTCGCCGCCATTTGCTTTTAGAATGCGCTTCGTTCTGAAACGTGTATGGATGTCACATGTAAGTACGTTGTTCGTATAATCTAAAATCGTTTTCGCATTATTGGAGAAGATGACTTCACATTCAACGCCATACTCTTCAATGATGGATTTATAGTAGTCGATGTAATCAACACCTGTAAATGTATGTTTATTGTAACCGAAGTGCTCGCGGAATTGTTGTTCATTCAACACATCTGTCCAAGGGTTAACGCCTTTTTCGTCAAGTGTATCAATATCTACTAAGTGATTGCCGACTTCATCGGATGGGTAGCTTAGCATTAAGACAATTTTCTTTGCTGCGCCTTTCGCGATTCCGCGCAGACAGATCGCAAAACGATTTCGGCTTAAGATTGGGAAAATGACACCAATTGTATCTTCGCCAAATTTCGATTGAACATCTTTTGCTATATGATCAATTGTTGCGTAATTTCCTTGAGCGCGTGCAACGATGGATTCAGTGACGGTCACGATATCTCTGTCATTAATTGTAATGCCTTCAACTTCTGAAGCTTTTAATACGCTGTCTACAACGATTTCTTCAATATTGTCCCCTTTATTGATAATTGGGCAACGAAGACCTCTGACAACCGTTCCAACTACTCTTTCCACATGAATCGCTCCTAACGCTTTTTTATTCACTAACTACTTGTACTATACGCTCTTTACATGGTATAAGTAAAATTAATACTTCTAATAATGGGTATAAGGGGTGCTTATATGGTAAGTAAACTGGATTTATATAGGGTTTTCAGTGTCGTTGGGAAAAATGAAAGCTTTTCAAAAGCCGCAAAAGCGCTATTTATGACGCAACCGGCAGTTAGTCAGGCGGTCATGCAGCTTGAGCGGGAATTGGAAACACGTCTATTTAACCGGACGCCAAAAGGTGTGACACCGACAACGGAAGGAAGCCTTCTGTTGGAGTATGTTAATTCTGCGATCAATTTAATCGAAATCGGTGAAGAAAAAATTGCGGAATTTAAAAACTTGACGACTGGCGAGCTGCGAATCGGAGTGGGCGATACGATTTCAAAGTATTTTTTATTGCCACAGCTGGAAGCATTCCGGAATCGTTACCCAAACATTAAACTGAAAATCGAGAATGGCACGACGGATGTACTGATTTCATTCCTCAAATCGGGTGAAGTGGATTTAGGAATTTGTAATTTACCTGTTAATGATGCCACGTTGGATGTACGGCCTTGTTTTGATATCCATGACACATTTGTGTATGGTGATAAATACCGTAAGCTTCTTGCGAAACCGATCGACTTCCATGACCTTGCAAAATTGCCCCTCATTTTTTTAGAGCCGAGTTCAAATTCTCGCAAATATGTCGAAGAATTTTTGTTTTCAAAGGGTGTGAAGATTGCACCTGAATTTGAATTGGGGTCACATGATCTCGTTGTAGAATTTGCGCGCATTAATATGGGGATTGCGTGTGTCACAAGGGAGTTTACGGAGGAGTATTTAGACAGAGGAATTCTACATGAAGTGCAGTTGAAAGAAGAAATACCGCATCGAAGTATCGGGGTCTGTTCATTAAAAAGTGTGCCCCTTTCACCCGCCTCTACTAAATTTGTGGAACTTGTGGTAAGTTGATAGGAAGCTAAAAGGGAAGGGGTATGAAAATGTTTACACATCAAATTGACGAAGATACGGTGATACGTTTATTGGAAATTAGAGATGCTGATCGGTTATTTACGGTGACTGACATTTCAAAAGACAGTTTGCGAGAATGGCTTCCGTGGGTTGACTATACAACGTCGGTAGAAGATTCGAAGAGCTTTATTGCCGGAACGATGCAGAAATTCGCACGTAATGATGGTTTTGAGGCCGGCATTTGGTATAAAGGGGAACTGGCGGGTGTGGTCGGCCTGCACGGCATTAATTGGTCCAACAAGTCGACGTCGATTGGTTACTGGCTTGGACGAGGTTTTGAAGGCAAAGGACTTATGACAAAAGCTTGTGAAGCAGTCATTGCTTATTGTTTTACAGAATTACAGTTGAATCGTGTTGAAATTCGTACAGCTACAGAAAACTACAAGAGCATGGCCATTCCACAAAGGCTCGGCTTTACAAAAGAAGGCTGTCTGAAACAGGCGGAATGGCTGTCGGACAAGTTCGTCGATCATTATGTATTTGGCTTAGTCAAAGAAGATTGGCAAAATCGATAGAACAGCTCGCACATGCACGAACAGACGAAGGGAGAGTGTGCCATCATCTGTTCATGCTGTTCACTGAAAGACTACTTCCTGTCTAATCCTGTTAGGACATTCATGCCAAAGCAAAGAACACCTAGCACAGTCATTGCACCACCTGCAGTCGCCAACATGAACAATATCGGCGGGCCGCCCATAATCGCTGCCGCAATACTTATCATCATCACCGGCAAACCGATGTTATGAAGCCAAAAGTGCGCTTTTGCCAGCCTGGACTTTTCTAAACTAGGATATAGATGATAGAAAATCCCTGCTAACGCCAAAGATACCCAGCCGACCAAATTCAAGTGAACATGCACCGTCGCCATGTTAAATACATGCGTAAACGACATGAATAATCCGAACGAAATGCCAATCATGAAATAGACAACTGAAATCTTCAACAACGTTTTCCCCATTACCTCTCCCCCCTCTCGATTCACCAATCCCATCTATGTAGTATATGCAACACCAACTAGTTCAAATGGGGCATATTTTTGGTGCCAGTCCCCCAAACAATTCAAAATTGTTTTGGGGACTGGCACCATTTTTTGCTTAGATTTCGATGATGAAGGGGATGATCATCGGGCGTCTTTTTGTGCGCGTGTAGAGGAGTTTTTCAACCGATTTCCGGACGGCGTGCTTCAAATCGTTGCGACGGTACCGCGTAGAAGGTTTCGCTTCTTTGATGGTCGAAACGACAAGCTGGTTTACTTCTTTGTATAAGTCTTCCGCTTCACGTTCGTAGACAAATCCTCGAGAGATGGTGTCAGGAGCGGACAGCAATCGGTTATCTGCTTTGCTGAGTGAAATCACAATGATAAGCATGCCTTCTTCGGCGAGCACTTTGCGATCTCGCAAGACGACTTTTCCTACGTCACCGATGCCCAATCCATCTACAAATACACTTCCTGCATCGACGCGCCTTGTCTGGCTAGCAACCCCGTTCTGAATATCGACGACATCACCGTTGTTTAAGATAAAAATATTTTTACCGTCCACACCGACCGATTCTGCTAACTTTTTGTGGAGTTGCAACATGCGATATTCACCATGAATCGGGATGAAGTATGTCGGTTTCATTAACGTAAGCATGAGTTTCAGTTCCTCTTGGAATGCGTGTCCTGAAACGTGCATGCCGGATGCGCTACCGGAACCATAAATGACTGTAGCACCGAGTTGAAACAAATTATCGACAATGCGTGAAACACTCTTTTCATTGCCTGGTATCGGACTGGACGCAAGAATGACTGTATCGCCAGGCAGGACGGACACTTGGCGGAATGTGTTCGTCGATAACCGGGAGAGGGCTGCCATAGGCTCTCCTTGGCTACCTGTACAAATGATGACGACCTTTTCGGGTTCCAACACATTCACTTGTTGTGCATCTATGAGCATCCCTTCAGGTAGGTGGACGTATCCAAGTTCCTCCGCAACGGAAACGACATTGACCATGCTTCGGCCAAGCAGCGCAACATGGCGATTCGTCATCTGTGCTGCGTCAATGATTTGCTGGATGCGGTGGACGTTTGATGCGAAAGTGGAGATGAAGATTTTCCCGGTTGCTTTCCGGAACGCGTCTGCGATGTTGTCTCCAACGACACGTTCGGACTGTGTAAATCCTGGTCTCTCGGCATTCGTGCTCTCTGACAATAAAAGCAGCACACCTTTTTTCCCGATGTCCGCCATTTTATGAAGATCCGCATATTCTTCATTAACTGGCGTCAAATCGAATTTAAAGTCACCGGTATGGACAACAATTCCTTCTGGAGTTTCGAATGCAATCCCGACACAGTCGGGTATACTATGACTGGCTCTGAAGAACGAGGTGCGAATGCTGCCTAGTTCAATCGCCTCGTCAGGGTGAATTAAGTTCAACTCCGTACCTCGAAGGAGGCCATGCTCTTTTAATTTTAACTCAATTAAACCAAGCGTCAGCCGTGTTGCATAAATCGGTACATTCAATTGCTTTAAGAAATATGGGATACCGCCAATGTGATCCTCGTGGCCATGCGTAACAACGAGTGCACGCACTTTGTCCTGATTTTCTAGTAAATACGAGATGTCTTGGATGATCAAGTCGACGCCTAGCAAATTTTCATCAGGAAACGAAGACCCACAATCAATGACAATCATATCCTCCCCATACTGCAACACATACATGTTCTTCCCAATCTCGTTAATGCCTCCTAAGGAAAAAACGGATAACTTACTTCCTGCATCATTCAATGGAACCCCTCCTATAAGATATGTACGATAAAAAACTATCCATAGGGTGCGCAAAAATGGCAAAAAAATACGGTGCCAGTCCCCGAAACAATTCCAAATTGTTTGGGGGACTGGCACCTACATTCTACCAGATTTGAAGATGGTGATGATGAGGTAGAGGAACATGAGAGAGGCGACGATGGAGCCGACTTCGATGATGGGAAAGCGCCATAGCATGTTCGTTTGGCCGGCGATGGATGCGCCGACGATGAGCCCTACCATGAGTATGCTGAATGATAAAAGGATGATACTAAATGAGAGTCGGTTGCTGATTCGATCGAGTCTGCGTAGAAAAATCTGCGCTTGTTGGACGTTAATATCCAATTGCAGCTTTCCTTTACGTACAGTTGTTGCGATGGCTTTGAAATCCTTTGGCAGTTGGGAGAGGATTTCAAGGTTCTCCACCGTTTCGTTCCACGACTTTTTCAATACGTTTCGTGGATCATAGCGTTCCATTACGAGCTTTTTGCCATACGGTTCAATCGCTTTCATAATACTCAACTCAGGATCCAACTTCGTAATGAGCCCTTCAAGCGTAAGGATGGCTTTTGATAAGATTGTTAATTCCATCGGTACTTGAATATGATGACGATAAGCGACTTTGAACAATTCCATAAAGATATTGCCTAAACTAATCTCGTTTAATGCGACCTCATAATAGCGACTTTGCAAATCTTCCACGTCGCGTGTAAATAATCGCATATCTGTGTCATCTGTTAAGATGCCCATTGCAGTAAACGTTTTAATTAACCCTTTTGTATGCCCTTTCCGTAAATCAATGAGCAAAGAGGCAAAATGATATTTCATGTCATCCGAAATTCGGCCAACCATCCCAAAATCTAAATAAGAGACGACGTTGCCCGGTAGGATATGAATATTTCCAGGGTGTGGATCTCCGTGGAAAAATCCCTCTTCTAATATTTGATGGAACATGGAGTTTACAATGCGTCCGGCAATCAATTTTCGATCATAACCCGCTTCGTCCAACGAGGAAAAATGGTTTGCTTTAATGCCTGTAACCATTTCCATCGATAACACTTTTTCTGTAGAGTACTCCCATAAGACATTTGGAATATAAACCGTTGTACAGTCTTCAAACTGCTTTCCAATTCGCTCACAATTTCTTCCTTCCACACGATAATCCAGCTCTTCCCGCATCGATCGTGAAAATTCATCAAACAAATCACAAAGTCTGTACGTGCTTGCCCATGTCGTATTCTCTTCTAAATACGATGCAATATCCCGTATTATGGATAGATCTTTTTCGACATTCGTTTCAATGTTTGGACGTTGAACTTTTACTGCAACTTGTTCTCCAGAATGGAGTTGAGCAACGTGCACTTGCCCGATGGATGCTGCAGCTAACGGCTCTTCATCAACATGCATGAAAAACTGGTCTAGCTGACCGTCCAGCTCCTCTTCCAAGATCGCTTTTATCGTTTCAAAAGGTACAGTGGAGACATGATCTTGCAATTTCTCGAGTTCCTTCGCAATTTCCTCCGGCACTAAATCTCGGCGTGAGCTCGCAACTTGTCCGAGTTTAATGAAAGTCGGTCCTAAATCTTGTAATGCATGACGGAGTTTTACCCCGACATCTTGCATGTTCATCCCGCCGGCATCCGCTTTAGATGACTTGCGAGAAGTGAGGCCGAGGCGGAATAACACATGGCTAAGCCCGTGACGTAAAAATGTGTTAATGATTTCTTGAAACCTTCGCGTATGCCGCATTTTTAGTTTATACACTGACATTCCTCTCCTCTTGCACACCATAATCTTTTTGTAATTCTTACATACCCTTTTCCTAGAAAGTTAGCCACGTAATTAGTGTTCTCAATAATTTACAAAATTGTTTGCGATTATTGTGTAAAACGATATACTAGTTAGTAGATTTGGAATTGGAGATGATTTCTTGAAACAGATAATTCGAGTCAAAGTGTATGACAACACTTCTACATTGGATGAGCAAAACCAAAAGATCTTACAAGTCGCGACGATGAACATAGTGGCTATGACAAGTGCACTGTTCGTCGGGAGTAAAGGAGAAGGTGGGGAAGGCGTTGCGCTAAATCCTGTGGAGGATTGCTTTTGTGGCATTGAACTACTGTATCAGAAAGCGATTCCTGATGAACTTGCGGAGGAATGTCGTGCTTCACTAGAAAGAAGACTCGTAAACTTTTATAAGATGAGTGATCTGGATATGAATGTGGAGTTAACAATCGAGTAACAATTCGAGGGAGGTGTATCATGAAAGGTTGGCAAAAGGTTGGCCTCATACTCTTTTTCCTTATTGCATTCAGCAGTTTTCTAGTCCGTTATGGAGCACAAGAAGAACCAGTCCGAACGTTCAAGATTACAGATAACGTCACATTGGAAATCTACCAAGAAGGTAATTTGTATGCTCCTGTAGTAAAAGAAAAGAAATTCTTGACGACCAAGAAGACTACGCATTCCTCACTCTACCAAAACCATACAGGTGTCTACTTCGACTATAGCTTGTTTACAATTGGAGGATTTGATTACATCCTAGGAGCTGTGCAAAATAGTGAGGTTGCGAAAGTGCATGTAAAAACGTCCGCTGTCCAAGTGGAACATCTTGTAGAAGATGAATTTTTCATACTTGCTATCCCTGATGATGGCGAACCAGGCATCGCCCATCCAACTGTCGAGCTGCAGCAAGGGGAAATCGTTGAGTATCCTTTCACGATTCAACGTACGAAATGAGAACAGCCATCTATCGAAATCTTCGCGATAGATGGCTGTTTGTATGCAATTAAAAGGCTCCGGCTCCACCTCCGCCACCAGATCCGCTGCTACTTCCAGATCCACCGCCCGAACTAGAAGATGACATGTGTGAGTAATAGACCCGATGTGTATAGTGGAACGACGTCAACATTTCTGTGAAACGGATCGTCAATGGTGGCAATGAAGCCAAGTTTTCAGGAATTGTTTTTTCATATTTCAACCGTAATGGAACAAAGAGACGAAGGGCAATTGCATGCGCTTGCCATTTCTCTTCAGAGAGACCGTTTAAACGATCAAACGACCCAGATCGTATGGCTTTTTTGAACGCTTTCGCCGCCTTGTAATAAGGTGCAGCTTTCTTTTTTATATCCATGAGGGGTAACAGCAAGCCAGCCACAAAAAACAGAACTGAACTCATTGTGAACAAACTATAGAAGCCTTCCATGGAACGTTCCCAAGTCCATATGAAGCAAAATGCGAAAAATATGGGCAAAGCGGCACGCCAAGATAAATTAAACAATAATAACACGTACGCAAACCACAAAAGGATGGTCATCACGACAACGTCTTGTATGTCTGCGGTCGTCATCCATATGTTCAAGATGGCAACTACAATCCATAGAGGGATTCCGATGCGAACGAGCCATTTGCGTATTGGATTGAGGACACAATACTGTTTCACTTCAGGATCTTTCCGCACGATTTCCTTCCATTTCTTAAATCGTTTCGTCAATCGTTTAGACTGCTGTGCATATTCACTTTCCAATCGCCAATGTTGCTCGCGTTGTTGTTTCGACATGTAAGGGAACTGATCCAGTGAAAAACAGATGTCTCCTGCAGCATTCCGTTCGAATAACCAATCGATCAAGTCCTGTTCAAATTCACTTAACGTACTAAGTTGTTTCACTAACGTAAAGCGAAACGTGTAGTCTGGCGCATTCTCATCACTGCGATAGACCGCATTCGCAGGCACTTTTTCCATAATGACAATTCCTTTTTGCCGCAGTCTCAATAACGCAGCCGAAATGGCGTTCGGTTCAATTTTTCCTTTTCGTTCTATTAACCCTAAAAGAAACGGATCAATGTCTTCCAATTGTCGAAGCCGAGGCGTAGAGGTGAAAAGTCTTATTAACCGTCGAGGATATAAAATCGTGACAATGAATAATAGGATGGTGCTGAAAAATAAGATGATATTAATAAGTTCCACTGTAGGCATTGCAAATTCTTTTTTTTCTAGCCATTTTACATAAGCAGCTTCCTCTTCCTCAAACTCCGCTAACATCGCTTTATCTTCATCATAAGGCGCATTTTGCAGAAAGGTTTCAGGGAAAAGAAAACGAATTTCCAATGTTTCATACGCTTCCAATAGGTCTGCTGTGTAGAGGAAACCGTAGTCCATCGATTTCTTCAACTCTCCTGCTGTACTATGCAAATACGCCTCCCCGGCTAACGTCGCATCTTTATCGCCGGATAAAATGAGGCGTAAACGAACATTGTGCAAATCTGTCTCGTTCAACTCATCAAAAAAGCGCCAATACAATTGCCCTGTATCACTATATTTTTGTGCAGCACCGCGAATCAAATACCGATAGAACACTTTCTTCTTTTCATTCTCAGAAGGTGTATGAATCTTAAATGTACGTCCTTCCCGCTCCACTTCCAACCGTGTAAAGGTACTGTTATCATATTGAGAAAGGTTCGTATCCATTGGTGCAAGATACCCTTCAAAGTATTTAACACCTTTATGATTGTCGTCACCGATTATTCGCGTGGTTCCGTTATACGTGCCCGAAAAATTGTATGTGTAAAGTTCTTCGACATATAAATCTCCGTTATCCATAACATACGCCTGAATTTGCACGTCATCTATCGAAAATGATTTCGCTTGCGCGTGATGAACAGGGAATGCAATGGATAAGAGTAGCATGCAAAGTAGAAAACGAAGACTTCGCAAAGGAACCCCTCCTCACTGTGTGTTAACGATTCTATTACTTTACTCTACGAAGAAATCATTTTATAGTTTCATTGTTTTTTGAAATAAGAAAAAGGACCAGCAATGGGTAGCCAGTCCTTTTTATATTAATACACTTTATCGCCATTAAAAATGGAGTTTTTCACAACGACGTAGTCAACTTTACGAATCGCCTCTAACGTCGTGCCTCCTGCATACGAAATCGATGATTGTAGATCTTGCTGCATCTCTGTCAACGTATCTTGAAGCTTTCCTTTGTATTCTACATACATTTTCTTACCTTCGACGTTCTTCTTTTCACCTTTTTGGAACTCTGAAGCGGAACCAAAATACTCTTTGTACACATTGCCATCTTTCTCAACTGTTTGACCAGGTGACTCTTCGTGGCCGGCAAATAGTGATCCGATCATGACCATGGAAGCACCAAAACGTACAGATTTCGCAATGTCTCCGTTCGTACGAATCCCGCCGTCTGCAATGATCGGCTTTGTCGCTGCTCGCGCACACCAGCGGACTGCAGCAAGTTGCCATCCACCTGTACCGAAGCCTGTTTTAATTTTTGTAATGCATACTTTACCAGGTCCGATACCGACTTTCGTTGCATCTGCACCTGCATTTTCAAGTTCACGAACGGCTTCAGGTGTACCGACGTTACCAGCAATAACAAATGACTCAGGTAAATGCTTTTTAATATGTTGAATCATGCTGATGACCGCGTTTGAATGACCATGCGCAATATCGATTGTAATGTAATCTGGAACGAGTTGGTCTGCAGCCAGTTGCTCAACAAAACCATACTCCTCTTCTTTTACACCGACGCTGATTGAAGCAATCAACCCACGACCTTGCATGTCTTTAATGAAATCGACACGTTTTTCAGGATCGAAGCGATGCATAATATAAAAGTAACCGTTTTCAGCTAATTGCACTGCAATTTTTTCATCAATAATTGTTTGCATATTTGCAGGAACGACTGGAAGAACAAATTTATGTTTACCTAACGTGACAGACGTATCACACTCTGAACGACTTGTAACGATACATTTGGCAGGAATTAATTGAATATCTTCATAATCAAAAACTGTATCCATTTGTACACACTCCTAAAAGGCGAATATTAATCGCTTATTTATAATTAATGTTCGTACTTTAGTAATGTACAAGATATTTCAATAAACGTCAACCGTTTTAAAGGAAAATATACAAACTCTTGTCGCAAATCGTACTGCGTAGTAGGAAACTAAATGGTATCATGGAAAGAGTGTGTAAATTAATCATTGAAGGAGATAGGTTCTGTTTATGAGACTATCGTTAAAATACTTGATTCTTGGGGTTGCGATGTTGTCGTTGGTTCTTACATTAGTAAGTAGTATTACATCAGGCTATCGGGTCCAAAAGCAATCACTAATCGACAATACATTGGAGACGAATCGAGCGTATGCTGAAAAGCTCTCCAGTACGACAGAGTCTTATTTGGAAATGACACTGCAAACATTGGAAGTAAGTGCAAAAACGCTTGCGCCGCATATGCGGAAGGAAGAGGCGGATAGCTTTTTAATCCCGGAAGCTGATCGTGTGAAGAACCAGACGAATACGTTTAACTCCATTGCCATAGTTGAAAAGGGCGGGGAGATTTTGGCGACCTCTCCACAAACATTGGAATTGAGGGGGAAAATGCTCACGTCTAAAGGCGGCATGCAAGCATTAGAAGCGAAAAAACCATACATTTCTGAACCGTATATTGCTCTAACGGGCCGCTTGATCATTTTCATTTCGCATCCTGTTTTTGATGATAACAACAACTATTTAGGGATGATTGGTGGAACAATTTACTTAAAAGAGGAGAACATTTTGCAAGAAGTGCTTGGTGAACATTTCTATCAAGATGGTTCGTATGTCTATGTAGTGGACAAAACGGGTCGAATCATTTATCACCAAGATAAAGAGCGTATAAATGATTTTGCGCCTGAAAATCCCGTTATTCAAGATTTACTAAAGGGAAATAGTGGGGCAATGCGCCTGACAAACTCAAAAGAGATTGATATGTTAGCCGGATATGCCTATCTTCCGAATGCAGAGTGGGGCATTGTTACGCAACGATCGACAGAAGCCACTTTAGTGCCCGTCAATAATATGATGAAAGAGATGATTGTCAAAGCATTACCGTTTTTATTCATCTCCATCTTAATCATTTGGTATTTCTCAAAACAGATTGCGCTCCCACTCCAAAAGTTGGCCACTTACGCCGAGTCGAGTACGGAAAGCAATCAGGAAAAGAAAATCTCAACAATTCGAACGTGGTATTATGAAGCTATTCAATTAAAAAAAGCGTTACACTACAGTATGAATTTCTTCCAAGACAGAGTGAACTTCTATCTTCACCAATCGACGACCGATCCATTGACGAAGCTATGGAATCGTCGAGCAATGGATGAGTTCTTAAAAGAGCTGACTGACCAGGAAAAAGCTTACGCGGTTGTAATTTTGGATATTGACCGTTTCAAGCGTGTAAATGATACGTACGGACATGCGGTTGGTGATGATGTGTTAAAATTTCTAGCTAAGGTTATGCAAGATGTGACGAGGGAACAAGATCGTTGCTGCCGTTTTGGAGGCGAGGAATTTGTAATTGTCTTACCGGAAGCAACAGAAGAAATTGCATTCCAAGTAGCTGAAAGATTGCGTAAGAAAATGGAAAATACGGTCAGTCCTTGCGGTGAAGTCGTAACCGTCTCATTAGGAATTGCGACATCTCCGCATAATGGAACACATCCTAAAGTGATATTGGAAGCGGCGGATGAGAGCCTTTATGAAGCGAAGCGCTCGGGACGTAACCGTACAATAATTAGTCAAAATCACAAAAACGCCAATGCATAAAAATGATGCATGTTATGGTAAACTGAGCAAAAAGGTACAAGGAGGAGCCCGTCATGCAATATTCGAAACCGAAGATGGAAATGCTCGTTAAAAATACACCTGAACTGACGCAACGTCTGAAGCAAATTATGAAAGAGCACGACTTGGAAAAGAGTTTTGCACTTAAAGCTTTGTACCATGCCGAAGTGAAAGAGAGCGGCCGATTCATGAAAGACTATCAGCAGCTGTAATGATACGAATAAAAAGCACGTTATCCCGGAGTTTCTCCGTTGATAACGTGCTTTTTTTCAAAGGTTAGCGTACTGTACCGTTAAAGAGTAAGCCGCCTTTTAAGTCAATTACTTTCAAGTGGTTTGTGCGTTTAACAAAGATGGACTTGTAGTGTGGACGACCGTTTGCATCTTTTAGTAGAACGATGCGTTTATTGTAATTATCCTCAACAACTTGTAGGTTAAAGCTGTTCACATCGACAACAGAAGCAAGTGTTGCATACTCGGGAAGAGTGCTATTGCTTGAAGTTGCCGTTGTTTTTGCTGTCGCTTCCGCTTTTACTGCAGTTGCTTTTTCAGGTGCTGGTGAAGCGGTTGTGTTTGTTTCAGATGAAACGACACCGTAGAAGATTTGTCCGCCTCTTGTATCAATGACTTTCAAGCTGTTTGTGTTTTTAACAAAAATTGATTTGTATTGTAGGCGACCAAAGTCATCTGATAAAGTGATTACTCTTTTGTTTGTATTGTCTTCAACGACTTGAAGTTTGTAGTTGTCTACATTGACAACAGAAGCAAGCGTTGCATACTCAGGAAGTGCGCTAATCGCATCTGTTGCAGGTTTCTCTTCAGGTTGTGCCGGTTTTTCTGGAGTCGCATCTTCAGTTGAAATTGTACCGTAGAAAATTTGACCGCCACGGAAGTCAACAATTTTCAAGCTTTCTGTCGCTTTGACAAAGATGGATTTGTATTGACCTTGTCCATTTGCCTTGCTAAATACGATAATTCGTTTGTTCGTGTTGTCTTCAGTTACTTTAGCTGTTAAGCCGTCCATGTTAATTTTTGATGCAACTGTAGCATACTCAGGAAGTTGCGTTAATGCTTCAGCTGCAATGTTCAATTGGTAATTCGATCCGTAGTTTGAGTAGGAAGATTCATATTTCGCTTGTGCTGCCTCTACTTTGTCCGGGTGAAGAACGTTTGCTGCTCCAATGCCACCAGTTGTTAATAGTACTGCGCTCAATGTAGTTGCGAAAAATTTGTTCATGTTTTTCCTCTCCTTTGTTTTGGTATGATTTCATCTTACGCTCCCTTTTTTAAAGAACTCTGTGAAAAAAATGAGAGATTGATAAGAATTCTCTCATCGTTTACTAAGGGAACTGATACCATTGAAGGGTTATTTAGGATTTTATTAATTAAGTGTCGTCTTGTATTTCGATGCGAAGTAATTAGCTTGTGATACTTGTATAGATGTGAGTAGTATGGATCGTTAAGTTAGTAAACTTCTAACCGTAGTATAATAAATGTATAGAACGAGCAATTTTCTAATTACTGCACGTGTTTGGAATGGACGCAGGCGAAGGTATTCCGTTTTGTATAGTGTGAAGCGGACTAGTTTGCGGAAGTATGTCAACGTTTCTATGAAAGAGCTGGTCCTTGTTGCTTGTTTGCGATTCAAATGAAAACAATTACAATTATACTGCGCGGCGAAAAGGATGGCAGCGGTGAGGGGGAAGGAAGATGACGGGGAAGGTTTTTCCGAGGTTAGAAACGGAACGGTTAGTGTTGCGGGAAGTGAAGGAAGAGGATGCTGGAAGTGTGTTTCATTATCTTTCAGACCCTGAAGTGATGAAGTATTATGGCATGGTGCCGATGGTTGAAGTGCGTGAAGCGATAGAGGAGATTGATTGGTATCGTCGCATTTTTGACGAAGGGACGGGCATTCGTTGGGGGATTACGTTGAAAGGGACGGATGAAGTCATTGGAAGTTGCGGGTTCCTTGAGTATTCAAGTCGACATGCCCGGACGGAAGTGGGATTGGAGCTTTCCAAGGATTATTGGCGAAGTGGATTGATGACGGAAGCTTTGGCAGCTGTCATACAATATGGATTTACGTATCTAGACCTTATGCGGATGCAAGCGCTCATTGAACCAGAGAATATTGCTTCGCAGAAACTTTTTGAGAAGCTTGGTTTTCTGCAAGAGGGACTATTACGGAAATATGAGAGAACGAATGGATTGTTTGATGATGTGTATATGTATGCGTTGTTGAAAGATGAGTATGTTGTTGAAAGATGAAATATAAACAGTCGTATTCCGTTAGAGGGATGCGGCGATTGGGGAGAGTATGCGGCGTTTTGCTGGGTTATGCCGCGTTTGAGGAGTTTATGCGGCGATTGGGGAAAGTATGCCGCGTTTGCGGAACTTATGCGCCGTTTTGAAGAGTTATGCTGAGAATGACTAATTAAAAAAGAGGCAGCGCTAGCGATTTGCTAGTCGTTGCCTCTTTTGGTTCAGTTATTCTTTCGCCACTGTGAAAGGGCGGGCATAGCGGGAAAGCAAGCCGTGTTTCGGTGAGCCGATGAAGCTTGCGAGGAATAGAATTCCTGTTGCGAATGCCATGGATCCTGATATGGATGTGTCGATCCAAAGGGCGATGTAGTAGCCGCTAATTGCAGACAAGACGCCAAACAATGCGCTTAAAACGAGCATGATGGAGAGGCGATCTGTCCATAAATAGGCAGCGGACGCAGGTGTAATGAGCATGGCGACAACCATGATTGCGCCGACCGCGTCAAAGGAAGCGACCGTTGTAATGGAAACGAGTGTCATAAACAAATAGTGCATGAACAGCACTGGAATTCCGATGCTGGCAGCGAGTGCCGCATCGAATGTTGTGATTTTCCATTCTTTGTAAAACGCCAAAATCATGATGAGCACGACAACAAGGACGATGAATAGTATGAACGTCGCTTGTGGAACTTCACCCAACAAAGGCAAAGTGATTGTGTTCCAAGGAACGAACGTAATCTCTCCCATAAGTGCGTGCTGTACGTCTAAATGCACATTTCCGACTTTCGTTGCAATTAAAATGACACCAACAGCAAATAGTGTTGTAAAAACGACACCGATGGAAGCGTCTTGCTGGACTCCCAGTGAATGGAGCCATTGCACTAAAACAGCTGTCAATAAACCAGCAATGATTGCACCGACAAGCATGTGCATACCGCTTAATTCACGTGTAATTAAATACGCTGTGACGATTCCGAGTAATACTGTATGGCTGATTGCGTCTGCCATCATGGCCACTCTTCTGAGAATAAGGAAAGTACCCATGATGCCACAGGAAAGACCGACCAATGAAGCGGTCAGGAGGATCCAACCTTCATAACTCATTGTAATTCCTCCTTCACTGTGTGCTCCACTGTTGCTTGATGGTATTTACGTTGCATTTTGAATTGAATCGCACGAATTAATAACCCGCGTTGTGCACCGAACACCATGGAAATAATGAAAATGCCAGCTGATGCAATGACGATGAATGGACCTGTTGGCCAGCCTTTGCCCATCGTACTAATTAACGTACCAACCATACCGGAACACCCTCCGAAAATCGCTGAGAGGATGAGCATCCGTTTAAAGGAATGCGTCCAGTAATGGGCACTGACGGCTGGTATGATTAGTAGAGCAGCCATCAGGATAACACCTACTGCTTGAATACCAATAACAATGACAAGTACGAGCATTGCCAAATAGACACCGTTCATGAAACGGGTGGATAAGCCAAGCCCTTTTGCAAAATTAGGGTCAAACAAAAACAGTTTCCATTCTTTAAAGCCGACGATAACAACTACTATAAGAAGGATCGCGACAATTAGCATTGTATACACATCGGTACGGACCATGGATGCTGCTTGCCCAAATATGAAATTATCAAGTCCGGCTTGATTGCCACCGCCATGTCGACTGACGACTGTAAGGAGCATGACGCCTAATCCGAAAAACACAGATAGGATAATGCCCATCGCTGCATCTTCCTTCACCCTACTGGACGAACGTATCCATTGAATGAGCCATGCACCAATAAAGGAACTGATTGCTGCACCAAGAATCATGACCGGCAAGTTCTTATACCCTAATAGCGAAAAGGCGATGACGACCCCGGGCAAAGCAGCATGGGATAACGCGTCACTCATAAGACTTTGGCGTTTCCAGTAAGCGAGACAACCAATCATACCGGATGCTGTTCCTAAAATTAATGTGCTGAAGAGAACCCATTGTGCGTTTGGTGATAAGAAAACGTCCAGCATGCTTTACGCCTCCTTCATCCAGCGTAACGATCCGCCATATGTTCGTTGTACCTGTTCTTTTGTAAATACGTCTTCCGTTTTCCCGTAATCAATGATTGTTTTATTTAACAGCATGACATGGTCAAAGTAATCTTCAACAGTTAATAAATCGTGGTGAACAACCATCACTGTTTTTCCATCGGCTTTTAGTTGTTTCAACGTTGCCATAATAGCAGTTTCAGTAGCAGCATCGACGCCGACAAGTGGTTCATCCATGAAATAGAGGTCCGCATTTTGAACGAGCGCACGAGCCAAGAAAACCCGTTGTTGCTGTCCACCAGACAACTGACTAATTTGTCGGTCTGCATAGTCTGCCATCCCCATTTTTTCCAACGACTGCATCGCTAAGTCTTTGTCTTTTTTATTGGGCCACTTAAACCAACCGATTTTTCCGTACAGTCCCATTAATACAACGTCCAATGCATTCGTCGGGAAATCCCAGTCGACCGATCCACGTTGCGGTACATAACCAACTTTTGTTTTCGTTTTAGCAAGCGTTGACCCGAAAAAAGATACATTTCCGGATAGCTTCGGATGTAATTCCAACATGACTTTTAATAACGTCGACTTACCAGCACCATTGGGCCCGACAATCCCCGTAAGCGAACCAGGTTTCACATCAAAATTTACATCATATAATACTTTGTTTTTTCTATATGAAGCCGATAAGTTATCGACCTTTAAGACAGACATTATTTAGCCTCCTCAGAAAGTGAATCAAAAATCGTTTTAACATTATGTTTGTACATACCAATATACGTTCCTTCTTCTGTTCCTGCGTCACCCATCGCATCTGAATAGAGTTCGCCACCTAGTTTAACACTCAGGCCTTTCTTTTCAGCACCTTGGATAACCGCTTTGATGGAGTTTTGATTAATACTACTCTCGACAAAAACAGCAGGAATTTTATAATCCATTAAAATGGAAATCGTGTCGTCGATATCAGAAATACCAATTTCATCTTCAGTACTGAGTCCTTGTAGTCCAACAACTGTCATATCATAAGCACGACCAAAGTAACCAAACGCATCATGTGCTGTAACGAGAACACGTTTTTCATCAGGAATTTGTGTGAGTTTATCTTTAGATTCCGCTAATAAAGCATCTAATTCAGCAAAGTATTTTTCTTTATTCGCATCAAATTCTTCTGCATGGTCAGGTGCGAATTTCTTTAATTCTTCAGTAGCTGTATCTAATGAAATTTTCCACAAATCGATATCAAACCATACGTGTGGATCAATTGCACCATCTTCATCTTGCAGAAGCTGATCTTTAGGAATGGACTCTGAAATACCATTAACAGGTTTCTTTGCGCCAATTTTCTCGAATGCTTCTGTCATATTTCCTTCCAAGTTTAAACCACTATATAACACGATATCGCTACCTTCAAGTTTCGCAATATCGCCTTGTGTTGCTTTATACAAGTGAGGGTCCACGCCTGGTCCCATCAAGCTTTCCACAACGACATGCTCGCCGCCGATAATTGACATTGGTTCAGCAATTTGTGCAATTGTCGTAACGATGTGCACTTTGCCATCCTTGTCTGCATCAGATTTCGTCTCTGCACATGCCCCTAATAGCAACAAAGACGATAGTAGAGTAAACAAAAACAATTGGGTAAATCTCTTTTTCATTTCTCATTTCCTCCTAAAGTAGATATCTATCAATTTTGAGTGTTTCCCTCGTGCAACAAAATGTGTAAAAAAAATCAAAATCCCTATATCCTATTTTAAAAAATGCCATCGCACATAAAACGTAATTGCATTTACTATATGTTCGTTATGTAATCTTGGTGATAAGTTGAACGACTACGGCGGTTAATTTGCTAATGTTATTTTAAGAAACGAGTGAAAGTTTCTCGAGGGAAACTTTATCTGTTACTTAAAGATAATAAACATTAATAGGGTTGTCAATAGCTTTGCACAATAATTTGCATTTGCCTGTTAGAAGGCGCAATTCCGCACTTTGTCGAAGCCATGAGCGCATCTATCTGTTATTTACCTCCTTGTGCCTGCAGTATAAACATAGACGGCAAGTAACGATTTAGCGGTTTGTGCGACTGACACCATCTTTACTATGTGGATAGTAGTTTGCGGTTTTTTACAATTTATACGTAGTTGACAATTAATTTACTGAATTATTCTAAATCGATAGTCAAGGATTGCGTTGAGAACCGTTTAAGTTGTGATACGTCAGCTGATTATTGCGATACGACCGTTTTACGTTGAGATGCGAGGAAGCTGAGCATTTTCTATCGTGAAGAGTTGGGAAAAGAACGCGTATTCGGTATAATGAAAGCAAAGGACAGGGAGGGGAAGTAACGTGCTCACAGCTATTTCACGGAAGCAAATCGAGGAGATGTGTGGAACTGCCTCATTGAAGCGAGGAGAAGCGTATAACCGTGCAGGTAAGGTGAAGATTGAACAGATGGATTCTGTGCAATGCGAAGCGGTTGTGGCAGGTACTGAAAACTTCCATGTCACTGTTCGTTGTGAAGAAACAGGTAGTTTAGAAACTACCTGTAGTTGTCCGACGCTGCCTTTTTATCCGCATAAGTGTCAGCATATCGCAGCTGTTTTGTTAGCGATCATTGAACAAACAACTGATGACGGGGCCTTGTCTGACGGGTTTCTCTCTCTTTTTAATGAACGCCCGAGGTCAAGTGGCCATCAGCTTCATTTTGAAAATCGAAAAGTTTTAGCGCTCACGTTTACTGTACAACCAGTGCCTGTAGGGAGAGGGAAGGATATGCTTGGCATTGCAATCCAGGTCGATGGGCATGCGATAAAAAATGTTGGGCAATTTTTGAAATATGTACATGAAGGACGAATTTTGCAACTGTCTGCAAACTGTTTTTATGATCCTCGTAGTCACTGTTTTACAAGGGAAGCGGATGGCATTTTACAGCAACTTATTCAAGGAAAACAACAATCTATTGAACTTGTTAAGGGCAGTGACATAGGAACAGTTACCATTTCACCAACGACTTGGGACAAGCTCGTTCCCCTCTTTCAAAGTGCGTCTTGCGTTAACGGGCTGCCGTTCATCAAAGGGAATTTACCAATCCAATTTTCATTTGGAAAAAGAGAAGGAAAAGGACATTTCCTGAAAATTGAAGGGTTGCAAGAAGTTCAGGTTTTCCAACAATATCGAACCGTAATGTATGCTAATCGCCTCTATTTAGTCCAAGACGAAGACTGCAAACGTTTGGCAGATCTGCAACAAATGGTGCAATCATCGGGTACGAACAACATTCCGATTGCAAATGAACAAATCGGCTTTTTTCTCGAAAAGGTCGTTCCTGGCTTGCGGAAAATCGGCGAAGTGTATCTTGATGAAACGGTAAAAGACGAACTTGTGCAATCGCCGTTACAAGCAAAGTTGTATGTGGATCGAGTCCATAATCGCCTGCTTGCGAGTTTGGAATTTCACTATGATCATCTTGTCATCAATCCGTTAGTTGACCAGCAATTACCGGCTGGTTCGATGCTCGTTCGTGATTTGGAAAAAGAGAAAACGATTCTTCAGCTAATGGATGAGGGAGCATTTGCGCAAACAGATGAAGGGTATTGGTTGCAAAACGAGGAATTGGAATATGAATTTCTGCATCGTATTCTTCCAAAACTTCAAAAGCTTGTCCGCGTGTATGCGACAACAGCCATTCGAAACCGAGTGTTCAGAGGGAACGCCCGTCCACGCATCCGCGTGAAGACGCAGGAAGAGCGGACAAATTGGCTAGAATTTAAATTTACAATGGATGGTATACCGGACAACCAAATTCGAGGCATCTTAGAAGCGTTGGAGGAAAAAAGGAAATATTATCGCCTGAAGGATGGCGCATTGCTGTCGTTGGAAACAAAGGAATTTGAAGAGATTCAACGTTTTCTGAATGAAGTGCCTGGCGACTTGGATGCGTTGGAAAAAGGGTTAACCGTTCCAGTCGTTCAAGGGCTTCGCTTTTTGGATGCGGCAGAAGACGATGGAATGATTACGATGGAAGAATCGGCTCGCCGATTCTTTGAGCGTCTCCGTAACCCAGCGAGCTTGGAAATTGACGTACCCCAACAGTTGGCGTCCGTTTTACGCGATTACCAAAAAGAAGGGTTTAAATGGCTGAAGACGCTTGCTAGTTATGGGCTCGGGGGCGTACTTGCGGATGATATGGGGCTTGGCAAAACGGTGCAAAGCATTGCGTTCATTGTGTCGGAGCTAGCGGTCATCCGTAAAGGAAGTACACCGGTACTGATCGTTTGTCCGTCTTCTGTCACGTATAACTGGTTAAGTGAATTGGCGAAATTTGCGCCGGACATACAGGCATGTGTACTCGATGGATCGAAGAAGGAGCGGGTTATGCGCCAACGTGAAATAGGCGGTCAAGATGTGGTAATCACTTCTTATCCGTTACTTCGTCGTGATGTTCAGTGGTTTGAGAAACAGCATTTCCATGCGGTGTTCTTTGACGAGGCGCAGGCGTTTAAAAATCCCTATACACAGACAGCGCGGGCAGTGAAAAAAATAGTGGCCGATCATCGGTTTGCGTTGACGGGCACCCCAATCGAGAATTCATTGGAAGAGTTGTGGGCAATATTCCACGTTGTGTTTCCGGAATTGTTCATGGGGTTACGGGAATATAGTGAACTCTCACAGAAAACAATCGCACGGCGTATCCGACCGTTTCTGTTACGTCGAATGAAAGAAGATGTGCTCATTGAACTTCCGGGGAAAATCGAGTCAATGGCATCCTCGGAACTGTTACCGGAACAGAAAGAGCTGTATGCGGCCTATTTAGCAAAGTTGCGGCATGATACGTTGAAGCATTTGGATAAGGATACAATACGGAAGAATAAAATTCGTATATTGGCTGGTCTCACGCGGTTGCGTCAAATCTGTTGCCACCCGGCATTGTTTGTAGACGGTTATGCAGGTAGCTCAGCAAAGTTTGAACAGTTGAAGCAATTAATTGAAGAGTCGAAGCGAGCGGGGAGAAGGGTATTGATCTTCTCGCAATTTACCAAGATGCTTGGAATTATCGGAAGAGATTTAGCGATGAACGGGACGCCATTTTTTTATCTGGATGGCGAGACACCTGCAGACGAACGGTTGGCGTTCTGCAACCGGTTTAATGCAGGGGAGCGGGACTTGTTTTTAATTTCATTGAAAGCCGGTGGAACGGGGCTAAACTTGACGGGAGCCGACACGGTCATTTTATATGATTTGTGGTGGAACCCTGCAGTTGAGGAACAAGCGGCGGATCGTGCGCACCGTATCGGCCAACAGCAAGTTGTACAAGTGATTAAACTTGTTGCACGTGGAACAATTGAGGAGAAGATGAATGAGCTGCAAGAGAAGAAGCGGAATTTGATAGGAGAAGTGATTGACGCTGATGATTCGGCGATAAATGCGTTGACGGAAGAGGATATTCGGGAACTATTGCGGATAGATGAGGGTCATATTGTATAAGAGTTATTTTAATGGATGAAACTGACAGGGAAGGAGTGATTGAAATGAAAGCGTTAAAAGTGTTGTTTGGCGCAGTTGTCATCGTTGTCGCAATTGGATTTGCAGTCTATCATTTTGGCACGAAATTTATTGCTGACGAAGTGATGGGCCAAGTGGCAGCGGAACTAGATGCCAGCGGTGAACTGGAAAACATCAAACGTGAAATCCAAAATGATCCTCAGTTACGCGCATTCATTGAAGAAGGGAAAAACGCAGATCCAACGAAACTTCCTTTCCAGACGAAAGAGGAAGCGACCCGCGTTTTGCTGAAAAAGTTTGACCTCAGTGAAATTAACGACATCCAAATTCAAGCAAGGCAAGGCATGACCCCCGAAGAACAGCAGGCACTTTTTAATAAAATCGAAAGCAAACTCACCGAAGAAGAAATGCTTGCGTTAAAGGCGCTAGCGTATAAGGAATTGTTTAGTGAAAGATGACGTCATGTAAGGGGTGCATGGTATGATGAAGACAAGTATAGGGAATATCGTATTGTTTGTAATTAGTACGTGGTTCGCTATTTTTCTTTTCATGTTCACGGTGTTTTTCCGGCTGCTTATTACAGCGGATATACCAATTGCCTATAGTGAGGGAGAAGCAAAATTCTATATCGTGTTACTTGTTTTGACGACCCTTATGCTATTGTCCATGATTGTTTTCTCGAAGAACTATGTTAAACTCGTCACTTTTACAATAGGGACTCTCATGTTACTATTCTTAGCAAGTGTCATGAGGACCTATTATACTCTTGACGCTGAATATATTGACGTGTTAACTTTGTGGAGTTTTTCTGTTGTTTTTATGGTGCTGACAGCTTTAGGGGTTGTACTAATGCTAAGAGGAAGGAATCTTAGAATCACTTATAGAGCTGTTCATTAATTGAAAAACCGCTGCAGTCGTAAAGACGCTAGCGTATAAGGAACTATTTTAAATGAACAACCGCCCCAGTCGAAAAGTTGACTGAGGCGGTTTTTTTCACATGACGATTACAACCGAAAATCTTCTGCGAAGACAGCGTTATCGATTGAGTTCACAATGTATTCGATTGAATAGGACGAGTTATCGATTGAATACACAAAGTTATCGATCGTATAACAAAAGATATCACCAAAAAGTGATCTTTTACCTAGTGGGTCGAAGTGCAATCGAGATAATTGAGGTTAATGAGAAAGTAGATGAAAAACACCATTTTCCTCGTCAAACACTCCGTCGATCTCACCAACTCCCTCAATAATCAATAAGTTATTCTGTACAATTGGCTTTTCAGGTAAAAAAGTTGGATGGTGTGAATCGATCGTATCGTCTCCTTGAACTGTGTTATGACCGGCTGTTGAAAGAGATTTTCCTGGCCGTTTATCAGGAGTGCAATATAGTTAGTGTGCAACAATCTTTGTTCGCTAAAGACGATATTCATCGGGTCAATCATTTTAAACGTCATGGGGCCATGTATGGATAGATGATAGCCCTTTGCTAACTTGAACTGTTCAAACTCATTTTCCTTACATTCGTTTATGTACTGAATCACCTCAAGCGTTTCATTGCTAATCAAAAGTGCATCTAACGAAATTTGTTCAATATTAATACATTGCCTGAAAAACGGATAAAGCGTCAAACTGGATTCCATAAAGCTGTCTTGCCAATTAGGTGAGAGTTCATCTAATAATAGGCACATAAACAAACCTGTGCTGTAACAACTTCTACGTAAATGGAGAGTAGACTCTTTGATTTCTAATAGAGATTTCCCGTATTTCTGAACAATTTCATCATATGCAAGGGTGGATTTATCGGCATATGCTTTCACTTCTACGTACCATGCAGGCCCTTCGATCGTTTCAATGTGATATTCGTAGTGAAGGTAATCGCCGATGAGCAAAGCTCTTTGTTCCCGTAGCGCAATAAACTGCTGTAGATGTTCGGTCTTCTCTTTCAAATCAGTTGCTAGTAGCGCAGCATAGAGACTCGCCCTCTCTGCATTCCGTAGTTCCACATTTTCAGGAGAAAGGGGATAGGTAATTCCTTTCATTTCGTCAGGAAAACGTTTTTCGTCTTTTATATATTGGTATCCATGAAATAACTCGTGGATGAGAATGGCGTAAAGGTCTGCAAATTCTTCATATCGATCTATATTGACAATTGCAGTAGGCGTTTCTTCGAACAAAATTAACGTATCCGCTATGAATTGCTCTGTCCATGGGAGTGTTACATAGCCATCTTTTTGTGAGGGGAACTTTGGATGATTAAATAGATACACATTTTCTTTATTATACAAAGCGTAGGCAACAGGCTCAAAACCTGGCCAATAGTTTGGGAGATTAGTATTCTTCATTACTTTGGCAATTTCATTGACACTTGGATGCACTTTAATAACCTCCATGTTATGACGATTGAATTGAAAGGATTACAGGCAATAATCATTGTATCAACTTCGATATTTAATAAACTTCTGGATTTGGATTCGGCCCGTACTTTTTAAGAAATATCGCCACAACAACGGGTTACAGCCATATGTATTTGTTACTAATGGATGTTGTCATAGTCACTTTCATTGCATTCGCTTTGTTAGTAGGACGAAAAAACGCGTTGCCTGAAACTGTATAAGGAAGTGGAGAGGGTGTGCCTTTCTCCACTTTTTTACTTACCTAACGATTTTCCGTAGTTCTTCATTTCTACGTTCACGCTCATCCGCTTCCACTAAATCATATTTCTTCAGCAAGTGAAATACCTCATTGAGCGTGTCTTGTTCGACTGTTCCGTCTAGAAAGCGCATCCCGTCTTCATAGATCTCTTTTGGAATGAAAGCCTGCTGTTCGTTTAATTTGCGCACTACATCTTCCACCGAATGATCAATCGTACATCTGCCCATGCGAACACCTCCTAATCATGTATTCCTCTATCAGACTTGTACTTCACTCATTAATGCATGCGTATTGCCTTCCGTGTCTTCAAAGAACACCATCCACGTCTCGGTTTGGCCCATTTTAGCGACCATATGTGGCTCATCGATAAAGACGACACCTTTCGCTTTGAAGGATTCATAGGCTTCTTGAATATGTTCCACGTGAAAATAAAACACCGAACTCGCATGAGCAAAGTCTTCTTTCTCTGGCAAACTTACTAACAAGCGCAAGCCGTGGCAATCGAAAAAAGCCATCGAGTCGGTTTGGAATAAAAGATCCAGCCCTAGTAGCTCCTTGTAAAAATTGACCGAGCGTTCAAGATCTTTTACAGGTACACTGACTTGTCCGATTTTTGTAATGTTCCCCAATTCCTATCCCTCCAAAATATTTCAGATTAATCAAAGTATATCACTTTCCCTTAAATTCTCCTAACTACATCGCAAGGCTGAGAGAAAATGCGGCTGGGGATTGTTATACATAATGGGAATCGTTGCTATGCTAATGGTAGTGTGAAAGGGGTGTAGTCGTGAAAGGTATAGAATTTATTATTAAGAAAAAGGTGTTAATCGGTTTACTGACAGTGTTGATTGTTGCATTGGGGTGTTTCGCTGTCATCAAGTTAGACAAGGAACTTATGCCATCAGTTGGTATGGACGGTGCATATGTATCTGTCGACGCAGGGGATATGGCGGCTATTGATGTGGAGCGTTTCATCACAACGCCGTTGGAACAAAAGCTTCAAGCAATCGATGGCGTTGAAGAGGTGAAGTCAACTACGACGATCGGGAGCAGTACTGTCGATGTAATCGTCGCGCGGGGCCGTGGAGAAGAATTATTCAAGGAAATTGAACGTGCTGCAAATTCGATACAGACACAACATCCAGCGATTCGTGAAGTCGTGTCCGGTCAATACGGTGTGCGGCAAGGATATGAATTTTACATGGATATTTCCGGCGGTGACATAGAAGAGATGACCACCTTTGCAAAGGAAGTACTTGAACCGAGGCTAGAGGCGTTGAAAGAAGTTCGAGATGTTCATTTGTCAGGTGTGCTGGAACAAGAAGTGACCGTTAAGTTAAAACGTGATGAACTTGTAAAGAACGGTTTAGACAGCACACAAGTAATGGGTTTCATTGCGCAAGCGAATTCCGAAACGACAATCGGGGAGTTGCACAATGGGCAAGCAACATCCATATTGCGATGGACGACGAAATTGGAAGATTTGCAATCTGTAAAGCAAATTGAAATTCCTACAGCTAGTGGATCTGTCCCGTTAGAGGAAATCGCCACTGTTTCACTTGCTCCAATGGAAAGCTCTGCGTTTGTTTGGAAAAACGGGACGAAAGATTTAGTATTTGTGCAAGTAGGGCGTGCCAATCGTGTCAATCAAATCGATATGGCAAATGCAGTCCGAGCAGAAATCCAACAAATCAGGGATGAAGGATTGGTCAGTGTTTTCACGTTGAATGAAATGGTCGCACAGGCAGACTTTGTGGAAGAATCCATTAACGGCGTAACTGGGAACATTCTTATCGGTAGTATCGTAGCAATCGCCATCTTACTGTTATTCCTTCGCAATGTGCGAGCGACGTTGATCATTGGTGTGGCAATTCCAACGTCAGTGCTGCTCACATTTTTAACCGTATATGGTTTAGGATATAGTCTGAATTTATTAACCCTCATCGGGCTCGGCCTTGGCATTGGGATGATGGTTGACTCTTCAATTGTCATCTTGGAATCAATCTACCGGCAAAGGGAATTAGGACTTAATCCTTTGGATGCTGCTCTCGTTGGAACAAAAGAAGTAGCGGGGGCTGTAATTGCTTCCATGCTAACGACCATTGTTGTGTTCTTACCAATCGGTTTTATCGGTGGGGACCTTGGTCAATTCATGATTATTTTATCCATTGTCGTTGCCATTACATTAATGAGCTCAGTTGTTATTGGCTTTACATTAATTCCTGCATTGTCTGAGAAATTTTTACGTTATCGAAAAACGGTGGACACGAAGAAAAAAGGAAAAGTTGTTTCTCGTTATAGTGCGATGATTGCATGGATCGTTCAGAAGCGTCGACGAAGTGCATCCGTTATCGTCTTATTTATCGCCCTATTCGTCGGTTCCTTGTTTTTGGTCAATAAAATACCGATGTCCGTTATGCCGGATATGTTCAATCGGTATAGTGAAGTCGTTGTCGAACTTGAACAAGGGGTTGATGCACACGAGAAAGAACAACTTTCTATATTGATGAATGACAAGCTCGCTCGTATTAAAGATGTGGAGTCCAATTATGTACTGGATAGTGGCAGCTACTTAGTAGCGATTATCAACATGACGAAAGGGAACGCCATTCAGCAAGAACAAAAAGTCGTAAATGAAGAAATTATGAGGTCGTTACGCGAACTTCAACAGACGAAACCGATTAAATCGGTACAAAGTATGACGGATGGTGCTAGTGGTTCTCCTGTACAAGTGCTCATTAAAGGGGAAGATTTTGATGAGTTGCGTTCACTGAGCAAGGAGTTTGCGAACAAACTGAAGACAGTCGATGGTGTAGTAGGTGTAACTAATTCGATGGAACGAACGACTGAGCAAAAACAGATTGTCGTAAACCAACAGGCAATGGACGAGGCAGGATTGACGCAAGCTTCCGTCAAGCATTTCGTTGAAGAAACATTTATGAATAGGCCGGTTGGAGATGTTGTGATTCAAGGCAAGAAGGTTCCTCTTACGGTTAGTTGGGCGGCCATAACGGATACAGAAGAAACACTGCTGAATGCGATGATTCCAACACACAATGGAGACAAAGCGTTGTCTACATTCATTCAATTAGAAACAGTTCAAACACCAAATGTCATCACGCATGACGCGGGCGAGCGATATGTCGTCGTTTCTGCAGACATGGAAGGTCGTGATTTGGGAGGCATCAATCGAGACGTGCAAAAAATCATTGACGAATTTACTGTGCCGACAGGATATGCAATCGACGTGGCCGGCGATATTGAACAACAACAACAATTACTACTGGAAATGATTTTTGTGCTAGCGATTGCCTTGTTCCTCGTCTATTTTGTCATGGCGGTTCAATTCAATCATCTTGGTCACCCAATACTCGTTATGTCCGTTATTCCGATGGCGATTATCGGAGTGATTGTTGGTTTGTATGTCACACAAATGGAACTGAATCTGTTGTCTGGCATGGGAATCATTATGCTAATCGGCATCGTGTTGAACAACGCAATTCTATTGATTGACCGAACGAACCAATTACGCAACGAAGGGATGCGTCTAGAAGAAGCGCTCGTAGAGGCGGGGAGACATAGAATCCGACCGATTTTCATGACAACACTTACGACGGTCGGTGGGATGTTGCCGTTAGCATTGGCTTCTGGAGTCTCCGGGAATTATCAAGCACCTTTGGCAACCGTGTTGATTTCCGGTTTGCTGTTTGCAACGTTCATCACGCTATTGCTGATCCCGGCTGTCTATCGTTTGTTCTCGAAATCGGATAAAGTACGTGAATCGTTAAAAGCAAGAAGGCGTGTGGCAATTCGAAAGCCGAAACTTGAAATGTCCGGTTCAAAATAATCATGAAAAAGGACGCCTTTGACGCAACCTCTTGTTGATTGCAATCAATCAAGATAAAGTGAGACTAGAGAATTCCGAATAGTTAGGGATGCCTCTACGTTAGCAAGCTCTACTTTAAGGGGGAAAACGAAATGTCATTCGTACAAACAGTTACTAAAGATGATTTCCAAAAAGAAGTGTTAGAATGTGAACTACCAGTATTCGTCGATTTCTTCACAGATGAGTGCGGTCCATGCCAAGCATTCGAACCAGTTCTTGAAGACGTTGCTGAGGAATTAGAAGGTAAAATAAAGTTCGTAAAACATTGGGTAACATACGAAGACTACGAAGCGAAATCAAATCCAGTGCAAATTAAATACGATATTAGTGCTTTTCCTTCTTTATATTTGTTCAATAAAGGGGAAGTCGTTAAAACCTATATCGGTTATTTGAATCGTCAAGACTTTCTTGATTTCTTGGCAGAAGTTCTGTAAGACAATCCACACGGTTTTCCTTGTTCACATTAGGAAAACCGTGTTTTTTTATGCTTGTTTTTCGCACATCTACTCACGTACAATAGAGCAACAACAGAACGGAGGAATACCGGTGACAGAGAAAACATGCGACAATTTACTCCGCATAAAAACAGCAGGTACATTGGAGTTATTGAACCAATCCCCTCATTATAATCGCTATGAAGCAACGCCCTATGAAACTTTAGACGAACTCTTTACCGAGTATACAATACAATCGACAGACGGATTTGTCGATTTTGGCTGTGGAAAAGCAAGAGTTTCCTTTTACGTCCATCATCACTTTCAAGCATCCGTAACCGGCATTGAAATGAACGGCCAACTGTACCAGGATGCTATTGAAAACCTCGTCCACTATCGACGAAAAAACAAACGAAGTGGCGGTTCAATCCGTTTTGAACGCTGTTACGCAGAAGCCTATGACATAAGTGCGACAGAAAATCGCTTCTACTTCTTCAATCCATTTTCCATTCAAATCTTTATGAAAGTAATCGGAAATATTCTGCTGTCAGCTGAGCGGAATGAACGAGTCGTAGATGTCATTCTGTATTACCCGACAAGCGAATACGTCCAGTTCATGGAACACCAAACCCCGTTTACGTTATGGAAGGAAGTACGCGTCCGTCAACTGTATGAGAAGAACGAAAACGAACGCTTTTTAATCTATCGATTAGGAGAATGAATCGCGTATAGCGGTTCGCTCCGTGCTCGAAGCAGTTCTTCTCGTGCCAAAAGCGTTACGTCCCACGCCCACACCGGATCGCCCAAACGAAGCACCCTTTCACTTTTGTATTTCTATCAATCACTTTCTTGCATCTATCGATCACTTCATGAGTTCTATCAATCACTTTCACAATTCTATCAACCATTTTAGCGCTTTAGACCGACACACACTCTCCGCGTTCTCACCTAAAAAAAGAAGCCTCAGAGGAGACTTCCTTTTTACAACAAGTGCATTGCTGCTTCTGCCTCATCCCACGGCACAGGGTAGCCTTTGCCTTTCGCGCAAAAAATTGAGGTTGACGTATATTCGGGATCGGCGTCTTTGTTATACCCGATCGCTTCAATGACTTCTTCCGTATTATGACACTCGTCATACCCGCCGAATTGTAGCGTCAACGCACCTTTTCCGTTTGTGAAGGAGGCGAACGTCGTGCTGTAGTTCATGAACGTTGCAACAGGAACGCGCCCAGTAATGACGGTTTTCGCACCGATCATCTCAGGCGGTTCAAAACTGCCTGACGCTTGCTGGATATCTGAAAGGATGCGACCGATATGCTCCGTATCCACTTTAATCTTCACATCATAATACGGCTCAAGCAGAATGTTATCGGCCTTTTCGAGTCCTTGACGAAGCGCGCGGAATGTCGCTTCTCTAAAATCCCCACCAGACGTATGTTCAATATGACCTCTACCGGTCAGTAGTGTAAATGTCACATCCGTTAACGCCGAGCCGGTCAATAAACCGTGATGTGGCCGTTCAAACAAATGACTTCGTACTAAATTCTGATGCCCGATGGATAAATCATTTGCATGACAAGCATTCACAAAAGCAATGCCGCTATTTCGCATCGAGGGCTCCATTTTCAGATGGACTTCTGCGTAATGCTTCAACGGCTCGAAATGCCCGTAACCCGTAACCGTTGAACGGATCGTCTCTTTGTACAAGATTTTCGGGTCACCGAAAGAAACATCGAATTGGAAGCGATCCATGACAATTTGCTTCAGCACTTCAAGTTGAATGACGCCCATTACATGCACGTGGATTTCTTGAACGTGCTCATCCCAACCCACATGTAGCGAAGGGTCCTCTGCATCAAGCATCATAAAGCTACGAAGTACTTCTTTTACATGGATTGAAGAATCGAAAATCACCTTTGCCTTCAACGTTGGTAGTAAGTCGAACGTCGATTTCTCCGTCAGTGCACCAATTGGATCTCCTGCAGCTGCTTCGGATATCCCCATCACCGCAACAATCTCGCCTGCTTGTGCTGAATCTCTCGAGTCATATTTCGTGCCATTGTAAGAGCGAATTTGCGTAACCTTCTCGACCGTATCTCCATACGTCACTTCATCGCGGACGCGCAACTCGCCTTGCAAAACCTTTACAAACGTGATCCGATGCCCGTTCTCATCATGCCTGATTTTGTAGACACGTGCTGCAAATTCATCGTTATTCGCATACATCGTCGTTGAAAGTCGATCGAAGCGTTCGAGAAACTCCATCACGCCAATATCCTTCAATGCTGATCCCAATCCATAGGGAAAGACTTCACAGTCCCGAATCATCCGTGTCAATGCATCCAGCCAAACATCAAAATCATATGCACCTTCCATATAGCGTTCAAGCAATGCTTCATCGCGTTCCGCAATAAATTCTATGAGTGTTTCCGTCATGTCGTCTGCTGTCAGTTCAGCTATATTGAATACGTTGTCAGATAAACTGCCTTTCACTTCATTCACAACAGTAGCTGCATCGACACCTTCCCGGTCAATTTTATTCAAAAAGAAGAACGTTGGCACACGATGTTTTTGCAACAGTTGCCACACCGTTTCCGTATGCCCCTCGACGCCATCTGCTGCACTAATGATGATAATTGCATAATCCATCACTTGGATGGCGCGTTCCATCTCAGGGGAGAAATCGACGTGCCCTGGCGTATCGATAAGGGTATACGTCGTCCCATTGAACGAGAAGTTCGCTTGGTCTGCAAACACCGTAATGCCACGATTTCGTTCAATTGAATGACTATCAAGGAACGCATCCTGATGATCGACACGACCCCGTTTTCGTATGCTTTGTGTATGAAAAAGAAGTTGTTCAGAAAATGTTGTTTTACCCGCATCGACATGCGCCACAACTCCGATTGTTTTGTACATAGTGCACCTCAATTTATTTCTTTATTGCCAAGCGAGGAATTCGCGGGCCGAACCAATAGAACAATTCCATTAGGAGTACCGCCAGAATGCCCATTAGCAAGCCGTTGGAGAGCAACGGTTGCAGGAGCTCAGGGAGTTCAGAAAAGACTTCTATTGGCATCATCATAATCGATAAGCCGACTAAACTCGGCAACGCAACTCGGTATATTGTTTTCGGATCAAACGAAAGCCCCTCGACATTCCGCAAAGCTGAGCGGAATAACTGCAAGTACGCGACGAACAAAACCGTATTGCCCACGCTTGGTGGAATTGTCGAGAAAAATGCGGTCAGATCGGGCATGAGACCAAGGAAGACGAACAATGCAGATCCTATGAAAAACGGTGCCCGCTCACGAATACCTGTCGATTGCAGTAACCCTAACGATGACGCGTAAGGTGCGTATGGGACAAGTCCAAGCATCCCTGCTAGCGTCGTGAAAATACCTGTGATGAAAAAGGAAGACCGGTATTGAAACCGCGTCGTCTCCTTCTCAAATATATCTTCGGCTCCCTTCAACGTAGCGACAGAATTCGTCGTATTTAACAGCCCGGTCACTGTCACCGTAACAACTATGCCCCATTCAAGCGTCGGATCTCCCAACGGAAACCAAGTGCGGAATGGCGTTGTGTGAATCGCCTCGACAGTTTCTCCAGGGAACAGCAGCGCGGCGGCGCACCAACCGACCACCATACCAATCAGTAGATTCATACTGCTTAAAATACGGTTCCCTTTGACATGAACGAGGATCGTGAACGCGGCTAAGGTGAATGAAAAGATCGTCATGCGTAAATCAATGACGTCCCCTGTACTAAGTCCAACCATTCCTTTTAAGAAAATCGAGATTAATTGATTGGCTAACAGTAAGAGAAAGACGAACATGACAGCAGGCGTAAACCACTTTTTCAATATCTCTGCAATGCCGAGCAACCCGAAAACCGCAACGAGCGCTCCGGAAAGCATCGCCCCAACAGCAATACTTCCTCCAACAGCCGTCAGCTCAAGCCCCATTGCACTCGCCGTACTTGCTAAGCTTAAAATGACGCCCCACCATAAACCCGATTGCCCTTCCATCAAAGCAAGCCGATGACCAATGAAGCCTTGTAAAATACACGCAACGCCCGTCACAATAAAGGAGCGCTGAATGGCAGAAACAATTTCAACCTGATCCATTTCAAACGCTGCGCCGACCGATATCGGAATGACAACCGTATTGGCAAATAGAAAAAACAACCACTGAAACCCTGCCAACATCGTCACCGACAACCGCATTTTCTTCGCCTCCACCCAATCTCCCCCATCCGACCAACGAACCTAATTTACGCGCAACTATAACATAAAATGGAGGGAAAAGGAAGATGATGGCGGTGTGATGGTGAGGGGGTGTGGGCCGCGCAACGCAACGTAAGCGGATTGTAAGATAACGTAATCGTTTCGTATCACAACGCCCACCCCTCTATGTTAACGAATAGTAATAATTTGCAAGTTTCACTACTGTTTCTGTGAGAATAATTGTACACTTACTAGTAAGAGAGAAAGGGGTGGGTTGAGTGAAAAAGAGGAAGTATACGAAAACGGAAAATAGCTGGATGTTTTACGACTGGGGGAACTCTGCGTATTCAATCATTATTACGACGGCTATATTCCCGATATTCTTTAAATCTGTTGCAACGGACGCGGGCATTGAGTCGAATATGTCCACTGCTTATTTAGGGTATACGGTCGCAATCGCAACATTCATTTTGGCGATGATTGGGCCGATTTTAGGGACGATTGCGGATTACAGAGGATTGAAGAAGAAATTTTTCTTCGCATTTTTCTTTATTGGATCAGCTTCTACCGTGTCGCTAGCTTTTGTACCAGAAGGTTCCTGGTTGCCGTTATTAATTATTTATGTAATTACATCTATCGGTTTCCATGGGGCAAATATTTTCTATGATGCCTTTTTAGTTGACGTTACATCAGAAGAGAAGATGAATGAAGTATCTGCACGTGGATTCGGATTAGGGTACATCGGTAGTGTCATTCCATTCGTCATTAGTATCGCGATTATTATATTGTCGGAAAAAGGTGTGATCCCTCTTCCGATGGCCATTGCTACGAAACTGGCATTTGTCATTACGGGGATATGGTGGTTTACATTCACCATTCCAATGTTGAGAAATGTAGTACAAGTGTATGCGATTGAGCGTGAGCCGAATATAATTGCAGGGAGTTTTAGACGTTTAGGCAATACATTTAAGGAAATTAGGAAACATCGTACAGTCTTTATTTTCCTCCTCGCTTATTTCTTTTATATTGATGGCGTAGGAACAATTATTAGCATGTCCACTGCATATGGGTCAGATTTAGGTATTGGGGCGACAGATTTATTAATTGTTTTATTGGTGACGCAAATAGTGGCTGCGCCATTTTCCATTATTTACGGGAAGTTGGCACATAAGTTTTCAATAAAAGCGATGTTGTATGTTGGGATTTTTGTGTATATCTCCATTTGTATTTACGCGTTTTTCTTATCGACAACGCTAGATTTCTGGATTCTCGCTATGCTCGTCGCAACTTCGCAAGGGGGTATTCAAGCACTAAGCCGATCTTATTTTGCACAACTCGTACCAAAAGAGAAATCGAACGAGTTCTTCGGGTTTTATCACATTTTTGGTAAGTTTGCGTCTGTAATGGGACCGTTGTTAGTAGGGGTTACAGCACAAATGACGGGAAGTTCCGCATACGGGGTATTCAGTCTCGTTATCCTGTTCATCATCGGTGGACTATTACTTCGAATGGTACCTAAACCAGAGAGTCAACTGGTTTAAGGTAGAAATTAATAGTCTTGATAGGTTGGGACGAAATTTCGTTGGTTCAAGCGCTTGAAGCAACGGTTTTGTCCCAACCACATATGTAATTTATTAATGTACTTCCTTATCCGTAAAACGTAATACATTTGTTGCTACAGACAGTACGTCCTCATCATTAAAAATGATATAAGCTTTTCCTCCACTATATTTTTCATTTTCAAATTCACCAAGTACTTTTACATAACCTTTTTCAAAAAAATAAATTCGTTCCTGATCGTGCTCATCAACGGCAGTTAAGTCATTGATGAGAAAGGCGATTCGTGGATTATGATAAAATTGCATTACATTCTCTCCTGCGTTTTATTCACGATATTAACCTAAAAAAACTGCTTCCGAGTCAATCGGAAGCAGTCTTCTCCATTACTTAGAACCAATTCGGTGCATTTGCAAAATACGGAAACCGTTTTTCTCTAGTTTGTCGCGCATTTTTTTCATCTCTTCATCGGATTTTCCATCTTCTAATGTGAGAACGACCCTTCTTGCGAGTGCTGACCCGTTATCCAATGTCAGCATCCCTTCAATATTTTCATCTTTTAAGGTTGTTGTCAGTTTGCGGATCATTCCACGTGCTTCCGTTGACGCGAGGGTGATATTGATGCCACCAGTTTTTAATCCAAACGCATCTTCTAGTACACTTTCAATCTTGTTATGTGTAATGATGCCGAGTAATTTCCCGTTCTCCACAACGCTAATGAATGGCAATGCTTTAATCTTCAACAATGCGCTTAAGAAAGAAGCATCTTCGGCAAGATAGATGTCTTGGTGTTTCAGCAAATGGTTGATAGAATGGGAGTCGTCCCCTTTTTCTTCATACAGGTACGACAACAGGTCGACTTTATAAATCATCCCTTTGTAGTTGTCTTCATCATCTACCGCAGGGATGCAACGAAAACCCGTTTCGTTAATTTTAGCGAGCGTTTCAGCTGCGCTTTGATCGGCCTTTACGGTTGCTACTGCTAATCTTTCTACGATTAAATCTCGAATGTGCATTGTAACTCCCCCTCATTAACTGGAATTTCAGTGTTGTTATAATATTTTGTATTGAATTGACTTTCATTATAATGGAAAAGTTAATAGAAGTACATGAAAACTTCTTCTAGAAGCGTTTACGTACAAAAATGTGTTTATTTGGATAGAAGTTATTCATCAAAAAGGAGTAGTATTCGTTATGTTAAATCTAGATTCTCTATTAAATGTCGTTGGAGAATTGTTTGCAGATGAAATTTCAATTGTCGTGTCGAACACGAAGGAATATATGTATTACCGTCCGAGCAAGCGGATAGATTTGAAAATTAAACCAGGTGACCCTGTAAAAGAAGGTACGATTGCGCACAAAGCGTTGTCGGAAGGGCAGAAAGTATCCGAATTTATTCACCGTGATGTATTTGGGGTACCTTATCACGGCATGGCGGTTCCGTTTCATGACGATGGGGTACTCGTTGGTTGTGTCGTTGCCATTTACCCTGCATATACGGAAGGGAAGTCGGTCGTCACCGTAAAAACAATGGACGGATGGATACCGATTCCGTTCTCCGAAGTGAAATACATGGAAGTCCGAGATCGCAAAACAGTTGTTGTGTCTGATCGTATAACTGGTACCCATAAAAATTCGTTACAAAACTTCGAGTTTGTTTTGCCACATGAGCAATTCATTCGATGTCATCGGTCGTTCATTGTAAACGTCAATCATATTTCGGCAATTTACCCAGATACGCATTCGACGTTCATGCTATCAATGAACGACGGGACGAAAATTCCAGTTAGTCAGTCCTACTCGAGCTACTTTCGAAAGTTGTTAGGTTTTTAGTGATCAAAAATCTTCTGCTTTAACCGTTGCATGAACCATTCCAATCAAGGATATTCTGTTGTATTCAAGAAACCCCCTTTCATGCCGCTGGATGCGATACGATTATCTAAAAGTTATGAAAAGGGGTAGTTGTTGAATGGGTACAGATATGAATCGCATCAGGATTGAAAAGCTAAGAGATGTCGTCGTGTCTCCTGAAGAGGCTGCGTCTTGGATTAAAGACGGTATGACGCTAGGTCTAAGTGGTTTCACACGTGCTGGCGACCCGAAAGCGGTTCCAATGGCGCTCGTGAAACGTGCAGAAACTGAGAAATTCAAAGTGAATGTATTTACTGGCGCTTCATTAGGCTCAGATATCGATAAACTGTTTGCGGAAGCTGGAATCATCAATAAGCGATTGCCGTTCCAGGCAGAAAAAGCGATGCGTAACGAGATTAATAACGGCGGTCTCCTGTTCGTCGATCATCATTTATCACATACAGCTGAATGGATTCGTACGGGTGTAACGGCCTCGATTGACTTTGCGATTTTGGAAGCGGTTTCAGTTACAGAGGATGGTATGATCATTCCTTCAACGTCTGTCGGGAACTCTTACTCGTTTGCGAAGCACGCAAAAAACATCATTATTGAAATAAATACCGCACATACGACGCAATGGGAAGGGGTGCACGACCTGTACGACCCGGGCGTACAAGGTGAACGGAATCCGATCCCGCTCACAAAAGTGGATGATCGTATTGGAACAATTGGTATCCCAATCGATATCGCTAAAGTAAAGGGGATCGTATTTACGCACCAACAAGATTCTGCCTCTACCATTACACAACCTGATCATGACACGGAAGTGATGGCCGAGCATTTACTGTCCTTCCTACGCTCAGAAGTGGAAGTAGGGAGATTAACGAATCATTTGGCGCCTCTTCAATCAGGCATTGGCTCGCAAGCGAATGCTGTACTTCACGGTTTATTGAATTCGGAATTCGAAGACCTCGAAGTGTATTCGGAAGTGTTGCAAGACGCCGTTTTTGACTTAATTGACGCAGGGAAAATCCGATCCGCGTCTTGTGCATCGATTACATTGTCGCAGGAGAAAATGGAAAAGGTGTTCAATAACTTAGACCGGTATCGCGATAAATTAATTATGCGACCACAAGAAATTTCCAACCATCCGGAAATTATCCGTCGTCTCGGTTTAATTTCAATTAATACAGCGTTGGAACTCGATATTTATGGCAATGTCAATTCGACACATGTGACGGGTACAAAAATGATGAACGGCATTGGCGGTTCAGGTGACTTCGCTAGAAATGCCCGCCTAGCAATTTTCGTAACGAAATCGATTGCCAAAAACGGTGATATTTCCAGTGTCGTTCCTTTTGTCTCACACGTAGACCATACCGAGCATGATGTCGACGTTATCGTCACGGAACATGGCTATGCAGACTTACGAGGACTTGCGCCAAGGGAACGCGTCGGACTCATCATCGGTAACTGTGCACACCCGATGTACCGTGAACAGTTATGGGCCTACTACCATGAAGCATTGGAGAGAGGCGGGCACACGCCACACGTTCTTGAAAAAGCGTTCGCATGGCACACAAACCTCCAACAACACGGCACAATGCTTCAAAAAGTAGAAACTCGATAAAAGTACAAGGAATTCCGGAAAACCGGAAAAATGGGGACAGGCACCTGCTCAATTCCGCTAATTCGGAATTGTGTCGGTGCCTGTCCTTTTTACATGAGTTTTTCGATGAAAAGGGTAGCGATGCCGAAATAGATGAGTAGGGATAGGATGTCATTAATCGTCGTAATGAGGGGGCCTGATGCGACGGCCGGGTCGACGTTGAATCGGTTTAGGATTAACGGAATGATTGTACCGGCGAGTGTGCCGATGATTAATGTTGCGATAAGTGATGCGCCGACGACGAGTCCGAGTATGAAGCTGCCTTGCCAAATGTAAGCGATGATGGAAATAACGGCACCGCAAATAATACCGAGCATGATGCCGACGAGTAGCTCCCGGAGTATGAGCTTGACGGTCTTTTTCGTTGTCAGCTCCTCTTTCACAAGCCCGCGTACGACGACGGCGAGGGATTGGGTGCCGGTATTGCCTGTCATTCCTGCAATCATTGGCATGAAAAAGGCAAGTGCGACGACTGCTTCAAGTGTCGCTTCGAATTTTGCGATGATACTGCCGGAAACAAGTCCGATAAAGAGCAGTAGCACAAGCCATGGTAATCGTTTATAAGTAGCGACGAAAGGTTTTGTATGGAAGTCGATTTCCTTCCCTGAAGCGAAAAGCATTTCAATGTCCTCGTTTGCTTCGCGCATGACAATGTCAAGTACGTCGTCAGCAGTGATGATACCGACAAGAATCCCCTCATCGTTGACGACAGGGACGGATAGAAAATCGTGACTCCCAATCATTTTTGCAACTTCACTCTGTTTCGTTAATTCGTGGACTTTATATATATCCGTTGTCATTACATCGGCAATCGAACAGGGCAAATCGCATAACAGCAAATCGCGGTACGAAGCAACGCCAATCAAACGCTTCTGATCATCAATGACATAGACATAATTCAAGAAATCGGCGTATTTCTTGAAATGCTTCAACTTGGCAATCGTCTTTTCTACTGAATAGGACTGGTGAACCCAAACGTATTGGTCAATCATTGCCCGTCCTGCGGATTTCTTCGGATACTTCATCTTTTTCCGGATTGCTTTCTTTCCTTCAACCCTCATTTCAGCGATTAACCGCTCCACTTCCTTTTCAGGCAAGTCCGTTAGTAACAATGCCACATCATCACTTTTCATAACATCCAACAGTTCCGTAGCGCGCAAAGGGCCGATGATTTTTAATACTTCAAGTTGCGCAGTTTTTGATAAGTTTTCAAGCAGTGCAACGAGTTCATCGATGTGCAACCATTCTAAAAACAGGGGCTTGCGCTTTTTCGGGAGCGCTCTGTAATGCATGGCTATCTCATAAGGGGAAAGCTCCAGAATGATTTTTTTGAACGTTTCAGGTTGTCCTTCTTTTACTGTATGAATGATTGCTCGTAAAATTTGTTCTTCGCTTTTTACACGTACCATAAGGATAAAAGTCACCGCCTTTTACATACATATCAAGAATTTCACATACAATTAACAACTTGCTTTCTCCTTATTCCCTAGATTCCTAGATACAAACGAAATAAGATTCTTTTAGAAAAATTATGTTTATTGAAGAAAAAGCAGGGTAAGTGAGTTAGTGAGCCAAAAAAAAGTTGGGGTGAAAGCCGGCTGGGAAAGGGAGTTTGTTAGATGGGAAAATTGAAAACGCTATTATTCTTATTAATGGCAACGATGCTCGTGTTGGCAGCATGTGGGGAGGACAAGAATAATGCTGCAGGTGACAATGAATACGGGCTTGTGAAGAAAGGGAAATTGACTTACGCGGCAAGTGGGGTATATAAGCCGTTCAACTTTGAAGAGAATGGTGAATTGACGGGGTTTGACATGGAAATCGGGGCGGCAATTGCTGAAAAGATGGGGCTTGAACCGAATCCGGTGACCAACCCATTCGAAACGATTCTTCAAGGACTCGTGGCTAATAAATATGACGCGATTATCGGGTCGATGGCTTATACGAAGGAACGTGCCAAACAAGCGGCATTTACGGAACCCTACTACTATTCAGGCGGCATGATCTGGGTCGCGAAAGATAACAATGATATCAAATCACCAGAGGATTTGAAGGGTAAGAAAATTGGCGTAGTCTCTCAATCTACGTATGAAGAACCTGCAAAGACGTTATCCGATGACATCCAATATTACGCAAGTGATGTTGTCGCGTTGCAAGATTTGACGATTGAAAACCGTTTAGATGCGGTCATTACAGCAGATATCGTTGGTTTTGAGGCAATCGACAATGGATTTGAAATTAAGGAAGTTGGAAATCCGCTGTGGGTAGAACAACCATCGATTGCGGTGAAGAAGGATAACGAAAAGCTCCGTGACGCGATTGACAAAGCTCTTCAAGAAATTATCGATGACGGAACTTATGATGAAATATCGAAAAAATGGTTCGATCGCAATCTATTGGACATCGATTTGGAAGATGCGGAGTTGTTGGAATGAGTGCGGATTCTGGTAGAGGAAGAGGGAATGCCGAGTGCCTGACATATTTGTAAGATTAACTGATGTATTTATGAGTACGTATGAAGGTTTCTTAAAAGCGGTACTCGTTACGTTGGAAGTTACAGCTGTTGCGGTTGTGTTGGGTACACTGTTTGGGATCGTCTTTGGGTTAATGAAGATTTCGAAGTCTAAAATCTTGCAGACGATTGCCAATTTGTATATTACGATAATCCGTGGTACGCCGCTGATTGTGCAGATCATGTTTTTGTATTTCGGAATCACATCAATTGTCGTTCTGTCGAATTTCTGGGCGGGAGCAATTGCGCTAGGGGTTCATAATGGTGCGTACATTGCCGAGATTTTCAGAGGTGCCATTCAAGGCATCGACCGCGGGCAACGTGAAGCGAGTCTTGCACTTGGTATGAATCGGACACAAGCGATGCGACGGATCATTTTTCCGCAAGCGTTGCGTCGCGCAATTCCACCGCTCGGAAACCAATTCATCATTACATTGAAAGATTCGTCGTTAGTGTATTTGATCGGGGTTTCCGAACTGTTCGGACGGGCTAACAGGGCTGCCGCTTCTAATTTCATGCAGTTTGAGACATTCCTTGTTGTCGGTATGTACTATCTTGTCCTCGTCCTCATTTTCACATGGCTATTGCGATTGTACGAGAACAAGTTGAATGTGGATGGATCGTAATGGGGAGGAATTCAGATGATTAAAACGACGGATTTGCATAAGTCTTTTGATAGATTGGAAGTGTTGAAGGGAATCGATGTGGACATTCAACGAGGAGAAGTGGTCGTCCTCGTTGGGGTCAGCGGTTCCGGGAAAAGTACGTTGCTCCGCTGCTTGAATTTCCTTGAAGTGGCGGAAACAGGGACGATCACGATTGACGGCCGTGCAATTGATAGGAAGAAGGATGATTTGTCAAAAGTGCGTGCAGAAGTCGGGATGGTATTCCAGCATTTTAATTTGTTCCCGCATAAGACGGTGCTGGAGAATATTATGGAGGCGCCGTTAATTGTGAAAAATGAAAGTAAGACGAAAGCGAAGCAGCTGGCGCTTGAGTTATTGGAGAAAGTCGGGCTGTCCGATAAGGCAAATGTCTATCCGAGCAAATTATCCGGCGGACAGAAGCAACGTGTCGCCATCGCACGGGCACTCGCGATGGAGCCGAAAGCTCTTCTTTTTGATGAACCGACGTCCGCACTCGATCCAGAATTGGTCGGGGAAGTGCTTCAGGTAATGAAAGACCTTGCAGACGAAGGCATGACAATGGTCGTCGTGACGCATGAGATGAAATTTGCCAAAGAAGTCGCTGACCGGATTATTATGCTCGATGAAGGGCGAATCATTGAGGATGCCGATCCGGATACGTTCTTTAATCGTTCCACAAATGAACGAACGAAACAGTTTTTAGAGATGGTGGATGTGTAATTAGATAGAATTACAAAAGCAGCTTCCTTTTTTTAAGAGGGGAGGCTGCTTTTTCATTCATAAAAATTCGTTATAGTTTCTTCGTGAGTAACGTATTCGCATCACAATGACTCTATTATCTTTTTCAATAACAGTATAAAAGATGCTATAGTTTCCCACTACTAGCCTCCTGTAGCCTTTTAGTTGAAGTAATTCATCTTTCATAAGACTGTAGGCGTATGGAAAATCTTGTAGGCCCAGTATTGAATTTTCAATTCTATTAAGCAAATCAATCGCTGCTTTATTTGCAACGAGTTCACTGGAGATATAATATTAAATAGCGTCTAAATCAGCAGTAGCTTTCTTTGTGATTTGTACATCATAGCGCATGCTTATTTCTCAACTTGGAGAATACATTTTCCGCGCTTTGTAGAGGCTCTCCGTTTTGCACTTCTATCTCGGCCTCTAAAAGTTTTTGATGTATGTCAATCCGATTAAGTTGCTGTTCATACGTATCCATGCTCATGATGACTAAATCACCATATCCGTTTTTTGTAATGAATACAGGTTCTTGAATGGAGTGACATAGTTCAGAAATTTCCGTTGTATTTCGTAAGTCTTTAATGGGTCTAATTTCAGGCATAGGTTCCCATCCTTTCTTGTGGTATTGTGACATAATTATAGCATATATATGTACGTCATTATGAATTGTTCGGTGATAAAAGTAACAAACCAGCTTCCTATTCCATGAAAGGATGCTACTTTTCAATTAATAACGCCGCCAGTGAAGTATTCATAATTATTACTTACACCCATGAAATGCTCTTCCCATGTACCCAATCAGGCACTGAACTTGGTTTGCAGATGGAATCCAAAAATAGGAAACCGCATGCAAACGAGTGAGAAAAACACTCTTTGCATGCGGTCTATACGTTTTGCTATCGTAGTTCGTTTTTTTACAACTTAAATTGACGCACCAAACTGTTAAGCTCCTCAGATAGTTTAGCGAGTTCAGCTGAACTGTTTGCTACTTCTTCCATTGAGCTTGCAGATTGTTGAACAGAAGCGGAAGTTTGTTCCACGCCAGCGGCGGATTCTTCAGAAACCGCAGCGATTTCGTCTATGGTTGTATTAATAACAGTTGTGCTTCCGACGATTTCATTCAAGTTGTGACCGACCGACTTAATGTTGGCGTCCATCTCAGAAACGGCTGTACGGATTTGATTGAACGTCTCTTCTGTCGACTTAATCTGTTCTGTACCTTGTTCAACTTCTTTATAGCCCTCGGCAAGTCCGCTCGATACGCTTCTTGTTTCACCTTGAATGCGATCAACAATACTGGAAATGTCGGTAACCGAGTGGGAGACTTGCTCCGCTAAACTTCGTACTTCATCCGCAACGACTGCGAATCCACGTCCGTGTTCACCAGCTCTTGCTGCCTCGATGGCTGCATTCAATGCTAGCAAGTTCGTTTGCGCTGCAATGTCATTGATGACGGTCACTAATTTAGTGATTTCTTGTGATTGGACATCTAATCCTTCTACCTTTTGTACGGATTCTTGAACGAGTTGATTGATTTTCGCCATTTGGGTTGCGGATGAAGCCATTTTTTCTGCACCATCAGTTGTCATATGGATGACGTCAGTGGAATACTTCTGAACGGCAATACCGTTCTCGTTAGTTTCTGTCACTTTCGCTGCAAATGTGTCCATGATGGAAACAAGATTACTCGTACTCGTTGCCTGTGTTTCCGTTCCTGTAGCGAGCTCTTGCATCGTCATCGCAATTTGATTGGAACCGGCTTTCACTTCGTTAGATGACTGCGTCAATTCTTCACTATGTGCCAACACGGTGTTAGACACTTCATGAATTCGATTGAGAATTGTATGCATTTTTACTTGCATATCATTTGTGGCTTGGACAAGTTGCCCCACTTCATCTTCTGACTTGGTAACGAGAAGTTCTTGGCTAATGTCACCATTCGCAATTAACTTCATTCGATCAGCGACGAAGTTAATCGGTTTGGAAATGACACGTGCTGTTAGCAGGGCAATTAGAATAGAAATAATGGTAACGAAACAAGAGAATATTACACCATTGCGTATTGCCGCTGACCCTTCAGAAATGATTTGGTCACTCTTTTTTTTCATTGTTTCATGGCTAGTATTGGACAGTTTTTCAAAACCAGTTTGTATTTCTTTGCTTTCATTACTCAGTGCAATTGAGTTCTGTATGGCTAGTTGTTTTTTTCCTTTGTCATACATATCAAAGACATCTGTTTTAATGCTGTTGCGCCAAGCTTCTGTTCGCTTAATCAATGCCTCGAATTCTTCATTTGAATCAATACTTCGAATCGTCTCCACATGGTCCAGTGCAATAGCGGTATAGTCCTCGAAAACGCCTTTGAGGGGAGTGCTTCCGGATAATAAATAGCCCCTCACTGCACCAAGTCGTATTGGAAATGAAGCCGATACTTTATCGTATGCGGTTAATAGCTGCAATTCCTCGTTCACCATTTGCTCAATCTCTTTATTTACTTCTTTATTCGTATAGTAAATGAAAGAGCTATAAAATGCAGTGAAGATAATGGAAACTGCAAAGCCCATTAGAATTTTCTTTCGAATGCTGTCTAATCTTATAAACTTCTTCAAGTTGCACACCTCTTCTAGTTGATTAGTAGCAATTATACCTTATGAACTAGTTAGTAAGAAGTGGTCTATAGTCGTAATTTTAAAACTAAACAACTGTTTTGGGGAAAGAGATATGAAACTAAAGGTTTATATGATGGAGGTTTACGCAGAATCTCTTATGTTTTTATTTTGCACGTCATTAACATACGCGTGCCTTAAGAACATGTTATCTGAACGATAGCTTTCTTTTCATAGATGTAGCCACTAATAGAGCTAATACTTCATTCCCTAAAACAATATTGACCATAAACGCAAAAAAGCCCTTCCAAACATAGGTGGGAAAGGGCTTTGCAATCATACAAGAGTAATGTTCGAGAACTGAGTTGCACGATGCGCGCCTTTAAAATCTAATTTTTTACATGCTTTCATACGTGGATCACGTGTAAGCAATCCTGCTAATGTCAATTTCCCCGGAAATCAGTTTCTACAGTAAGTAGAGCCGTACGTTACCGCTTCGGTTCATAATCAAGCATTTGGAACATTTCTTGTCGTTCTTGAGTGGTTAAGTCACGCCATTGACCGACAGGCAAATTGCCCAAGTGAATATTCATAATGCGCGTACGTTGCAAGCGTCTGACGTTGTAGCCGAGAGCCGAGCACATGCGGCGGATTTGGCGATTTAAGCCTTGTGTTAGTGTGATGTTAAATTTGCGCGGCCCTAATTGTTTTACTTTGCATGGTTTTGTTCTGGTATCTAAGATTTCTACGCCGGCTTCCATCTGTTGAATGAATTCCTTTGTAAGTGGACGGTCGACAGTGACGATATATTCTTTTTCATGACCGTGTTCCTCGCGCAAGATTTCATTCACAATGTCGCCGTCATTAGTGAGAAGCAATAGTCCGTCAGAATCTTTGTCGAGACGGCCGATATGGAAGATGCGAAGTGGGTGATTGACAAAATCGACGACGTTTCCTTCGATATGGCGCTCCGTCGTGCTGGTGATGCCAACGGGTTTGTTGAGCACGATATAGACGAGTTGCTCTTCGGTTTTGACGAGCTTGCCATCCACATGCACGGTGTCTCCCTGTTCCACTCGGCTGCCGAGTTCTGCGGGTTGACCATTAATTGTCACACGTCCGTCTTCGATCCATTTATCGGCACCACGTCTTGACACGATACCGGCTTCGCTTAAGTATTTATTAATTCGCATAGATTGTCACCTTTTTCAAGATTCATTTTCTATATTGTACCGCTTGCAGAGGGGTTATACAAAGTCGGGGCATTGCATATCTTATTGGGTGGTTGACAAGTGACTGCGTGAATAGTAGAATAAATACAACTTTTTTGTTCGGGATAGGTAGAGGTGCCGGGAGCGGTGCCGCCTAAGAACAGATGAGCCGAGTTGAGAAGAGCATAGCTGAGAAAATTGTTGAATAAGAGGAGTAGCATCGGATACGCGTATTTAGAGAGTCAGTGGGTGGTGCAAACTGATTCGCGGCCGATGTGAATGGACTTATGAGAGCTGCTTGGAAATTTCTGTTTCCAGGTGGACGCTGTTCCCGCGTTACGGGAAGCGTCTTTTTTAGACGCGCCGAGTGGAAGCTTATTTTCGTATGGCTTCAAATTGAGGTGGCAACGCGGGACTCCGGTCTTCGTCCTCTGCAATTGGACTAATCTGTCCAACTGCAGAGGACTTTTTTGCGTTTAGAGCAACGGCAGAGTCGCCGCGATTGCATTGGGGAATTGTGTGTGAATTGTGTGGGGGACTGGCACCGATAACGTGGGTGGAAGGACCTAAAATGGTCATTAGAATTGTAAAAGTGATTGATAGAACGAGAAAAGTGATCGATAGACTCCCGGAAATGATTGATAGAACCTGGGAAATGATCGATAGCAGTCGTTTTCGAGTGCGAAGCCCTGCTGTGATGGGGGCTGACACCAAAAATAAGAGAAGAGGAGAGATGAGGATGGAGCAGATGAGTTTGAGAGTGAAGAGGCGGAAGGTTGAGGGGGATTCGTTGACGCCGGTGTTGATTTTTAGGCGGTTGAAGGGGCGTTGCCGGTTTTTGTTGGAGAGTTCTTCGCAGCATGAGGGGGCGGGGCGTTATTCGTTTATTGGGGTTGATCCCGTGAAGGCGTATCGTGGTTCGGCTGTGAAGCTCGAGGAGGTTGTGTATGCGACGGGGAGGACGTATACGCATGAAGGGGATTTGTATACGATGCTCAAACGGTTGATGCCGCGGATTGCGGAAGAGGGTGACTATCCATTTACGGGCGGGGCTGTTGGTTATGTCGGGTATGGCGCGGCACAAGAGGTGGATGCAGTTCGTGGGGAGTTGCCGGATGTAAATTTCAATGTTTACGACACGGTCATCATCTTTGATCATTTGTTAAATGAGGTGACGTTGCTGCATACGGAAATTCATGCCGAATATGGCCGGACGGATTTAGAAGCGCTCGAGAAATTGATTACGACGGGCGACGTAGAGGAAGAAAGAGGGGTTTCCGTGTCGGATTATCAGTGCACCCTGTCTCAACAGCAATTTGAGGATCGCGTCCGTCAAGTGCAAGCATATATCGCTGCGGGAACGGTTGAGCAAGTCGTATTGTCGCGCAAGTTGGAAGCGGATATCGAAGGGGATCCATTCGCGCTCTATCGTAAGTTGCGAAAGCAAAATCCTTCGCCATATATGTATTACATGGAATTTGACGATCATGTCGTCATCGGCGCATCGCCCGAAAGTCTTGTGAAGGTGACGAATGATCAAGTGGTGACGAACCCGATTGCAGGGACCCGGAGGCGTGGACGGACAACAGAGGAAGATATTGCACTTGAAGAGGAGTTACGGAACGATTCGAAAGAGTTGTCCGAGCATGACATGTTAGTCGCAGTCAGTGAAAAGGAATTGCAGACAATTTGTGATCCTGCGACTGTCAACGTATCCAACTACTTGCAAACGGTCCGGTATGAACATGTCATGCACCTCGTGTCGGAAGTGGAGGGCACATTAGCACCTGGGCGTCACGCACTCGATGCCCTGAAGGCGACATTGCCGGCAGGAACGGTGACAGGTTCGCCGAAAAAGCTTGCGATGAATATTATTTCACAATTGGAAGAGGAACCGCGTGGCATTTACGGAGGGGCTATCGGCTACATTGGTTTAAACGGCAATATTGATTTTGCGCTGACAATTCGGACGATGCTCGTCAAAGACAAGAAAGCGTTTGTGCAAGCTGGAGCAGGTATCGTAGAAGCGTCAATTCCTTCATTGGAGTATAAAGAAACCGTGAATAAAGCCCGTTCGCTGTTGGAAGTAGTGAAATGAACAAAGGGAACACAATTGATATATGGACAGGTCGATGACAGTCCTTTAATCGAAAATCTGCATGAAAATTAATAAAGAAAAGTCTTAAAGAAATGATGAGTCCAGTTTAGAAAAGCAGAGGAGAGATGAGTGTGAAAAAGTATATAGAAATAGTAAATGAAGGTCGAAACTTACTATACGGCGAGATGATAGAAGCGGCGCAACAACTATTTAGTGGAGAAGCAACTGATGAGGATATGACCCGCTTTCTTGTAGGATTAGCGAACAAAGGAGAAACGGCATCGGAAGTGGCGGCACTTGCGACGGTCATGACGTCTCATGCATTGCCAGTTGACGTGCCGCAAGCGCGGTATTTGGACAATTGTGGAACGGGAGGCGACGGTTCGAACTCATTTAACATTAGTACAACAGCAGCGTTCGTTCTAGCGGGTGCTGGCGTAAAAGTCGCGAAGCATGGCAACCGTAAGATTTCCAGTGCGGCGGGCAGTCATGATGTGCTCGATGCGTTAGGCATTCACGCGCGTTTTAACACAACAGAGATGGCGGACTTGCTTGAAGCGGAAGGAATTACGTTTTTATTTGCCCCGGTTGTCCACCCGAAGATGAAACGGATCGGTGAAATTCGAAGACGAATTGGCAAGCCAACGATTTTTAATCTCGTCGGCCCGCTGACAAATCCGGTTTCGCTACCGACACAATTCACAGGCATTAACCGACCAGACTTCATAATGGATTATGCATCCGTGCTGCGCATGCTTGGCAGGGAACGAGCAATTGTCGTGTCAGGTGCAGGTGGGATGGATGAAGCTTCACTTGCCGGGCAAAATTCGTTTGTCCTGTTGGATAAAGGCGATTTAATTCCTTTTTCTTTAACCGCAGAGGAGGTTGGGTTGAAATACGCACATCTTTCTGCGATTCGCGGAGGAACCGCTGATGAAAATGCAGCGATGATCCGTTCCATATTAAATGGGGAACGCGGTCCGCGATTTGACACAGTCGTATTGAACGCAGGTTTAGGTCTTTTTGCAAATGGTTTAACCGACACAATCCGTGAAGGGGTGGACGTAGCGACAGATAGTATTGTCAGTGGCCATGCACGACGGAAACTGGAAGTAGTCGTTGCATATAGCGAACAAATCGGACGGGAGGTGTCCGTGTGATGACGATATTAGACGAAATATTGAGCGTGAAGCGGCTTGAGGTGAAGCAATTGTTGATGAATGAACAGGATGTTTCCTGTGAAACAATTTTGAAGAGACCCTCCCTCTTTAACGCATTAAAAGACGCAAAAAAACTTCAAGTTATTGCAGAAATTAAACGCGCTTCCCCGTCGAAAGGTCTCATAGCGGAAGGGGCGAATCCGATAGCACAAGCGAAGTTGTATGAAGAGGCAGGTGCTGCTTGTATTTCAGTACTCACCGATTCAACGTTCTTTAAAGGTTCTATGAACGACCTGGCTGCAGTTGCTGAAACGGTTAGACTACCACTGCTTTGCAAAGATTTTATTATTCATGAAGTACAAATCGATCGAGCAATTCAAGCAGGCGCATCAGTCGTTTTGCTCATTGTCGCTGCACTTGACGATGTGACGTTACAACGTCTCCACCGTTATGCGGCAGAACGTGGACTCGATGTGTTAGTCGAAGTACATGATGTGCAGGAGTTGCAACGAGCGCTTGCGATAGACGCAAAAATTATTGGCGTTAATAACCGTGATTTGCGGACATTTGAAGTAGATTTAGCAAGGACGGAAGAAGTGGCAAAACAGTTCCCGTTCGATGAAGATCGGGTGTTCATTAGTGAGAGTGGCATCTTTAACGAGGAAGATGCGAGACGCGTGGCAACAGCAGGTGCGTGTGCAGTTCTAGTGGGTGAATCGTTAATGCGCAGTGTGTCTGTTCAAACATCCATCCAGTCGTTGCAAGTACCGAAAGTAGGTGTGCTGTCATGACGAAAGTGAAAATTTGCGGATTGATGGAAACTGAACATGTTGAAGCGGCGGTTGAAGCGGGTGTGGATGCGGTCGGATTCGTGTTTGCACCGAGCAGACGCCGTGTCGCGATTGCGCAAGCAAAAGAACTGGCAAGATCGGTCCCTGAACATGTGTTGAAAATCGGTGTTTTTGTGAATGCGACCGCGGAAGAGTTGGCGTTTGCGTATCGAGAGGTTCCTTTGGATGTTGTGCAATATCACGGGGAAGAATCTGCCGAATTTATCCAACGTGTGGGACTTCCTTCTATTAAAGTAGTAGCAGTGCGTGGTGCTGATGATGTGATGGATGTGAGGGAAGCTAAAACGGATTTTGTGTTGGTGGATGCGCCGGGTATAGAGTTCAAAGGCGGTAGCGGTAAGGTGTTTGACTGGAGCTTGTTGAAAGGTGAGTTACCGAAGGAACGGATGATTGTGGCGGGCGGTTTACATGCGGGCAATGTCCGGGATGCAATTCGGCAAGTGCGCCCTTTCATGGTGGACGTGTCAAGTGGAGTGGAGAAGGACGGACGAAAAGATGCATCTTTGATACGCGAGTTTATTCGTGAAGTGAAAGAGGAGGAGAGTTGAGGATGGTAATGGAGATGAGGAAAGGCAGATATGGAAAGTTTGGCGGGCAGTATGTACCGGAGACGTTGATGATGGCTTTGCTCGAACTGGAGGAAGCGTATGAGGATGCGAAGAAAGATCCACGTTTCCAAAAGGAATTAGACGGTTATTTACGCGATTTCGTTGGACGCGAAAACCCATTGTATTTTGCGGAACGTCTGACAAAAAAGGTCGGTGGTGCAAAAATTTTCTTGAAACGTGAGGATTTGAACCATACGGGTGCTCACAAAATCAACAATTCGCTTGGGCAAGCATTGCTAGCAATCCGCATGGGTAAAAAGAAAATCGTTGCAGAAACGGGGGCGGGTCAGCATGGGGTGGCAACTGCGACTGCGTGTGCGCTCTTTGGCTTGAATTGTGTCGTGTTCATGGGAAAGGAAGATATTCGGCGACAAGCGTTAAATGTCTTTCGAATGGAGTTGCTCGGGGCGAAGGTCGTATCGGTCGATAAAGGAGCAGGAACGTTGAAAGATGCGGTCAATGAAGCACTTCGCTATTGGGTAGCACATGTCGAAGATACGCATTATATATTAGGGTCTGCGCTTGGTCCACATCCGTTTCCTGAAATTGTCCGTGACTTCCAACGAGTGATCGGCGTTGAGACACGAAAGCAAATTGTCGAGAAGGAAGGGCGGTTGCCAGATGCTGTTGTCGCATGCATCGGAGGCGGCAGTAATGCAATTGGCATGTTCCATCCGTTTATTGACGATGAGGAAGTTGCGCTGTACGGAGTGGAAGCTGCAGGAAGCGGTATTACGAGTGGTATGCATGCGGCTGCCATTGCAGATGGAAAGGAAGGCGTACTGCATGGGGCGTATATGTATGTGCTTCAAGACGACGATGGGTTTATCCAGGAAGCGCATTCGATTTCGGCGGGGCTTGACTATCCTGCGGTTGGACCGGAGCATTGTCATTTACATGATATAAGACGCGTAACGTATTCAGCTGTAACGGACGTAGAAGCTTTGGAAGGCTTACAAACATTGGCGAAAACTGAAGGGATTATTCCTGCGCTTGAAAGTGCACATGCGGTACAGTTTGCGATTGGTCTAGCCGAAGGTATGGCTAACGATGAAATTGTCGTCATTTGTTTGTCGGGCAGAGGCGATAAAGATATGCAAACAGTGCGTGAAGCATTAGGGGGTGGAGCAAAATGAAGACGTTAGAAAAGCGGATTCGCACAACTGTGCAACAAGGCAATAAAGCGTTCGTGCCCTATATGATGGCGGGTGATGGTGGATTGACCGTGTTGAATGATCGCCTACTTTTTCTACAAGAAGCGGGTGTGACGGCGATTGAAATCGGCATTCCGTTTTCAGATCCGGTTGCTGATGGCGAGACGATTCAGCAGGCAGGAGAGCGTGCGCTTGCAAATGGGGTCACGTTGCGGAAGGTGTTGGATACACTAGAAATCCGGTCGCACGATGTGCACGTTCCTCTTGTCATCATGACGTATTTGAATCCAATTTTGGCATATGGAATCCGAGAATTTATCGCTCGATGTAGCGAGGTTGGCATTAAAGGATTAATTATTCCGGATTTACCGTTGGAAGAGAACGTTCCGTTTGTGAATGAGTTGAACGAAACGGATATTGCATTGATTCCCCTTGTTTCCCTCACGAGTTCTGTGGATCGGATCGCGAACATCGTTTCACAGGCAGAAGGGTTTGTGTATGCAGTGACCGTAAACGGCATTACGGGTATCCGCAATGCGTACGATGAAACGTTAGTTCAACATTTACAACAATTGAAAGCGTCAAGTCCTGTGCCGGTACTTGCCGGATTTGGCATTTCAACTGCTCGCCAAATTGAAGCATTCGGTGCTTGTACCGATGGCGTCATCGTCGGAAGTGCGATCGTAGAGGCGTTTCATAGAGGCGACGAGCAATTCATAAACGAGCTTGTACAATCCAGTACTTCAATTCGTTCGCTGTCTTGACTGTTTGTAACATAAACGTAATAGTCCGAATTGAAACTTTAGTAGCCTTTGCCACGTACATATAGCAAAGGAGTTGTGCGGCATGAACATGGAGATGATTCGGCATGAAGTGGAAACGACCTATGACAAAGTGAAATCCTTGGCGGGATGGAGTGTTGATAAGAATGTGGTGTTAACAATTACGTCTTATTACGTGACTGCGGGTAGAGAATTCAATGCAATCAATTTCAGCTGTGCACTTGAAGCGTTAAAGTCGAGAGCGGGTTGGTTTTCGCCATTACGTGGGAATCTCTTGCCGATGATGGCGGCATTTTTAGCTCAATCGGGTCCGTCCATAGAAGAAGAGGCAGACCGGTTGATGGAAAAACAACGTGTGTTGAAGCAAGCAGGCTTCCGTAATACAATCCATTCTTACTTAGCCGCCCTACTGATGGACAATGAGCCGTCGACATTTGCGGAAGAAGCTGAACGGGCAAAGCAATTATATGCCGCGATGAAAAAACAGCACTTCTTTCTCACGTCCGATGATGATTATGCGTATGCAATGCTGCTCGGCAAGAAAAAGGAAAGACCCGAATTACATGCACAGGCGATGCGGGACTATTATGATGCACTTCGTGAGAAAGGCTTTAAAGCGGGGAATGAACTGCAATGGTTATCGCAAGTGATGACGTATATGGATATCCAGTTCGATCCGCTTCGCGTGGACAGAGCAAGCACCTTATTTGAAACGCTTCGTAAACAGTTAAAAGCAAAACAGGTTCATTATCCGATGATCGGGTTTCTGACAGTTTTTGAAGTACAAGATGAAAAACTGCAAGAAATTGTTATGCTGGCGAAACAATTGGAGCAGTCGAAGCGTTTCAAATGGAACCGGGAAATGGCGCTATCGGTAGCAATCGGTCATGTGACCCATCAATTGACCGAAGATCCCCAACAAATGAGCATTAGTCTAGCAGCTTCGATCGAAATGATCTTGCAAGCACAACAGGCCGTTATGGCGACGACAGTAGCTGCTGTTGCGGCATCTTCTGCTGCAAGTTCGTCCAACGGATAATTGAAGAAGCACTGTCATTGAACAGGAGGTAGGTCGTTAGTTTGGCTAACGACTTTTCTTCCTGTTTTTAATTGGGAAAAAGGTAAATTAGTGAAAAAATTTTGTTCCAATAAACCTATTAGAAAACGCTTACATATCAACGATTATAATGAGTTTGACACATTGGAAATAAAATAAGATTTTGATATTCTAAAAAAACAGTATTGTCAGCACGATTCTGTTGTAGTATATTAGGTTCAATAACTGTTGATTAAATCTGAAAATTAGTTATTCGCAACTGTGTTTAATTGTAAGGAGGAAGTTCATTGAAAAACCCGGTATTGGAAATAAAAAATCTCCGTACATCATTTAGCATCAAAGGTGATTACTATGCGGCGGTTGACGATGTTTCCATAACAGTTCACGAAAATGAAGTTGTTGCAATTGTAGGGGAATCGGGTTGTGGAAAGAGTGCACTGGCACTTTCAATAATGGGGTTACATAACCTTAAAAATACAAAGCTAGAAGGCGAAGTTAATTTTGGAGGCCGCAATCTCCTGTCGCTCTCCCGTTCTGCTATGGATAAGGTGAGAGGTAAAGACGTCGGGATGATTTTCCAAGACCCGATGACCGCTTTGAATCCGCTTGCAACAATTGGTAGACAGATAGAAGAACCTATGGATTACCATATGAAACTATCTGCTGCAGATAAGAAAAAGCGCACACTTGAACTTCTTCGTCGAGTGGGTATTAAAAACGAACAACGCGTCTATGAGCAATATCCGCATGAATTATCAGGAGGGATGAGACAACGTGTCGTCATCGCCATCGCACTTGCTTGTGACCCTGTATTACTTCTCGCGGATGAGCCGACGACTGCCTTGGACGTTACAATTCAAGCTCAAATTATGGACTTGATGAAAGAGCTCCAGAACCAAATGAAAACAGGCATCATCCTCATTACCCATGACTTAGGAGTCGTTGCGGAAATGGCGGACCGTGTTGTTGTCATGTATGCGGGAGAAGTTGTCGAAATCGCTGATGTAAAGGAACTGTTCTCAAATCCGTTACATCCGTATACACGATCTCTATTAAACTCAATTCCATCCAATTTGGAGTCGAAAGAGAAATTGCATGTCATTGACGGAATTGTTCCATCAATCCAAAACCTAGACCGAACAGGTTGCCGTTTTGCTCCACGGATCGCTTGGATTCCTGAAGAAGCACATGAAGAAAGACCGGAAATGCATGAAGCGAAACCGAATCACTTTGTGAGATGCTCATGTTATAAAACGTTCTACTTTCCGGAGGACAGAGTAGGAGAGAGAGAATATGTCGCTACTGAAAGTGAATGATCTAAAGATTCATTACCCCATTAGAGGCGGTTTTTTCCGACGTGTCGTCGATCACGTAAAAGCGGTCGATGGAATTAGCTTTGAATTGCAACCTGGTGAAACGTACGGCCTAGTAGGAGAGTCGGGCTGTGGAAAAACCACTTCAGGTAGAGCGATTATCGGCTTGAACGAAGTGACAGCTGGTGAAATGCTTTTCGAAGGGAAAGATTTGGCCCAGATGGGACGTTCGGAACGCCGTAAATATACGAAGGATATTCAAATGATCTTCCAAGATCCGTATTCGTCTTTGAATGGTCGGAAGAATATCTTGAGTACGATTGCAGAACCGTTACGAAATTTTGAACGGTTATCGCCAAAAGAAGAGTTGCTACGCGTACAAGAACTAGTGGCACGAGTCGGATTGGCACCTGAGTCCATTTACAAATACCCGCATCAGTTTTCGGGCGGACAACGTCAGCGTATCGGAATTGCACGTGCTTTGGCGTTAAATCCAAAATTAATCATTGCGGATGAGCCCGTTTCAGCATTGGATGTTTCTGTACAAGCTCAAGTATTGAATTTCATGCAAGAAATTCAAGATGAATTTAACTTGACGTACTTATTCATCTCGCATGACTTAGGAATTATCCAACATATGTGTGACCGAATCGGTATTATGTATCGCGGACGTTTCGTTGAAGAAGGGACCGCATCTGATATTTACAACAACCCTCAACATGTGTATACGAAACGACTCATTGCAGCGATTCCGGAGATGAATCCTGAAAAACGTTTTGAAAAGATGCACTTGCGTCAAGCAATCAACCAAGAATACCAAACTGAATATAGCAGTTACTTTGATAATGATGGACGGATGTTCGATTTGAAGAAGATTTCAGATTCACATTCGGTCGCCATGCAGTAAGGGGGATGAAGTGAAATGTTAAAGTTTATATTACGTAGAACATTGCTCATGATCCCGCAACTCATCCTTCTCAGTATTATCATCTTCATGCTGGCGAAAATGATGCCGGGTGATGCGCTTACAGGATCATTCCAAGGAAATCCGGATGTTTCGCAAGAACATTTAGAAAAACTACGTGAAAAAGCGGGGCTAAATGATCCTTGGTACGAACAATATGGAAGATGGCTTGGTAATGCGGTGACGGGTGATTTCGGTATGTCATACGTTCACTCGCAAAAAGTGACGCATTTGCTCGCAGGGAAAGTGGAAAATACGTTGCTGCTTGCTACCTTCACATTAATTGTTACTTATTTAATTGCCATTCCGCTTGGCATAGTGGCAGGTCGTTGGACAGATTCTTGGGCGGATAAAGCAATTGTTACGTATAACTATTTTGCGTTTGCAACGCCACTGTTCGTCTTTGCATTGCTAATGATGTTCTTTTTCAGTTTCGTTTTGGATTGGCTTCCGTACGGAAATAGTGTTGACGTACGATTAGAGGCGGGTACGTGGGATTATTATGTCAGTAAAGCGAAGCATCTAGTGCTACCAGTATTATCCGGTTCAATCTTATTAACTTATAGCACAATTCAATATTTGAGAAATGACATTATCGATCAAAAATTGAAAGATTACGTGAAAACAGCCCGTGCAAAAGGTGTGCCTGAAGGCAAGGTGTATACACGACATATTTTACGTAACTCACTTTTACCGATCGCAGCATTTTTAGGTTTTGAAATTACTGGTTTAATATCTGGATCGGTCTTTATTGAAACGATCTATAGTTACCCTGGACTTGGATATCTTTTCATTCAGTCAATTTCGACGCGTGATTTCACCGTTGTAACAGCACTTGTAATGATTTCGGGAGCTGCTGTTATTATCGGAACGATGCTATCGGATATTATTTTAAGCATTGTCGATCCGCGAATTCGTATTGAATAATGGAAAAGAAGGAAGAGGAGGGGAATGGATATGAAAGATACAGTCGTCTTAGACGAAAAACAACTCATAGCGAGAGAGAAGCTAAATAATCCTTCATTGCTGAAGACGATTTGGCGTGAAATAAAAAATGACAAAATGGCATTAGGTTCATTAATAATATTAACAATTATTGTACTAACTGCTTATATATCACCCTTATTCATTGACCAGTTGCAATTGAAGCGAGTGAATTTCCTAGCTACATGGAAACCGCCTTCCGCAGAACATTGGCTTGGTACGGATGATGGAGGACGGGATGTATTCGGGCAATTGTTGTTAGGTACACGTAACTCATTTACAATCGCGATTTTTGTAACATTAATTTCTGGAGTTTTTGGTCTGACATATGGACTAGTCGCAGGCTATTACGGTGGTAAGATCGATAATATATTGATGCGAATTTTGGAGTTTTTAATGGTTCTACCATCATTAATGTTCATTATTGTTTTCGTAGTAATTGTACCGAATTATACGGTATTTTCATTCATCCTCATTATGGGTGCATTCGCTTGGTTTGGAAAAGCAAGGTTAATCCGTTCCAGGGCATTATCTGAAAGGGAGCTTGACTACATCAATGCTTCCAAGACGTTGGGAACACCGAGTTGGAAAATTATGTTTTTTGAAATGTTTCCAAACTTAAGTTCACTCGTCATTGTCAATATGACACTTACGCTTGCAAACAATATCGGGTTGGAGACGGGCCTTACGTTCTTAGGTTTCGGTTTACCTACTGGTACATCTTCGCTAGGAACGCTTATTGCGTACGCGAGAACTCCAGATGTTGTGCAAAATAAGTGGTGGGTATGGTTACCTGCAGCATTGCTGATTTTAGTAATGATGCTGTGTATAAATTACATCGGGCAAGCGGTGAAACGTGCGTCTGATGCAAGGCAAAGATTAGCCTAAAAAAAAAGGGGAGGTAATACAAATGGCAAAGAAGCAGTTTTTGCTACTTGCAAGTCTCTTACTAGTGCTCAGCGTATTTTTAGCTGCATGTACGGGTAAAGACGAGAAAGACGGTGCTGGAGAAAAAGAGCCAGCAAAACCAGACACAGAAGAAACAGATGGCGGCGATGACGAGCCAGCAGAAGAAAATCCAAACGCAGGTCTAGATTTCCCATTAGAGGTTTCTAACAAAGCCGAAGCAATGGAAGATGGAGAAATGACAGTTGCTATGGTAACTGACACTCCATTCGAAGGAACGCTTAGCCGTGTGTTCTATAAAGGAACATTTGACGCTGAAATCATTAGCTATTTTGACGAAAGTCTTCTAGCGACAGATGGTGACTATTTAATCACTAACGACGGTGCAGCTGAATATGAACTTTCAGAAGATAACAAAACAATTACATTGAAAATTAAAGACGGTGTGAAATGGCACGATGGCGAGCCTGTAAAAGCAAGTGACCTTCTTTACTCTTACCAACTACTTGGTCACCCTGAATACACAGGAACTCGTTATACATTCATGATTGAAAACGTTGAAGGTATGCCTGCATACCATAACGGTGAAACAACAGAAATTTCCGGTATTAAAGTATCCGAAGATGATAAAGAAATCTCCATCACGTATACAGAAGCAACTCCTTCTGTTATGTCCGGTATTTGGGCAGCTCCAACACCAAGACATCACATTGGTGACGTAACAACTGGTGAAGTGACAATGGAAGAAATCGTTACTTCAGATAAAATCCGTGTTAACCCAATCGGTTTCGGTCCTTACAAAGTAGCTAAAATTGTTCCAGGTGAATCTGTTCTTTATGAGCGTTTCGACGACTACTGGAGAGGTAAACCAGCTCTTAAACAATTGGTACTAAAAGTAGTAAACTCTGCAGCAATTCTTGAAGCGTTGAAAAAAGGCGATGTGGATTTAGCTTCAATTCCAGTTGATCAATACGAAAAAGCAAAAGAAATCGGCAATATCGAACTTCTTGCAGATATTGACACTGCTTACACGTACATTGGATTCAAACTTGGTAAGTGGGACGATGAAAAGAAGGAAAGTGTAACAGATCCTAATGCTAAGTTGGCTAACAAACTTGTTCGTCAAGCAATGTGGTATGCAATGGATAACGAAACAGTAGCGAAAGAATTGTACCACGGTCTTCGTTTCCCAGCGACAACGCTAATTATCCCAGTATTCTCTAGTTTCCATGATTCAAGTATTGAAGCGCCAAGCTACGATAAAGAAAAAGCAATCGCTCTTCTTGACGAAGCTGGATATGTGGATGTAGATGGCGATGGTTTCCGTGAAAACGATAAAGGTGAACCATTTGTTCTTAACTTCGCTTCTATGTCAGGTGGAGAAATTGCTGAACCACTTGCACAGTACTACATTCAACAATGGGGCGATGTAGGTATTAAAGTTCAACTTCTTGACGGGCGTCTACATGAGTTCAACTCTTTCTACGATATGGTAGAAGCTGACGATCCGAAAATCGACATTTACCAAGGTGCTTGGGGAACTGGTTCTGACCCAGATCCATCTGGCCTATATGGTAGAACAGCAGCATTCAACTACACGCGTTACACAAGCGAAAAGAACGATGAGCTTCTAAAAGCGGGTACATCATTAGATGCATTCGATGCTGATTTCCGTAAAGATATTTACAAGCAATGGCAAGAATTGATGGTTGAAGAAGTACCGGTTGCTCCAACTCTATACCGTTACTACTTAATGGGTGTTAGCGACCGCGTTGTTAACTACTCAATCCAACCAGGTGCTGAAAACGCACGTCCATGGAAATGGGGCGTATCTAAGTAATTCTTAGATACTCGTATTACAAAACCGTCATCCGGAAAACAGGATGGCGGTTTTATTTTTCTACTATCATATTGAAATATTCTCAAAAATTTGATAGAATTGAACTTATCAATTAGTCATACACCTAACGCTACAAAGGGAATTCAACATGGGGGAATGAAGATGAAAATATACGTATCTGTTGATATGGAAGGCATTACGGGACTGCCAGATTATACGTTCGTTGATTCAAGTCAGCATAATTACGAGCGGGCAAGGCGGATTATGACGGAGGAAGCAAATGCAATTGTGCGTGCGGCGATCGGTGAGGGCGCCAAGAGTGTACTTGTTAATGACAGTCATTCGAAGATGAACAATTTACTAGTAGAGGAATTGCATCCGGATGCTGAGTTAATAACTGGTGGAATGAAAGCGCTTTCGATGGTAGAGGCGATGGAAGCATCATTTGACGGGGCTATTTTTGCTGGATACCATGCCAGAGCTGGTCAACCAGGTGTTATGAGTCACTCTATGATTTTTGGCGTTCGCACGATGTACATAAATGATGTAGAAATAGGGGAACTCGGATTCAATGCGTATGTAGCAGGTCATTTTGGGGTACCTGTCATACTGGTTGCAGGTGATGATTGTGCATGCAAAGAAGCAGAGGCGTTAATCCCGGGCGTTGTTACTGCGGCCGTCAAAGAGTCGATTACGCGATCTGCGGTGAAGACGCTTCATCCTAAAAAGGCGCACGCCTTACTAGAAGCGAAGACAGCAGAAGCAATTGCGAAACGGTCAACAATCCAACCACTTGTCCCTCCAGCCAATCCGACATTGCGCATTGAGTTCACAAACTACGGGCAAGCAGAATGGGCTGCACTTATGCCAGGATGTGAAATTGAACCGGGTACGACGATTGTGAAATTTGAAGCGAAAGATATTTTGGAAGCTTATCGTGCGATGCTCGTCATGATCGAACTGGCTTTACAAACGAAGTTCTGCTAAGGGGGAAGTTGAATGGGGATTTACATCGTTAAGCGATTTGCCATGATGGTCGCTACCATATTTATTATTGCAACGTTGACGTTCTTCCTAATGCACGCGATTCCAGGCTCACCATTTGACGAAGAACGTACATCGAATCCTACGATTCAAGCAAATTTAGAGAAGTTTTATAAGCTGGATGAGCCGGTCATCGTTCAATACGGACATTACTTAAAGTCTGTCGCTACATTTGACTTTGGACCATCCATCAAAAAACCAAATGAAACGGTGAATAGTTTGCTTGCAAGGGGGTTCCCGATTTCTGCTGAACTCGGTTTAATTACGATATTAGTAGCCGTATTGTCAGGGGTCACATTAGGCACATTAGCAGCACTTCGCCATAATGACATTATCGATTATATTGCAATGGCCTTTGCGGTAGTCGGAATTTCTGTTCCGAACTTCGTTTTGGCGACGTTATTAATTCAACAACTTGCTGTCACATGGGAGTTGCTTCCACCTGCCACGTGGAGCAGTCCGTTGCATATGGTGCTTCCAACATTGGCACTTGCCACGGGGCCAACAGCTATTATCGCTCGTCTCACCCGCTCCAGCATGCTAGAAGTGCTAACGCAGGATTATATGAAAATGGCGAGAGCAAAAGGGTTGTCTCCTGCACGAATTGTTATTAGACACGCACTGCGGAACGCATTAATGCCTGTCGTAACGATTATGGGAACGATGCTAGCGGGAATTTTGACAGGAACGTTCGTTATTGAAAAAATCTTTGCAATTCCGGGTATGGGAAAATACTTTGTAGATAGCATTAATAACCGGGATTATCCGGTCATTATGGGGACGACAGTGTTCTATAGTGCTTTTCTTGTGTTCATGCTATTTCTCGTCGATATTGTGTATGGGTTTCTCGACCCTCGCATCAAGTTGCATAAGAAAGAGGGGGAGGCATAATGGTCAATCATCAGCAACCTATGCATGTGCCAGATGAGTGGTTCAAACCGAAGGAAACGGATAAGGAGCAAGCAGAGTCCGTTGTTCGCCCGTCACTATCCTATTGGAAGGATGCATGGCGAAGATTACGGAAGAATAAAATGGCGATGGGTGGTTTAATATTTCTTATTCTATTAACCTTGTTCGCCATTTTTGCACCGATCTTATCCCCACACAATATTGAAACAACGCAATACGCGAACCAAAATCAGCCACCATCAGCAACCCATTGGTTTGGAACCGACGAGAAAGGGTGGGACGTTTTTACAAGAACTTGGTACGGCGCACGCGTATCGCTATTTGTCGGTGTAGCCGCAGCGTTGATTGATTTTTTTATTGGCATCATTTACGGGGGCATTAGTGGCTATAAAGGCGGTCGTACCGATTCGTTGATGATGCGAATCATTGAAATTTTATATGGACTCCCGCATTTGCTAGTGGTCATTTTGTTGATGGTCATTATGGGAGCAAGTTTGACGACGATTATCATCGCTCTCACAATTACCGGTTGGGTAGGGATGGCTAGGATCGTTAGGGGGCAAGTATTGCAAATTAAAAACTATGAATTTGTAACGGCCTCCAAATCATTTGGTGCGAAAACGCCAAGAATCATAAGGAAAAATTTATTGCCGAATACAATGGGGCCGATCATTGTCCAAATGACGTTGACTGTTCCGAGTGCCATCTTTGCAGAGGCATTTTTGAGCTTCCTCGGTCTAGGGATCGCGGCACCGTTTGCCAGCTGGGGTGTAATGGCGAATGATGCGTTGCCGGTCATCTTGTCCGGTCATTGGTGGAGATTGTTCTTCCCAGCGTTTTTCATATCGATGACAATGTTTGCATTTAACGTCCTCGGAGACGGTATGCAAGATGCGCTTGATCCGAAACTGAGGGGGTGATTCATTTGACTGAACAAAAAACAAATAAGCTAGGATCCACTGCAGTGGCGACAAAGCCACCGAAGAGAAAGAAAGTGTTCACTGAAACGATGCTGTCTGTCCAGGATTTATATGTGTCGTTCAAGACATTCGGCGGTGAAGTACAAGCATTACGCGGTGTCTCTTTCGATTTATACAAAGGGGAGACGCTTGCCATCGTCGGTGAATCAGGGTGTGGGAAAAGTGTAACAGCGAACACAATTATGGGGTTACTCCCTCATCCTGCTGGAAGAATAAAGAACGGTAGTGTCATCTTTAAAGGCCGCGATATAACGAAATTGGACAAAGCGGGCATGCGTAAAGTGCAAGGAGTCGACATTTCGATGATCTTCCAAGATCCGATGACTGCATTGAACCCGACACTTCAAATTGGCGAACAGTTAACGGAGGGCTTACGTACACATCAGAAAGTAAGTAAGGAAGAAGCACGAAAGCGGGCAATCGAATTGTTGGATGTTGTCGGCATTCCAAATCCTGAAGAACGGCTGAAGCAATACCCGCATCAGTTTTCAGGTGGTATGCGACAGCGAATTGTCATCGCCATCGCGCTTATCTGTGAACCGGAGTTGCTTATCGCCGATGAGCCGACAACTGCATTGGATGTAACAATCCAAGCGCAAATACTCGAGTTGTTCGAAGAAATACAAAGCCGCACGGGGGTATCGATTATCCTCATAACGCATGATCTTGGGGTAGTCGCAAAAATCGCCGATCGAATTGCTGTCATGTATGCAGGAAAGGTCATTGAAATTGGGGAAAAGCGAGAAGTGTTTTATTCTCCACAACATCCGTATACAAAAGGATTACTCGCTTCCGTACCGAGACTAGATTTAAAAGAAGAGGAATTGCAACCGATTGACGGGACGCCACCAGATTTGTTTGCACCACCGGTTGGTTGTCCGTTTACTGCAAGATGCCCATTCGCGATGGAAGTGTGCGATAAGGTGTATCCACCAACGACTACGCTCTCTGTCACACATCAGGTCGATTGTTGGCTGCAAGATGAACGGGCGAAAAATGTGTTCAGCTAAGGAAACTGTCTAACAGATAAAAAAGGAAATTCACGTGGGATGGAAGTAGTGACTTGAGCGGCTTGCTATAGGAAAGTGATGAGGGAAACCTTGGTCAAAACAACATAAGCCGTTCTGTAGTAAGGGTTCACGCACATTCGTGCTTAACTATTCACAGACAAACAAAGGGGGCTTTTGTAATGAAAAAGTGGTTAACGTTTTTACTGATGGCGATGCTCGCGCTTGTTCTTGCGGCGTGTACTGCCAATAAGGATGCAGGCAAAGAACCAGATGAAAAGACAGATCCTGCACCTGAAACGGAAGAAGGAGAAGGGAATGAAGAAACGGGAAGTGGCGAAAAAATCCTCTATTTGAACAATGGAGAAGAGCCAACGTCATTTGATCCGTCCATTGGGTTTAACGCTGTATCATGGAGCGCGCTGAACAACATTATGGAAGGCTTGACGCGTTTGGATGAGGATCATAAAGCGGTCGAAGCGACAGCAGAAAAAATTGATATCTCAGATGATGGCTTGACGTATACATTTACAATCCGTGAAAACGCAAAATGGTCAAATGGAGATCCAGTCGTAGCGGGAGACTTCGTCTTTGCATGGAAACACATGTTGAATCCTGAAACTGCATCACCTGCAGCTTTCTTGGCATACTTCATCGATGGAGCTGAAGCATACAATACTGGGGAAGGTTCAGCAGATGATATTGCAATTGAGGCGAAAGACGAGAAAACATTCGTTGTAACGTTGACGTCACCGAACGAAGCATTCTTGAACATTATTACAAATCCAAGCTTTTTCCCGATCAATGAAAAAGTGGCAACTGCTGACCCGACTTGGCATACAGAAGCGGCTACATTTGTAGGGAATGGACCGTTCAAATTGTCTGCATGGGATCACGATGTAAGCTTTGAGTTTGAGAAAAACGAACACTATTGGGATGCAGCGGCCGTAAAACTCGATAAAGTCCATTGGGCAATGGTGAATGATTCAACAACCTCTTACCAAATGTACCAATCAAACGAGCTGGATGTATCCGGTGTGCCTTCTGAATTGGCAGATCAGTTGAAAGATAGCGATGAACTCCGTATTGATGATCAAGCAGGTTTATATTTCTACCGCTTCAATACATCGATGGAGCCGTTCCAAAACAAAAAGATCCGTCGTGCATTCGGTCTAGCTGTCGATCGTGATGAAATTGTAAACTTTGTTACGAAAAACGGTGAAAAACCAGCTCGTGGATTTGTCACGTACGGATTTATCGGTCCGGACGGGAAAGAATTCCGTGAATCGGTTGGCGACCTTGTTTCTTACGACCCTGAAGAAGCAAAACGTTTGCTAGAGGAAGGAATGAAAGAAGAAGGCTATACAGAACTTCCTGAAATCACGCTTTCTTATAACACAAGTGAGTCTCACCAAAACATTGCAATTGCGCTACAATCGAAATTTAAAGAAGTATTAGGTGTAGATGCGAAATTGCAAAACGTGGAAGGCGGCGTATTCCTATCTGAGCAAAAGGAATTCAAATACCAAATGTCCCGTTCTTCTTTCTTGCATGACTATGCTGACCCTGTCAACGCACTTGAGAGCTTCATCACGGGTTCATCGATGAACCGTACGACATGGTCAAATCCAGACTACGATAAGCTCATCACTGATATTAAAAACGAAACAGATGAAAACAAACGTTGGGAGCTTTTACAACAAGCAGACAAACTTCTCATGGAAGAAATGCCTGTTTTCCCACTATACTTCTACAACCAGACAACACTTGAAAAGCCGGGCGTATCCGGAATTCTGCGTCACCCTGTTGGCTACGTCGACTTGAAATACGCGGATAAGAATTAATCTTCAGTCGCGGTGTCCGTCATGGCGCCGCGACTTTTCTAATGAAGATGCGAATCGTCAGAATTGTGTTGGTGCTTGTCACCAAAGAAGGAGAGGGTTATGAAAATACGTCCAAAAAGACTTCAAAAAGGAGATATGATTGGAATTGTATCACCAGCCAGTCCATCTGAGGAAGCAAATTTACAACGTTCACTGAAATTTTTGGAACAGCTCGGCTTGCAGTGGAAGTTTGGCAAGCATGTATACGATAAAGATGGGTATTTGGCTGGTACGGATGACGACCGCCGCAAAGACTTGGAAGACATGTTTGCAGACCCAACGATCAAAGGCATTATTTGTGCAAGAGGTGGCTATGGAACGGCCCGCTTCACTGATCAGCTCGATTTACAGCTCATCGCGGAAAACCCGAAAATCTTCTGGGGGTACAGTGACATTACGTTTTTGCATACGGCAATCGGTCTGTACTCGAACATCGTCACGTTCCACGGCCCGATGCTTGCATCTTGCGTTGGTAAAGACACCTTCCATGAACTGTCCGGCAAAATGTTTCAACAGTTATTTGAACCAATGGAGTTACACTACACCGAAGACATTTCTCCATTAACGACAGTGAGCGGAGGGGTTGCGGAAGGCGAACTCGTTGGCGGGAACTTATCGTTACTCGTCAGTACACTTGGCACGAAATTCGAACTTGAAACGTCCGGTAAACTATTACTCATAGAAGATATCGGAGAAGAACCGTATCGGGTAGACGGTCTCTTAAACCAGCTGCGGATGGCGGGCAAACTGGCGGACGTTGCAGGCATTGTGATTGGTGATTTTGCAAACACGGAGCCGAAAAAACAAACTGCACCTGTATCGCTGGATGCGCTATTTGACCACTATCTCGGAGACTTAGGGAAGCCCGTCGTGAAAGGTTTCAAAATCGGTCATTGCGAACCACACTTTGCTGTTCCGTTAGGCGTCCAAGCTCAACTCGATGCGAATCAGAAAACGTTGACCATCTTGCCGGGGGTGGACTAAATGCACATTCATTCTATCGAAACGCTTCCCGTCGCCGTGCCCTTGACAAAACCATTCAAAACAGCACTCCGAACCGTAACAACCGCATACGCCATCTATGTCAAAGTGACAACGGACGACGGCCATACCGGTTGGGGAGAAGCGCCACCAACCCACGTCATCACAGGTGACTCACTTGGCAGCATCACATACGCCATTCAAGAAGTGATCACCCCTCAACTGCTTGGGAAGGATTTGCGGAATCGCGAGGAGATTTTTCGTTTGCTCACTGGTTCTATCGTCCGCAACACCAGTGCGAAAGCCGCCGTTGATATGGCCATTCATGACCTACTCGGTCAACTTGCAGGACTGCCGCTCTATCAACTACTAGGGGGATTCCGCAACGAACTTGAAACAGATTTCACAGTAAGTGTCAATGATCCGGCAGAAATGGCTGATGATGCTGAAAGATACATCAGCAACGGGTTCAATGTCTTGAAAGTAAAAGTAGGTATCGGTGACATTAGCGAAGACATTGCGCGAATCCGTGCCATCAGAGCGCGTATTGGTGATGGTCCTAAAATTAGGTTAGATGCCAACCAAGGGTGGAAACCGAAAGAAGCTGTCTATGCGATTGGTCAGATGGAAGATGCAGGACTGGCGATCGAATTGATCGAACAACCCGTACATGCTGACGATATCGATGGCCTTACATACGTGACAAATCATACGCTGACACCCATTATGGCGGATGAAAGTGTATTTTCTGCCAAAGATGCAAAACGCGTATTGGAACGAAGGGCAGCCGATTTGATTAACATCAAACTCATGAAATCAGGCGGCATCCATGAGGCGTTAAAAATCAATGCACTCGCTGAATCTTTCGGTGTGCAATGTATGGTTGGCAGTATGATTGAAACGAAGCTCGGCATCACAGCAGCAGCCCATTTAGCGGCGAGTCAACCGAACATTACGCGATACGATTTCGATGCGCCGCTTATGCTTGCAAAGGATATTGTGGGTGGTGGCATCATCTATGAAGGACGACGGATCCACTTGCCAGAAAGTGCTGGTCTTGGACTACTGCAGGCGGAAATGGATTGCATCGGGAAGGAGGAAATACAATGACGGAAATGACGGTGAATATGTATGCGTGCGCAGTTTCTGTTGCAACGGTTTGGACATCACCTGAGTCTGTAAGGGAACTGGACGCAGAAGGGGTATCGAACCCTGTTCAATTAAACAAATGGCTCGAAAAGCTCGTCTATGAACAACGGTTGGATTTATGTAATGCCAACCGAGTACAAACACAATTGTTATACGGTGAACCGGTCATTGTTGACGAAATTGTCGGCGAGTGGGCGAAAATCATTGCTGTTTGGCAACCGTCTCAAAAGGATCCACGTGGCTATCCAGGATGGGTACCTGTTGCACAATTAAAAAAAGCGGAACCACTGGAAGCAGCAGGCGGTTTTATCCGTATTGCCGTGCCGAAAGCGCAATTGTGGAGCTTGGATGGGCTGCCTGAACGAATCGTGCCGTTCAACACGATGCTTCCGCTAACGGACGAGCAGGAAGACCATTTTGTCGTGGACACGCCAGATGGAGAAGCGCTTGTTCGGAAAGAAGACATTGTGCGGGCTCCTTCTGTCCATCAATTTCACAAACGTCCAGCTTCAGCAGCTGTGGACGAAGGATTAGCTTATTTGGACTTGCCGTATTTCTGGGGTGGTATGTCACCGTATGGGTATGATTGCTCAGGATTTACGTACAACATGTTGAAAGCTTGCGGCTATTTCATCCCCAGAGATGCGAGTGACCAGGCGGTAAACGGAGAGGAAGTGCCCCTTCATGAGCGAGAACGCTGGGAAAAAGGGGATTTGTTGTTCTTTGCGAACGATGAAGGGAAAGGGAATGTCCGTCACGTCGGGTTTTATTACGGGGACGATTTGCTGTTACATTCACCTTCAACAGGTTACTCCATTGAAGTCGTCCAGTTGGCAGGGTCGAAATTGGAGAAGGAGTTATGCGCAGTTCGCCGGTACGGGACTAGAGAGGGGGCAGATGTATGACAGATGTAATCCTATCCGTCAAAAACTTGAAACGTCATTTCGATATGGGCAAAGGGAAGACGTTGAAGGCAGTTGACGGCATCAGTTTTGATATTTTACGCGGAGAGACATTCGGGCTTGTCGGTGAATCAGGCTGTGGGAAATCGACGGCTGGTCGAACGATTCTTGGCTTATACAATAAAACCGATGGAGAAGTGTTATACGATGGGAAAAGCGTCCATGACATGACGGATAAAGAGCGACAACGGTTTTTGAAAAAGATGCAGATGATTTTCCAAGATCCTTATGCGTCTCTAAATCCACGGTCAACCGTCTATGAAATTATTGCGGAGCCGATGCAAATCCATGGGATGTTCAAGACGCAGAAGGAAATGCGTCAACGTGTCATCGAATTGCTGGAAGATGTCGGGTTGAACCGTGATCATGCGAACCGCTATCCGCATGAGTTTTCCGGTGGGCAGCGTCAACGAATCGGTATTGCCCGTTCACTAGCACTCGATCCTGAATTCATCATTGCGGATGAACCGATTTCCGCGTTGGATGTATCGGTGCAAGCGCAAGTCGTCAAATTGCTACAACGTCTCCAAAAGGAGAAGGGGTTGACGTATTTATTTATCGCGCATGACCTATCGATGGTCAAATACATTTCCAGTCGAATTGGTGTCATGTACTTAGGGCATATGGTGGAGCTGACGACAAGCTCGCAGCTTTATGATAAACCGTTGCATCCTTATACAGAAGCATTGCTTTCTGCTATTCCGATACCAGATCCGGACATCGAGGAATCACGTGAACGGATTTTATTGGAAGGTGAGTTGCCAAGTCCAATTGATCCACCGTCTGGTTGTGTATTCCGGACACGTTGTCCGTATGCAATGTCGATCTGTGCCGACGTCAAGCCGAACTGGTTGGAAAAAGAGGAAGGGCATTTTGTCGCGTGCCATTTACATGATCCAGAAATGATGAAACGGTCAGATGCCGTGAAGGTAGCAGTCGGGTCGTCCTACTAATTAGGGCGGCTTTTTTGATTGGGCAAGATGTTGACAATTCCAAAAGAAGGCTAGGTCTGTACATGCGGTAGCATGGTAATTGCTAGCAATTAGTCCATTCGCGATTCATCAAAACACGCATGGAAGCTTTTTAGAACTATGCTAGATTCTATAACTATTGCCAACCAATTTTTAATATCTTATAATACTTGTGATGAGATTTTCCTCTACTACCTCTTTTGACCTGCATCCCTAGCCAGGTCCCAATCTATCGGACGTCTGTCCAACATTGCATGTTCATGCAAAACACAAAAAAGCTTTTAAAAATGAATAGTACGTTTGCGCAGGAGGCATACTTGTGTCTCTGGTTTTTTGAAATGTCAAAAAATAATACGTTGGAGGGATGGTTGTTGAAGTTATCACCAGTTGAACAGGAAAAGTTGTTGCTGCATGTTGCGGGAGAGCTTGCGTTGAAGCGAAAGGAGCGAGGCGTGAAGTTAAATTACCCGGAATCCGTAGCGCTTATTAGTCATTTCATCATGGAGGGTGCGCGTGATGGCAAGACGGTTGCGCAGTTAATGAGTGAGGCGAAGCAAGTGCTTACGGTTGAAGATGTCATGGAAGGTGTCGGCGACATGATCAGCGATGTGCAGATCGAGTGCACGTTCCCAGACGGTACAAAACTTGTGACGGTACATAATCCGATTCAATAAAGGGAGGTTTTGTTTGTGATACCAGGAGAAATGAAGACGGCTGAAGGGTTCATCGAAATTAATGTTGGACGTGAAGTGAAGACGGTGCGTGTGGCAAACACGGGGGATCGCCCAATTCAAGTAGGATCGCATTTCCATTTCATTGAGGTGAATCGATTTCTTGAATTTGATCGTGAGCAAGCAGTTGGGATGCACTTAAATATTCCTTCAGGTACTGCTGTCCGTTTCGAGCCGGGTGAAGAGAAGGAAGTGGAGCTTGTCGAGTTTGGTGGGAAGCGTCACGTCTTCGGCTTAAATCAGTTGACGGAAGGGTCAACGCATCATAAAGCGGAAATTATCGAGAAGGCATCTGATGGTGGGTTTAAAGGAGCTGACAGTTAAATGAAAGTGACACATGAACAATATGCAAAAATGTTCGGACCGACTGTGGGCGATAAAGTCCGTTTAGCGGATACCGATCTATGGATTGAAATTGAAAAGGATTATACGACGTATGGAGATGAAGGCGTTTTTGGCGGTGGGAAATCATTGCGTGTCTCAATGGGGCAGAACGGACAAAAAACGTCTGAGGACGGCGTGTTGGACTCCGTCATTACGAACGTCATGATTATCGATTATACAGGAATCGTCAAAGCGGATATTGGTATAAAGGACGGACGAATTGTCGGGATTGGTAAAGCAGGAAATCCAAATACGATGGACGGTGTCGACCAAGGGATGATTATCGGTGTCGGCACGGAAGTGTATGCAGGAGAAGGGTTAATAGCAACAGCAGGAGCGATTGACACACATATTCACTTCATCAGTCCGCAACAAGTGGATACTGCGTTGTTTGCGGGTACGACAACGTTCATTGGTGGGGGAACGGGCCCTGCAGCAGGCTCACGAGCGACGACAGTGACACCGGGCAAGTGGCATTTGCATCGTATGTTACAGGCGATCGAAGATATTCCGATGAATATCGGTCTCTTCGGCAAAGGCAGTGCATCCGTGCCGGAGCCACTTGTTGAACAAGTGCGTGCTGGAGCAATCGGCGTGAAGATTCACGAAGACTGGGGCGCGACACCTTCTGCGTTACATCAAAGTTTGACGGTAGCGGATGAGTACGACATACAAGTGGCGTTGCATTCCGATACATTGAACGAAGCAGGCTTTGTAGAAAGTACGATAGAAGCGATTGGCGACCGTGTCATACACGTTTTCCATACGGAAGGTGCAGGCGGTGGACATGCGCCTGACCAATTGAAGATGGCGTCACTTCCGAATGTTTTGCCGGCATCGACGAATCCGACAAAACCGTTTACGACGAATACGATTGACGAGCATTTGGACATGCTTATGGTTTGTCATCATTTGAAACATGATGTGGCAGAGGATGTTGCATTTGCTGATTCACGGATTCGTCCTGAAACAATTGCGGCCGAAGATATTATGCAAGACTTAGGAATTTTAAGTATTATGTCATCGGACTCGCAAGCAATGGGACGTGTTGGTGAAGTAACGATCCGCACATGGCAGACCGCGAATAAAATGAAACAACAGCGTGGCCCCCTTCCGCAAGACGAAGGCAATGATAACGATAACTATCGCGTCAAACGGTACGTAGCAAAATATACGATCAATCCTGCAATTGCCCAAGGGATTGCGCATGAAATCGGTTCCTTGGAAGAAGGCAAATTAGCGGACATCATCTTATGGGATCCTGCATTTTTTGGTGTGAAATCAGAGCTCGTCATTAAAGCCGGCGTGGCAGTCTATGCAATTACCGGTGACCCGAACGCTTCCATTCCGACACCACAACCAATGATGGGACGGAGAATGTATGGGTTCCATGGACAAGGTCCTCAAAATGTTGGCATGACATTCTTGCCTAAAATTGCTGTCGAAGAAGGATTACCAGAACAACTCGGCTTGAAGAAGATGATCGGTACGGTGAAGAACTGCCGGAATATCTCTAAAGCAGACATGAAGTTGAACAGTGAAATGCCAGTCATCGATGTCGATTCAGAGACGTATGAAGTGAAAATCGACGGTGAGTTGGCGACGTGCGAGCCGGTAAGTGTTCTTCCGATGGCACAGCGGTATTTCTTGTTTTAATGAACAATTAAAGATTGAGGCGGTACTGTTGCAGTTCCAGCGGGAGCTCGTTAAAAGATGACCTTCACTGAAATGCGTTCAGTACCAGCTCCATGAAAAGAGGCGAACAACATGTTAATCGAAAAAATAATTGGGAATATCGGCCGCACGGAAGAAATTGCGGGCAAGCAACTTGAGTGGGTAGAACTCGAGTGGGAAGAATTGAGCAAGCGGATTTTGCGTACGGAGACAACTGCAGGAACGGACATCGCATTACGCATCGACCAAGAAGAGCCGTTGCAATACGGTGACGTCCTCTATGAAGATGAAGAGCGTTGTATTGCGATTCGCACGAAGATGGAGCCGGTCATTGTGATCCGTCCAAAAGATATGGTGCAAATGGGCAAGACTGCATTTGAACTTGGCAACCGTCATACACCTGCGCTCATTGGTGAAAAGGAAATTGTTGTCCGTGCAGATCACACGTTAGCGCCATTATTAGATGAAGTAGGTGTGGACTATGAGACAACCGAGCGTCGATTTACACAGCCATTCAAATACCGTGGGCACGCCCACTGATTTACAACTGCTTCGACTTCTGCAAATCCATGACTCCGCATTTCCAATCGGTTCCTATACGCAATCATTCGGTATGGAGACGTACATCCAGGAAGATTTGATTCGGACAAAAGAACAATTGATCACCTATTGCTCAACATATTTGTACCAAAATCTTGTGTATGGAGATGCACTACTTATTCAAGAAGCCCATTTTGCAGCACTGAATCGGGAAACGGAGCGTCTTCTTCATTTGGAACAACTTTGTGGAGCCGTCAAGCTCGCAAAGGAGTCGCGTGATGCAAGTGTCAATATGGGGAGGCAGTTCATCCGAACAATTGCGCCACTCGTCGATGATCCATTTTTTGATGAATGGAAGGAGCGAATCCAGTCGAATGGCATAAAAGGGCATTATGCAATTCTCTATGGTATCTACTGTGCAGTGAATGCAATAGATGCCCATCATGCAGTGCTTTCCTATTTATTCGCCTCCGTCAACGGACTGATTCAAAATGCTGTACGGGCTGTTCCTTTCGGTCAAAATACAGGCGTGCAGGCCATGCATGCACTAGCAGAAGAAGTAGTCAAAGCAGCAACAACTGTTTCTACGTTAACAGAAACAGATCTATGCAACAATGCGCTTGGCATCGAGTTAGCATCGATGAAGCACGAATATTTATTTTCGAGATTATTTATATCATGATAGCGAGGGATTTTTGAATGAAACCAGTACGAATTGGCATCGGGGGTCCGGTCGGATCAGGGAAAACATCACTAGTCGATCAGTTGACCCGCGCAATGCATACAGATTACAACGTTGCAGTCATTACAAACGACATTTACACACGTGAAGATGCGCAATTTCTTATGCGCAACGGCGTGTTAGAGGAAAACCGGATTATCGGTGTAGAAACAGGCGGATGTCCACATACGGCTATCCGTGAAGATGCGTCCATGAACTTTGCGGCCATCGACGAACTAAAAGAGCGTTTTCCAGACTTGGATATTATTTTTGTTGAAAGTGGCGGCGATAATTTATCAGCAACCTTCAGCCCGGAGTTAGTCGATGGTTACATTTACGTCATCGATGTGGCGGAAGGACAAGATATCCCGCGTAAAGGCGGTCCAGCTTTAACCCGTTCTGATCTATTATTAATTAATAAAACAAGCCTAGCTCCTCACGTCGGTGTTGACTTGGACGTGATGGACAGTGATGTGAAGAACATGCGGAATGGTCGTCCTTACGTATTTGCGGATGTGCGTTCAAAGAAAAACGTCGATCAGATCGTCAATTGGATTAAACATCATATGTTGCTTGAAAACGCAGAGGCGACAAGTGGTAAGTAAAGTTTCACGCATCAATCACCACGGTAAGCTGGAGATGGTGTTTGAACCGAGAAGAGGATTCACCCGCATGCCCCACGTATTTCAACAACCGCCTCTAAAAGCGAGCCGCGAATTGTATGAGGGGCACAATCCGATGGCGACCGTCTACATTATGGAGTCGTCTGGCGGAATGGTAGCTGCCGATCGGAATGACATCTCCATCGAATTGAAACCGGACAGTTCAGTGAGAATTATCCAACAATCGGCGTTAAAGATTTACCGCTCACATACAGGAGAAACGTGCATTCAGTCTATACGCGTACAAGTTGGAGAAAATGCACGGCTCGAATGGATGCCTGAAGTGATCATTCCATTTGCTGATTCAAAGTTTCAAATGGAGACGAACATTCACGTAGACAAAGGTTCCAAACTGCTTTGGGGAGAAATATTAGCACCAGGCAGAGAAAAGAGAGGGGAAGTATTTGACTTCACTTCTATGCAATCATCGATGAAGATCTATCATGAAAAAGAACTTGTCGCATTTGACGCCATTCACTTCACCCCAGAGACGATGCATTATGGACAACTGGGTATGTTGGAAGACGCGTTGTATATCGGCTCCATTTGGCTCGTGTCTGACACGGCAAAGGAGCTTGACTTACGTGCGATTCAAGAAGCAATGCAAGTCGGAGAAGGTTTACGGGCAGGCATTACACGACTAACAGGAAACGCGGTCCATTGCCGCTTCCTCGGCGTCGACCAATGGAAGCTGCAACAAGAAATGAAACGCGTCTTTTCTGACCTTGCAGCACGTATGTAGAACTTGTGGAGGATCGAATGAAGAAACAAACTATTGGCATCATCATCACCATCCTAATCGCTATTGCCCTTGTCGGTTGTGGGAAACAGAATGACAACGCGGCTGGCGTAAAAAAGAATCAGCTTATCTATGCTTCGGAATCTGAATTTGATGGTCTAAATCCAGTCCTTGAAGAAACGAATGTGGACGCACTTTTATTTCGCGGACTATTCCGCTTCAATGAAAATAATGAAGCAGTAAAAGACATCGCTGAATCCTACACGATGTCGGAAGATAAGCGTACCTACACGTTCAAATTACGTGAAGGCATCACCTTCCACGACGGTGAACCGCTGACCGCAGAAGACGTCATCTTCACAATCGAAAGCATCTTAGACGATCAAAATACATCCTTTTTAAAATCCGACTTCACGGAAGTGGATTCTCTAAAGGAAATCGGTGCGTACGAAGTGGAAATGACACTCAAACAGCCTTTCACACCGATTTTGGACAAGTTGACTGTCCCGATCTTACCGAAACATGCTTTTGAAGGACAGGACATGCGAACGGCTTCCTTTACTAGTCATCCAATAGGCGCGGGACCGTATCAGTTCGAGCAGTGGAATCGCGGCGCAAGCTTGACGTTAACAGCGTATCCGGACTTTTACGGAACGACTCCATCGATAGAGAAAGTCATTTTTAAATTTATTCCAGATAGTAACGTCCGCGCACTTCAATTGGCATCAGGAGAAGTCGATATCGCTTTACTCGACCCAAATCAAGTGGCTGAAATGGAAAAGAAAGAGCACTTGAACATTTACGATGTCGAAACTGCGGATTATCGGGGTATGTTATTTAATATGAACGAGCCACTTTGGCAAGATCAACGGGTACGACAAGCATTTAGTTATGCAATTGACCGTTCACAAATCGTAAAAGGCATTTTAAAAGGATACGGTGAAGAGGCGTACTCACCTCTTCAAAAACACGCATTTCATAATGAAAGTATTGAAAAATACAGCTACGACATCGCAAAAGCCGAGGCTTTGCTCGACGAAGCAGGCTGGAAAAAAGGCGACGATGGCGTGCGGCAAAAAGAGGGCATTACGCTTGCATTCACCATTACAGCCCCTGCATCTGACGCCGTGCGGGTAAATATGGCGAATTACATTGCAGAAGACTTCAAGGCGATTGGTGCACAAGTTGAAGTGGCGGCACTTGACTGGTCTGCCATTACAATTGAAGAGACGGAAGCGTTCATGATTGGTTGGGGAAGTCCATATGATGCAGATCACCATACGTACAGTCTGTTCCATTCAAGTGAATCACCATTGACAAGTTCAGGCTACAATTATGGTAGTTATGCGAATCCAGTCGTTGATGAATGGCTTGAAAAAGGTCGATTAGCTACCGATGTGGAGGAGAGGGAAGCGAGTTACAAGGCGTTCCAAGAAGCATTGGCAAACGATCCTGCTTTTGCGTTTATTGCTTATGCTGATGCAGTGTATGGTATGAATAAACAGGTAGAAGGCGTGAAAGAACGGATACTTGGTCATCACGGTTCCGGCTTTTTATGGAACGTCGAGGAGTGGAATTGGAATGACCGTTAAATGGGTTGGGAAGCGCATGATGTTGGGGATACTCGTCCTCTTCATCTTGAGCTTCCTCTCTTTTTTCATGATGCATGCAGGACCGGGAAGCTCCGCGACCGCTTATTATGGTGGGAATGCACAAATGCTAAGCGCTGCCGAAAAAGAACGCATCAATCAGGTGTTTGCACTCGATCGACCGTTAATGGTGCAGTATGGTGCGTGGTTGAAAGAAACGGTGCAAGGCAATTTAGGGATGTCTGCCAAGGAAGGTCGGCCAGTCGCAGAAATTCTCTGGGAACGGCTGCCGAATACACTGTTGCTCATTGGCACATCACTCGTGTGCATTGTGGGTTGTTCCATTTGGCTTGGTTTGAAGGCGGGTATGCACCCAGGTTCGTTGTTAGATCGAAGCTTGACGACGTTCAGTATTGCTTCATCTTCCATTCCTGCATTTTGGCTCGGCATTCTGTTCGTATATTTGTTTTCAGTCCAACTTGGCATGCTGCCATCTTCCGGCATGCAAAGTATTGGAGGAAACGGTGGGTTGATTGATAAATTGCAACACCTCATCATGCCAGTCGCTGTTGTCGTGCTGACACATGTCGGCATTTATGCTCGCTTCCTTCAAGATAGTGTGAAGGTGGAGGCAGAAAGTTACTATGTCATGGCGGCAAGAGCGAATGGTGTAGACGAACGGGAGTTGCAAAGAGGGATGATTCGCAATGCACTCATTCCGTATTTGAATTACCTCGCGATGACCATTCCTTCCTTTTTTGGCGGTTCTGTCATCGTGGAGTCGTTATTTTCGTGGGCAGGTCTCGGTCAAATGATGGCCAAATCGGTCATGGTGAAGGACTATCCCGTTTTAATGGGAGGCATTATGCTAACCGGTGTCATTGTCGTTTGCAGTTTAGTCGTTATTGACGTAGTAACGTTCGTCCTTAATCCGAAGCTGCGTAAAGGGGAGTTGGGGACATGAAAAGAAAAAAGACGGTTATTGTATCGTGTTTGCTACTCAGTCTCGTCCTTTTCTGTACCATCTTTTCAAACGTTTTGGCACCCTATGCAGTTAATGAAATGAATTTAGATGAAGTGTATGCATCGCCTGGCGGAGCGCATGTACTCGGAACGGATCATTTAGGAAGAGATGTCTTGACTCGTCTATTGCACGGTGGAAAGGTGACATTGACCGTCGCTGCGCTATCGGTGTTCCTCTCCTTCCTCATTGGAGTCATTTACGGAGGAGTTAGCGGGTATGTTGGAGGCTGGTTGGATGCAATCATGATGCGCTTGTTGGAAGCATTCATCGCAATTCCCTCGCTCATTATGGTGCTTGCATTTCAAGCGATCATCCAAGGTGGAATGTGGGGAATGACACTCATCATCGGTGTGACGGGATGGTTTGCGACTGCACGTATCGTTCGGACGGAGTTTATGAGGCTGAAAGATGCTGAGTATGTAAAGATGGCCAAGATGTTTGGCACACCTAGTTGGAAAATCTTCACGGGGCATTTGCTGCGAAACAGCCTGACGCCATTATTTGTCGTGACGATTTTCAACTTTGCCGGTGCAGTATTCATTGAAGTGTCGCTCAGTTTTCTTGGGATCGGAATACCGCCTGCGGTGCCGTCTTGGGGAACGATGCTTTCCAATGCGCAGAATGATTTATTAATAGGTGCATGGTGGGTCGGTTTGTTCCCGGGATTGCTCATTTTTTTAACGGTGTTATCCATCAACTACATCGGCGAAGCGTTGAAGGAACCGAAAAGGAGGGGAATTCGTGCTTGAGCTGAAACGATTATCGATTGCATTAGATGGTGTGGGTGTCGTGCATGACAGTTCTTTCAAGGTTGAGGAAGAAAAAATTACGGCTTTAATTGGAGAGAGTGGCAGTGGGAAGAGTTTGACGGTTGCTAGTATTTTGCGCTTGTTGCCGAAGAATGCTCAAGTTGAAGGGGACATTGTGTATAAAGGTACGAATTTATTGGCGATAACCGATGAAGACATGATGAAACTACGTAGAGAGTCGATTTTTACGGTTTTACAAGATGCGTCGAACAGTTTTAATGAGCATATAAAGATGGGGCGGCAGCTGTTTGCATTTTCAGCCGGTCGAATCGGAGACGATTGGCAAACATTTGAACGGAAAATGACGAGAATTCTAGAAGGGTTGCGTTTGTCATCAGTGATTCTACAACACTATCCGTTTGAATTGTCAGGTGGCATGTTGCAACGATGCATGATCGCCTGTGCAATGTACGTGCAGCCTGAGCTTCTCATTGCTGACGAGCCAACATCCGCGCTGGACGCAATCGTGCAAAAGGAGTTTTTAGGGTGGCTCCGCACGTTGAATGAAAACGGAACGACCGTATTGTTAATTACTCATGATCTGGATAGCGTGGCAGACGTAGCGGATGCAATCGTCGTTATGCAACATGGCCGTGTTGTTGAGCAAGGTTCTGTGAAATCACTGTTCACGAATCCTGTGCATGCCTACACGAAGAGGCTAATTGACAGCCGTTTCTAGGAAGGGAGGAATTCGCATATGCTTCAAGTTGAAGGACTTTCTAAAAGCTATGGACGTGGCGCGCGCAGAAAGTGTGTACTGGATGCTATTCATTTAAGGGTTAATGAAGGCGAGCTCGTTGGACTTGTCGGTGAAAGCGGTAGTGGGAAAAGTACGTTGGCACGATTACTCATGCGACTAGAAATGATGGATGCAGGAACGATTACAGTTGCTGAAAAAGGTGCGCTTTACAATACGATTCAAATTGTTTTCCAAAATGCTTCAGCCGCGTTAAATCCTACTTGGACCGTACAAGCTAGTTTGCGAGAACCTCTTCGATTGATGAAAGGCGATCGTGATGCCTATATACGGGAGATGCTTGAGAAAGTCGGTCTGAATGAAAAGCATTTGACGCGATTGCCATCTGAACTGAGTGGCGGAGAAAGACAACGCGTCAATTTGCTCCGTTCCCTCCTCATGCAACCGAAGCTGTTAATTTGCGACGAAATCGTCTCAAGCTTAGATCGATTAATTCAAAAAGAGATTGTGGAACTGTTGAGGAAGTTAAATGAAGAAATGGGCATGGCAATGCTCTTCATTTCCCATGACTTGAAAGTCGTCCAATCGTTATGCGACCGTGTGTATGTCATGGAAGGCGGTCGCATCGTCGAAGAAAGCGTGAAGCAGGACGGCGTATGGAACTTTTCGCATCCGTATGCTCGCCGATTGTTTGAGTGAGACTGGATGGTGCGGTATACTTGTTGAGGGAATAGCGACTGTCTGGCATGGAGTTGTAATGCGAAGCAAGCGGCTATCAATAAAAGCAACGGTACCCAAGCAGCTGGATGTAATGGAAAGGAAGATGAACGTAATGAAACAACGCCCGATGAGCCACTCACGGACCATTAGTACAAAACTCGTTTTGCCACCTGATACGAATCATATGCAAACAATATTTGGAGGAAAAGTACTTGCGTACATTGATGAAATAGCGGCCATCACCGCAATGAAGCACGCACAAACTGCCGTCGTAACAGCATCAATTGACTCAGTCGATTTTGTCTCTTCTGCGACAGTAGGCGACGTGCTTGAACTCGAAGCCGTCGTCAGTTCGACAGGTAGAACTTCAATGGAAATTTTCGTATCCGTGCACTCGACGGATTTAGAAACAGGCGCAAAAAAACTCACAACTGAATCGTTTTTAACGTTCGTCGCAATGGATGAAGACAACAAACCTGTTGAAATTGCAGGTGTCTATGGAGAAACGGAAGTTGAGAAACGCCTAATTGAAACAGCTCCTGCTCGTAGAGAACACCGAAAGCTGCGCAGGGAAATGAAGCACTGATTATGCGGCGATCTGGTGGGATATGCTGAATTCTGAGCGGTACTGCCGCGTTTTGGCGAGATATGCTGAGTTCTGGGCGGTAATGCGGCGATATGACGGGATATGCTGAGTTCTGAGTGTTTATGCGGCGTTTTGGCAGGATATGCTGCGTTCCGATCGATTATGCCGCGTTCTGCATATGCTACAAAGGTTACGATACGAATAGTGCAGGGAAAGTAATAATTCCCACGAGAGGATGCGTTTTACGTGATGCATCCTCTCGTGGGAATTTTTTGTGTTTTAAGTCGTATGTCGCGCTGAATGGGTTTTGACCATTCATCTTTTACTGTATAGGCGTTAATTTTTCAACGAATTCAGTGAAGGTGTGAGCGATGACATGAAAATTATGTCCATTCCCATCGTCTGGTTCCACGTAAACAACATTTGGGGTTTCTGGATTTTCGTAATTGAAACCGACCCATGCGTGGCCGCTACCGGCAAAGAGAACGAGTTGTTCAGGAAGTCCCCATTCTTGTATGAAGTAATCACTCATAAGCAGTCCCTCTTCATTTGCTCCCATAATTTCTTCCACATCAATGTAAGGATCTCCACTTTCAATTGGGAAGTCTACAGGAAACCCTCGTTTTTCAGCCTGCACCACGCCTCCATTTGCAATCCGCAACAGCTGTTTGAAGTCCTCTGGAAGTTTTAGGTTAAGTTTTTCCTCTACTTGAAGAATGTCTTGTTCGGTAGCAGGCATACGTTTGTCCTCGTGCGTAAAAAGATGAATCATTGTGATGCAACCCCCTTTTAACATTGAAATACAACAGAATGATTTGACAGTTTGAAACCATTTTACACCATTGTCCGTATGAATAGTAAGTGAACTGGAAAAAGGGGTGGCATGAATGCGGACGGATATACATGAAAGACAAATGGAATTGACGTTGCGACGCAATGAGCGTAATCGGATCCGTCGTCGACTTGAAGGGACGGAAGCGCAATACAAGGAAGCCGAGAGATTGAGGGATTCCTTGCACCGTCAGTTGACGAAGGAGCAACAGGATGTCATAAAGTTAGGCAAGTTCTCGTTTGCCAATAAAATAAAGGAATGGACGGGCAAATGGGACGAGCAGATGGAGCGGGAAATCAATGAAGTGGCGGAAGCAGAACTGAAGTACAACGAAGCTGCAAAGACAGTGACCGATTTGCAAGCCGAGTTGAGTCGACTTAAAGAGCAAGCGAAGAACGCGGATTTTCAATATGTCGATGAAGATTGGGAAGATTTTTTACGTGAGAAGGAATCGTGGATTCGGCAGAACGACTCTGTCGCAACCGCTACATTACAAAAAATAGCGGACGATCGAATTCGAATTCGTTCATTGATGCGTGAAATTGACGAAGCGATCGAAGCGGGGAATAAAGCTGTGCGCGCACTTGATGCAGCGCTCGATAAGCTTGGAAATGCAGAAGGGTTGTCGATGTGGGATACCTTTTTAGGGGGCGGTCTTGTCGTATCCGCATTAAAGTATTCAGAAATGAATAGTTCAGACGATCTCGTGCACCGCGCGCAACGGGCATTACGCCATTACGAGACGGAATTAATGGACGTTCAAAATGTCGCATCGGAGTCATTTCAAGTGAATCATAATGACTTTTTCACATTCACGGACATCTTCTTTGATAACATCTTTTCGGACTGGATGGTGCATTCGCGAATTACCGATGCAAAAAGCAAATTGAATGTTGTGCTCCGTGATGTACGCCGGGTGCAAGATCGTTTGAAACGTAAACGTGATGAGGCGATTGAAGAAATAAAGCGTTTGGATGAGCAGGAGCAGACGATTATTGTGTCTTAATCGCCTGCTTTGTTGTTAGTTAAATGCCAGGAATTCTATGCGGTTGCCGAAAGGGTCGTGTGTGAAGAAACGCGTACGCCCGGCGATCGGTGGCTCTTCAGAGATCGTGTAACCTGCTTGTTCAAGACGGGACTTTAGTGCAGGAAGTGCATTCACAGTAAAACCGGGATGTGCTTTTTTGGCGGGTGAGAAGTCTGCTTGGATGCCGATATGGACTTCTTGTGTGCCGCACTGGAACCAGCAGCCGCCACGTGCTGCAAGATTTTCAGGCTTTGGAATTTCTTTCATGCCGAGCAGCTTGCCGTAAAATTGCCGTGCTTGTTCTTCGGCGTTTGGCGGTGCTGCAATTTGAATATGATCGATGCCTGTTAGGAAATGTGTCATGTTCATCGCTCCTTTGTGTTGATAGCTTAAGTGTAGAGTAGTTTCGCGAATTAGACTATGACTGGAATTGAAACGAAAGAGATCACAATTGCTTATGAGGTTATAAATTTGTAATGCGAGAAGTGAGTTTGTGTTGGAAGTACGTAGGTATTTAGATACAAACTGATCATTAGAATTGTGAAAGTGATTGATAGAATCTTGGAAGTGATCGATAGAACTGCTGAAGTGATTGATAGAAACTCGAAAGTGAACGATAGACCTCACAAAGTGATCGATAGTATTCCGAGGTGAATCTCTCTGAGAAAGACTGCGACATTAGAAAGCAACTCCCTGACAAGGACTTTTCATTCATTTTACATAAATCATTCAATTCCCTTTACTTAACAGCATACATTAGTGTACTATGTAACTAATACACCAATACAGAAGGGGATATAACAATGAAACAGTGGAATGGGTTGATGGCGAAAGAGTGGATGTTGTGGAAGTGGCAGATTGTCATTGCAATCGGCATTACGGTAATTGGCCTGTTTGCGATACCGTCAATAATGGGACCGCTGACAAAGGATGATCCGAAATTTGTATTTGAGATGACGATGGTTTTCGGTTTCATGGTCATTTTGACAGGCGCAATTATTCCTGCAATTACGTTTGCCACGATGTTTAACCGCGACATGAAACAGCCGGATATTTGGTTGCATTCGACAGCGAGTGCATACGTTTTAATTGGCGTGAAATGTGTGGTAGCCGCATGTATTGGAGCGATTGCATTAGTTGTACCTGCGCTCGTTTTGGCAATCCGTTTTGCAATAACGGACAATCTAGACGTTACATTTGATGAGTTAGCGTTTTTTGGAAGTTGGTTTATTGTGCTTTTTTTCGCTACTTCTTTAATGCTTTTAGCAACAGCGGTGTTTTTTATTGTAATCGATCGTTTGCTGAAACCGTATTTAAAGGGGTTTTCCATTGTTGCGACAGGCATCCTAGTCGTGCTTGCTGTACGTTTATTTGGGGAAATAAAGAGCACTGCTTTTTATGAGCGATTCATTCACAACGGTAATTTTGACTTGCTTGAACTGAAAAACTCGAAGTTGGAGATCAATGAAAACTCGTATATTTATATGGATTTGACGTTATCCATCGGGAATACGTTGTTCGACTTGCTGTTGACCGTATTGTTGTTCGTCGTTGCCGTCACATTGTTTGAGAAGAAAGTGAGGGTGTGACGATGACTTGGAGATGGCGTGGTTTGATGAAAAAAGAATGGGTACTGATGCGTTTACAAATGGCTGTATTTCTTCTTACTGCATTACTTATCTGCTTCTTTAGTGTGACACCTGTTTTAGGAGGACGATTTGACTTCCAGCATATCGATCCGGATCGTCTGTACAAGATGCTGCTAACGATTCATTTATTTTCAGGACCATTGCTGTTGTTGAGTAGTTTGGAAACTGAAAGGAAACGGCCAGACGTATGGTTGCATTCACCCGCGCCGATGTGGAAAATGATTGGCGTGAAAGTGATCATGGCTCTATTGACAGCTACAGTTTCGATGATTTGTGTGAGTCTTATGATTGGCATCGCCTATTTCCTCGGTGCGACTGAGTCAGTTTCTTTGGAGGCAGCCATTCTTTTTGCTACAAAAGCCATTGTGATAGCAGATATTAATGTTGTATTCAACACGGTGGCAGTTCTTTTTACTTGGAGTCTCTTTGTTTATTTACAAGGATTGTTTGGCAAGTTTGCAGGATTCATCGTGATGATTCCCATCCTGTTCATGGCATTTGTATGGGGTGTGCTAACCGGCGTATTCCTTCAAGATTATATAGTGACCATTACTGGATTTACCATTATCGCTCTATTTTCCATTCTGTTCTTTAGTGGGGGCACATGGTTGCTCGAGAAGAAAGTGAGGTTCTAAGATGAGCATAGATTTTTTACCAGACAAACCAATTTATCAACAGCTCATCGATCGGATTATGGGGGATATACTGCGAGGTACGTTGTCGACAGGACAAAAGTTGCCATCCGTCCGGGAATACGCGGTGGAAGCGGGCGTCAATGCAAATACGATGCAACGCGTTTATAAGGAGTTGGAGCAAATGGAAATCACCGAAACGAGAAGGGGGCAAGGGTCGTTCGTGACGGAGAATGAAGAGAAAATCTTAGCGCTTCGCAATGAAATGAAGGAGCAGCTTGTAACGACGTTCCTTCAAAATGTTGCGTCATTCGGTTTTACGACAGACGAAATTGTAAAGTGCTTGCAAGAAAGAGGGGATGAAGCATGATTACACTACAGAATGTTGTCAAAAAGTATGGAGCTAAACGGGCATTGGACAATGTTACACTCTCCATTCCTAGAGGAAAAGTCATTGGACTGGTTGGTGAGAATGGAAGCGGAAAATCGACATTGCTAAAAGCGATTGCTGGTTTATCGTCCATCCATGCTGGAACTGCTTTTTTTGAAGGTGAACCGATTACAAGAAAAATTGCTTCCCGCTTAGCGTATATGTCCGATGCAGATTTGTTCTTTCCGTATTTTACGGTTCGGCAACTAATGGACTTCTATGATTCGCAGTTCGAGGATTTTGATTTGATTAAAGCAAAGGAATTAATGAGCTTTTTGAACGTTACGCTGGATGCCAAAATGAGAAATCTTTCTAAAGGGAATCGAGGACGAGTGAAAATCGCTGTTACACTTGCAAGGGAAGCAGATATCTATTTACTCGATGAACCCTTTTCGGGATTGGATCCGATGGTGAGGGAGGATATTGCCAAAGGGCTCATACGTTTTACAGATCCCGAAAATCAAACCGTAATTCTGTCGACACATGAAATCCGTGAAGTCGAGCCACTGCTTGATGACATTATCGTCATGCAAGGTGGGCGAATCATTGCGCATGAAGCGGTTGATGAAATACGCGATTTCTACGGAATTGATGCAACAAGTTGGATGGTGTCACTGTTTAAGCAGCCGCAAGTGCAATAGGACTATTGGAAATAACAAAGGAGTTGGGAGAATGAAACCCGTTGTAGAACTGAAGAATCTATCGAAAACGATAGGGAAGAAGAAGATTATTGATGATTTGAATTTAGCCATTTACCCTGGAACAATTACCGGTTTTCTTGGACCAAATGGTGCCGGGAAGACAACGACGATTCGGATGATGGTCGGACTCATGAAGAAAAGTACAGGGGATGTCGTCATAGATGGTGTCTCGCTTCGTGATAATTTTGAAGGGGGCCTTTCACAAGTTGGCGTTATCGTTGAAAATCCTGAAATGTATAAGTTCATGTCGGGGTATAAAAACTTGGTCCATTTCGCGCGTATGCATAAAGGTGTAACAAAAGAACGGATTAACGAAGTGGTAAAGCAAGTCGGCATGCAAAACCGAATTCATGAAAAAGTAAGTACGTACTCCCTTGGAATGCGCCAACGGCTAGGACTTGCGCAAGCATTACTACACCGACCGAAATTCTTGATTTTGGATGAACCAACAAATGGTTTGGATCCTGCAGGCATTCGTGAATTCCGTCAATACTTGCGAAAGATTGCTGAAACTGAAGGGGTCGCTGTTTTTGTATCAAGTCACATGCTTTCAGAAATTGAGCTGATGTGTGATCGGATAGCAGTCATTCAGAATGGTAAACTGATTGATATTCGTGACATGTCCGAGACGAAAGAATCGTTTTACTATATGGAAGCAACACCGATTGACCAGGCAAAACAGTTGCTTGAACAGGAAGGATTTGCGGTGGAAGGCTTCAAGGATGGCTTACTTGTCAACGCGGAACAAAGCCAAATACCGGTACTTATGGAGCGTTTCATTGCCCGAGGCTTGCAAGTGTTTGCCGTGCAGCCTCACCGAAAAACATTGGAAGATGAATTCCTAGAAATGACAGGAGGTGGCCAAATTGCTGAAACTTATGCAAAATGAGTGGATGAAATTATGGAATAAAAAAGGTACATGGGTCATGATCGGTATTATGCTTCTTTTAACTGGGGCGATGATGGGGGTAATGAAGTTCATTGACACCCAGCAAAGTACGTTTACAGAAGTAGAGAATAATCCTTCTGCTGAAGTAACTAATGCACCAAGCTGGAAAGGGCCGATGAATGATGAATTAGCCTACTTGGAAATGCAATTGGCGGATGACACTTTGTCTAAGGCTGAACGAAAAGAGTTGGAAGCAGACGCAAAAGTATTGGAGTACCGCTTGGACAATGACATCGAACCCGTCGATTCTTTTAGCAAAGAAGGAATGCTCATGGATCCTTCAGGGATAGGCGGCACCGTTCTATTATTGACTGTCATCGTTGCTGCAGGCATCGTGGCGTCCGAGTTTTCGCAAGGGACCATTAAAATGTTGTTAACACGCCCTGTGAAACGATGGAAAATCCTTACCTCTAAATTTCTTACAGTGAACTTATTCGGCATGTTTTTGATGGTGATAGGCTACATCTTCTACATCTTGTTGGCAATGATTTTATTCAAATCAGGAACGGGACAGGAACTGAGCTGGAATGGTAAAGAAGTCGTAGAAGTGTCCGTTTGGGCGAAGAGTCTCTACATGTTGCTCTTATCTTTCGGATCCGTTTTCGTTATTGCAACGTTTGCATTCACAATCGGTTCTGTTTTCCGCTCCAGCTCGCTTGCGATCGGTTTGTCTTTGTTTATCTATTTCTCAGGAGCGATGGTCACGGCATTGCTTGCAAGATATGAAATTGCAAAGTACTTACTATTTACGCATATGGATTTGACACAGTTTGAAACGGGTGTGAAACTCATCGAAGATGTGACGATGCCGTTCTCACTCGCAGTCCTTGCTGTTTATATGATCGTCTTTTTAGTGATCAGCTATTCGACTTTTGTGAAACGAGATGTCACGGCTTAATGGATTTACAGATTAAGTCAGTTAGTGAATTTTCGCATGTAAGTTGAACGCCTTGTTGGACTAAGATTGTCAGCATGCAAGTACGTTGAAGCGAATTGCGTTTTTCATCAAGAGGCTGGGACAAAACATAAAAAAAATGCATGAAGGCAAATTTCGCCGTCATGCATTTTTTTCTGTTTTTACTATTTCTCTTTTCATATTCATGAGTGGAGCGCAGAGGAACGGTCTATGTAGAGTTTTGTCCCATCCTCT